>MWEG01000001.1 GCA_002070945.1 Lentisphaerae bacterium ADurb.Bin082
TTAATGGACATCAGTAGACGATGGACTGTGGACTTTAGTGGACATTAGTGGAGAGTGGACGTGGACGGAAGTGGACAGTCATGGACATACGGAGTCAAGGCACGTATCTTGTACAGGCTTCCAGACCATGAAGATGCATCATGCTTACAGTCATGCCCCCGTGCGCCGTAGGCGCTTAACCATGCTTAACCCCAGGCTTTAGCCTGGGGGGAGGCATACCCCAAAACTGGTGCCCAGTAGGGGCACTACCGGGACGTCTGACAAACAGAACCGCTGTGCCAAATCTCCCTTTCTGTCACAATATCTCGCACATTACCCTATTTATTACTTTTTATGTGAAATGAACCAAGTTGATTGACCGGCCCGGCGCTGATATTTTTGCCAAGTCGGATTGGTTTTTAAGATAGCGGATAGATCGCCGGTCATCGGGAAGAAAATCACCCCATTTTCGTTGACTGGCTCTCCGGCCACCTGGAAGCCGATGTGCCGATAAAAATTCTGCTGCACGGAAATTCCTGAGATCACCAGCGTTTGCAGCCCGCGTTTTTCAAGTTCGACCAGCATGGAGACCGCCAAGGCGATTGCCAGCGGCCCGCAGCGATATTCAGGCAGCAACGCAAACAGGCGTATTTCAGCGGTTTTTCCTTCTGGCAGGCGACTTGACAGCCATGAGCCGAACTTCATCACTGCAGAAAAGGGCGGCTGCCAGTGAGCGCAGATCATGCCGACAGTGCGTTCACCGTCCCAGGCGATTCGGTAGAGATTCTTTGCATGGAATTTGTCCACCAAACGACCATCGGCATGCGGCGGATGTTGAGGAAACTCCTCTGCAAATATCCGATGGTTGAGCTGCCACATTGAATCAATTTCAGCTTTTGTTTCCGGTTCTTTGATCAGCATGGAAATCTCCTGGATGGGTGGAATATCCAAACTCGGCTCAACGCCTGCTTTTCATCGGCAAAGGCTGTATTTGAAAGCATTCTTGCAGCGTATGCTGGGCAGGGCAGATGTCAAAGCTTCTGCGGCTTCAGGCGCAGGATGGCGCGGATATCATCTGGGCGGCGTCCATCCGGCTGCGTAGGAGCTTGCAGGCCATTGTCATCAATCATGTCGGGTCCTACACTCCAGACTTGAACCGCTGGAACGGTGCGTTGTTGAGCATCGACGCTCCAGAGGCTGGATTCTTCATCCCAGGTGGCGACATCGACCCGAAGGACACAATCCCCGCAGTGATAGCGCAATGGTTCGCCGGTGAAAGGGTCCTCCGGCAGATTCTCCAGCTGTTCCGGCCAGTCGTCATGGCGGCGACGGTGCTGCTCCGCCATGATCAGCACCTGCATCGCCCGCAGCCGGGCGGTTAAGCCATGAAACTTTTTGCCAGCTGCATTCGATGGCAGGAGCATGCTGCTGAGAAGCAGCGGTCTGCCAATATCCTTGCGCTCTGGCATTTCCGAAAAATCAGACACCATGAAGGTTCGCGCTATATTGGCTTTGTCCAGAGCCGCATACCACCAGAGCTGCGGCACAAAATAGCGGAAATCACGCCATCGTGCGCTGTTGTCAAATTCTTCGTTCCCTGTCTCTCTTGTAATGGCAAACATTTCAAAGAGGTCCAGCTCCATGACTGCTTCGCTGTAGATAGCGCGTTCATGCATGACTGGTACCTGCTTTTCCGTCGTTTTCAGCCGGGGCGTCAGTGCATTCAACTGTTCATCCGACAAAGCCCTGGATTCCAGCAGCATTTCCAGGGAGTCCAGCCAAAGTTCTGTACAGACTCTCCAAACCTGGGTGCCGATTAGAGTAGTTTCGCGCAGCAGTGCATTGTTGGCATTGGCCTGGCGTTCGCAGGCTGCCAGGGCTGCGTTGACATCGCCGGCCTTCAGCGCCAGACGCACCCGCCAGCATGACCGACGATTAAAGTCCCTGATCGGGCCGAGGTGCGGCAACAGCAATGTTAACAGATGGCCGCGTTTGTAAGACAGCGCCGGTGGCGGAATGCTGCCGCTAAACATCTGTTCCCACTGTGACAGCTCAGCCTCTATATCTTGGAAGCGTTGGCGCACCTGCCGCATCGCTTCTGGCGGAAACTCGATATGTGGAACGGATAATGCGCTGAGTTCACTGGGGAGCGGCTTGCTGTTTTCGCGCAGCGTCTTTATGCTTTGCCAGAAGTCGGGATCAGGCTGTTCACCGTTATAGTACAATTCGCCGAGGGCCTGGGCTGTCAGCGGGCGATTGAAACGCTGTTCTAGTGCGGCAACCGCTTGATTTGCTTCTTTGACTCCCTGCCAGGCGAGGCAAAGCTGGAAAAGGTAATTGATTCCGAACAGGAGCCACAGAATGGCCACTCCGCGCCCAAAGATTTGCCGGTATGGCAGACCCGCCGCCCGTGCCCAGAGCCGGGCGGTCAACAGATACCCCAGAAGGAGCAGGAAGAGCCCAGCGACCAGGAGCCAGACCCAGCCAGCCCCCCGGAGATGCAGAATTTCCTGGATGGAGGAAGAGAGCAACTGAAGGAATTCGGGTAGTTCTGGGGATCCAATGAGATGTTCCAAGACGTTGTTCAGATTACTTCGAACAACATCACAGACCAGCAGTCCGAGGCTCCAACACAGCGCGTGGCCGAGCCAGAGCCTCCAGCCGATTTTAGACAGCAGCAGCAAGGGGAAAAGCCAGCAGAAAGTGATACAGCAAACCAGTAGCGAGCCGCACAATCCAGCAACAACGACTCCGGCTGTAAGAGCGACGAAGAACGGAATAGGAACCAGCCATATCCAGACCTGGAAGCGCTGGTGGCTGAAAAATGCATAAGAACGCACAGTGAGAGTCAGGGAATAGAGCAGCAGGATTGCCGCAGCATCCACGAATGCCTTAACTGACCAAGAAGCACTGCAATCATCCCACATCGGCAGCCAAATCCAGCCAAAGGCGCCTTGAGTCCAAAGAAAGTGGAAAAGCGACAGCAGCAGCCAGGTGCCGACAATGGCCAGGGTCAGCCCGAAAAATGCGCCTTGTGCAGGAGAATCCCAGTAAAAGATGTGCCGCAGCAGTTTTTTAAGACGACTTTTCATTCCCAAAGTCCTCCCGGTTTCTGTTTGCGGTTGACGGGCTGGAAAGGATGGCGTGGTTAATATACACCTGTTTTAAGTAGGCAATCACCATTTTTGGGTAATGTGCGAAGTTTTGTGATGAATGCTTGTAATATTGGTCACCGATTGATACTCGGAGTTCCGACAAGCTGCGGTGCTTGGCACCCCGGGTAAAGTGTTTTAGTGGACAGTGGACGTGGACGTTAGCGGACTTTAATGGACAATGGGCGAAGGCACGTGTCTTCCGCAGGCTTTTAGTCGGCACAGACGCATGCAGGCAGAAAAGGCCTTTGCAATCCATGGCCTGTTACTGCCTCCCCCCGTCGGTAAGGCATGGCTAGGTTGGCATGTTTTCCTTTCCATGTTACAGTATATTTGTCGCAGCATCTTCATGTATTGGAGGAATCAGCCATGCAAAAACTGACCAGCAGTGTGTATACATTTGAGAAACTCATTCGCAATGATTTCCTGTATGTTGATAAAACAGAATACATCTGGAAATTGATTTCTGAAGGGCCGGCGTCTTATTTCATGTCCCGGCCGCGCCGCTTTGGCAAGTCGCTGACCATTTCCACCCTCAAGGCAGTATTCCAGGGGAAGAGAGACCTCTTCAAGGGTCTTGCCATCAGCAAAAAGAAATACGACTGGAAAGAATATCCGGTCATCCATCTGGACATGGCGAACTGCGATGCCAGGACGCCACTGGCGCTGCGCAAATATTTTGCCCGAGTCTTGGCCGAGGCGGCTTCTGAGCACCAGGTCTCGGTTGACATCCATGAGGATGAACTGGCTGCCTCATTCGAGTCTCTTGTTCGGGCGGTCGCGAACGCGAAGGATTCTCCGGTTGTCATCCTTCTTGACGAATATGACAAGCCGATTCTGAATGCGCTGGCGACTCCAGAAGCCACGGCGTGCCGGGATGTCCTCAAGGGATTTTACTCCACGATCAAGAAATGCGAAAGCCTTGAGCGGTTTGTGTTCGTCACCGGGGTCACTAAGTTTTCGCACGTCTCGCTTTTCTCCGACCTCAACAACCTGACCGACATCACGATGCATGCTGACTACGCCACCATGCTCGGCTACACGCAGGAGGAATTCGAGGAATGCTTTGCGGAGCGCCTGGATGACGCCGTGGATAAATTAAACATCTCACGCGAACAGCTCATTGCCGAAATCAAGGCATGGTATGACGGGTACCGTTTTCATGGAAAGTCAGAGACGGTGTACAATCCGGTGTCCCTGGCGCAGTTCTTCATTAACCAATGCGAATTTTCCAACTACTGGTTTGCGACCGGGACGCCTTCGTTTCTGCTCAAGGTAATCCGGAAGGCGAACTTCAACTTCGAGCGTGCGTTGAACGAGCCGGTCATGGGCTTTGCCTTCAATGCCTTCGAG
>MWEG01000002.1 GCA_002070945.1 Lentisphaerae bacterium ADurb.Bin082
CAACCTGATGCTTCCTGGCCAACTTGGTGATCAAATATCCCGGGATGTACTTGAAAAACTGATTGATGACGGTTAAAGTACTTTTTTGCGGACTCACGCTGCCTCCTTGGGTTTGGTAGACACATCTTGGTAGTGGGGGTCCGCTTACTGTATCACAGCAGTGTTATTCAGTCAAGAACATAGTCCTATGGGATGGCTGTGAAATTTCTGCAAATAAATTTCAAAAAGGAATTATTTATTCTGGTTGCTGCGCTGCCACCGGCGCCTGGCGCAGTCGGCGCATCCCAAAAAAACTTTCTATAAAGAATTTACATGGATTTCCAGTTTTTTATTTTCTTGCTTGGGGCTTTTGTCGTACGCGGTCTATGTAGTACTTCCTTCAGGCTGCTGTATGTTTTGCGCTTTTAGCATTTCTGCGGATGGAACAATATTTTCTCGTCTCTCGCCCTTATTCCACTCATTTAGGGCTGACCTTCAGGTTGTCAAAGTACAGCGTTCCGATGGATTCTTTTGCAATCCAGACCAGGACTCGAATTGACTTGATGCCTTCTGGCACGGTATACTTGCCGTCGTGTCGCGTCCAGCGCGTGGCATTGCCCTTGTGTGAAATGACGCAGTGCATTTTTAAGCTGTTAAACTGCCCCTTGCCGTCGCCTTCATCATATTCCGCAAGATAAATTCCGTATCTTCCCGTGGTGATTTTGTTCAATACATCGGCTTCGACTTGGTAGACTTGCCCGGGGATGACGTTGATGGGCTTGGACCAGGCTCGGACGTGATCCGTATTTTTTTCGACAGCCGTCAATTTCAGGCATGTTCCGTTGTCCTGTGCGAGTTCAGTGGTCAATTCTGTTTGTCGCTCCAGTTTCCAGTCTTCGGCGTCGCCTTCAAACGTGGTCGTGTATTCCTGCCCTTGTGGCGGTGCCGACTTTTGTTGCTTAACGGGTTTCGGGGTGGTGATTTTTGCGGCATCGACCAGGAAGTCCGCCAATTTTTCGGCGACCATTTGATGTCCTGCCTCGTTGGGGTGCGCCATATCTGCCATCAAATCGCAGAACGCCTCGTGTCCCAGCGATTTGAGGATATGGCTGGCGTCGAAAAGCAGCAGTTTTCTGTCTTTGGCGATGTTTCGGATTTCCTGTGCGAAGTCATCCATCATCGTGAATCTTGGGCCTTTTCCCGGTCCGGTTGCGATGAGCAGGATGGCGGATTCGCCTTTTGTTTTTTGGGCGATTCGGTCAATATAGTCGTTGACCGTCCTGGCGTAGTATTCTCTGCCGATTGCCCCTGACTTGTCGTTGTATCCGATCCAGACTGTGACCAAGTCCGGGGTTTCGCCTATGAAATCGCGATTGAGCCAGGCTCTCAAGTCATTGGTCCTGGCGCCGCCCACGGCTCGGTTGAGTACGGTAATGCCTTCGTTGCCCAGCCATTCCCGCAGGATATTCTGGAGTTGGATTGAGTAGCGAGACGTCACTTTGTCCCTGAGGCCTGTTCCGGCGGTGATCGAATCTCCTTGGCATTGAATCAGTACCGGCTTGCCTTCGCGGAGTTTCGTCAAAAATTGCTCGGGCGACTTAGGCTGAAAGGAGCTTTGAGTCTTATCTATTACAGGCTCCAGCTGTACTTGGTCAAAGCACGCCGTATGCTGGGGGATCGGCGCGTTGTCGTACCAGATATTCCATCGGCAGCCGAAGCGCACAATGTCAATGCCACAAGGCGGCAAGCTCCCCAGTTCGCCGATCAGGCCAACAGCGGACTCTGGAATGAACTCATCCCAACCAACCTTGTACGTTGTCCATGAAGTCGATGTCAGCGGCACAAAATAGACGTAGCTGTACGAACCCTGGGTGCTGACAAGAGATATGGGCATCCAGACGTCAGAGCCGTCGCCCTTTACTTGAAACGATATCCCCTGATACTCATTCCAACTCTGCTTCTCGGGAATGTCAAAGGGAAGACGGCAAGCTACCGTGCCAGGCAGCGTGACCTCAATCGCCCCTGAACCGACAGCGGCTTGATCAATCAATTTGAATGACGATTGCTGACCAGTCTTTGTCACTCCCTCCAAGGTCTCGAAATCCACCAGCACCAACGGCTCAAGCGCAAATGCCAATGCACTCATGCAGACGACAAGCAACCACAAATACCTCATTTTTCGCTCCTGATTTTTAATTTTGGGTGAATATCGCAATTCCGTGAAAGTAATCCCGAGGCTCGCCATGTCAATTCGCCACTGAGAGGAAATCCGTATGCGCCGGTTCATATCCTACAGGAGGATATTATTCAGGGCATCCAGGGCGATTTTTGTGGTTGCGAGGTCGGATTGTTCGAAGTTTGCGTTTGGGGTGAAGCCATCTGAGCAGAAGATCAGGTGCCCACCGAGGAGCGGGTTGATGATTCTGGAGAGCCGTCCCGCCTTTCCGCTGACATGGTAGTGCACGGGAGTCTTGATTGCCTGCTCCAGCACGATTTGCGTCTTGATGGCCTCTGCCAGTTGGAGATGGTTTTGGCACGGGGCGACGATTTTGATCATGTCGGGCTGCCTTTGTTCGAGGAAGCGTGCTAGGTCCAAGACTTGCTGGCAGTCGAGAAAAACGCCTGGATGGGTGGAAATCAGGACTTCTGCTCCCAGGTCATGGACTTCGTCAATAAGCTTTCGCTGCTTGTCAATGACGGCTTGATCCGTGACGATTTCCTTGGGATTTCCCTTGGTGAACGAGAAGTCGTCTGTTCCGCAGAAATTGTGTTTTGATGGCTGATGGAATGAGTACCCCTGGAGGTCGATGGCTGCGGCGCCGGCGTGGATGGCGTTCATCAGCAGGTTTATTCGTTCTTCCTCCGGGGCTTGCGTATCTTTCCAATCGTAGGAATGGTTGTAGTTCAGTGCGAGTATTGGGAGCGGGCAGGCGTTAACCACGCCTCGCAGCTGGTCAATGGTTCTGGCACTTTCGTCCATGCAGGAGAGATGCAGGTCAATTCCCGTGGCGCCGTGGGTCTTGCAACTCATGATTTTGGCGATGGCGTCCCTGGCTGTTCGCTCCCTGACGACTCCGATGAGCAGCGGCTGGTCGTGCTTTGCGAAAGATTTTCTCATAGCTTTCGATCCTTCAGGTAGTTATCCATTCGGTCGTAGGTGGCGGACTTTGGCCATTCTTGCATATTGGACAGTTCAGGGAACCTTTGGATTTCGTGTTTCAGCCCGTCGTAAAGTGTTCTGAAGTTTTCCTGCTTGAGTCCAGTAGCCGCCAAGACCTTCGAGTTGTCTGAAATTCTTTGGAAGAGCCTTGCGTATTCGAGCTGCCACCTGAGTCCTGGATTGAACTCGTGAGCACCGAGGATGTTGTAGTAGTCTTCCTTGGGAACCCAGACGGCGTTGAGGTTGCAGATGTCGTAGTAGTACTCTGCGATTTCACCCCAGGTATGGTGTTCTGACGAGCAGACGTTGAAGTCCTCGGCCATCGCCTTGGGGTTGAAGACAAGCCCGGAAATCATTTCCGCGACATCGCCGCCCCAGCTCAAGGTGGCGTGCTTGTCCTTGGCCTCGATGGGCACCACCACCGGCTTCCCTTCACGTGCTCGACGAACCGTCAAAGCCGCCTCCAAGGTGACTAGCTGGAAACGTTTATGGGAAAACGTCGTCGCCGGGCGCACAATCGTCCAATGGTTAAATCCAGATGCGCGCAACGCATTCTCTGCGCGAGCCTTGTAGATGCAATAGTCGTCAGAGGCCAGCAACCAAGGATCGTCGGACACATCAATCAATCGAGGCGACGATTCCTTGATTGGATGCTCCAAGTCAGCATAGACTCGGCAAGATGACAAAAATATGTACTGACCTACGTTTTTCAATGCCAGGGGCAAGTACGCCGCGATTTGGCTGGTCGGATACGTCATGAAGTCAACCATCGCATCGTATTTGCGGGACATCAACTCCAAGAAGAAGGCCTGGTCCTTGGCGTCGGCCTTGACGTGGGTCACGTTGGGAAACGTCCAAGGTGCATCGTTCAGCGCAACCGTGTCGATTTGATAGCCTTTTTTGGCTAGGCTCGGGACGAGGTATTGTCCCATGGCGCCAGTTGCTCCCAATACCAATATGCGTTGAGTCATCTTTTCCCTTTTGGCTACTTTCAGATGGAATTGAGGTTATGGGTTACGCGAAGTTAGATGTGGCTGTTTACGGTGATTTTCGGGATAATGTCGTCTGCTTGCGGGGAGGTGATGAACGCCTAACCAGCGTAGACCCCGGAAGAATTGAAATATATCGCGACAAATTGTAAGGTTCAATCTTGGACTTTGACAGAATTCGTTTTAGTGCCTCCTATCCCATCGCAAGCAGCTTGCATTCTCATATTAGATGACTATATTTAGAAATCGTTTCAATAAAATTGACTAGGGCGGCGGCTATGAACATTACTCCCAGGTGCATTTTACAGATTCAGCGGCTGCATTCGAAGTTGAGCGGCAAGTACCGTGACATCGCGGATTGCATCTTGGCAGACCCGACTCGGATCATCCGGAACAAGGTGCGTGATATTGCTGAACTCTGCAATTGCGACGATGCGCTGGTGATCCGTTTCTGTCAGAAGCTTGGCTACAGCGGCTTTTCGGATTTGAAGCAGTCCCTGGCCGCCGAGTTCATGCCGGTGAAAGTGAAGTCGGCGTCAGAAGATACCTTTGCTGGCCTGAAGAAGGGTTTTCTGGACAACAATGTCAAAACGCTTTATGACACTATCGGGCTGCTGGAAGAGGAAGCTGTTTCCCGGGCAGTGCAGATATTGTCCGGCGCAAAGACGATTTATCTGCTGGCTGCGGGCATGTCCGGGATTGTTGCGGAGGACATCCAGATCAAGCTGATACGGCTTGGCTTCAAGGTCATCTTTCATCAGGACGCCGAATTCGCCAGGATTTTTCTTGGCCTGTGCCATCCTGACGATGCAGTGCTGGCCATCTCCTTCAGCGGAGAAACCAGTCATGTCTGCGAAATGGCCGAAATTGCCGCGAAGAAGAAAGTTCCGGTGATAGCGGTAAGCAATTATCCTGACTCAAAGCTGGCGAAGCTGGCAGATGTCAACCTGCTTACGGCCTCTGAGGAAAAGATTTTTCGCCTAGGCGCCATGACTTCGCGGATTGCACAGTATTTTGTGCTTGACTTTTTGGTTATCAGCCTGGTTTCAGAAGACCTGGAACGCGCTGAAGAATATATTCTGCGCACGCATGATATGATTAGCAAGAATAAAGTCAGGGGGAAACGTGATGAAAAGGCATAAGCCGAAAGTCGGTGTTTTGCTGGTGGGCTGCCGTCGTTTTCGCCAGCTCGGTGCTGGTTGTGAAGACGGCACGTATGAAGAGCGCAGGGGGCGTTTTGGGGCGGAATTGACTGCTCAACTGGGCGAGTTGGCCGAATGTGCTTTCCCAGGCGTTGCCTACGAGCGGGAAGACATGGAAAAGGCAATCCTGTTTTTCATGCAGGAAAAAGTCGATTGCGTTATCTGCACGTTTTTGTCCTGGAGCGAAGACTCCCCCTGGATCGCGTTCTTGCGCGATATGTTCGATATTCCCCTGGCCTTGTACTTGCCGACACGAGACAAAATGCCCTACAGCGATACGCGGGATGAGAATGACTTTATCGAATTCCTTGCCCAGGGCGGACTGGTCGGCAGCCTTGAGGGGTCTGGCTCCATCCCGCGCCTGGGACGGAAAGTCGAGGTGATTGTCGGAAACTTCGCCGATGTCCAAAGCCGCCTGGAAACTTTTATTTCGGCATCATACACCAAGGCGCAGCTGCGTCGGGCGCGCTTCGGATTGCTGCCGGTTTACAATCGGATCATGTGTTCAACCTACATTGATCCCTACAAAGTCTTTTCCCGCATTGGCCCAGAGCTGGACTTCATCAGCTATGCGTCGCTGAAGGCAGCCACAGATGCAATCAGCGACGATGCCGCTGATGCCTGGGTAGCGGAGCTCTCCTCGCGCTACTTTGTCGAGCCGGATGTCGATGCGCGACTGTTCCGGGAGTCAGCCCGAGCTTCGCTGGCGCTAGGCGCCTTGCGCGATCAATATGAGCTTGACGCACTGATTTTTAACGATGTTGACCACGAGCTGTTTCACACCATCGGGCTGCGTCCCGGCTTTTATCCGCCAACTTTCCATGCGCATGATGCGATCCTGACTCCGGAAGGAGATATTGGCGCCGGCGTTATCTTTTATATCCTCAGGCAACTGACTGGCAAGCACATCAATTACGTCGAGCCGTTTTATGTCGAGCAGGGCGGCAACACCTTTTCCGCTGGTCATGCCGGTCCGCATGATTACACGGACGAGCGCTTTGCCGATCATGTGCGGATTTCCCGAGACACCCGTTTTGCCAAAACTTCCTTCAAATACGCTGGTGCGCCCTTTGCCTGGTATCGCATCCCGGCGGGGTTGAAGACGCTCGCGCATTTTTCTCAAGGCAAGGACAATTTCAAAATCGTCTGTTTCACGGCAGAGGCGCTGCCTGGTGAACATGCCTTGTGCAGTTATTCGCATGCTGATTTCCGTACAGAAGGTTCGGTCAGTGAGTTGTTTGAAAACATCCTCCGGGTCGGTGCAACCCAGCACTTTGCGGCGGTTGAAGGGGATGTGCGGGCGCAATTGGAGCTGTTCGCCAGGCTCAATGCTTTTGAGTTTTACGCATTTTAACCGAAAACAGGGAGTATTTCGCGATGAGTTTTATGTTCAATCCGTATCCGTATGAGGACCTCAATCCGGTCAACCGTCCGAAATTGCCGGCGCAGGTTGCCGAGGGTGTGATTTCCGGCATCCAACCGGTCAGCGAGCGGCTGGTCAAGGAAATCCGGCAGCGCTTGCAGACAGCGCCTGGTGTGACGGTTTGTCTTGATGGCTATGTCGGGGCAGACTGGCGTGCCTTGGTCAACCTGCTGAGCGGCGCTTTGAAGAAGCAACTTATTCCAGTTACAATCAGTGATCTGTCAGCCTGCTACAAGAGTTCCCAGGAGCTTGATGCGATGCTGGCGGACAACCTAGAGCAGGACCTGGAAAAGGACCCGGTGCTTCTGTTCGGCAAGCTTTTTGAGGGCGGCTACGAAACTTTGTTTGATTCCGGCAAACTCAAAGCGCTAAAAGAGAAGATTTCAGGCAGCGCTGGCGTGCATCTTGTGTTTGGGGCTGGAGCCTGTTCGGATGAGTTGCGGGAAATCTGCGGCATCGCAGTCTATCTGGATGTCACTCCAAAACAGGCCATTTTGAGGATTAAACGGGGTGGCTACCGGAATCTTGGCGATGCGGCTGCGCGTCCCTTCAAGGAAATGATGCGGCGCTGTTATTACTATGACTTCGAGCTGGCTATGCACCTGCGGGCAAAACTCCTGAAACAGGATTTGATTGACTTCTACATTGCCAGTGATGATCTTGTGAAGACGCAGATGCTTCCGCGTGAGGTGTTTAATGCGATTTGCGCTTCTCTGGTCAAGTATCCCTTCCGCTGCAAGCCGGTCTACCTCGAAGGTGTCTGGGGCGGATATTATATCAAGAGACTGCGCAATCTTCCTGAGGCGATGAAGAATTGCGCCTGGGTTTTTGATTTGATTCCGCTCGAAGTGAGCCTGCTGATTGAGGCCGGGAAAACGATAGTCGAAATCCCGTTTTTCACCTTTGTCTGCAAGGAAGGCGATGCATTGATGGGGCGGCAGTGCGTTGATACTTTCAAGGGTTATTTCCCGATTCGCTTCAACTACGACGACACCTGGCACAGCAATGGCAACATGTCCATCCAGCTGCATCCCGGCAAAACGTATATCAAAGAGAACTTCAATGAACACGGCCGACAGGATGAAAGCTACTATATCATCGCCACTGGACATGGCGCTCGCACCTTCGTAGGACTGCGGGAAGGAGAAGACCCGGCGGAATTCATCGCCGCAGCCAAGCGCTCGGAAAAGGACTACTCACCGGTCGATTACGAAAAATATGTGCATTTTGAAGAATCTAAGCCCGGCATGCAGTTCCTGTTGCCAGCAGGAACCATCCATTCCTCTGGGCGCAATCAGCTTATCCTGGAGATTGGCAGCCTGACCGTGGGTTCCTATACTTTCAAAATGTACGACTATCTGCGTCCGGACTTGGATGGCATTCCGCGCCCGATTCATACGTATCACGGCGAACGCACGCTGGAAACGAGCCGGACGTCATCGTGGGTGAAGGAAAATCTGGTGCAGAAGCCCCGCAAATTGCGTTCCGGCGAAGGCTGGGCTGAGTATGTGGTAGGTGAACATGACCTGCTGTATTTCAACTTGTACCGCTATGAATTCGAAAAGCGGATTGAAGGCAATACTGACGGCGTCTTTCATGTCCTGAATCTGGTGGATGGCGAACGCGTCGTGGTTTACTCGAAAGCCAATCCGGAATACCGCTTTGAGCAGAATTACCTGGATATGGTCGTCGTGCCGACCAACATGGGTGAATACGTCATCGAAAACCTCGGCGACCAGCCGGTCTGTGTGCACAAAACCTGCCTGAAGAAAAACTTTACCGAGTTCGTTTGAATGAATACGCAGGATGACAATGCAAGGTCTGGCGCTGTCCTGGCTATTGATGCAGGCGGCACCAGTTTCAAATCGGCGCTGATTGATGCGTCAGGCGGCGTTGTGTCCGGATCGTTTGCCCAGTATCCGGTCTGTTCAGATGGAACCTTGGAAGCCGTTCTGGCGACATACACGGAGCTGATCCGGCACGCGCTGTCGCGTGGGAAAGTCATTGGCGGTATTGGCGTATCGACTCCAGGCCCTTTTGATTATGAGCGTGGCATCAGCCTGATGAAGCACAAGTTTGCCTGCCTTTATGGCATCAGTCTGAAAGACAGCTTGGCGAAGCTTTTGCCGGAGATCGCTGGCATCCCGTTTTGGTTCCGGCATGATGCCAATTCGTTTCTGGCTGGCGAAATGTGGCTCGGGGCAGGGCAGGGCTGCAACCGAATTGCTGGCGTCACCCTGGGAACCGGCATCGGAGTCTCTTTCTGTGCCGATGGCAAATTCTTCAATAACGAAATGGGCAGTCCGGCAACGGAAGTCAGTGTCTGGAATAAGCCATACCGCGATGGCATCGTCGAGGATTTTGTCTCGGCGCGGGCGCTGATCGCAGCATACCAAAAGTTGAATCCGCGCTATGATTTTGCTGGTGGCGCCAAGGGCATTGCCGAGGCAGCCAAATGCGGGGATAAGCAGGCCACCCAAGTCTATGAGCAGTTCGGCGCTGATCTTGGCAAGGTCCTGACCCCCTGGTGCCAGCGCTTCAATCCGGAAAAAATCGTCTTTGGCGGTCAGATTGCCGCCAGCTTTGACTTGTTCGCTGAAGCGCTTAGGCAAAATCTGCAACCAGCGTCTGGTCAGCCCGATTTGCAAGCCGCTGCCTTAGGGGCTAACGCAGCGCTGTTTGGCATTGCCGCGGTAAGGTAAGCGTTCAGCTCAAGATATGCCGCGTTTTTGGCCTGAGGGCATCGGGAATAGGCACGCATGCTGCATTCTACGGTCACGCCGTCGGCGCAAAGAGACGTAGACACCATCCACAGCAGCGGAGCGGCATAAGCACTGGAAACGTGCTGTCAGGATGGCCATTATCAATGGCTGGCCGACTCCCTTGCGCTCAAGGGAAATGTGTCCACGGAGTTGCAAAACACCAAATTCATGCTAATTTTTTCTTGTATCTGAATCTCCTCGTTTCGATAGAACTTAGAAATTTTTTGAAATAAAGATTCAGATGTACTTTGCCAAATGTTTACTTCTATCAGAAGATTTCGCACATTGCCCATGTAATTTATAAGCCAAGAATAAAATGAAAAGTTCCAATTATAGCGAATATTTCAGTGTTACCGAGGTGGCGGATATACTCTCTGTCTCAAAAGAGACCTTGGAGCGATGGAACGCCAATGGAAAGCTTATTCCTATTCATCATCCTGTTAGCAATTATAGAGTTTACCACCGGGATCAATTGCTTGTTTTTGATGAGGCAAGACAGATGTTCAATACACGGTGGGATGATGAGATGAAAACAAAACCTAAAAGAAAGTATACAAGCATAGAATTATTTGCCGGAGCAGGCGGCTTGGCATTAGGCTTGGAGAAGGCAGGATTTGAACATGTTGCCTTGAATGAAATTATGCCTGATGCTTGTGATACTCTTCGCAAAAACCGCCCTCAATGGAATGTTTTGGAAGGTGATGTGGCTCAAATTTCCTTTGACCAGTATAAGGGCAAAGTGGATATGGTTTCAGGGGGCTTTCCATGTCAAGCTTTTTCATACGCCGGGAAAAAGCTCGGTTTTGAAGATACGCGCGGAACACTTTTTTTTGAGTTTGCCAGAGTGGTCAAGGAAGTACAACCCAAGATTTTTCTCGGTGAAAATGTCAGAGGTTTACTTGAGCATGATGAAGGAAGAACCCTGGCAACAATAAAAGATGTCATCAGCGAACTTGGATATACTCTTGTCGAGCCGCAATTCTTGAAGGCTATATTCTACATGGTTCCACAAAAAAGAGAACGTCTATTTCTGGTTGGGATCAGGAACGACCTAACTGATAAACTTCAATTTGAATGGCCTTCTCCATACAAACGTATTTTAACGGTAAGAGATGCCTTGAAGGCTGGCGACCTGTATCCTACCGATGTCCCTGATTCACCCGGACAAAAATATCCTAAAAGAAAACAGGAAATATTGTCCTTAGTTCCCCAGGGGGGATATTGGAGAGATTTGCCGTTGAAAATCCAAAAAGAATACATGAAGAGGTCGTTTTATCTGGGTGGGGGAAAAACAGGAATGGCCAGAAGGCTTTCCTGGGATGAACCGAGTCTAACGTTAACATGCGCCCCTGCCCAAAAGCAGACAGAGCGCTGTCATCCGGAAGAAACGCGCCCGTTGACAACACGCGAATATGCCAGAATACAAACCTTCCCGGATGATTGGGAATTCCAAGGGAAAATAGGAAGCATATATAAACAAATAGGAAATGCGGTTCCGGTAAATTTAGCATACGCAATGGGAAGTGCTCTTGTAAGGATGCTTAACAAGCTGGATTGAATAGGAGTGATAAAATAACTTTTCTGCCCCGGATATCTGACGAAAAACTTTTAGAAGCTTTTGCAACACTTGCAGATTCAATCAAACGCGGTGCAGATAAAGCGGAAAAAGATAGGGCACGTAATATAATTGACCCCTTTTCTGCTGTTTTTACCTTGTCGTTTTTGAAAATGACGCATCGATATTGGTTGGGAATGGAAATAAATTTTCATGGACACCCTTACTTCTGAGCAGCGCAGTGCGGTTATGAGCCGGATTCGGTCGAAGAATACCAAGCCGGAGCTGGTGGTTCGGCGGCATTTGCATGCTCTAGGCTTCCGTTATCGTCTGCATGATCCAAAATTGCCGGGGCATCCGGACATTGTCCTGCGTAAATGGCATACGGTTGTCTTAGTCCACGGTTGCTTTTGGCATCGGCACGAGGGATGCAAGACCGCTACTATGCCTAAATCCAATGTGGAGTTCTGGACAGCGAAATTCCAACGGAACGTGGAGCGGGACGCGAGGAACCGGGCAGCGCTTGAAGCGGCCGGCTGGAAGGTGATTGTACTCTGGGAATGCGAAATCAAAGAGCACCTTCATCTTTTGGCGGACAGAATAAAATCTGGTTCTTCCGATTGTTGTGAAAATGCTCCCAAAGCGAGCCTGAAGCCTGCAAAATGCAATCACGTTTAACCTGTAGGCGGTGAAAGTAATGGGTCAGTACACATCCCGGCGCTCCGCTGGGACAATTTGCAGGAAACCCGCGTCTAGCAGCACACCTGCC
>MWEG01000003.1 GCA_002070945.1 Lentisphaerae bacterium ADurb.Bin082
TTGGCCAGGGCGACGCGCACGATGATGCCGCCCAGGCTGTGGGTGAGAAAAAAAATGTCTTCACCTGGCGGGATGTCTGCCAGCTCGGTTCGGAAGGCATTGAGAAAGCGCTGGCCGTGGGTGGAAATGTGCTCGGCGAACGTCGGATAGTCGTAGTTGAGCGCGTCATAGCCAGCGGCAGCGGCTTTTTTGGCCATGCCGCTCATGTTGTGGGCGCGGTTGCCGAGTCCATGCAGCAGAATGACAACGCCGCGCCTGGGAGTTTTTTCCGCTGGGTATTTGTAGAAGCGGTATCCAGGTTCGGCGTAGTTGCTCAGCCGTGAGGGCGGATTTCCGAGCAGCAGTTCCTCAAGGTATCCCAGGCTTCCCCAGGCATGGCGGTAATTTTCGCTGTCCAGAATGCGGCAGTTGCTGAAGATGGCGTTTTGCTGGATGCGCCAGCCGCAGCATTCTGCCAGGTCGCGCCAGAAGACATCGCCGCCCAGGGTCGGGGTCACGACGTTTCTGGTGTTGCGCGTTGCGAGAAAGTCGGCGAGGGTGCCATTGGCAGCCATATTCTCAAAGGCTTGACGGGCAGAAGCCTGCATGGGAGAGTCCTTAGTGGTGATAACAACGGAATGGGTCGGCTCGACCGGTAGAGGCACTGGCTGCGGGTGCGCCGAAAACGTCAAGCCTAGCAGGAGTGACGTGGTCAGGAAGACATTGGTTTTGATGTGGCCTGGCATGATGATTACTTTAACGCGGCAAATAGATTCCAGCAAGCGGCGAACGTGAGATGAGCAGCAGGAACAGATTTTGTGAGTAATGGGGCAGTCTTCTGTAGTGGTGCCTTTACAAGGCACCACTTTCGGGGCATGTCCATCCCCAGGCTGAAGCCTGGCATCCTAGCTCCACAGCTTACCTAAACCCCAAGTATCAATCAGTGACCGATTACTCAATGACATCGCTGCGCTCAGACCAGCTGGTCTTGCCGTCCTCCTCAATGCGCACGTCAAAATATTTCAGGCACTTCGAACGCTCCAGCATGCGGGACACCTGCGAGGTGGGCTTTTGCACGTCGATCTTTTTCCTCTTCACTGTGTTGAGGTACTCCAGCCCCTTGCGCCCTTTGGAGATGCGCGTCTCGCGCCTCTCCATGTCCCTCTTGCGGCGATGTTCGCTGCCTGCGTAGCGGACCATCCACAACGAATTCAGCCATTGTTGCACCAAGACACGCCTATCAGGGGAAGTTGCCATACATCTGTTGCACAATGTCGTCTCAATTTTGTTTTTGGAGAATATCGTTTAACAATTTCAGCCATCCAATACATGGTTCATCAATTGGAGCAATTTTTCTTTTACGTTGCGCCAGAGAGAGAGTATACGCCTCAAGCCATCTTGATGCAAGATCGCTTTCTGTAATCATTTCATCGGAACTCATACACTTCTCGAATATATAATCTACCCACTCTGCAAATGTTTTTATTGATATATCTACGCCATGAAGTTCAATAAGCTCTTCCATTCTAGATGAAATTTCATCATTCAATATTGGCGGCTCTGATGTAACAAAACCTGCAATCTCAACCTCGGGATGGTATTCCAATTTTTCATGTAATTCCTCAAGCTCTTCCCGAAGATATGATTTTCCATATTTTGCATCCCATGACTCAATAATTATTTTGCCATCAAGAAATTCAACATCACCAATATTCCCATGTTTCTTGTTTGCCGACCTCATTTGGGATAGAGGATTTAAACTATATGTAATTGAACCACTTTCTATGGCTGCTTGGCAAAGCGCGTGCATTGAAATTTCAAGTAATCTTGCAGCATAGTCAGATGAATTGCGATGTGAGATGAGCATTTCAAGTACGGACTGCTTTGACAAATCATTTTTGTCTATATTTCCTAGCTTTTGCACAGTGTCGTCTGCAAGTTTCTCAAAAACTTCTGCTCTATTAATTAGCAGTTTTATGAGCAGTTTAAGTGCTTCTTCAGTATTGAAGGACTCAGTTTCAAGAAACTCAACTATCGATAACCATTGATCTTTTGCGCCCCGCAACTGAGCTTTGTACAAAGATGAGTAGGGATAATTTTCAGCCAAGCTCCTGGTCATCATTATTCCGTCTGCATTAAGGCTTAATAGGTTATGCTTGCGAAGGATAGGCGTAATATATTTATTGTCAATAGTACGCATAGAAATACCTTCTGTCCAGGAAAAAATATTAGCTGATTTTCCGCCTTTGTGCAAGCGGATGCATTGTTCTGGAGCCAGCGTCTTTATTGTTAACTGCAAAAAAGACAGCCCAATCACAAAGCCCTTCCGACTTCACTTGTTACGGAACAAACAAGGTCACGCAAGTTCTGTTGAAGAGATTCAGGAACAGCAGTTATATCAAATGGAATAGTTCCATCAACTAAGCCCGAAATGAGATTATCTAAATAGCCTGAGTTCAGTTTTTGGTTTATATCTGCAGCACGTCTTGCGGCCTCAGAACTTTGCGAACCCTCTAAAAAAATCTCACAAGTTCCATCCTCGCGGACATACACGCTCTTGTCTTTATAAATTTTAAGATAATGTTCAGGCATTGCATCCTCTAATTTACAATGATGTTAAACGCTGGAGACTCCTCTCATTTAGTGAAGCAAATGAGTATGGAATCAAAAACTTGCCAGGCCTGATTTGTTTGTTTGTGTTGTGACTTCTTATTTCATAACCTATTTTTTTCATCATTCCAAGGGCGTTGAGCAGAATTTCGTCAGATATAGATAAGCCCCATAACTCCTTTATTCTTTTTAGTGTTGTTATTTCGCCTATACCATCGCCAGACGTTATTTTTTTTGCGACTTTCCAGAAATCACTTGAGGCCAGCTCGACATCAACTAGCTTTAAGTCTATCAAATAGTTTCGTTTATATTGATAGTATCCGAACACTTGAACTAAGTCATCCCTCCAGAAATTATCTTTGATGAAATATTCTAGTACCTTCCATACAGCCAGCAAAGATTGTGGGTCTCGGGAATATACCGCACATTGAATGGCTAGTGTTTTTTCCTCTTTTTTGAAGAACTCTGGTATGTTGATATGTACATCATAACAAAGCTTGCCTTCATTTCCTGCTGGTCGAATAGAAAATTCCCAATCAGCCTGGTTTAGCATATATGTATATAGGAAACTTGCATCTTCGCTCAGGGACTTTTGCATTTTATATGAGAGGTCTGACGATATCGTTATATAGCCACTGCCACAATCCTTCAGCTTGGATACTTCGCATCCTTCATGTTTAGTCTTTATTTTTTCTATTGCGTCTTTTGCTTTTTTTGCATAGACATCTGTTAATTCAGATTTACGTTTCCTAAAACCCAGTTGTTCATCATTTCTTAGGTAGCATATTTCGAATGGATAAGAAACATTGAACACCTGGTTCATTACGCTTATACCTAAAATACGCGCCAATTGAGGAGGCACAGAATTACCCAATTGGTGGATTACTTTTTGCCTCCTACCAACAATCTTATAATCATCAGGGAATGTTTGTAATCTTTTTAACTCCTCTATTGTAAAGTATCTATTTTCCCAACTCAACGGCCCAGTATACTGTCCGCCTTGAGCCTTGATTGTACGAACCGGGACATCCGGGTCTGCTTTATACAGATAATCAGAAAATTTTGAACGCCAAGAAAAGATTGGTTGTGGATGTCCCATTCTTTCCGTATAGAAACTATAGTTCAGTCCTGGGGGAATGTCATTAAGCAAATAGCCATGTCTTCCACTCAATCCATCACTTGTTTTGATAATATGATTTGGAATATTAGACACAGCTTTCCCTGCGGAATAATATGGTCTATTATCTGACGAGTCAGGACCATGCGTGGGTTTTGGAAAGAGAAATTCTCCTTCCTTTAATCCGACGATGATTAATCGTTCTCTGAATTGTGGCACCCCATAATCCGCAGCGTCAAGTATCCTCCAAAAGAGAATATATCCTAGTTGCCTAAATTCTTCTTGTATTCTTTTCCAAGGTTCTCCCCCTTGCGCTCCAACTATCCTATAAACATTTTCAAATAAAAAGCCCTTAGGATTAAGTAATTTGAGTATCCGTGCATACTCTAGGAACAGCTCTCCTCTTTCGTCATCAGTTCCCATGACTCCCGCTGCTCTGGCACCCGCTGCGGAAAATGTTTGGCAGGGAGGCCCACCTATCACAAAATCGACATGCGGAACTTCAGGGACATAGTCCTTTATGTCTATGCAATGTACTTTTGTTCCCGTAAATCGTTGGCCTTCTCGGGAGTTGAGTGCCAATGTCTCCGCAAACAATGGAACAATCTCATTGCATTCTAAAATTTTAAACCCTGCGTCATGAAATCCTATATCAAGCCCACCAGCACCACTGAATAGACTAACAACCGTAATTGTTTTTGATGTGGAGATTGAATGCAATGCCTGGCCAAATGAATCTGGCCATCCACCGTCATTGGATATTCCTAATATTTTTTCTGCTTTTGAAAACCATGACTCTTTGTTTTGATGTATTGTAGCTTGAGTAAGAAAAGAAAACTCAAGTTGTTTTTTACTATTAGTTTTTTTCTTCATCAGCAAAATTTTTCTATTTTTGAATGTAGTACCTAATAATCAGCTATTATTCAATTATAGAATTGACATAACTACACTTTTATCTGTACCAAATCTACATGCATTTGGTTATTTTTTAACCAAACACAGAATTAATCCTTTCAATGAGCATTGTCATCTTGAATTAAGTTAATATGCAAAATTTTGTGATAGGATTCGATATTTGACAAGGTGCATCTGAACCCTTATCTTGATGTAGAGCCTAACCCTAACCAAAACAAGGAGATTCAGATGTAAGAAAAAATTAGCATGGATTTGGCGTTTTGCAATTCGGAGGATAAATTTTGTTAATGTGGGAAGTTTTGTGATGAGAGCATGCAGTACATGCCTCGGACTAATGTATGTAAACCTGGCGGCCTGAAGCGCCAGCAACATAAAAGCCCAGGGTAAGCGGTTCCGCCAGGCGACGCGCAGCCCTGGGTGAGGCACATAGTGTTTGGAGTCCTGGAAGGGGTGACACATAAATCGTCGCCCTCGTGCGCACGACCATTGGATGGAGGCTCCCCCAGGGGGGGCTTGATTTCTTGAGCCGATGTAAAAATAGGCCACTACACGCCCCTTTTCAAACGGCTTTCAGCAGAATCATAGTGATTTTGTGCTTGAACATGATTTTGCCTGCACACTGGCATGATGCTTTCCATCACCAGAATGGGCTTCCTGATGCAAACCGTAGACTTGCAGGAATTTGAATGAGGTAAGGCAAGGGGGGCACCCTGCGGTTTAATTATCAATCGGTGAGCGGTTACTGAGCAGCAAGAGCCAGTTTTGTGCTTTGCCGCCTCAAGAAAATCCTTGATGAGCCGTTTATTGTCAATCCGTCCGGGCAATAGCGCGGCCTATTGGGTTGCCAACAGGGAGAGGGCGTTTATTTTACCAGATAGAGCGGTGCCAGGGGGAAGCGTGGGCGGTTGAAGAGAAATACAAGGAAAGCAGCGGCGTATTGTCATGTCTGAACGGTCGATTCGAGCTGAATACACTCGTGGTTCAATTGGCGCCACGATGATGAAGACGGCCTTGGCTATGCTGGCGGGCACCCTCGCCATGTCGGGTTACAATATCGCTGACACGTATTTCGTCGGCAAGCTCGGTGGCGCCGAGCCTTTGGCGGCGATGGGATTTACGTTTCCGATCGTGATGCTGGTCGGCTGCATTTTTAACGGCACTGGCACAGGCATCATCGCGACGGTGGCGCACGCGCTGGGGGGCGACAACCAAGACTTGGCGCGGAACTTGACGTCTGCCGGGCTGTTCCTGGTCGCATGTGCGGCGCTGGTGATGGGCTGCCTTGGAGTGCTGACAGCTGACAAGGTTTTTGGACTGATGGGCGCAAAGGGCGAGACGCTGCGCCTGGTGCGTTCCTACATGGACGTCTGGTTTTATGGCTGCGTCACCGCCGGCATCAGCATGGTGGGTAATAAGGTGCTGATCACGGCTGGCCGGCCTAAGACCGCCAGCGCCATGACGATTTTCGGAATGGTGCTGAATGTGGTCTTGGACCCACTGCTGATTTTCGGAGTGGGAATTTTCCCCAGGCTGGGAATCCAGGGGGCGGCGATAGCGACGGTCATTTCCCAGATGGCTTCGGCCGGCTTGATCCTGATCGTGCTTACGCGCCTGGGGCTGTTGCGCTGGCAGGCCATGCCTTATACCAAGCTGTTCGCGGCCTGGCGGAACATTGTCCGCTATGCCTTGCCAGCTATTTTTGGCATGTTGCTGTTTCCGCTTGGCACGTTTGTCATCACCAGGATTACCGCCGAGTTCGGAGTCCAGGCCGTGGCGGCCGTGTCAGCGGCAAGCCGCCTGGAAATGGTCGCTTTCGTGTTCCCGATGTCGCTGGGAATTGGCCTGATGCCGATGATCGCGCAGAATTTCGGGGCGCGGCTGTATTCGCGGGTCAGGCAATGCTTGAAATTTTCCATTGCTGTGGCTATTTTCTTCCTGAGCCTAGCGGCTGTTTTATTTTTTGTGCTGGCCAGGCCCTTGTCAGCGATTTTCACCCCGGACCCGGACGTGCAGTCAGTGATGGTGCTGTGGCTGCGCATCGTGCCGGTCTGCTTCTGTTTTCTGGAAATCCAGCGCTTTTCCGGGTTTGCGCTGATCGGCTGCGGCCATCCCAACCTTGATGCCTCAATCAAGGCCTTGCGCATGCTGGGGCTGATGGTGCCGCTGTCGCTGCTCGCCTTGTGGGCGGACAGCCTCACTGGTTTGTTCTGGGCGCGGGCGGTGACGGATATCCTGGCCGGTGCCGTTGCCTGGTTCATAGCCTGGAAAATAGTCAGCCGACTGCCTGCTGACGGCGAAGACATATCCCGGCCAGGGCATGCAACAAATTCATAGCTAAGAGGAAACAAAACATGATGGATTTCTATGGTCGCCGTCTGAACACGTACAAGGCCTTGCTGCATACGCACTGCACCACCTCCGATGGGAAGTTCGCGCCGGAGGAAGTGATCCGTCACTATGCCGAGGCCGGCTACCATGCGGTCGCCTTCACGGATCACCATGCCACCAATCCGGTGTCGACCTGGGACGGCCTAGGCATGACCCTGCTTTCCGGTATGGAAATGCACCCCATGGGGCCGCGTGGAATCCGCTGGCACATCGTTGCCGTGGGCTTGCCAGAAGACTACAGCCAGTATGACCGCGAGGCGCCGGCACAGGACGTCATTGACAAGGCAGTGCAGGCCGGCGCTGTCTGCATCTGCGCTCACCCGTACTGGTCTGGCTTCACCTCGGCGGAAATCGCCAGCCTGAAGAATTTGAGCGCAATTGAGGTCTACAACACCGCGACGCGCTACATTGGCAAGGCCTACAACATGCAGGTCTGGGATGAGCTGTCCGATGCCGGAATCGTCCTCCCGGCCGTGGCGGTCGACGATACGCACCGGCCGCGTGACTTGTTCAAGGGCTGGACCATGATCGCTGCTGATGACGCATCACCGGAATCGCTGCTGGCGGCCTTGAAACGCGGGGACTTCTATGCCACCCAGGGGCCGGAAATCACTCGCCTCAGTTTTAAGGATGATATGTTTGAGGCTGACTTTTCGCCATGCGTGGAGGTGATCGGCATGACCAACCTCAGTCGCGGCTACATGATCGCCGTGCCAGACCAGGAAGGACCCGGCGAGCCTTGCCGCGAAATCACGACGGCGCAGTTTAAAGTGGCACGCAAGGCAACTCCGGCCTGGCTGAGACTGCAACTGAGAGACCGCGAAGGACGCTACGCCTGGTCAGCGCCGATCATAGTGCCAGCAGCAGAGAGCGTTTAGGGGCGAGGCTGAATGCTGAGGGATAGTTGTTTTATCCGCAGATGACGCCGATGACGCAGATTTTTTGGGGAGTGTTGCCAATGCGCATATCATGCTACCTGGCTTTGCTTTTTGCCGGTGCAATGACTGTTTCAGGTCAGCTGCAAACCAGTAGCTGCCGGTTTTTATTCGACCAGAAAACCGGGGCGCTGACTAGTGTTTTCAGGGAACAGAACCAAATCGTCGCGCAGGCTGAAAATCATTATTTCCTGAAAAGCAGGAAAGGGGATGCGGAAGCCTTTGAACGGGACGATCAGGTCATTGCAGCTGAAACCCGTGGCAATGCATTGCTTTTCCGTTGCCGAAATGCAGGTCTGCCTGACCTCGAAATCGACAAGACCTGGTGGATAGACGGCGCTTATCTTCGTCGTGAAACAGCCTTTCGCAACCTTGGCGCAGAGAAGGTCTTTCTGACCCCGCGCACCCGTGTCGCTTTCACGCCGGAATTTTATCAAGACGGATATTATTTGGGCGCAGGCTATATCGGCCCCCTGGTTCCGGTGCCCAAGCTTACGTCCGCACGTAAAGTCACCACTTACAAGCATACCACCAAGGCAATGCTGCTGTATCATGATTCGCCGGCCGGAAGCTTTGCCCAATACCGGACTAAGCTGAACGGTCGTTTCGTGTATCCCTGGTGGCTGTCGGGCATTCCTAATTATATCGAAGAGGAAAATTATCTGTACTATCATCCTGACGGCTGGGAGATGTCCCTGGGCACTATCGACGTTGAAGCGAACGGGAGCTTTCGCGTCGAAGACTGCTTTGTCGCTTTCGCCGGGGCCTGGTCTCAATTTATCAACGAGATATATACCGACGACCCTGTGGTGCATGAGCATCTCGGCAGTCTGAAACCCGGCCCGCAATGGCTGCAAGATGTGCGAACATACGTTTATTTTAGGAATTTGAGCGATATTGAAAAACTCGATCTTCTGTTAAAAGATGGCGACATCATGGTCTTGACCGATTCCTTGGGCGACTGGGGGGATTACCGGGTCTGGCGACATGACCGCTTCAACGGATATACTGGCCAGAAAGGAGGGAAGATCAGCGGCCAGGAGAACCGGGAATTCCTGGCCAGGATCAAGGCGCTTTCACCCCGTATCAAAATCGGCAGCTACATGTTTTTGAATTCAGGGATGGCCTTCTCCCCCATTGTCCGTGAACGGCCAGAATACTTCATGCTGAAAGACCGCCAGGGCCGCGACAAAAACTTGTTCCCCGGAACATTCGTCCATAATTTCCCCACTATGGTCAACCGCCCAGGAGTCATAGACTATCTGGTCAACGAAGTGATGGCCGGTTATATCGACACTATGGGCGTCGACTTTATTTACCTGGATGAAACCAAAGCAACTAATCTGATTGACTGGCAGAAGATGGACCTTGTGCGGGATGACCACTGGAATGACTTCTGGGAGAGCATGTATCATCTGGGGAAGAAAAAAGAAGTCGTCATGTTCGGAAATGCTCGCGGGAATCCGTATCATGAGCTGAATTTCATTGAGGCTTCGCATCAACTCAATCCCCGCAACTGGCGTGAATTTGCCGGCATGGCCATGGCTGTAGCCAACTTCGTCGACCACCGCGCCGGCGGCCGGCTCTGCCTCCTCTATTGGCGTGACAACGTGGATTACATTGACCGCGTGTTGGCCAATGGCTTCATCCCGGCGCTGAATCCGTTCCGGCTGCGGCAGATACCTTACCTGAGCGCTCTTCATGAACAGGGGCCGTTGCGTGTGCAGGGACTGCGCTATGCCCCTGACTGGAAGAACGATCCTCAGACTAAATTGGAAAGCTACTGCTCGCAAAGGCGCAACGGCAGTGAGACCATTTATTCCTTCATCAACCGCAGCGATGCCTCGGAAATTGAAGTCAGCCTGGATTTAAGCACTTTTGCCGCCAATCTGTCCATCTGGGAATACCGCATCGAACGTTACCAGGACAAGGTGACTACCAAATATGTGCTCGGCGAAAAAGATCGGCAGGAAAATTATCGGAAATACCGCTGGCGGGAAGGCTTGGTTACTTCGCCAAAAATGCTGTATTCCGGCAAAAATCCTGGTCTGTACCGGTATATGCTGTCGAACCTTGGGGCTGATTGCATGGCTCAAGTGGTGGTCAGTCCTGCTCCGGCAGGCGTTTACGCTATCGATGACCTGCCGCAGAATTATTTTTATGCTGCGACTCCGCTTGTTCAGATTTCCGGGGAGGCGTTTCCACTGACAGTGACCTCGACTGCCGAGCGTGCTGAAGTCATCGTTTTTGCAGCGGATGCAAAATTGCGCGTGAACCAGGAGGATGCTGTCTGCGAATATGTGGAATTTGCCGGTCAGCTGTATCCTTTGGTTCAGTTGGGAAAAGGAACCCACCAGATTTCGTTGGCTGGCAAAAAGGAGCATTCTTTCGAAAACGCATTTCTGGAATTTGCCGATGGCCGCATCATCGACAGCAAAGGTCTGATCAGCATTAAGCGCGGGAATCAGCTGCTGTACTGCGGAGGCAGGCCGGAAATTCCACCGTATACCGAAGGTGGGCTGCTGACAGCCGGTGCGCCAGGGCAAGCACCGGTTGAACTGTCCATCAAGCCTGGCAACCCCACCCCGGCCATGAAAGTGCCGGAAATCCCTTATATTCCTGCAGAAAGCGACTCTACCCCGGCTGATGTTGCACTTGACGGCGCCGTTGTCCGGGAAGCGCGGACGTTCAAGTATCGTTGGCGCAATGAAAGCGGCGTGCAGCCAAACTTGGCGCCATTCATCGCCAAGGCCGACCTTGCCTCCCTGACGTTGGAATGCGGCACCTCCAACCGGATCGAAGACTACCTTGGACATGCGGCTGCTGCATTTCTGTTGGAAAACGCCAAAAAGGTCCAACTGCATCTGTCACATACCTTTAATGTCAACAGCGGGATTGAACGAGGCCATGTCCATCGCTACCGGCGCAGTCCGACGGAATTTGCCGGATTGATGCTTGACTATCAGACCCCACAGGGCTTTTCCAGGATTGCCTTGAGCATGGGCGTCCTGCACAGCAAGCCAGCTCCCGGCGTGCATCCCTGGGGCAGCCAAAAAAGCGCGGAGGAAATTTATTTGCTGGGCAATTGGCTGGACCAGCCAGGCGAACGGTATTTTACCCTGGACTTGGAGAAATATGCTCCGGCAAACTGGAGCGGCAAGGTATATTTGACGGCCGCAACCAGCTTCCTGATGCCAGGGCGAGTGCTGAAACTGACGCTGGAGCATGGCAATCAGAGGGCCAGCGCACCGGAATGCGTCGCCGTCAATCAAACAACATTTTTCCAGGAACTGCGGAAACCGCGCTCATTGCAGGTTCCCTTTCTCCAGGAAGCTACTCCGGAAAAACTTCAGACACAAGGAGCTTACGGTGAAAACTTTGTCCTGATCCAGCATCGAGGCCTGCCGGCTTTCTCTACTAACTTCCGATTGGCACGGGATGCGGAGTGCCTTCATACTGCCGTGCAGTATAAGGATCAAGACAGCAGCAATGAGATCGAGGTCTGGGTCTGCCCTAAAAAATCCCGGGATTATCGCCAGGTGATTGTCGGGGAAACCGGTGAAATCACCTGCTACCGGAACGGCGCACTCGTCCGCGAAGCAGATGTCCTGGTCCAAAAAATCGCTCCGGGTCACTATTACATCAGGATTCCTCTCGCCTGGCTGGGTCTGACCAAAGACACCGGGAGCTGTCTCTTCAATGTTTGCCGCACACGTCAGTCGACTCTGACTCATCCGATCGAACACAGCTGCTGGAGCGTCCTGGAAAAAGGCTATGCGGATATCGACAACTTCGGCAGCATTGTCTTTGACCAGCCTAGATAATCAACAGCCGACACGGAAGAGGGTTAGCGGACTTTAGTAGACGGTGGGTTGTATGCGATTTGCCCTTTTGGGAAAATACGATATAGTACATTTTCGGCATGATTCGGGATGGCCTGCGAGGCCAGAGGAAGCGTACGAGTTCAGGGAGTGGGAATGTGACATTGACTGCATTGGAACGATGGGAGCGCCAACTGCGGCAAGCGCTTGATAAGGTCGACGCTGAATTGGAGGCAAAGTACGGCGGGTCGTTTCGCTTGCGCCCGAACCGCCCTGAACAAGGCCAGACCGCCAATGCCAAATATGATGGCCTATTCAGCGTCGATGCAAAATTTTCTATGGGTTATACCAGTCAGAAAGGACCGGGATATATTATTGAGATGCGAACCGCGTCAGCTGATCCGGTTTCTGACAAGGCGCGGCAAGCCATGCTCAAGGACGCGGGAATCTTTCTGGCAGACGCCTTGAAGGATGCTTTCCCAGACCGAGAATTCAGTTTGGAAATGGACGGCAGTCACTTCCACTTGAGCGGTGACTTGAGCCTTGATGCGTGAGTGCGAATACGATGTTCAGTCAGGGCGTCGTGCCGGAATGTTTGCTGACAGGTCCCCAGGAGGATACGAAATGACGAATCAGCCAGAATCGGTTTTGTTTAAGCCGTCGCCTGATGGTGGTGGACAGTGCTTGGCCTGTGCGCATTATTGCCGCATCCCGGAGGGCAAGACCGGCCGGTGTGGCCAACGCAAGGTCGTCAACGGCGAGCTTCGCGTTCCCAGGGACATCGTCGCCGGGCTGGCCGTCGATCCCATGGAAAAGAAGCCACTGTATCATTTTTTCCCAGGCGAGACGGTTCTCAGCTTTGGCACCTTGGGATGCAATTTCCACTGTCCATTCTGCCAGAATTGGGAGACCTCGCAGGTTGGCCAGGACCCAGCCGCCCTGGGGACAGCCAGGGACTGCTCGGCGAAGCGCATGGTTGACTTGGCTGTGCAAAACGGCAGCCGAGCAATCGCCTCCACCTATAACGAGCCGCTGATCAGCGCAGAATGGACGGCAGAGGTGCTCGCACGAGGCCAAGACGCAGGCTTGAAAGGCTGTCTCATCAGCAACGGCTTTGGCTCTAAGGAAGCCTGGGATCGGCTGAACCCGGTGGTGGATGCGATCAATATCGACTTGAAGTGTTTCCGCGAGGAAGGCTACCGCCGGCTGGGCGGGCGCTTGGCGCCAGTTCTGGACGCGATCCGGCGCTGGCATGGCGAAGGCAAGTGGGTCGAATTGACGACGCTGGTGGTGCCCGGCTTCAATGACAGTGACGAGGAATTGGAGCAGATAATTGATTTCATCGCTGGCCTTGACGTCAACATCCCCTGGCATGTGTCTGCGTATTTCAGCGCGTATCGCATGCCTGCCGAGCCGCGGGCCACGCCACCGGAGCGGCTGCAGACCGCAGTCGCACGCGCGCGCCAGGCCGGATTGCGCTTCGTGTATACCGGCAATGTCAGCGGCACTGACACCCACGACGACACCTTCTGCCCAGGCTGCGGCGTAGTCATGATCTCGCGCCGCGGATATACCGTCCGCTCGAACGCTGTGAAGCGCGGCCGCTGCCCGCATTGCAACAGCAAGATCGCCGGCCGCTTTGATGACTAGTCACGCCAGAACACCCGATCAACAGCCGGCGGCTGCGGGTTGAGTGGATTTGAACAACAAAATGATACTTTTGGACAACACAAGACTACCCTTGCCGGGTTGCGGCGCGTTTCTTCTTGCTTTATCTTTATAGTTATCTATGCTTGTCATGACTGGGCTTGGTTGGCGCAGTCGAAGCAGGGGCATAATCATGACTGATATTGAGGAGAACGCGCATGGGTATCTTAGCTGTCAACGGCGGCACGCCGGTCATCACTCCTGGTACGCTGAAAACTCTGCCTTGGCCGCCAGTCTGTGAGGAGACGGCCGAGAAGATCAAAGAGCTGTATCTGTCGCGCCAGTGGTCTTTCAACAGCCCCAGCGAACAGGCTTTTGAAAAAGCCTTTGCCGAGTATCAAGGCGCCAAGCACGGTATTTTTATGATGAACGGCACGGTGACCTTGGAAGCCGCGCTGGCCGCGCTCGGGGTCGGCCCCGGCGACGAAGTGATTATCCCTGGACTCACCTGGATTGCGACGGCGATGTCGATACGTTATGTTGGCGCAATCCCCGTGTTTGCAGACATGGAACCCAGCACGATGGCGTTGGACCCGGCAGCGTTTGAGGCCGCGATCACCCCACGCACCAAGGCCGTGATCCCGGTGCATCTGTATGGCACGCTCGCTGACCTGGACCGCATTCTGGCCATCGCGAACAAGCATGGCATCGCTGTAGTCGAGGACTGCGCCCATGCGCAAGGCGGTATGTGGAAGGGTCGCGGAGTCGGGTCCTGGGGCGCTGTCGGCTCATTCAGTTTCCAGCAGTCCAAGACCTTGGCCGCCGGGGAAAGCGGCATTTGCCTGACTAATGACGATGCCTTGGCTGAACGCTTGTACCGCTTCAAGCACATCGGCTATTCCCGCTATGATGAGCAAGGCAAGGCCGGGACGCCGCCGCCAGCCGGCTTGATGTGCCGCAACTATCGCGGCCTGGCGATTCCAGCCCTGATTCTCCACGAGCAATTGCCGGGATTGTCAGCCTTGCTCAAGAAATATGAGGAGTTCTACAACACTTTGGCAGAATTGACGCGGGACATTGATGGCTTCCGCTTGCAGGCGCCAGGACGCCTGGCGACTCGCCAGAGCTACTATGGCCTGATGCTGTTTTTTGACGGCCCGAGCTGGGACAAGGTGCCGCGTGAGAAGCTCACAGCAGCCCTGACAGCCGAGGGACGCAGCTTTAGTGCGACCTACGGACCGGTGTACAAGCATCTGCTGTTCAATATGCAACCCGGCGAATACCGGATAGCGGACGGCGGCTGCCCGGTGTGCGATCACCTGTGCACCCGCGCCTTCTCTATGATTCATCATACGATGTACTACCAGGAAGCGGCCGTTGTCACGGCTGAAATTATCCGTAAAATCAGCGACAACAGGAAGGAGCTGGAGGCATGAAAGCCGGCTTTGCGGTCAAGAACATCACGCCCCGCGTCGGCGTGGAATTGTGCGGATTCGGGCCTTTTCTGAATCGCCATTCGATAGGCGTTCGCGACCTTTTAGAGGCGCGGGCGGCCGCGTTCGAAGTGGCAGGAAAGCGAGCCGTGCTAATCTCCTGCGACCTGATTGGCGTTCCCCGTGAGATCGCTGACCTTGCCAAAAGCCTGATTACGGCTCAACGCCCGGACTTGACGCCGGCGGACATTATGATTGCTTGCAGCCATACGCACTCTGGACCCTCGGTGCGGACGTACACTGGCTGGGGAGCGTCAGACCCGGTCTATGTCAGGATTCTGCCCTATAAAATTGCGCAGGCCGGGCTGGACGCACTTGACCGCCTGGAGGAAGTGACCGCCAAGGTGGCGACTGTTCCCTGCGAAGGCATTGGCCTGAACCGCGAGTATGACAAGGACAACCCGCCTTTGGAGGACGTGCTGCCCGAAACTTGGCGTCCAGCCATGCCAGAGCGCACTGACACTACGTGCACGGTGCTGCAATTTGTCGCTGCCGGCAATCGTCTGGTCGGTTTTATGGCTTATTTTGGCTGTCATCCAGTCGTTTGCTGCGCCCAGACGCGCTACATCCACGGCGACTATCCCGGGGTGGCCATGCGTTGCCTGATGCGGGAGATGCCTGGTTCCGTAGGGCTTTTCCTGCAAGGCGCTCAAGGCGATGTCAACAGCTGCGTCGTGCATAAGCCTGAACAGGAGGCGCTGCTGGCCTTGGACGTGATCGCGGCTCGTTTTGCGCGGGCGGTGCGGCATGGCCTGCGTGAAGGCAAGGACATGGAGGTGGAATCGCTGGCAACCGTGCTGCGCGATGTCGACTTCACGGCGCGGAAGTCGTTCACGCTGGAGCGCCTTGCAGAACTCCGGCAGGAGCAGGAGGTGATCGTCAACCGGGCTGATGCCGATGATGCGGAGCGGGCGGTGCGGATGGCGGTCGTGAAGTTGGAAGGCATTGAGCGGATCACGAACACTTTGCTGTCTGGCGCTGTGCCGAAGGTGACAGCGCCGCTGCAAGGCATCCGGTTGGGACCAGTCACCTTTCTGGGCACGCCGTTCGAGGTGATGCAGGCCATTAAGAACGATGTGGTGGCTGCGGCTAAGTCGCCGATTCCCCTGGTGATGGGGCTGTGTAACGACTCGCTGGGCTATGCGACGGACAGGCATTGCGCCAATCGCGGCGGGTATGCCGCCGACACCGTGCCCCTGATCGTGGGACGATTGCCCTTTGAAGACATTCATGGCGAACTCTGCGCCGCGCTTCTGGAGATTGACAAGGCTCTGACAGCTGATTGAGCAGGTACACCAGTGCATCACCTTTAGCCTGCGGCTTGGAAAAACGCAGAGAAGACGCATTCAGAAGCGGTCATTTTGGCGGCAGCCGAAATGACCGCTTCTCGTATCTGGCGTCAAGAAGGAGAAGCTCGGTGCGGCAAGGCATGTTGATGCAGCGCTTGGCAGGGTAATCGGGCACCGATTGATAACGGCCATCCCGATAGTATGCTTTCATCGCTAACTGTAGTGCCTTTACAAGGTACTGCTTTCGGGGTACGCCCATCCTCAGACTGGAGCCTGGGGTTAGCATGGTTAAGCGCCTATGGCGCAAAAAGATGTGGACATGGTGGACAGCGTAGTCCAAGCTAACAATCGCCCCTCGCCCCTTTCCTGACTCCGCTGTGCGCCAGAACCTCGAGTATCAATGAGTGACCGATTACTTGGCAGCGGTCTTTTCTTTGTCCTCCGAATTGCATAACTGACGTCCGGCATTCATAGTATTCAGATCATGTAAGTGTAAAGTTTAGGTATATTTTTGGGAATGACATTTTAATGCAGGAGAAATGGTAATGCCCGGAATCGTTTGCTGCCGTAACGGATTATATGCAGTTGGTTGCGCCTTGATTGCATGGTTGATGCTTTCAATTATGCAGACCGGGAGCGTCAGTGCGGCAGATATGCAGAAAAATGATTTTCGCCCTTCTTTCAATAAAAGCGGGCATCGGCAAACCGCCTGGGTGCATGCCAATCCCTGGTGGCCGCCAAATAAGGATCGGAGGGAATCACTGGGAGGCCCTGATGTAGCCATGCGCCGTTATCCGGGCGGAGCGGCAATGTGGTGTGAAGTCGCTAAAGAACTTGAAGTCTATGGCATCAATGGCATCCAGCTGGAAAGCTCTGTAAATGCACCATATTACAATGTGTTCCGTGCTGTATTCGAGGGCTTCCAGACAGCTGGCAACCAGCGCAAAGTCGTCTTCTTCCTGGGTATGCATGGCAATAATCTTGTGGCTGACACGGTCAAGTTTTTCACTACTTTGCAAGCGGAGCTGTCGCACCCGAATCTCTACAAACTCGATGGGCGTCCAGTCATTGTCATGTATTCTGCCAGCGGACATGCCCCGGAAAAGCTGCATGAAGTGTTTGCGGCAGTGGAAGAGAAGTTCGGCCCGATGGTCTGGTTGATGGACGCTATGAATGCCAAACCCGAGCTGCTGCGACGATTCCTGCCATACATAGATGGCATCTCCATGTACGCCAACTGGGGAATTGGAGCGCAACAGAAGATTTTCTCAGAGCTTGTGCCAGTCATGCGACAGGAGTTCCCGCACAAGATTTTTGAAGCGGCAGTACAAAACAATTATTTCAATCATTATCATTATGGCGGAGTCAACCCGCGCTTAATGGATAAATATCTCGACTCTTGGACCTGCACGCTGGAAGCAGAGCCGGACTCTATCACTCTGACCAATCTTTTTGACCACTACGAAAACTCACATCATCTACCTAGCTACAACTGGGAAGACATGCTTTTCCGGATTTCCCAGTATCACCTGGCTGGTTGGCGAGGACAGGAGCCTGTCCGTTCCCTGCGGCAAGATATTTACACATTGAATTTAACTAATGCTCTTATCGGCACGTCAGCGCCCTTTGATCTGATCGGCTTTCCGGCTCAAGACCCCAAGCCCGTTCAGGTGACGCTGGAAGTTTGCTCGCCTGATGGCGCCGTGCTGCAAAGTTTTGATCCGGTTGCATTCACCGGACAAAAAATGGAAATCCATCGCTTTAACCTGGACACTTGGCCCCTGGCTGAGCAGATGGCGCTGCTGCCACGCCTGCGTTATGCCGATAATAGCACAACGCCATTGTTTCCGGGCACACATCTTTGCACCAGCTTGCGCCCTCACATGCTGTCCTGGGCGCGCTGCAATAATCATGTGATCCCGATAACTCATTCCGGCTGGGCAATGAACGGACAACCGGGCGGCAGTTTCATTACTTGGCCTGGTCCACAAGAGGTTTTTATCTGCTCGGATGGAGTTCCTGCTGGCGGTAAAGAAAAAAATCATGGCGGCGGGCATGTTCGTTTGCTGCGCAACGGACGTGAAATTCTGACTTTTGACGGCTGGGGATTAAATTTTTCCAGGCTAGTGCGCCTGCCTGACCCTGGTGCGGCTTGGGACTGGTATAACCTGGAACTGGAGAATTCCAACGGCTGCCGTTTTACGACTGCTCCGATCTATGTGCTTGGCCAGCAGCGCACTGGCAAAGTAAGCATTCCCTTTCTGCGGCTGGATGGAACAGTTCAGGAACGTCAGATCGATGCAGTCCGAGTTCCGTTTTTCCATTATCCCTGCCAGCGGGATACCGGTGGAATCTTGCGCGATGTTTCCGGCTATGAACATCATGGTCGAATTGGTGGCAAAGGCTATGGCGGCGGACACTTGCAGCAGACCGGCTACCGCCATGAACATAAAGGGCCGGTCGGCGCACTGCCTCCCACAGACCCGGAATTCCTTGCCGAAAATGGAAATGGGGGCGGCTTCTACCGCTTCCAGGGAAATGGATATGTCATGGTTCACGGGGGCACAGCCTTTGCCGGTGCCTCCACCTACGAAATCAGTTTGCGCGTCGATGAATACCAGCCAGCCGGAATTATCGGAACCTGCGGTAACCAGGTCAATTTGCAGATGCTTGAATCAGGGCATTTGCAGGCCAGCCAACGCGAAGCAAAAGTCCTTTCAACAGCACCGATACCCTTCGGAGAATGGCAGCAGGTCGCCATCGTCTATGACCACAGCGAATTGAGCTTTTATTTGAATGGCATCCTGCAAGGCACGACGCCCTGCCAGCCGCGACTCTGCGAAACGCTCAACGTCATCGTCGTCGGCGGCAACTGCCGTTTCCCATACTACCCAGTCAATCTTTTTAAAGGAGACCTGAAAAATATCCGTTTTTATGGACGGAATTTGCAGCAGAATGAATTTTTAGCCAAGTGAAATTATTTTGTAAAAATCATTCTTGATTTTTATTTTTTGTGTGCTACAATATAGCTGTATCCTGTTTTTAGGATACGGTTTTAGAGGAGCCACAAAGCCGATGAATAACCAGGGCAAGAAGACAGAAGCGACCAAGATGCATATTATGCGTCATATTTGGAACGAGCACCTGGTTCAGGGTGACCGTATTCCTTCGGTGGCGCAGTTGCGTGCCAAATTAGGCGTCGGCAATGTCACGATTTCGTCCGCGATGCAGAAACTCCAGGCGGAAGGGGTCGTCGAAATCCGTGATAAAGTAGGTGTATTTGTGGTCGACCCTATGAATACCGGATTTAAGGGCCCCAATATTGGCATGGTAAGTGGAAAGATTGAGGGTAATCCGTTTGTTTCATTTTTGAACACATATATGGCTAAGAGCTTCTCGGATAAAGATTGCAGCAACACCTGGTTTTGTTTGCGTCCGGAAGCATGTGGGCAGACGTATAATTCCATAGATGATATTGATCATCTCCGTTATATGGTTCTTTCCGGTAGGCTTGACGGCATTATTTCTCTAGAGCTTTTGGATGGAGAATCGGAAAAGTTTTTCCAGAAGCACAACATCCCGCTTGTCTATGCGGCGAACTATGTGCCGGAGCCGAATCATATCTGTCTCGATTATGCCCATATTTTTTCCCAGTCTTTCTCGTATGCCGCGGCCGCGGGTTTTGTCCAGCCAGCCGTTATCGTTCAGGCTCATTGTGACTGGATGGAGAAAGTCTGTTTGCAGGAGATGCCAAAGTTCTTTCCTTCCAACCATTATTTCCCTCCGGAGAACTGTCGGGCGAACTGCCCTCAATGGGCAGATAGCAAAGAAAGAGAAATATGGCGCAAAAATCTTATTTCTGGCTGGCTTGCGCTTCGGGAAACGGAACGTCCGGACATTTTGATTATCCCCGATGATATTTTGGCTCTCCAAATCGGATTGGAGTTACTTGCCCGGGGGAAATGGATGCCGTGGATGTTGGTAATGCGCAATAAAGACATGGATTTGCCTGGCTTCAGCGATTTGCCTGGCTTCAGCGACCGTGTTTTTGGTGAATGGGTTTTAGACATTAAGAATTTTGCAGATTTTATTGTAACCAATTTCACGAATATTTTGCGTACTGTTAGTCAAGCGAAACCACTTCCGTTTTTAGGGTTTCGACCGGAATTCCGTTTTGTTAACAAATTCAATTCGAAATGATCACAGATAAGCAACCTAAAATTCTTCTGCAATGCACAATTAATGAATCCCAAAATTTTAAGTTGAAATAAGGAAAAATAGAAAACGCCATCTTGAAAAAGGAGAAGAACATGAAAAAGTCGTTGCGTCATCCATTCACATTGATTGAATTGCTTGTCGTCATCGCCATTATCGCGATTCTGGCCGCGATGCTGTTGCCGGCCTTGAGCAAGGCGCGTGACAAAGCCAGGGCAATCAGTTGCACTAACAATATGAAGACCTTGGGGCTTGCCGCCATCATGTACACGGATGATGAAAATGGCTATCTCCCCTGCGCTGGTTTAGGGCTCGCATATATGAATCACTGCTGGCCTGTCAAGTTGTTCCCGTATGTCGGCGTAATGTGCGGCCCGGCTGGCTGGTACCCGCAATCAGCAAGCATGTTTCATTGTCCCAGCAACATTACGGAAATTCCTGCTTGGCTGAAAGCAAATAATCATGGCGGGATGAACAGCTATGTCTGCAATGCCGCTGTAATGGACCAGTTCCATGTGGACGGCAATGTCGATGGCTGGAAAGGGCACCGGCTCCTTGACTCAATCCCGCGTTCATCGGCAACTATTCTGTTCGCCGAAGCGCATATTGGCGGGAATGGTCTGCGTTTCAGCGACCAAGCGGTTAAATGCTACAACAAGGGTTTTACCTGGGAATACAGCAGGCAGAATGCCGCTAAAGCCGATGATTCGGCCAAATTAGGCTATCATAATTCCCGTAACAACTGGGTGTTCTGCGATGGCCATGTCGAATCCTTGCGTTGGGAGGAAACGTTCCAGGGGGCGCTTTGGCAGAAGCCTAATCTCTGGAGCTTTGAAAAATAAAAAATGAAGTGCAGAGCTGCTAATAGCGGAAAAAGGTAAAGAGGATTATCCAATGTATCATTCCGGGAAGTATTTTCTGAGGAGTTTGTTGATGTTGTGCTTTGCCCTTCCGCAAGTTATCCATGCTGCTCGACCTCCTTTTGATAAAGCTCCCTATCGCAAGACTGCCTGGCTGCATGCCAATCCCTGGTGGTCTCCGCGGAAACACCGCGTTGATGCTGCCGGCGGCCCGGATGTCAGCGCACGGCGCTATCCCCAGGGAGGCGTCCCTATGTGGGCCGCTGTTGCCAAGCAATTGCATGATTATGGCATCACCGGTCTTCAGCTGGAAAGCTCAGTGTCAGCCCCCTATTACAATACTTATCGGGAAATGCTGGCCGGCTTTGCCGAAGCCGGCAACGGCATGAAAGTCTCGTTTTTCCTGACTATGAGCAGTAAAAAGCCGATTGAAGATACGATGGCTTTTTTTACCACTCTGGAAAAGGAACTCGAACATCCGAACCTGTATAAGCTCAACGGCGCACCGGTGATCAGCATATATGCCGGCGGGCGACATTCCCCGGAAGTATATGAAAAATTGCTAAGCACGGTCGAGGCTCGTTTCGGACGCATGATTTGGCTCATTGATGCAAATCATGCAACACCGGAATTCTTGCGGAAGTATATGCCGGTGCTTGATGGCATCACCATGTACGGAAATTGGGGAATTGAAACGCAGCAAAAGTTGTTTGATGCAATCACCCCAGTCATACAAAAGGAATTCCCGGAAAAAATCTTTGAAGGCGCAGCTCAGAATCAATATTGCAATCATTTCCATTACGGCGGCGTATCACCACGTCTGCTGGATAAATATCTGGCTTCCTGGCAGACCCTAATCTCCACCGGAGTTGATTCGGTCACCATGACCAATCTCTTTGACCATTACGAACATTCGCATCATCTGCCCAGTTATAGTTGGGAGGATATCCTATTGCGGATTGCCCAATATCACTTGGCGGGATGGCGTGGCGAAAAGCCTTATCATAGCCGCATCCCTGAATACTATGTTGTCAACAGCGCCAACGTAGTCATCGGCCAAAATGCCCCCTTTGATGTGTTCTTTTTTCCGACGAACGACCGGCGGCCACTTAATCTGCAATTCTCGGTTACAGACGCCAAAGGAAACCTTCTCCATGACTTCGGCAAAATCACCTTGCAGCCAGACAAGTTTTCGGTGTACCGTTTCAACTTGCCTACGCTTGACCTGGCAGACCATCGCGCACTTTACCCAAAGATCAACAACCAGGTCTATCCCCAGGCTACGAATCTGGTCACCGGCATCCGTCCCTGGATGCTCTATTGGGCGCGCAGCAACCTTAACCGCATCGGCATCCGTCCCTACGACAAGCCGGAAATCGATCCCTGTTCCTGGCTTTTCAATGGACAACCCGGCGGCGCTGACATTCTCTATCCCGAAGACGGCTGGGCCTGCATTTCAGCTTTTGCCAGACCGGTCTCCGGCCCGGACCGCTATCACAGCGGCGGGCATGTCAGAATCCTGCGCAACAGCCGCGAGATTGCCAGCTTCTACAATTGGGACTTGAACTTCACCAGAATTTTCCCAATGCCGGACCCTGGCGATGCCTTGGACTATTATCAGCTTGAGCTGGAAAACTCTTTTGGCAGCCGTTTTACGACAGCGCCAGTCTGGGTTCTGCCGCGTGGCCGCACCGGTAAAATCACCCTGCCAGTCCTTTCCGATGGCCAAGTTGCGCAAGTGCAGATTGACGCTAACCGCGTGCCCTATTTCCATTATCGCTGTCAGAATCCTACCGGCTTGTTGTTGCAGGATTCTTCCGGCTATGAGCATCATGGCTATATTGGCGGCGCTGGCTATGGCGGCGGACATTTGCAGCAGACCGGCTATAGGCATGAACATATCGGCCCGGTTCCGCCCCAGCAACCCGAAGACCCGCTCTTTCAACGCGATCCCGACGGCAGGGGATACTATCAATTCAAAGGGCAGGGATATATGATGTTGATGGGAGGAACCATGCCCCCGTATGCTTCCACCATCGAAATTGACGTACGGCTCAAACAACTGGCGCCCGGCGGAATCCTGGGCACCGGAAACCGACAGCTGAGCATGCAGATTCTGCCGGATGGACGCCTGCAAGTGCATAAGGAAAATGGCGTGGAAGGCATGGGAGGCGATAAGCCCGCACAAAAACATTTTGCCGAAATAATCTCCCGGGAGCCCTTGCCGTTAGGCCAATGGGTAAAGATCAGCGTTGCCTATGACCTGCAAAAAGTGACCCTTTTCATTAATAAACAAATACAGGGTGAGGCAGCCTTCCCGCCCTGCCCGGAGCACGAGTGGTTCAATGCAATGGTAGTCGGTGCGCTGGGGACTTTCCCATTCAGCAGGCCGGAAAATTTCGCTAAAATAGATATTCGTGATATCAGAGTTTATGGACGCAATTTGTCGCCAGAAGAGTTTTTACCTTAATTTATAGAAGATGGAAACTATGCATAACCGTCCCATAGGCTCCTCAAACCGCCCAGAAATGAGCTGTTTTCCTACCTGAGGACACCAGGTTTTCCCA
>MWEG01000004.1 GCA_002070945.1 Lentisphaerae bacterium ADurb.Bin082
GGTAGTGGGGGTCCGCTTACTGTATCACAGCAGTGTTATTCAGTCAAGAACATAGTCCTATGGGATGGCTGTGAATTAACTTCTTGTTTTTTGGGAAAAGATTATCTTCAAGTCAGCGCTTATATGTTGCTGGCCTTTCAGTCTGCCAGGTCTACCTACGGCAGCCTGGAGTCTGTACTACAAGCGCTCATCACACAACTTCGCATCTTGATTATTTCCCCTCATGCATTGATTTCCGCGCATTTTTGCGCCATGTCATGCACCTTTTGGCGCAATTCGATGGGTTGCAGGACTTCCACATTGCCGCCTTCGCCGAGAATCCAGCGCAGAGCCTCGTATTCGGGGGAGGGCGGCAATACGACAATCAGCGAACCGTCCTGCTGCGGGGTGATTTTCAGCTTTTTGGCGCGCTCCTGTTCATACAGATAATAGGCGATTGACGACGCACAGCGCACCGTGATGCCCTCGATTTTCGGGTAGTCGAAGAGTCCGTTCTTCCTGGTGTCAGCCAGCAGTTTTTTATCCGTCTTGAAAGTGCCGCGCCCCTTGTTTACCTGCTGGATGCGAAAGATGGCCAGGCAGACCGGTTTCTTTTCATTGCGAGGATAGCCCTTGACATACCAGTTGCCCTTGAAGGCCGCCAGGATATGCGGCTCGAAATCGTATTCCTTGCTTTCGCCGGTAGCGCCCTTTTTATAGGTCAGGTGAACGACAAAGCGGTTGCGCCAGGCCTGGAAAAGCGCTTCGAAGATTTCCGGGGCAATGGTGGTTTTGTTGCCGGATGCAACCAGCAGCGACTCCAGGAAAGTCCGGTCGAAGAAGGAAGTGTCGCTGACGGCCAGATGATTGTCCACCGCAAGGGTCACTTTTTCCTTCAGTGGGGACGGCAGCACATCTTCGGCCACTCGTCCTCCCAGCATGGCAGTCAGCAAGGCGTCGTCGGCCAGCATCGGCGCCTGGAATTCCCAGTCTGGCCGCGTCAGACAATAGCCGTTATGCTCGTGGTCGAACTCAATCGGCGCCTTGAAATCCTGCCTCAGGATAGCGATGTCCCGCATAAACGTGCGTTCTGTGCAGGCGATATTCAGATTTTCCATCAGGTCGGCTTCCTGCAAGATTTTCACAAAGGACGTCGCATTGGGATAGGCGTTGCGCTTGAGCAGGGCGACCAGCTTGATCATCCGCAGAATCTGTTTTTTGTTGACCGGCATGGTTCCTTTCCTATCGTGCTGGGCAGTGATTCCCCTTGTAAAAGCCATCTGGATGCTTGCGGCACGGCATCTGCACCAGAGTCTTGAACTCGCTGTGGATGAAGCCGCAGCACTTGCAATAAAACTCAGCCAGGCCTAGCCTTCTTTTTTGTGAATCATAGAAAAAATATCATTTTTTTCTGAAATGACAAATCGCTCTGACACAAGATGTCAGACCCATGGGCGTAAAATATACCATAGAACGGGAAAACACGGTGTTTTCCTGAAAAGAGCCAATTAGAAAAAGGAGCAGACAATGGGATTTTTCGAAGAATTGTTCGACAGAGTCAAGAAACAGGCCGGATGCGATTCGGAGACTGTTGCCAGGATGAGCGAAAAGAGTGACCGTGAACTGATCCGCCTGGTGCAGGAGCGCTCAAGTGATCAGGTTGGTGCATTTGCCGAACTGAAGCGGCGCTACGGCACGGATGAAGCAAACGCCAAGATTCGTCGGGGATTCTGATTGAAACAGTGCGCCCGCTCCTCCGGGGGCGGGCCTTATCAGGAGATTGCCATGAACGAAAAAGAAAAGCGTATTATCAACCAGGAGCTGTGGCTGCAAATCTGTCAGACGATGGAGGGTTCCAAGCATAGCCTGGAAATTCTGGGCCGCGTCTCAAAAATCATTTGCAAGCTTGATGACGACCAGGATGACATCACGCCGCAAAAGCGGAAAGTCATTGAGGAGCTCTGCCTGCTGCGAGACTTTCTCGAAGCCGTCAATGAAGACCTGAAGGAAATCGAGGCTGAGCTGGACGCCACCGGCATCGTCCCGGATATGCCGGAATTTGATTTCCGGGACAAGCTTTGGTTGAACGGCGGCGACGAACTGACGACTATGCTCGGTAAGTTGGATGCATTCCAGAGCAAGCAGAGCTCATGCATTTTTCAGTTGCAAGACCTGGCCGAATGAACGATGTCCCACCACCACCGCCCGCAATCGTTGCAACGCATCAGAAACCGAAAACATCAGGAGGAATTGCTATGGGCAATGTTGTTAGTTACCAGAAACTTTTCTACTGGAAATGCCCAAAATGCGGGCACCGGAAAACCACCATAGGCTACACTCCCGATCCACCTACATCTTGGGGGAGGGAAAAACCGCCGGTCTGTGATAAATGCGACACTAAAATGAAGGAGACACACATGTTCGATACATCATTCTGGGATTTTTTAAAGGAAAGCACCGGGGAATTGATCTCGGAAATCGGCGAAGCCTGGTCAGATTTGAAGCAGGACTTGAAAGAGACGATGGAGCTGCGCTACATCCGCCCAGGCGCTATCGGCTGCTGTCGCAAGGATGGAAGCAAGACCTATTGCATTTTGCTGGGCGGTGCACAGGTCGTCGCTCTGAACGATGACGGAGAGCCTGAGCAGATGACGATCGATGATTTTAAGGAGAAATGTCAGGCAAAGGTCTTGTTCGTGCCCGGGAAGAAGCGCATGGCAGTCGGCGCCAGGGATATCAGCCATTCCGCATTGGAGGCCATTGACACGGAATGTTATCCTAACTCCCAAGCTTTCGTCACCTCCTGTATCAGCGGCAAAGATGGCGCAGTCAATAAACAAATTGAAGCGCGTTTCGGAAACTTCGAATGGCTCCGGTATGCACCACCCCGAAAAAAGAAGAATAAAATGCCAGACTGAGAAGAAACCAGCAGGCTAAGCCGCGAAGCGAGAGAAGGCACTGAGGGCTGAAGCATAAAAGCCCAGGGTAAGCGTAGCGAAGCGGAACCTGGGGGCATGGCGCGAGGACGCCTCAATACGTCCACCACGTCCCTAGGGTGGACGACCGTCCACAGTCTATTTTTTAAACCACGGATGGACACGGATGAACACTGATTTTTTGTAGGGTTGTTGTCTTGACGAATGAGATTGTCAGCAGACGGTACGGTCTAGCCTGCTGGTTTTTTGGCTGTCCTGTCTGGCGACTCGGACAGGGTGGGGATTCAGGTCGCTGCCTGCTTGGCTCGAATGACCTGAGAGCCACCCCAACCTCGTAGAGGTGGCACCATGAGTAACCCCAGGTGAAGCGAAGCGGAACCTGGGGGTGAAGTCCCCCCCAAGCTTGAGCCTCGTAGAGGCGGCACTAGGAATAACCCCTGGTGCAGCGAAGCGGAACCTGGGGGCATGGCGTCCCTGCCAACAGCGCCTTGGCGAGGCGACACAAAAAACTGCCCCATTGCGCCCGGTTGCATTTTTTTTCGAATTAAAATTACCCTGACGTATTTTGTCATAGGCCCGAGTATAGAGTAAAAACAAAACTCAAGATGCCCACTCTCAACGCAGAGCCTCTGTAGAAAATCAATTCCTGCGTTGAATGTAAAAAAAACGCAAACCAAAAACAAAGCAAAGAAGGAGCAAGTACCATGGAAAACAAAATCAACGAACTGAAAAACCTCATCGAAAGCCTGGAAGAGGACTCCCCACTGCGCCAGCAGCTGGAAAAAACGCTGGAGGAAGAGCTGAAACGCCAGGCTGATGCAGAAGCAAAGGCCGCCGCCGATGAAAAATTACAGGAGGAAGCCACAGAAACAGAAGCAGCAGAAGCAGCAGCAGAAGAAGGAAATGACGACGACGACACGACTGCCAACACCGAAACCGGTTCGGACTTCCTCGACGACATCGGCGAAAAAATAGAAGAACTCCTGGAAGACGAGAAGTTCATAGTCGCTACGACGGGTTTCCTCCTGGGTGCAGCCACTGTGTTTTTCGGACGCAAACTGTTCCGGCGTTGAAAAGCTCCCGCTCCGTAATAGCTTGACGGACTGCAACAAAAGCACAATGTAACGAAATGAATGAAAGGAGAAGTCTGAAAAATCTGGCAATCAGTCACTCATTGATACTCGGAGCTCCGGGGCATCGCTGCGGAGCTCTGAAAGGCCTGAAGGCCAGAGACATAAAAGCCCAGGGTATGCGCAGCCCTGGGGTGGGGTGAAATAAATTGGAAGGTCGTCGCGCTGCGTAACGTGATTTAATGGACGAAAGGCGTGGGGCTTTTGCAGACACCTCACCCTGAATCAACGAGAAGGCGGGAGGTCTGGAATGGTTTTTCTCACTCTTCAACATTGGCAATAATCGACGACGCGAATAAATTGTCACTGTGTCTATCTTAGAATGGACTTGGTACTATCAGGTTGGGATGTAATGTCTTAGAGTCAACTATCCAACAGGGGTTTTACAATGCCAAAATGTAAATACTGCGGAATGACTTTCCCGCATACGATAGCCCTCACATGCGGCACTTGCGGAAGACATCCAAATGATCCTCACAAAGGACGCCATGCCCTTTATGAAGGAAGTGACAAGCCGCAATATGTATGCAAATATTGCGGGATGAAGTTCCCTAACATGACTGTGCTGTGTGCACAGCCCTGCGGAAAACATCCCAACGGGGCGCATAAGGGAAGACATAGCCCTGCATTGTAACTTTATCCCTGCCTGAAAAAGCTTGCTGGTTAAAAGCAGTCGCTTACCCTCCTTATAGAAAACAGAAGGCAGGGATATCTCGCATAGACGCAAGAACTTGCGCCGCAGCCGCTCAACCAGGCTTAACCCCTGGCTACAGCCTGAGGATAGGCATGCTCCCGAAAGTGACGCCTGGTAAAGGCGATCTATAGTTTAGCTTTTTTCTGCATATCAACCCATTTTACAGTTTGGTTTGATTTTTCCAACAATTGATATATCTTTCCATAAATCATGATGCCAGAACGGATGTTCCTACATCAAAATAACTCAATCAATGCAACTGGTGTTTATCGGGGAGCGATTCCGTTCACACACCTGTCAGTAAGACAAGTGGTTTCAAACAATTTTTGTCGAAAATTATCCAATCGGCAGGGACGTGGTTGATCCTAGTGCCTTGAAAAATTGTGTTTTCTACCGGCATTCATTTGAAAAGTGAATTACCTTGATGTAAAATGTAAGATGGCTGACCTGCTGTAGTTGAATATGCTAAAGAACAGGAAAATATAGTGCTTAACAGTGCAACACAAGGAGTTGATTATGGGTTTTCTGGATGATTTGTTTGAAAAAGCCAAACAAAGAGCAGGGTGTGATGATGCCACATGCGTCAGAATGGGTGGCGAAAGCGACAGTGAACTGGTCCGCATGGTGCGGAATGGCTCTGGACGTGACAGGGTGGGCGCTTTCGCCGAACTGAAACGACGTTATGGCACGGACGGGGCAAACGATATAGTTCGCCGTGGCTAATGATGAAAATAAGGCAGGTGCCTCGCCAATTGCAACCTGTTTTCCCTATCGCCGACAATAAATTGTCCAGCCTGAATCGTACTAAGGCAATAGTGCTTTCCCGGGCATCGTTTGATATGATTGTTTACACTTTTAACGGGTTCCTAGTTTTATTTGTCAATGTCTTTTGTTTTTACCTTATTGCCAGATTGCCAACATGATTTTAAGTAATTGTATCGCTTAAAATGATATTTTTTGCCGAATTTTAGATTATATGACAACTAGATAATAACGTAAAGGAGAACACCAATGGGAGACGCTCATGACAAGTTTTTATATGAATTGAAAATAAATTATTCACCCAAAATCGAAGTGCGGCTTAGATTGCTCAAAGACCCAGAATTGGTGGAAATAATAACTGAGCACAGGCGAGAAATGCAAAAAGTCTATGAATGGAAGCTTCCAAAAACCCAGCTAGAATTTAAATTTTCAAAATCTATGTGTGCCAACGTAGCCCTGTTTTCTTATTTATTTATGAAAACCAATCTATATAATTTCTACAAAAAGAATGTATTAAATCAATTTAATACATTTCATTACATGGATCCAGAGACTATATATAATCATTTCAGCAAGCCTTTGTTCAATGACATCGTTAAAACAGTTAAAGAAATTTTTAATAACGAAGCCTATATTTTCTTGCCAAAAATATTAGACTGTCAAAAGTTAATTGAAATACTTTTAGTTGAAAGTGAATATGAATTTTGCGAAACAAACATCAAGTACAGCAAGGAAATTAAAAAACTTTTTAAAGAACGAACCAGTAACATTAGTTTGGATATTGAGGAAAAATGGAAAATACGCTATAAGATTGAAGGAGAAAAAATACTCTCCATAATCAACTCAAGAGAAGAGGATTATCTGCAAGAAAATTTCTTCAGTTTTTGTCTAAAAAATATTTGGCAAGAAATTGACCGAATATTGCCTGTTGATATACCTGAAGCTGGTGATATGTTCAGTGAAGAAAAAGAAACCTTGGAAGAGTTCGAGAAGAATCACACTCCCCCAAAAGAGCGTATAGATATATTGGCAAAGCTTGTTAATAAATATCCAGGTTATTACCCGATTTGGGAACATTTACTGCATTGCTATCCATCAGGAAGCGAAGAACGCATAGAATTATTGGACTTTTACATCTCATTATTTGGCATGAAGAGTTTGGATTACAAACTCGAACTACGAAAAGAATATTACACTAATTACAGAATAAACTACACAGCACAGATTCCCAAATGCTGGCAAGACATTATAGCCAACGTCGAAAATGATAAACAAGCCTTCGAGCTAGCAAGAAACGTATTAGAATTATCGGAATCTGTTGATGATAAAAAATTAGAGAAAATTTCCCCAATTTGCAATGAATTAACAAAGTTTGCCAATACACCTGAGACACGTGAATATATTTTTGATTTTATGCTATATACTGCTGTTTCAAAAGAGGGGGAAATTGACGACGTTAAGTTGCAGGAGCTTTTGATAACGCATAAGCATAATTTCTCACCTATGTATTTTGAGAATTTTTCAATAATTACAGATGAAAATCTGCGTGCTAGATGTATACAAATACGTCGTGATATAGATAAATACCTACCACAAAGCATACTGAATTTGTATGATGACGAAGAGATTCCTAAAGAATGCTTTGCATGTGTAATTAAAATACATCAGGCCGAAGAGAAAGGGGAATGGGACAAGGTCAAACAATTATGTGATGCAATCAAAAATGTCAAACCTCTTATCCCGTTGTGCATATGGACCTCCTTGGCAGTTGACATAGTGCAAGCACCTAACAAAGATTTCACGCAAAGCTCAATTGCATGTTTATCCCTTTCAGAAGCATCGTTAAAAGTATTATGCGGCATTGAAAACACCGTTATTGCCGCCGATATCAACATGCTCTTGAAAAATTACTTCCAAGCAATCTCTGCATTTATATCATCTGACCTTTGGCAAAAAGTACAAAAAGACTTTGAAAAGAAAGATATTTCTGATTTATTCGGAACCTTTGGCAATTGTTTAGGTGCTATAGCCAGCAATTCCCCTGAATTACTCGAATTGAGTTTGCAAAAAATCGATGTTGCTTCAAGTTACTATGTCAAATCTATTTATACCGTGTTATTTGCCATATATAAACTTTTAGTCAATGAATGTACAAGTGACGATGTCAGAAATTGCCTAGCTGTATATCCTACGATTGATGAAAATGCCATTTTATACATTTCCGGTTCAGCGCCACTAGCGGCAGACTTAGCCTCCAAAATTAAAGAAGAATCATCGGAACTTGGCTCATTTGATTTTAAAATTCTAAAAAAATGCTCACTTTCTTTGGAGAGAGAGGCCATAAGTGTTCATAGAGAGTATTATGAAGCGTATTGCCGTTTGCTCACCAGTCTTCGCTCTTCCAAGTGGGATGAAGCCCTACAATGTGCTGAATCGCTCCTCGATAAATTCAATTTGAACGAATTTAATTATGCGGCAATGCAGGCAAAACTGGGGCAGAATCCCGAACAGCTTGATGAGCTTATCACTTTGCTAAAAAATGGTGAAACACTAAAGACAATCACACAAACCTGGGAACATTGTGAATGGGGAACATTTGTCACAAATGCTATACAATCAATTATTAAAAATGATTTTTCGACAATAGAAACATTGGGTTTTCATACAGATATAGAAAAAATTTACAATTTAAAATTCAACAATAAATATTGTGTTAACCATGCCAGTATTACCAGAATTTCTGAAGCAGTCCTGGGGCGTGTGAACGAAGCATTACGTAAGCAGAAGAGTTCCCCTCTGTCACCTGGTAATATATATGGTAGCTATACATCTAGTACAACTGAAGGAGTTTTTACCGCTTGGGGATTAATTACTATATACAAAGAGACGAGTAAGGTTTCGCAATATCTTTGGAAAGAATATACAGGCAGTGATCGCTGCTGGGGAGCAACGTTGAAGTTGTTGGGAAAAAACGAAAATCAAAATGTTGAAATTTCATTGGAATTATTTTCTTACAGACCCATAGATGTTTTATGTAAAATATGCGACTTCTTTATTAATCACTGGAAAAAGTATTCTTCAAAGGAACTGCATCAAATTGTAGATTGCCCTTTTTACGAGGATACAGGAAATCTTAATCTTCTTTTTATAAATTGCCGTAAAAAGTTACAGTTTATTGAATTGGCTGAGTTTAAGGATGGAGAAATAGAGCAAATCCTTAGTCAAGACAATGAGGAGCGAACTTATAACGGGAAAGTTTATCCTACAGTAGCTGACGCAGAGAATGCAAAAGTTGAACAGGCTATAGGTGAATATTTCTCGTCAGAAATGGAAAATATTGCATCATTGCCAACTTTCGAAGAGCGAGAACAACAAACTATTGCATTAAGAGAAAAACTGAAAGCTAAAGCCGAAACAATGGGGGTTACTTTGCCGGAATGTTATGAGCCCCTCGAAACTGCCATATTAAACATGGACGCTGAGGCCAGAACAGTCAATGGTAGAACCTACGTGAATCGTGATGAAGCACGAATTGCAAGGCTTGAACTCGAATTAAGGTCTTTCTTTGATGAAAATATCGCAAAAATCAATAAAATTGCAAATCTTTTTGAAAAAGAAGAACAGGCTTTTATTTTACGGAGCAGAATAAGCGATAAAGCTAAAGAATTGGGTTTGAAAGAACACGAACAATATGCACCATTGGAAGAATATATTTCAAAATTAGATATAGAAATTAGAACCGTTGCAGGTATTCTTTATGATTCTCGTGAATTAGCCAATAAGCAACGCGAATTGTGGACATTGTTTAGCGCTATCTCCCCAGAATTAGGCTGGAAAGAAGCTTCAAGCATGATTATCGGCATTCATAAAAAGGCTCAGGAACTTAACATTTCAGATGATTGGCTAAGACCTTTGTGTGAAAATCAACTCGAAACAATAAAAGCTCGGCTCCTCATGCAGCTAAATGATTATTATAAAAATCTGGAACTCGATTCAGAAGAAAAAGCTCGGAAAGCACGTGAACTTATGCTTGCCAAAGCTGCGGAGATAGAATATCCTGATTATAAAGCATATACTCCGCTTGAAAATTTGATTGAGAGTTATGACAAAAAATATCGTACAGTTTCTGGCATTACATATGAAACCCGTGTCCTTGCCGATAAGCAAAAAGAAGTTTTAAATAAGTTTACAGAACTGGACGAAAATAAACTTAATCAAAGGACGGCTATAAAAGCAATAAATGATCTCCAGTCCTTCATTCAAACCCTTCAAATAGAATGCGAATGGCTGCCGGAGAAACAGCGCGAATTATTGGAAAAGATAAATACAAGGGATGAAAAACAATTACATGATTTTTATTTGACTTTGGATGTTTCAACAGAAGAAAAAGCTATTGCGGCTAGGCCAATAATGGCTCAAAAGGCTAAAGAATTGTGCAAAGACGATTTTGTACAATACGAACCTTTGGAAGAATTGCTCGTTAATTTTGATATATTGGCACGCACTTTTGCCAATAAACTTTATGACACACGCGAGGAGGCGAAATTTGCAAAAAAACAAGCGGAATTCGACGAATTTTATGGGAATGCTATTCAAGCTATCAAAAAGATAAAGGCTGTTGAAGCACGTGAAAATGAAGCATTTAAGTTACGAATCACGCTCCAGGAAAAGGCGAAAGAATTGCAATTACCTATTGCATCAGAATACAAGCCTTTAGAAAAATACATTGCCTCGCTGGATATCGAAGCACGCACCGTCGCCGGGAGACTTTATAATACTCGCGAAGAAGCCGCCTTGGCCAGAAAGTTCGAGATTATTCATGACTTTTTCGATAAAAACAAGCAGCTAATTGATAGATACCCTTTAATTGAAACACGCGAGAAGATGGCTATCGAGTTGCGTAGCAAAATAATCGAAAAAGCCAACGAAATAAATATTCCGAATTTTCACGAGTACGAGCCATTAGAAACATTCATAACGAAGCTCGATGAAGAATACCGAACTCTGGGTAAAATCGTTTTTGACAAGCGTGAAGAAGCCGCGCTGAAAAGAAAACTCATAGCTACGGCTATTAAACACTTTAGACCACTAGCTGGTGGTAATGTTTATGTTGCGCCCAATTTGCCATATCCAAAACTTGCTGGCGCGATTAAAGGTTTCTGCGCTAACATTGAACCAGCATTGGTTGTTCTACTCCTAGATAATACACTTCTTGGAAGTGCAGACGAAGGAATTATTGTTACTTGCGATGCAATTTATGGAAAACGAGACAGAGAACCGGTTCGTATTGTAAAATTTGACCATAATTTGAAAATTGAATATGCAAAACGAATGTTAATGGGATACAAACTAATTGTCGATGGGGAAATACTTACAGAAGTGTTATCGAAAAAATTGCCGACCCTTTGCGAATGCCTTAATGAATACTTAGATGAAATTACAAATATCAAAGCAAATGCACTCATAAGCAATGCTAATGTTCCTATGAGTTCGCAAGAAATAGCTTCATCCAACAAACAAGTGCACATTAATTCAAAATATACCTGCACTGTTTGCCGCAAAGAATACACCCAATCAGCCAATTTCTGTTCCGAATGCGGAGGGAAAATAGTGTGTATAAATATTCCACAAACATTTCTTTGCAGTAAATGTTCTAAAGAATATCAGAGTGGTATAAAGTTTTGTCCGGAATGCGGAGGAAAAATCGAAATAAAAACACTGTAGAATGGAGAAACGCGGTGTTTTTGGTAGATGCCCGATAATTGATTCAGTAATCGCGCCTTATTAAACGGTGCGTGCATTTGTCGTTCCTGAGCGATTAACTGTCGTAACTAACGGTTTGATTTTATTCTTTTCCTGCCGTGCAAGTCCATGTCGGTGGGTATTGCCTATGTACAGTAGAGACCATCGGGTGTTTTCTCAATGTCCCTTTGCTTTATGAAAGTGAAACTTTATTCTTTTTGCAACCCTTGTAGGGAACTACATATTCACTAGCCAGGAATGTAAAATGAACCAAAAATTGTCAGCTGAACATTTTCTTGAACATTTTACATCCAAAGCCAATAGCAGCGCAAACACCGACCACCGGAAGGAGCGGTGCGCTAGTTATTGATGTAACCGCTGCAACGGCATAACTTGCTACGGCAGTTGCTCCACTCACGCAAGCAGCTCCTGCAGAAGTTGTTCCAACTGTAGATGCTACAGCGGAAACAGCGGCTGAGGCTGCAGCTGTGACTGCAGTTCCGGCAGTTGTGCTTGCCAAGGTGGTTGCTGCTGTGCTGGCCAGGGAAAAGGCCACGCCGGAAGCATATGCCCCGCCTGCGACTTTTGCGCTGTCAATAACGAGATCACCAGCGGCGTCGGAGAAATTCCTGTTTTGCGAAATCACGTCGAAGATTGTCGCACCGAGCTTCATGGATACTCCAACCCTGGCAGCCAGTTTCATACTTGCCATGCCAGAGTAGTGCGCACCAGTAGCTGTTCCTATGATAGGGGCTGTTGTTTTTCCGGTCACCTTGCTTTCCCATTGCTGAAAACGGGCAACCAGATTGGCTTCCTGCTTATATACAGCGGACTCCTGGACATTCAGCCCAGCTGCCCTGGCCTCACTTGCCAGCGCAGTGTTGCCTTTGTCAACCACAATTGTCTGTCCTTTGTATTTGGCCCAATCGATTTGACCGGGTTTGTATCCGGCTTTGGCTTGCACGAAAATCTTTTTACCAGATGGATTTCTAACGATGAAATCGGCTGGCCCGTTATCAGCAATAACATTTATGTTGGCTCCCTTGCTCGCAGCATCAGCCGCATGAAGTTCTTCAAAAACAAAGCCACCATATCCTTTAGTGCCACCGCGCATGGTATTATATGCTGACAGGCGCTCCGACAATTTGCTGTATATGCCAGCATTTTTCATGCAGGCAACGATTTCTACAGGTGGAGTAATATTGTCATTTTGGGACTGCATGTATATATCAATAGCTGCCAGCGCCTCATCGCCGTTTATATGATTGGCCTCCATGAGTTTTATGCAATCTGATTCTGAAAGACCTGTAAGGTAAGCCAACTCAGCAGAAGACAATTCTGGTTCCAGACTGATTTTTCTCCTATTTTCAGGATTGTATGAGTCTAGACAATTTTGGTCACAGAAACATGTGCCGTTATCTGTCACAATCCATTGGCGAAGAGGTCTGCCACAATGGAGGCATTTCAGAAGCGTCTTTTCAAAACAATGGTCTGAACAGTATTTTTTGCCATCCTCGGTTTCTTGCCATTCCTTCATGGGTTTGCTGCAAACTGCGCATTGCGGAAGTATTGTTTGATAGCATTCCTCAGAACAAAAATAACCTTTCTTATTATGCCATCCTTTTTCGACGGGTTTTCCGCAAACAGTGCATTTAGGAAGAGATTTTTGAAAACACAATTCTGAACAATAAAATTTTCCTTTTTCGTCACTAAAGCCACTGTACATTGGCAAGCCACATATCGTACATTTTGGAAGTGTAGTTTCGTAGCATTTATCTGAACAGAATTTTCTCCCGTCATCTGTCTCTTGCCATTCATGCATAGGCTGGCTGCAAACTAAACATTTTGGCCATATCTGACGATAGCAAACTTCAGAACAAAATTTTCGTCCATCTTCGGATTCTGTCCAGTTTTTCATTGGCTTTCCACAAATGTCACATTTTGGAAGTGTAGTTTCGTAGCATTTATCCGAACAGAATTTTTTACCGTCCTTTGTTTCTTTCCATTGTTTCATCGGTGTGCCACAAACCAAACACTTCGGCAAAGTCTGGCAATAACAATTTTCAGAACAAAATTTTCGTCCATCTTTAGATTCTGTCCATTTTTTCATTGGCTTTCTACAAATGTCACATTTTGGAAGTGTGGTTTCGCGGCATTTGTCTGAACAGAATTTTTTACCATCCTCTGTTTCTTTCCATTGTTTCATCGATTTGCCACAGACCGAACATTTTGGCCATGTTTGTTGGAAACAATTTTCAGAACAGTAAATGTTTCCAGTTTGATCTTCCGACCATTGACTAACCATTTTATGGCATATGCAGCACTGTTTCATGTTACTTCCTATAGCTAATTTTCCGGTACATGTTCAGCAAAATGAATTAACAAGTTTATGATACAATAATGTCATGCATGGTTAATTACGCAACCGAAGATGTCAGATTTGCGGTCGCTATAACCGTCTTAAAAGAAAGATCATCCGTCGTTTACGGAAAGTCAAGCTTGAAGTCATAGAAACTTAGAAAAAATCGATAAATTCTTTTCGTTGTTTAAAAATGGGTTATGGACGCCAGGTAGCCTTCATCCCGCCGCGATCACTCCAGGCGAAATGCGTTTTGCATTTGATTCTGTTCAGCAGGACCGATTCCGGCATATTTGGCATACGTGCGCCAGGTGGACACCACGGAACGAACCCTGCTGGCAATGTCGCGTGCCTCGTTTGTTTTAAGGCGGAATATCGGAGCAATTTCCATTGCCAGGGAGAAATCCAACGAGTTGTCGGCCTCAGTGATATTCAGTGACAGTCCAAAACCCTGCGGATCAGGATTGATGTCATAGACTGGCGAGAGAGTCCAGCCGGAATTCGTCAGCAGGAATCCGTGATTCCGTAGGTGATCGTCGGTATTGGAGACGGCAATGGTGAACACAATGCGCGTCCAGAGTTCCTGCAAATCTTCTTTGGGCTTTGCACCATATTGCATAATGAACTCGGCAAGGTCTAGATAACTGCTGCCGCTTTGCGCGTCAGCACCATCGCTTTTGCCAAGCAGTGTCATGGCGGACGCAAAATGAATTCTCCGTGCGCCGTTTCGATCAAAGCGCTTGACCAGAAAGGTCGAGCCAAACCTGGAAAGTTTTTCCAATCTTGCCTGCGGCGTGTTCAGTCCAGCGTCACGTGCCATCTGCATCGTCGCATATTCCCAGGCGGCAGCATTTGACGTATCGTTATGGGCGGGGAATTTGGCGATCCAAAGATTTCCTTCGCTATCGGTCACGCTGGCTTTCGGCCGGGCTCCGCCCAGCGATGAACCGGGCGCAAGCAGCATGGCAATCCATTTCCCACTTTCGGTGTCATCGCTGTCTGTTTCCAAATGGCGACTGGCTTCCTCCAGCTCCCGAAGACGTGCCCAAGGAGGGGCAGCCATGGCGCTGTCGTTGTTCTGGAATTCACCGTCCGGCTCAGTTTTAAAGCGCAAGGCTCCCATCCGGGTTTCATCATAGACCCCCAGAAGATAATCTGATTCCGTCAGAATCCTCGGTTTTACCCCTGCTTGCCGTGCTCTGACAGCCTCTCTGCGCCGCATCAGCATCCGTCCCCAGCGGTCTGGTGCGGAATCCATGAACAATCCAAAATTCGGCTTTGCAGTGAATTGCGCTCCGGCATACAGCTGTAAATCGGGATCAAGACTCCGGACAGGATTGTTCTGCAGCCATTCTTTATCGAAATCAAATGAAAAGAATTCTTTCCCCAGGCTGTAGTGCGCGGAGAGTACTCCCAGCAACATAGGAGCCGATGCTTCCGTCTGGTCGGCAAAATACACATAGATGGTTTTTGTATTATTCATTTTCCAGACCGCTTTGATGCTCTTGCGCGTACTCTCAACCCTGCGTCTTGCAGTTTCCTCCCCAATTCGTCATCGGCGGCGACCAGGAGAATATCTTTCTCCAGTCCCAAAGTTACGAGCACCTGCATGTAATTGCCCAGCGAGACGGACGGTGAACCCTTTTCTATCTGCGCCAGGGTTGCAACACTGATCCCGGCACGCTCCGCTGTCAGCTTTGCAGTGACGTTACGTCGTAGACGAGCCAGACGAATATTCTCACCAAATTCACGCAGCAGCGCTTCTGTTTTAGGAAAAAGGATCGGGGTTCTCTTAGCCATAATAGTCTCCGAAAACTGCGTAACTGCTAATAAAATATCATTATAGGCGTTTAATTCAAGTTTTATTATTCTTTATCCTTGTCGTCTGGCAAATCAAAAAAACTTCCGTCGGCTCTACAAGGAAGGAATACCGGAACCGTCAATAGAAGTCCCAGCGGCAGCGTTTCTGCGGCATAGTACGAGAGTCACTCATTGAATCTAAAAAAGATAATGTGCAACGTCTTGCACTACTATCCGCCAACTTTTTGTTTTTTGGGAAAGATTTTCATCAAAACAGCGCTTATGTGTCACCCCTGGCGGGGCTCAAAATTATTATATGCCTCACCCAGGGCTTCGCTACGCTCACCCTGGGCTTTTATGTTGCCGGCCCTTTGGGCCGCCAGTACGACGCACATCAGCCGCCGTCCACAACGTCCACCCAGTCCACCACGTCCACAACAGCCGCGAAGCGGCAAAAGCCCGGAGGACGACACATAGAAGCCCAGGGTAAGCCGGGCCGCCAGGCCCGGCGCAGCCCTGGGTGAGATGGCATATATTTGGAGCCCTGTAAGGGTGACACATAAATTAGGTTGTGGACGGAGAGTCCACCCTAAGATAGAAGGAGAGATTTGGCACAGCGGTTGCGTTTGTTAGACGTCTGGTAGTGCCCCTACAGGGCACCATATTTAGGGTATGCCTGCCCCCAGGCTAAAGCCTGGGTTTAAGCGCCTACGGCGCAGGGGGGCATGACTGTAAGCATGATGCATCTTCATCGTCTGAAAGCCTGTACGAGATACGTGTCGAAAGCTCCGCTTGTCCATTACTGTCCACTTCCGTCCACGTCCACTGCCACTAACGTCCACTAAAGTCTACAGTCCATCGTCTATTAGCGTCCATTAAAGTCCACTAAAGTCCATTGTCCACTGTCCACTAAAGTATTTTACCCGGGGTGCCTAGGAGCCGCAGATTGCCCGGAGCTCCGAGTATCAATCGGTGACCAAAATACTGCAAACATTCATCACAAAACTTCGCATATTAGCTTTTTTGCGGTTTATTCTACGATGAAGGTTTTTTCTGCTTTCAGACCGGTATTGACGTTAGTGATCTGCACGGTCCAGGCGCCTGGTTCGGCATTCCAGGCAATCTGTCCACTGAAACTGCCGCGATTGTCGCTGCTGCGCATATTTCGGCTGAAGAGCCGGACTGGTTTCGCCTTGGGATCGAGCAGCTCTAGGTGGAAGACCAGCGGGCCAGTGCCGTGGTTGAGGACATATTCGCCGGACAGCACAGCGCCGCGCGGCAGAGAGGACGGCAGCTCCAGTTGCAATTCGGTGGGCTGAGTGGGCATAATGCTGTAGAGCTGACTCCAGCCGTCCACGACGTTGCAGGTGAAAGAATTGCCCTGGCCGATATATTTGCCCTCCCGCACCGAGTAGATGTACCCGGAACAAGGCAGCTCAATCTTGACTTCAGTAAATTTGTCAAAATCGAATTTTGTGCCCTGGTAATTGGTCTGGAGCAGTCCGAAGACGTAGTTGGGGCCGTCCTGGCGCAGGATGGTCATGCAGGGGTAGAGTTCGCCGTTCAGGGTGGTGATGCGGCACAGCGGGGTTACGCCACATTCCTGCAGCAGGCTGCTGAAGATGCGGCGCAGGTTCAGGCAGAATTGCTCCGCACCGGAGGCCACCATGGCGACTTCTCCGCCTCCGCCGAGGTTGATGTTCTGGTATCCGCCCGGCATCAGATTGGCCAGGATGGCCCGGCCAGAACCCAGTTTCTTTTCGCTGAAGACCGGCACTTCGGCTTCAGCCAGGCGGAATTTTCCGGTGACGCCGTTGATGGTCAGCTCCCGTACCAGCGGTGCGATGGCTGCGCTGCTGGTGGGAAAGAGCTGGCTCAGAATCGGATTTTCGCCTCGGGTGCCGTGCTGGTTGAAACGTCCCGGCGCGAAATCGGCGAGCAGGGTTCCGCCGCGTTCCACAAATTGCCGCAAAGCAGTGCTTTCCTGGTCTGAAAGCGAGAGCACTGCGGGGAGAATCACGACCTTGTAGTTTGTTGGCACGCCGTTTTGGGCCAGGTCGTTGTAGGCCAGAAAGCGGAATGGTATCTTGAGGTCGCTGAGCAATGCGTTCCAGCTGTTCTGGGTCTGCTGCCATTCATTGCTGCCGATAGTCCCAACTGCGGCAAAGAACGACGCATGCGAGTACAGTACTGCGACTTCAGGCGATTCCTTGGCCGAGAGCACCAGCTTGCCAGCGCCGCGTTTGATCTCTTTCAAGGTCTCAGAGTAGACGCACAAGCTTTCGCTCGGAGTCAGGTCGCCCAGCATGGCGCTGCCATGCCAGTTGGGAATCAGTCCTGCGCCCCGGAACAGGTTGTCCCAGAGGGTAGTGTGGTTGTACTGCTCATAGCGGATATGCGCGGGGGTGTAGCCGCCACTCCACTGACCGCCCTTGAATCCAGGCGGTGAGAAGCTGTGCACCAGGGTGCGCTGGATGCCGCTGTAGTAGGCCAAGAATTCGAAATGCGGCATCATCTGCACCCAGTCATAGCCATAGCCGGGGTTCTGAGTGCCGGAGAGGCCGGCCTTGGTGCCAGGGACGGCTTCTTTGAGGGCGCTGATCACGCTGCCGCACCATTTATGAGCGAACGTCCAGGACATGAACATCTTGTGATCCAGCCAGCGTCCCATGCGATTCTGGTCAGGCAGTTCTTTGAACTGCACCGGTGTTACGGCCTCCCAGTCCGTGAACTGACAGCCCCACTCCTGGTTGAGTGCTTGCAGCGAAGGGTAGACCACTTGCAGATGCTCGCGGAAAGCTTTGAGACAATGCGGCGAATAGCAGACGGATTGTCCCAAGCCGGCTTCGTCCTGCAAGAAATGATGCTTGACATCGTAGTAGCGATAATTCTGCTCCTGGACAGTCTGGAGAATTATTTCCTTGGCGGCGCGTTGCAGTTCCGGGTCGGAGAAGCAAGGTTTCCGGATTGGGTCGGTGACCGGGTCGCCTTCGTAGTCCACCTCTGAACGCCCGAAGACTCTGCCGCTGCCGATTGGCCCTGGCGCCAGGTCGAGATTGCGCAGATTGCGGAAGAGTCCAGACCGGATGTTTTTCTGACGGTAGCCGCTGGAGATCATATCGAAGCCGAGGTCACGCAGAATTTCGTTCATCTGTGGGCGTGCTATCCACATATATCCATGGACATCAGTCACATCCAAAGCCGGCCCGGGCAGAGAAATTTCCTCCCAGCGTCGAGCCAGCAGTCGGCCGTCTTTTTTCAGATGCAATGCAATTCGGCACAAGGTGGTGTATGGCCCGGGCAGGTTGACGGAGAACTCATTGACTGCGGCTGCGCTTCTGCTTTCGCGGGCGGTCTCGCGGAAATCCGTATCTTCGAAGATGCATTCCAGCGTGCATCCTTCTGGCGGCGGGGTGATTTTGACCGTGAAATTGATTGGTTTGCCGCGTTCGAAGATGCGCTCCGGAATTGCGAATTCGGCAGCCTCAATCAGATATGCAGCAGTAGTGTCAAAACGGAATGCGCCTGCATCCAGGATTTTTTGCTCCGGATTGAGCAGCTGATAGTGCAGGATATGGGTTCCGGCTGGCAAGGGCGGCAGGTCAATGTTCAGGGTGTTGTTTCCGGCCGCGAGTTGGCAGGCTTGGCGGCTGACGCCGTCCTGCTCGCGGTGCATCCCCCGGAAGTCGAGAACCAGCGTGGCGTTGACAGCAGTTGCAGCTTGGACTTGCAGTTGCAGCTGCTCACCCGCTAGGCTGATGCTGCTGACGCTGGCGTCCGGAGTGATATTGGCCAGTGCGCGCAAGGTGCGGCAGATAGCCAGGTGAGTGTATTCCCAGAATGGGAAATCGCGCCCGTAGTAGGAATAGTAGGTCTGACGGCTCATTTCCTCTGGCACTGACGGGTTGCCGCGAAGGAAATTCTGGTTCAAGATGGCGCAACGGGCATTGCCGCGCTGGCGGAATTCCAGGAAGTCCGCCAGCGACCGGCTGGAAACCTTGGACAATTCGGGCACGGCCAGCACTCCAGGCGGCAGCGGGACAGGCGTCCCAGCCAGCGCTTCGGGCACCTCGCTGCAATCCAGGAACAGGAAGACGGCGCCGGCATCCTGCATGCCCTGCAGGATGTCCACAAACTCCGGCTGTACCTGGTTGCTGAAATTGAGGCCCTGAACCAGAACCAGCTTCGGTGTCTCGGGGAGCAAACGCAGGCGCTCCAAGACGTATTCTTCCAGCACCGACGCCATAGTCGAACCATTGACGCCGAAAATGCCGGTGCTGTTGATGTTTTCGATTTTGCGCAGCAGCGGGATGAATTTATAGGTCAGTTCCATGCGTTGGCTGAGTTCGACGATGGTGCGGCGGGTAGTGTCTTCAGGTGAGCTGTTGATGGCGCTGAGATACAGCAATTCAGGCAAGGCATCAGCTGCCGGCGTGAACCATTTCTCATGGGCGGTGACGGCCTGGTGCGAAATCGTCTCCAGCAGCTCCAGGGGTTTGTAGAATCCCAGCATCAGCTGTCGGCGCAGGGATTCCAGCCGGGATATTGGCTGAGCCGGGATTTCTTCGGGTATGACTGACACATTGTCCACCAGCATGGTCTGTCCGGGGCGGTAGGTGCGGAAATAGAGGCTGGCGCTGACGGCGTTGTCAGGAGCCATGAAAGTCTCGCTGATTTTGCTCCAGCGGTAGCTCTCACGGGTGGTTTTCAGGCGGATGCGGCGGTCTTCGATCGGTTGTCCCTGGGCATCTTGGAAAGAGATTGAGACATTGGTCCATTCATGCAGCGGATTATCGACCTGTACCCAGGCGCTGGCAGTGTAGCTGCGCCCGGGTTCAGGGATGAATTCGCAATCGAAAATGGAGCGTGAGTCCTGATTGCTCATTTCGATGCGCAGGCAGCGTGAGTTGTCGCAGCCGCCTGTAGCTTCCCAGAAGAACGCCGGGTTTTTCTGGGCATAGACCTGCTGCCGGAAAAATCCGTCCGGAAAATTCGCATTTTGCGCGGGCATTTCGAAGTTGCCATTGTAGAGCAGATTCGGGCCGGCTGCGAATTGTTCCGGGTCATAGGTGACCAGGCATTTTTCGCCCAGGGTGATGCGGAAAGTGAAATCCAGATAAGCCTGAACTCGGTTGCGCCGGCGGGTGTCCAGGGCGTATCCGTCTTGCAGTTTGGAGTAGTACACTCCTTCGGGATTGAAGCCGGGAACTCTGACCAGTACCTGCACTTCGCCGTTATCAAGTTTGCGGGCGGAGAAGGGCACCAGACGGTCTGGCATAGGATGTCCGTTGGCAGTTTCGCGTACACAGACCAACTCGGGGTCGGTGCCGACAGGGAAGCGCACGGAGCGGATAGAGGGATGGCTCTGACGTTTGACGCTGACATCGACAAAGTTGGCGGAACCGCTGTCCGGCGCGTTTTTGGGCAGCACGCTTTTGCCCTCAGGCAGGTTGCCGCTGTAGATCAGCGGGTAAAGCGCTGGTTTGCCGACCTGGTCGCGGACTTGCAGCTCCGGTCGGGAGGCATTGCTGAGCAGTGTGTTGATATCGTCAGTGAACTGCATTTCGACCGTGTAGCTGATGCTGCCGCCGGGCGCGAGCTGCATTTCGCGCGTGAACCACTCCTGGGTGAATACATCTTTGCCAAACCACTGGTAGAAGGCGGAGAGTTTTTGCGGGGGGAGGGTAATCAGAGCGCCTTTGCCGTCCTTGCCGGCGAAAGCCATCCAGGAGAAAGCGGGATTCAGTCCCCATTCGTCACGGGTGGCAGTGCCGGGATAGGTAATCTCGTAGCGTCCTTCCTGGCGGTGCTGATAGAAGTTGTTGGGCATGCCGATTTCGTCCATGCGGCGGAAGAAATTGCGGTTGGTGATGCCGACGGAGCGTTCCTGTTGGGAGAGATTGGTGAGAGTGTAGGTGATTTTGCAGGTGTCGCCTTGGGCCGGGAACTGATATGTCTTGTGCAGGCGGATGAAGTTCAACATAGCGACGCCGCAGACGGTGAAAGTCACCTCGGCGCCTTTGGCATCGCTGCGCCAGCTCTCCACCTCATAGCGCAGTTTGCCGAAGTCTTCCATGGTCTCCTTTTGCTCTGAGGAGAAGTACAGCCGGTCATAGAATGAGCCGTTGTTGCTCAGCGGCTGACTGTAGGTCACGCCGGCGTACTCCAGAGACATAAGTTTGCCGCCAATGGGCGACAGCAGCACCTTGAATTTTCCGGCCGTAAGCGGGAAACTCTCGGCACCCAGCAAGGGGAAGGCCAGGCACAGAACCAGATACAGGCAAAGGGCAGGCTTGTAGCGCATTTTTTTCTCCTGAAGAGGGGTCAAGCGCGATAGGCGGGATGGTAGGGCGGGCTTGGCGAGGGAAAATTCAGAACATCTTGGAGCGCGGAGAAATCTTTGGAAAAGGTTCTCTGCGGAAAATATTTCATAACTGTATGCTTTAGGATTTATGCTATTGTCCTGGACTTTCCTGTTTCGGTTGTCTAAAATACCCGTATCTTATCATCATTTCTTCTTTGTGAAACTGCCAGGAAAAAAGCATAGTTTCGAATGCGCCGCAGAGCAATATCACATAGCCGTAAAGCTCCATGCTTTCTTCAAACAGAGTTTCGTATGCATGGATATATTCGCCGCCTATGGCTGTACGCAGATAGCTAGCATCTCCGATACATTGGGCCAATGGGATAATGATGATAATTCCCATCAGGAAAATTGCCATGGCTTGAGAAGGGATAAATTTCGAAATTTGTTTTCGGAGTTTCTGTCCATTTCGCAATTGCATCAGGATCAGGATCAGGGGCGCGACCAGCAGAAAAACTGCCTTCCAGCCAAGCACGGGAATATATTTGTCAAGTATCTTGCCCACTTCGCGTACAATCGCAATCATGGAGAAGGACATCAGTAACAGTAGTAGTTTACGCGTCCGTGCAAAAATCAGTGCATTGATTCCGAGCGCAGCCGATAACAAAGTCAGCAGAGTGAGCTGCATATATTCCATGAGCCTGTTTCTCGAAAAGGGCCATTTTTGGGGGAGAATCACATAGACCAGGGCAAGATACAGAAGAAATAGCAATAAGATATAGACAGCATACCTGAGCAACAGCCACAGAGCACGTTTTTCAGTTGTATCCAAACTCAAACCCATACCCAACACCTCGCTTTATTGATTGTCAAAGCTGTAAACATCCTAAACAGTCGGAGCCGTTCGCTCCCGTTCAGAATCGAAAGGTTGACATCTCTATTTTAGCACCACACCCGATAAAAGCTAATCTGGATGGCATTATCTGCCGATGGCTGGGCACCAACGTCAGATGGAGATTGGCAACGAGTGTCCAGTAACAAGTTGCAGTGTATTGCATATAAGCCACTTGTGTCCAAAGCGAATGTCTAGTAACCATTTTTTTTCTGCGTGAGCGGATGTCTAGTAACATTGAAGAAAAAACGGTTGTTGGCAAAAAAAGGGAATTGTGCGGACTGGTTCCGCCCCTGCTCGGCATAGTTGTTGACTTGCTCGCGAAGCAGCTGCGGCTCCGTGCAGTTGTTCCACTGCGCAATCAGGCTGGCCACCGCGTGGTTCACGGCAGGCCCCGGCAATTTCGGCACGGAAGACGCCCTGGCCTGCCTTTTCTGTACGTGAATCTAAGCCATGGCTTCCTTGCAGCGCTTGCGTCCCTTTTCACAAAAGGCAGGGTTCTCCTGTAAGATACTCCCAGCCCTGCCACCGGGCATGCCAGACGAAAAGCACATCAGAACTTTTGTCAGATTAAATGCTTTTGGTAGCATTCCAGATGGTGCGCTTAGTTTTTCAACTTGGGGGCTGACATTGATTGCGTTTTTTCACAGCCTGCTGCCAGGCAAGCGGTGGCTGATGCGGTATATTATGCCTTATGTACTTCTTCCAAGCGTTCGGACATTCAGCAATTTTTCAGTTTCAGGGAGCGAGAGCATGAGCAATAAAGACAATCTGCGGGAAAAGAGTCTGTTTTATCACGAGAAGCCCTTTGCCGGCAAAATCAGCGTGGTGGCAAGCAAGCCCTGTGAGACCCAGGCTGATTTGTCCCTGGCCTACACTCCCGGCGTGGCGCACCCTTGCCTGGCCATCAAGGACACCCCGGCATCGGTGTACGACTACACCAGCAAAGGCAACCTGGTCGCGGTGGTCAGCGACGGCACAGCTGTTCTCGGCCTGGGCAACATCGGCCCGGCCGCAGGTCTGCCAGTCATGGAAGGCAAAGCCGTCCTGTTCAAGCGGTTTGCGGACATTGATGCTGTCCCGCTCTGCGTGCAGAACGTCTTTGGCCCAGACGGCCATACCGACGCCGACAAGTTGATTGAATGGACGGCGGCCCTGGAGCCTACGTTCGGCGGCATCAATCTGGAAGACATTGCGGCACCAGCCTGCTTTAAGGTGGAGTCTGTCCTCAAGCAGCGCATGGGCATTCCTGTTTTTCACGACGACCAGCATGGCACTGCAATCATCTCCTTGGCCGCCTTGTTGAATGCCGCCAAAATCACTGACCGCGCCTTGGAAGACATCCACGTCGTGGTCAATGGCGCTGGCGCGGCTGGCATTGCCTGCGCAGAATTTTACATTTCCGCCGGAGTCCGCCGAGAAAATGTGGTGATTTGCGACAGCAAAGGCGTCATCTACCAAGGGCGTCGCGAAGGCATGAACGCTGCCAAGGAACGCCTGGCCACGACGCGCCCCTGCCGAACCCTGGCAGAAGCCCTGGTCGGCGCTGACATGTTCCTGGGCTGCTCCATTGGCGAATGTGTGACTAAAGAGATGGTCAAAAGCATGGCGCCACGCAGCATCGTCTTGGCTATGGCCAATCCGATACCGGAAATCTATCCCAGCGACGCCTTGGAAGCCGGCGCCCTCGTGGTCGGCACCGGCCGCACGGACTTCCCGAATCAAATCAACAACGTCCTCGGCTTCCCAGGCATTTTCCGCGGCGCGCTGGATGCCCGAGCCCGCGACATCACCGAGGACATGAAACTGGCGGCCTCGCAAGCCCTGGCCGAAGTGGCTCTGGCCGAAATTCCAGCGGAAGTCAAGACCCTGCTGGAAGCAGCGTATCCGGCCGATGCGGCGACCGGGATGTTCGAAGGCAAATGCCCCTTAAAGCCCAATTACGTCATTCCCAAGCCGTTTGACCCGCGGGTAGTTCCGCATGTGGCCCGGCGGGTGGCGGAAGCCGCCGTCCGCACCGGCGTCGCCCAAACCACCATCTCGGACTTTGATGCGTATGAACGCGCAGTTGCAGCCCGGCTGTCGAAAAGGTGATTTAACTCTAACGTCCACGGTTCTGGACGCTACAGTTTTTCCGCTGTTGCCAGCAACGCCTTGGCTGGCTGAACAGCGTTCAAGGCGGCGGCACCAGGAACTTTTTGCCGCAACGGATGTCAAGCAGGAACAGGCTTGGCATTTCGCACAACGTCGCCCAATGTCGCTGTCAGGGAAGGGCGGCCCAACAGCGAAAACAAGGCAGATATTTCGAGCCCGAAATGACGGCCTACCAGCTGGCAGGCAATCTCCTGGCCGGATAATTTTTCCAGTCGCCCAATGGAGATGTCGTCATTATCGTTTATGTTAAAGAAGTATGTGAATAGTAGCATAGCAACTTGCAGTCCAGACAGCGAGAGAAGGAAACACGTAATGTGCAGCAAGAAGATTATCCCGGTGTTGATGAGCATGACGCTGTTCTCCAGTTTAGTCCTTGCCCAACCTGCGGCGCCCAAGCCAGCTGTTGAACCAGCCGCCGCAAAGCCAGCCGAAGCGAAACCCGCCGCCGCCGCGCCGGCAGCAGCAAAACCCGCCGCAGCGCCAGCCGCCGCGAAGCCGGCAGCCGCAAAGCCGGCTGAAGCAAAGCCCGCAACCGCCGCGCCCGCAGCCGCAAAGCCGGCCGCCGCAGCGCCAGCCGCCGCAACGCCAGCCGCCGCAGCGCCAGCAGCCGCGAAGCCCGCAGCCGCGAAGCCGGCCGAAGCAAAGCCCGCAGCCGCGAAGCCCGCAGCCGCGCAGGTCCAGGCACCGGCTCCGGAGGCTACCGACGCCCCAGGCGCTGCGGACGCCATGCCCACGCTCACTTTCCGCAAAATCATGGTTGACGGCGGGTTCATCATGAACTGGATTCTCGGTCTGTCCTTCATTGCCATCGCACTTATCTTCTTCTACTTGCTGACCATGCGTTCCGGCGTCATGTTTCCGAAAAAATTCATCATGGCGGCGCAGGACGCGGCTGAAAACGGCGATTTGGAGACGCTCCGCGACCTTTGCCGGGAATCGAATTCACCGGCGTCGAAGATCATCCAGGCTTCCCTGGAGCAGATCATCCCTGGCCAGCCTTTGGACTATGAACGAGTCAAGGACGCCATGGAGGACGAAGGCGTCCGCCAGGCCGGCTTCCTCTGGCAGCGCTTGCAGTATCTTATGGACGTCGCCGTCATCTCCCCGATGGTCGGCCTGCTTGGCACCGTCTGGGGCATGATGGTGTCTTTCTCCGGCCTGGAGGCTGGCATGAACTTCATCAACAAGGCAGATGCCCTGGCCAGCGGCGTTGCCCAGGCCATGTACACCACCTTCGGCGGCCTGATCGTCGGCATCTTTGCCATGGCATCATACGACCTCTTGCGCGGTCGCTTGTTCAAGCTGCTCAGCGGCATGGAAAGTGCCTGCGGCACTGTCCTCCACCGACTTGTCCCAGCCAAAACCAGCGCTTATGCCCGCAACAACCGCTGACCAAAGGAAGGGGGTACGCGATGAATTTCAAGAAAAAAATCAGCGACACCACGCCTGGCTTTCAGATGGCGCCGATGATTGATATCATCTTCATCCTCCTGATTCACTTCATGATAGCGACCATTTTCGCGCAATGGGAAAACAAACTCGGAATCACCGTGCCGACGGCTGACAGCGGCGCGCGCATCGAACGCCAGCAGGGCGAGCTGATCATCAACATCGACAGCGAAGGGCGAATCTACGTCAACAGCCTGGAAAAATCGCTCGAATACCTGGAAACGCTGCTGGCGCAGGTCGCTGACACCTTCATTGACCAGCCGGTCGTCATCCGTGCTGACATGAATACCCGCCACAAGGATGTCATCAAGGTGCTTGACCTCTGCACCAAGGTGGAAATCAGGCATGTCAACTTCGCCACCATCAAAGCGGAGGATGAGCCGTGAGAGCGTCAATGGCCAGCATGCACGTGTTCCAGCGCCTCGGATTCTGCCTGGCCTGCCTCGCGGTTCTGCTGGGATTGCTTCCTGCGTCGACTCAAGCCCAGCACGCCGTCGAGCAGATCAACGACCCGGAAATCCAGTATAAGCACGCCCTTGGCCTGTTGCGTCGCCAGTTTTATGACCTGTCCGAACCGCAGTTCCGGCTGTTCCTGGAAAAATTCCCTGGCCACGCCTTGAGCGCGAACGCCAGCTATCATTTGATCCAATGCCTGCGCTTCCAGAACAAGACCGCCGAAATGTTGACGGCAATCCGGCGGTTTCGGGAGCAATGGCCGCAGCACGATGAAATGACGATGCTGACGCTCCTGGAGGCCGACACGCTGTTCGGCGCCGGCGACTATGCCGCCGCAGCCGCCTGTTACCAACAGCTGACGCAAGTCGGCGACCAGCAACGCCAAGAACAAGCGAAATACTTCCTGGCGCAATGCCATGCCCAGACCGGCCGCGCCGAAGAAGCGATGGCTTTACACCGCGAACTGGATGCCCTGCCGTTGCAGGACGACCGGCCGTACCGCTTCTACGCCAAGTTCGAACTGGCCTGGATACACCAGCGTCAAAACCACTTCGATAAAGCTGAAGCTGGCTTCGCCCGCCTGGCCGACCATGCCGCCACACCTGAGACGTTGCTGGCCGACACGCTGTACCACCTCGGCGATGTCAGGCTGCGCCTCAAACAGTACGACCAGGCTCTCGCCGCATTTGACCGCTATGTCGTGCAATTCCCCGATGGCATTCATGGCAGCGCCGCCCGAAAATGCCGAATCACCATCCATGCCAATGCCGGAAATCACGACCGCTGCCTGGAATTGCTCCAGGATTGGCGGGAAAAATACCCCTCGGAAAGCGATTGTGAAATGGACTTCCTGCATGGCTACTGCCTCATGAAGAAAGAACAAGTCGAGGAAGCCATTCCGTTTTTTGTAAGGGTCGGCGCCGACCCCGCCGTCCCGACCATGACTAGGCGGAACGCCCGGCTCTTGGCGATCCGCTGCCAGCTGTTGGCTAAGCAACATGCGGCGGCGCTGGCCAGCATTGAAGGCTTTTTGGCTGATTATCCAAAAGCCTCGGAAAAGGGCGACGTGTTCATCTGCCAAGGTGAAGCAGCTGACGCCAGCGGCAAGCCGGACGAGGCGGAGCAGGCGTTCCGAGCCGCCATGGTCTTCTTCAACGACGACCTGGAGAACTATCAGCAGGCAGCTGACCGCTTAGTCGATGTGATGGCAAAACGAATGAAATGGGCCGAGGGCGCCGCCATCCTCCGCCAGATGTCCACCCGCCCAGGGCTGCCAAACCGAGCCAACTACCGGCTGCGAGCCGGAGAATTCGAAATTCAGGCGGGCAACCTGGCGGCCGCGCAGGCCGACTTGCAGCTGGTCATAGATGAATTCGGCGCGGATGCCGCCGCCGTGCGCGCCGCCCGCAGTCATTTGCTGCGCATCGCCGTGCAAAACAGCAACTTTGCCGTAGCCCAGAAGCATGCCGAAGACCTGATGCAGGATTGCCCGCCAGATGAATATGGGACCCTGGCCTACAGCCTGGCGGTGTTCCACTACAATCAAGGCAACCTGGACAAGGCACTGGCCACGCTGAGCCAAGCCATGACCCACCCAGGACTGACGCCCGTACAGGCCCGCAACTTGCAGACGTTCTATGGGCGCGTGCTGCTCGAAAGCGGCGATTCGCAACAAGCCCGGAAAATAGTCGCCCAGCTGCTGACTTATCCGGAAGCGGAGATGCGCGACGTGCTGACGCCGTCTTTCCTGTTCAAGGCCGGCGATCTCTGCGAACAGGAAAACGACTGGAACCAGGCGGAAGCCATCTGGCGCCGCCTGGCTAGTTATGAACATGAGCCGATTTGGAGCTACCGCAGCAAAATCAGGCTGGCACAGGTGCATATACTCAAAGGACAGCTGGAAGAAGCGGAAAACCTCCTCGCCAACCTGGCGGAAAGCCTGAACGACAACCAAGACCAAACTACCGCGCCACGCCAGGAATTGTTCTCACTGCTGGCGGAAACCCAGCTGCTGAGGAAACGAACCAGCCAAGCCCTGGTCACAGCCAGCAAAGCACTGACGTTCACCGACGGCGATGAACGTTCCCTGGCAAGAACGCGATGGGTGCTGGCTAAAATTCTGTTCGAAGACGAGAACAATCCGAGCGAGGCGTTGTCGTATGCAATGAAATGCTATGTCTTGGCCAATGACCCGGTTTACACCCCTAGGGGCATCCTGCTCACTATCCGGATTTTCCTGGCTCAAAATCGCCAGCGGGACGCATTGTCAGCCTGGCGCGAGCTGGAAGCGCTCTATCCAGCTTGGGCAGGACAGGAAAGAGGCAGTGACGACATCAAGGCCATGCTGGAAGCGGCCAGCCAAGAAAAGGAAGCGCCTGCCCAGCCTTGAGTCGGCCAGGGAAAAGCTGGGATTTTTTGGCAAAAATCATAAACCGGCGTTATATTGAGTAATTCATGTAAATTAAATATAGAGCACCTGTTGCGCTCGGCTCGTCAAACCATATCCAGAAGGTGAGAGGCCCATGAGTGTTAAAATCACTATTCTTTCAGAGCAGATGCGGGGGGCGTCGTTTGCATTGAACAACGAGCGCTATACGATTGGCCGCTCGGACAGTGCCGATGTCTGCATTCCCGACCCGACTATCAGCGGTCACCATTGCACTTTGATCCAGCTGGAGCCGGATGTCTACGCTGTCCGCGACGAGGGCAGTACGAACGGCACCCGCGTCAATGGCGAGAAAGTCACGACCGAGGCTGTTCATCTCAAGCATGGCGACTTGCTCCAGGTCGGCGGCGTTGAAATCTTGTACGACAACGCGCAGGAACACCGATATGAATCGCGCTCCTTGACCGTCATCAACCTGGAAGACACCGGCACCATTGAAGTGTCGGCCGAAACCATGAAAAACCTGGCCGGCAAGGCAAAAGGGAAAAAGAGCACAGCCTTGCGGGAAAATCCCAAGCATCACACGATCATGATTCTGATTCTTTCCCTGCTGGGGGTGTTGACGGTAATCGGACTGGTCCTGATGGTGCTCAGGTGCTCAAAATGATGAACAGCAAGTAACCCATCGGGATACAGCATCCGCCGTCAATTGCCGAAGGCCCCCCGAGATGGCTAACTTTATGGCGTTGTCGGCGGCTTGATTTTTCCGGCTTAGCCGATTCCATATTAACGGCCGCTGCTCAGGGCGTGCCATGCTGTCGCCTGCCGGCAGCGATGAGAGCCTTCATTTCGTCCTTCCATGCCGCCTTCCAGGCCGGATGCCATTCTGGAACTGGCCGACAGCTCACCGTTTCCCGCCTTGTATTGTCCGTGTCTTTCCAACAACCCGGAAGATTCCATGTCTGACGACTATCCTAACAAAAAAGACGATCTCGCACCCAGCAACCGCCGGATGATGGCGCCTAAAAAACAGCTGTTTCTGTGGATGATCCTGATTTTTCTGGCACCTGCCATGATCATGCTGTTCCGCTCTGACCCAGGCGGCAGAGCCGTGCTGCTGAAACAGTCGCAATACGAGGATTTCCTCCGAGCCGGACGCATCCGCAGCGCCGTTGTCGAAGAACAGTCTTCCAGCAACATCCAGGTGCTGGTCGGCGACTATTGGCCGGAAAACGTGCCTGTCGGCAGCGACGAGGGCTTGCAGCGCTACCGCACTAAGGTCGTCTACACAGAGTCCTTTGACAAGGAATTGCGCCAGTATTGCCAAGTGCGAGAAGCCAAGCAGGCCAACAACCTGATGACCAACATCCTCCTCTCCGTGCTGCCGATTCTGCTGCTGATTGGCGTCTTCTATTTCATGTTTTCCCGGCAGATGCGCTCTGTCAACCGAGGCGCCCTGCAATTCGGCAAAAGCCGCGCCAAAATGCTCAATCCAGCCCAGGAAAAAATCACTATGAAGGACGTGGCCGGCATCAACGAGGCCAAGGAGGAAATGCAGGAAATCGTCGAATACTTGAAAGACCCGCATCGGTTCCAGCGCTTGGGCGGCCGGATTCCTCGCGGCGTCCTGATGGTTGGCCCTCCTGGAACCGGAAAGACCTTGCTGGCCAAGGCGATTGCCGGGGAAGCCGATGTGCCGTTCTTCTCCATCAGCGGCTCTGACTTCGTGGAAATGTTCGTCGGCGTCGGTGCAAGCCGGGTGCGCGACATGTTCGAGGACGGCAAGAAACACGCCCCCTGCCTGATTTTCATTGACGAGATCGACGCTGTCGGCCGTTCCCGCTTCAGCGGCATCGGCGGCGGACACGATGAGCGTGAGCAAACCTTGAATGCCCTGCTCGTGGAAATGGACGGATTCGAGCCGAATTCCGGAGTCATCGTGCTGGCGGCGACCAACCGTCCGGACGTGCTTGACCCGGCCTTGCTGCGACCCGGCCGCTTCGACCGCCAAATCGCCATTGATTTGCCGGATTTGCGCGGGCGCTTCGAGATTCTGAACATCCATGCCCAGAAGGTCAAAATGGACCCTGACGCCGACCTGCGGGTGATCGCCCGCGGCACCCCCGGCTTCAGCGGCGCTGACTTGGCCAACTTGCTCAATGAAGCAGCGCTTTTAGCCACCAGGACCAACAAGGAAATGGTCGGCATGATTGAATTGGAAGAGTCGCGTGACAAGGTGCGCTGGGGCAAAGAACGACGCAGCCGGAAAATCGACGAAAAGGAACGCCGGCTGACCGCTTATCACGAAGCCGGGCATGCCCTGGTCAGCATGCTCTGCGAACACTGCGAGCCTTTGCACAAGGTCACGATTGTGCCGCGTGGCGTCGCCTACCTGGGAGCGACCATGCAGCTGCCGGAAGAAGACCGCTACACAGCCGCGCAAAGCGAATTGCTCGATATGATCACTATGACCATGGGCGGACGAGTCGCGGAAATCCTGGTGTTCAAGGAATTGACCAGCGGCGGCGCCATGGACATCCGCCAAGCTACTGACATAGCCAAGAAAATGGTCTGCCAATGGGGCATGAGCGAAAAAATGGGTCCGCTCAACTACATCGGGCGCGAAGAACATATCTTTATTGGCCGTGACCTTACCCGCAGCGAGGACTACAGCCCAGAGACAGCCCGTGAAATTGACTTGGAAATCCGCAGAATCGTCGAAACCTGCGAACAACGAGCCATGCAACTGCTCAGCGACAACCGCCAAAAATTGATTCTTCTGGCTGAAACCCTGCTGACACGCGAATCCCTGACCGGCAGCGAAGTCTACGAGCTGCTGGGAATGACCATGCCGCCGCCCCAGAAGCCAGTCGATGACCTGAGCCAAGAACTCGGACTGGACGATGTGGCGCCAGCGACCAGAGCGCCAACCAGCGACGCTGAGTAGTCATGAACGCGCCAGGTCGCATGTAGTCCAGGCGCCGGCCTGCCGTATGTAGTCCAGACCCCAGCCTGCTGTCCAGATTTCATTTCCGCCATGTACGACGTGATTATCATCGGGGCCGGCTTGTCCGGAATCAGTGCGGGAGTGCGCCTGAGCTACTATGGGCGCAAGGTGCGCATCCTGGAAAGGCAGCTGTATCCCGGCGGTTTGAACAGCTATTATGAACGCGGCGACCGCACGGTTGATGTCGGCTTGCACGCCCTGACCAATTTCGTCCCTGAAGGCGTCCGCAACGCGCCGCTGAACACGTTCCTGCGGCAGATGCGGATTCGGCGCCACGAGCTTGACTTGTGTCCTCAGACTTTTTCTGAAATCATCTTCCCGCAGTGTTCCCTGCGCCTGGACAACGATTTCGCCGCCTTTGCCGCCCAAGTGGAACGCCTTTTTCCGGACGAGGCCGCCGGCTTCCGACGTTTATGCGAGCGGATTCGCCAGACTGACGCCTTGTCGCCGACAGCGCCCGAGCTTTCGGCCCGAGCCATCCTGAATGAATACTTGTCCTCATCCCTTCTGCAAGACATGCTGCTGTGCCCGGTGATGCTGTATGGCAATCCCCAGGCCGAGGACATGGACTTCAATCAATTCTGCATCATTTTCCGGAGCGTCATCTTCGAGGGCTTTGGTCGGCCGCGTCATGGCATGAAGCCTTTCCTGGACTGCCTGCTAAAACGCTTTTTCGACCAGGGCGGCGAATTGTCTCTTGGCGTCGAGGTGACCAGGCTGATCGTCCGCGACGGCCGCATCGCCGCCGTAGTGACCGACCAGGGGGAAGAATTGCATGCGGACGCGGTGCTGTCCTGCGCCGGCGCCCTGGAAACAGCCCGGCTGTGTTCGATTCCGCCGCCAGAACTGGCCTCTTTCCCTGCCGGCCCTATCGGCTTCTGCGAAACCATGTTCGAACTGAACCGCCGACCGCGTGAACTCGGCCTGGAAGCCTGCGTGATTTTCCGCAATTGCCAGGAGCGCTTCCAGTTTTCTCCCCCGGCCAAGGACGTCGACCTTTCCTGCCAAATCATTTGCATGCCCGGCAATTATCAGCAATGCGACGACATCGCTGATGCCAACACCGTGCGCGTGTCTGTCCTGGCCTCGCCAGCCAGGTGGCTTGCTCTGCCTTCAGGTGCTGTCTATGACAAGGCCAAAAGCAATGTCGTCAATGCCCAAATCGCCTTGATGGAGGCCTGGAAGCCCGGCTTCGCCGATGCAATCGTCGGCTGGGAGATGTTCACGCCCAAGACCATTGAGCGCTTCACCGGCCGTGTCAACGGGGTCATCTACGGCAGCCCACGCAAGTTGCGCCAAGGCGCCAGCGACGATTTAAGCAATTTGTTCATCTGCGGCGCTGATCAGGGCTTTTTGGGCATTGTCGGCGCCTTGATGAGCGGCGCGGCCATCGCCAACCGCCATCTGCTGTGAAGCCGACCGCGCAGCCGATAGTGACAGTCGCGGCCGGCTGGTGCCACTTCAGGACAACGTCACTTCCGCGTCGAGACTGATGGACTTATATGCGGCATTCATCACCCGGATGGCCGCGAACGAATCCGCCAGGGTCGTCTCTGGCCGCGAGCGCTTGCCGCTGATGCAGTCAGTGAAACACCCCAGGAGCGAATGCATGGGGTCCAAGCTCAGGCGCGGTGTGCCGTCAACGATGAGCCGGTTCGGCGAGACGTAATTGCTGCCGACAATGTAGGAATGGCGGTCAAAGTAGTCGCAGGCAAAGTAGCCCTTGGTGCCGGTGACCTTCAAATTGCATTCTAACGCCTTGGGCCACAGCAGCCGCCGCGTCGCAACCTGCTCCTCAAGATTGGTGTAGGACGGGTTGATAAAGCAGATCACGCCGTTGTCCAGTGTGCCGGTGATTGCGACATGGTCTTCGACCGCGAGGTGGGAACGCTGATTTTCCGCCGACATGGCGCGAACCGCAGCAAATTCCCGTCCAGTCAGCCAGCGAATCAAGTCAAAGGGATGGGGATGGTCGGTCAGCGCCCCGCCGCGATACGTCCTGGCACCGGGCCGGATAGGGACGATGCTGCCGTAGGACAAGAGCGGGTCACCCCAGTTCAGGAAATAATTGCACGGGGACTGCGAGATGTTAGTGAGATAGATCGAGGTGATGTCACCCAGCACGCCGGATTGGATGATCTTGCGAGCGTACTGGAACTGCGGGTTGAAGTGAAGCTCCAGCTCGCATTGAATGACCCTGGGATAGGTGTCGCCAATCGCCACCATCTCCCGGCACTCGTCTTCATTCATGGAAATCACCTTCATCATGTAGATGTGCAGACGCCGTTCCACCGCCGCCTTGAACATCTCAAAGTGATCCCGATTGTCACTGCCGATGATGACGGCCTCAGCCTCTGGATGAGACGCCAGCATCTCCTGGTAATCGGTGTAGAACGCCACATCTGGCTTCGCGGCCAGCATGTCACGGTCGCGGTTAAGGCGGGCAGCGTCAAAATCGCTGACTGCAACCAGGTTCACCAGCGAATTGCTCTGGCCGGCGCCGCGCAGATACCCGGGCACATGCGGATTGGCGCTGCCAGCCACCATGATTTTCAACTTGCTCATGACAACGCTCCTTTGATCAAGCTGTTGATGGCTCGCGCATTTAATGGGCCCTGGACGACCGGATCCTTGTCCAATGTCATGCGGGCAGCCGTGTTAAAGCGCAGCTGCATCTGTTCAATGGGACCCCGGGCCGGTTCCAGCAGATGCGATTCTGCGATCAGGTTGGCGTCCAGGTGATCGGCCGTGGCCAGGAGCATGCCCTCTTCATTGCAGTGTCCGACCAGAGGATGGTTGCTGACATGGCCGTGGGTGAAGTTGGCGCGCAACGTACACATATCCGACATTGTGTCGGGCAGGCATTCATTCATCTCAATTTCAGCGACTACGCCATGGGTGAATCCGAGCAGAGCGAAAAGGTTGTTCTGGCCAGCAGCCCTGGTGATGTGCAGCCCGGCAAACGGCGCATCAGCCAGTACCTGCGCACCGTCTATAATCGCCGCCAGCACGTCATAGAGGAATTCAGCTTCGGAAACGGCTGCTCGGGCTGGGCGAAGCCAGGTGAAGCGCAATGACCGCAGCTGACCACAGCTGTTTTCCTTGATCGCACTCTGGATGCGCTCCAGAATCGGGCTTTTCCGCCAGATAAACGCGGTGATAAAATCGCCATCTGTGCGACTGGCCGCTTGGCTGGGAGAGAGGATGGGAATCATAGTTTTCCTTCCGGGTTAAAAACATGGCGGCGACGAGGGCAGGCTGCCCCCTGCAACCGCCCCGAGAACGACGTGATCAGGACAGTTTCGCAGCAGCATGACCGCTGCCAGGTGGGTGCAAGGACAGCGACGAGCTCTCCCGAACGATAAGATGGGCGTTGAGAGAACAAACTTCCGGTTCGCGATTGTACGGACGGGAAATGCGGTCAAGAAGAATCCGCAAGGCGTTTTCAACGATTTGGGTCAGGGGATAAGCCACGCTGGAAAGCGAGGGAAATACTTCCGAGGCGACCGGCAAGTTGTCAAAACCGACGATCGCGATGTCCTGGGGAATGCGGTAATCGCAAAGCCTGGCCCCACGGATGAGGCGCAGGGCGACTAGGTCATGATAGCAGAAAACCCCGGTGCGGAGGCCGCGATGAATGGTCTTGAGCAGGTCGGGATTCAATTGCCCGTTGCGATGACGCAACCGATGAATCCGAGACTTCGTGAGGTCAAAGCCGTGCTCCTTCAACTCAAAGGAAAAACCGCGCAGGCGTTCGTCATGGGCAAAGTAGTCCAGGCCAAGGTAGAAAAAATCCTCGCAGCCAGTCTCCAGAAAATGCTGGGCGACCTTGCGGCCAGCAGTGAAATTCTCCACCATGACGACGCTGCACTCCAGTCCTTTAATCTGGCGGCCGACCAGCACGTAGGGTTTGTCAAGACCCTCTAAATTCGCCCGCGATTGTTCATCATGCGCCGGACAGATCAGAAAGCCGTCCACAGAACTGGCCTTGAGCATGGCCAACTGGCTCTTTTCGTGGTTGAGGTCATAATCACTGCCGGCAGCCAAAATGCCGACGCGATGCCGTCGACCGGCTTGCTCCAAGACATTGAGAAGACTGGAGAAAAAAGGATTGTCAAGGTTGGTGACCAAGACCCCGATTTTGCAATGCAAATCGCCAGTGAGATCGTCACGGTGCGCCAGCAAATGACGCTTGCCAACGCGCTTCAAAACGCCGAGACGCTTGAGTTCGGTGGTGACGCGATGAGCCGTGACCAGGGAAATGCCAAAGGCCTCTGCCAAGGAGCGAATCGTCATAAACGGGTCGCCGACAACGCCGTGCTCGCCAGAAGCAATCTCCGCTTGCAGCTGGGCAACGACCTGACGAGTTTTTCCAGTGTTGCTTTCGTAAAGCATGATGGCAAAAAGGGCAGGGCGGCTACGTGGACAAAATGACGTGAGGAGAACTCATTGATTGTTTTTATTATATCCAGGGTATAACAATGGCAGCGGTAAGTATAACAAATATTTTCAAATGGACAACAGGAATTAAGGGAGAAGGGCTTTTTTAAGGGCAAGAGGCGAGACACTGTTGTTTTATCCGCAGATGACGTAGATTTTTCAGGGTGTTTTGTAGGGGGAAACCAGCCGCGCAGCGGCAGAAACGCTAAAGGCGCAAAATTATGTCTACCACGTCCACTATGTCTACCACGTCTACTCTGTCCACGGAGACATATAAGCGCTGACCTGACGATTTATGGCAGTAGGGCGTCAATGCGAGCCAGCTCCTCCTGGGAAAACGCGATGTTGTCCAAGGCCTTGACAGCGTCAGTGATCTGAGCCGGTCGGCTGGCGCCGATGAGGACGCTGGTGACCCAATCCTGGGCTAACAGCCAGGCCAAGGCCATCTGAGCCAGGGTTTGGCCGCGTTGCGCAGCCAGGTTGTTGAGTTTTTGCAAAGTCGACAGCAAGGTTGCGGTCAGGGTCTCCGGCTTCAGAAAATGCTTGCGGGCAGCGCGGGAGTCGGGCGGGATGACGCCGGACAAGTATTTGTCGCTCAACAGTCCCTGAGCCAACGGCGAAAAGACTATGGCGCCCAGTTTTTCCTCGGGTATGGCTTGGAGCAAGCCATCGGCGTCAGTCTGGCGATTGAGGATGTTGTACCTCACCTGGTGGATGATGAATGGCGTCTTTAACTCCCGCATGATGGCCGCTGCCTGGCGGGTACGCTCCGCATTGTAGTTGGAGATTCCTGCGTAGAGGGCCTTGCCGCTTCTGACGATCTGGTCCAAGGCCAGCATGGATTCTTCCAGCGGCGTTTCAGGGTCAGGACGGTGATGGTAGAAGATATCGACATAATCGAGTCCAAGGCGCTTGAGGCTTTGGTCGCAGCTGGCGATCAAGTTTTTACGCGAACCCCATTCGCCGTATGGTCCAGGCCACATCAAGTATCCGGCCTTGCTGGAGATGACCAGTTCATCGCGATGGTGACGCAAGTCCTGCTGCAAGATGCGTCCAAAGGTGATTTCCGCTGAACCTGGTTCAGGGCCGTAGTTGTTGGCAAGGTCAAAATGGGTGATGCCGACGTCAAACGCCGTACGCGCCATGGCCCGGGCGTTTTCATAGACATCGATTGAGCCGAAATTATGCCAAAGGCCGAGGGAGACAGCAGGCAGTTTCAGGCCAGAGGCACCGCTGCGGCGGTAGGACATTTTGGCGTAGCGATTTGCGTCAGGAACGTACGTCATTAGGATTCTTTCCCTTCGTTTTTTGGCGGCGTCTTCATGCGATGAGGCGTTCGAGGAGAAGATCAAGGTAGGCCTCCTTGTCTTTCCAGTCCAGAGCGGTGCGAACCGGGCGGCCAGCAGCTGTTTTCCGCATGAAACCGGCATCGTCGATTTCAATGCACAGCTCGCGCATCACCAGGAGTTCCTCTGCAAAAGCCAGATAGATGGCAACTGTATCGAAAAGCACGGAGCTTTGCAATGGCGGGGAAGCCGCATCCAGCTTGCGCCAAACGCTGTAATTCTCTCGGATGCAACGAGGTATAGGGCGATTGGAGGCAAGAAAGCGCTGGTATCGCTCGCCAGCCAGAATGATGTTTCCGCAGGAATCAAGAGGGGTGATGGTGACGCTTTTCCACGGTGCCTTGAACACAGCCTGGGCACCACGAATATCGCCGCAGACGTTGTATTCGCTGATGACGCCCTCTGCATCGCGGTGGCCTCTGGCAATTGAGCCGAGCATGGAGATAAGATGACAGCGCGAAATCAAATCCGGATGCCGGGCGCACAAAGCCGCGACGTTTGTCAGCGGACCAATGGTGATGACAGTCGCGTCCTCGGTGCTTCGCAGCCATTCACCGGCAGCTTGAATGCCGTCCTGATGGACTTTGCCAGGATAATCTCCTAGCTGATAATTCCCGACCCAGGCCTCCTGGCGGCGAGCAGTGCGGGAAAAATCAGTGGGAATGCCGACGCCAACCGGAACCTCGCTATGGCCGATTTCGTCAAGAATACGGCAGGTTAGACGGGCGCGGTAAAGGGTGTCGCCAGTGGCAGCAAGCACAAAGCCAAGCTGGAGTTCTGGACAGTTGAGAAGAAGGCCCAAAGCCCAAGTGTCGTCAATGTCCGTGCCAATGTCCGTGTCCAAAAGGATGTTTTTGCGCAATTGAGTCATAATGTCACCGTTTTTTATAGGGAGTCAGCCGCCAAAAGGCACCAATGTAATGTCTTTTCGCTAATGTAAGTCTTTTTCGGTTAACCGTCAACCAACGTGATCAAAATGCGCCAGGGTAGGGTATTGTTCCAGCCCGCCCCGCACGTAGTGCAAGCCTCAGCTTGCCATGTCGACCAACGTGTCTCATCTGTTTTGGCTCTAACGTCCACCCACTTTCGTACATTGACCAATCTCCATATAAAATGCCCTAGCCATGTCAACGGCGCAGCTGCGCGCAGCAAAGACCACATAAACAGAATAACTTATCCGGAAGTTATCAACAAGATACGGGGAAACATAATTCAACTAACTGATAATCAATTAATTGTGATTGTCACTAACACCCGCTCAAGATGCCTTTAATTATACATAATCTATATTATGCGACGTTATATCAGCATCTTTATCGAAAGCCCTTGAACACCTTTCCTAAGCTATCCCCAGTCCCTTTTTGGGCTGAAAATCCATGGAAGTATCTTGCCGCCGACACTATTTCACAATGTCTCAGCAACGTGCAATCTTGGCCTGTACTGGTTGCGTCATCGCGGAACTGGGTTACATTTTAGATGTCGCGCATGGGTGTCATTATTAGCTGACGATAGACATTGACATGAAACAAGACCATTCCGAAGGACAAGGTTTTGCAGGCTCTGGCGGCTCTAGCCAGCGTCGTTGCGCACATTGCGGGATGACGACGATTCTGCAAAAGAAACGCCGGTATGACGGTTTCACGTTGCTGGAGGAATACCTAGCCTGTGGTTTTTGCGGTGCTAAGGTTGAGACGGCTGAGGATTCGACGTCTAGGCAGCCTGCGACACCGGCTGGCAACGCTGGCAAACCATCTGCCGTTTCAGCGTATTTATTTGGTGGGGGGTCTAATTCTCCGTCTGGGCCTGATACTAACGGTGATTCTGTCTTGCCACCGTCAACACGCAGCGATGGTGGCTTGAATTCGGTGCGCGGCAACCGTTTCTGCCGTGATTGCCGGTACTATGTCAAGCATCCCTTTCTGAGCCGGTGTGCGCGCCATGATCGCGAGGTGGAACCCATGCAGGACTGCCCAGACTTTAGCCGGCCAGACAATCCTTCAAAGAAGGCAAAACCGCCTCTTACGGACTGATTGCAAGACGCCTGGTATGCGCTGGAAGTGGAGCAATAGACGAAAAAAACGCATTTAATGCATTCTATATCAAACAGTAACGACAATCATTATTACATACTGCAAGCTAAAGCTTGAACTACATACGGCAAGCTAAAGATTGAACTACATGCCCTGCATGCGAGGGACATACTGCAAGCTAAAGCTTGAACTACATGCCCTGCATGCGAGGGACATACTGCAAGCTAAAGCTTGAACTACATACTCCTGCATGCGAGGAACATACTGCAAGCTAAAGCTTGAACTACATACTGCAAGCTAAAGCTTGAACTACATGCCCTGCATGCGAGGGACATACGGCAAGCTAAAGATTGAACTGCGTACGGCAAGCTAAAGATTGAACTACATGCTCCTGCATGCGAGGGACATACGGCAAGCTGAAGATTGAACTGCGTACGGCATGCTGCAGCCTGGCAATGAGCTACAAGCGCTCATTGCAAACTTTCCCACATTAACCATATTTTGGCATTATTTTCATGCGTAATTGGAAAAACATGTTTATTCGTTTGGTCTTTGTCGCAGTTGTCATTTGCCTGTCGTCCTCCTGCGGCGGATTGTCAGGCCAGAAAGCCTCGTTGCAGACGGCGCCGCCCTACCCGGCTGGAATTCGCCCTTTGCTGCTGACCATCTACCACCCCTACCCTGATTTCAGCAATTTGCCTTCCGGGGTGTCGCCTTTGCCCTCATACACTGGCTGGCCGGTGCATCGCATGGAACGCGACCTGGCACGTATGCGAGCCGTCGGTTTTGATGGAGTTTTGCTGGCCATTACCCCAAAAGATTTGGCCAATCCCACTACTGTCGAGGCTATTGGCCAATTTCTGGCGCTGGCAGCGGCACCGCCGCCAAACTCCCCTGCCCCAGCGGCTGCTCCTGCGCCAATTTTCAAAGTCGGCCTGCTGCTGGCGCCTTCAGAACCAGTGACACTGCGGGAGGAAAATGTCACCCGATACCTGGAAAGCAAGAACCTGCTCTCGTTTGCAGCTGTCTTAATGCTTGATGGAAAGCCATTTATAGGTTTTAGCGAAAAGGTCGTCCTGATGCCAGACCCATATTCTGCTTGCAGCTGTCGCCTGTTTGGGCAGGATTGGCCGGCAATGCCTTCCGGGCAAGATGCGGGTCAATCGACATTAGGGCCGGAAGGCGTTAAGTGGGTGCGCGTTGCCGAGCATGGCGGCGGCAGTCCTGTGGACTGGGATGAAAAAACGACCCCATGGCCGGTGTCGCGCCGTCGCGGCAACGCATTTGCGGAAGGTCTTCGCCAGGCTTTTGCTCTTCAGGCCAAGATCATCATCGTTTCTTCCTGGAACAACTACCGCAACGGCAGTTTCATGGAGCCGAACACCCTGGACCATGACGAGATGAGCAAAGTCATGCGCAACATGCTGGAACAGCATGGCTTATGACACTGAAAGCGAACTGCCTCGCTAAGACAGCCGCAAATTGAAGTCTTTCCTTAAATAAAATAAAAGAAGCCAGGAAATAAACGGGAAGCTTCATTCTGGGTTGGCGTCTTTATCAGATTCAGCTTTGGCTTGTTTCGCGGTTGATAAATCCAACCCCAAAAAAAATGTATCAGTGAATATGGATATCGGGATGTCCAGCGTGGCGAATACCACGGCCAGCACCCTTTCATCTATCCGTATTTTCCGATAGCCGTTCCAGCCGCCGCAGAGTGATTCTGGGTCGCAATGAAAAGTTATGTAGCGCAGATCCGTGCGCAGCGCAGGGTATGGCGACTTTGGGGCGCTGCCCGACAGGCTCGTACGCTCATAAATCGTCGCACAGCCAGTCAGCAGCAAAGCGACCCAGGGCAATATGACGAGATATTTTTTCATGTCCTAGTTCCTGCTTTTTTCTTGAACTCTTGGCGGTTAGTCCCTCATCTTGAGCCAGATGCCAACTGCCGTTCAAGGCTTCAGGCCAGCAGCCGCGTCACCAAAGCGGCATTTTCCTCGACCATATTGTCGCAGTCAAGCCGGTTCATGCCGACATTGACGACGTCGCCGGGTTTGATGTTACGCAGGGCGTAATCAAAGCCCATGACCGGGTCGATGCGGCCGGCACCAAGGATTTTGTAGGCGATGCAGGGCTTGTCCAAGGCACGGATCAATGCCACCGCCTGCGCCATGTCGTCGAGCTGGAATCTTTCACCGCCCGCCTTGGAATGGACGCTGCCGCAGTTGAAGAATGGCACGGAATGGAAATCGACGATGTTCATGGTGTCGACCCATTCGTGAGCCTGAAGGTTGTGGGCGGCGACGCCGACTGGCACCCCTTTGGCTTTCGCATAGTTCACCCAGCCCCGGAGGGTGGAGCTGTCCTTTTCGGCGAACAACCGGTCAATCAAGCCGCCATGAAAAAACATGGCTTGGCAGCCGATAGCGGCCACCCGGTCGATGGCTTCTTCCATGCTCTCGTAGGTACGAAAGGAGACCTGCGCTATCCATTGCATCGGCCCGCCCATGGCCAGATAGCGCTGCGTCGTCTCAATGACGTGCGCAGTCTCATTGTTGGTGACAAAGGTGTTGATGCCGGCATTCCAGGCCCGATCCCAGGTTTCCAGAATCCGCTCCGGCGTATAGTAAGTGCGCATCGCGTCGTCCCGAGCCTTGTTCTGATGGCTAAAACCGCCAAACGGATTTGCTCCGATCAGCAAACGCGTCATCGTCAATCCGCAAAAATCGACTGTCGGCAACATCGTTCCTGCCCGCCTTTCCTGAATATCGTCACAACATTGCTTTCGCCTGCCTTTGCCGGCGCTTGCGCTCCTGTTCATGGAGTCAAACCTGCTTTGCTGCCACTACCATAACTCCGGTCGCGCTCTAAATCAAATTCATCATGCTGTACCCGTCTGCCTCTGTCAAACTAAATGTGTTTGGCAGCATTCCAGATAATGCGTTTATTTTCTCAAATTGAGCCAGGTGATTAAATATCCCAGGATAAACTTGAAAAACTAATTGATGGCGGTTAGAGTACTTTTTTGCGGGTTCATGTTGCTTCGTTGGGTTTGGAAGACACGTCTGGGTGATGTGAGCCGGCTCGCAGTATCATAGCAACTGTTATTCGGTCAAGAACATAGTCCCTAATGGGATGGTTGTGAAATACATAGATGTCAATTCAATGGTCGGGCGGCGTGGCCTGAAGCACCCCCGCGAAATCTGGAGCACGGACGATGTTCTCCAGAGCATGGACCGGGCGCATATCGACGCTGCAGTAGTAGCCAGCGCCTGGTCGCGGGATTACTCGCCCAACTACGGCAATGAACGCCTGTTGGCGGAATTGTCCCGGAGTGAGCGGCTGTACGGCAGCTATACGGTCGTGCCGAATGTAATTTCCGATTCGCCGACCGCCGAGCAGATGACCGACTTCATGCGTCGACACCGTCTGGTCGCTGCTCGGATGTTCCCGCGCAGTCACTTCTTCGCGCCAGACGATCGCACGATGGGCAGTTATTATGCGGCACTGGCCGCTGCCGGATACCCGCTAATAGTTGAAGCTTCCGAGCTGGACTTCCGGGAACTGCAACAGATTCTCACGGCACATCCTGACCTGAATGTCATCTACTTGGGTGTGTATTGGCACTTGACGCGCCTGTTAGTACCGTTGCTGGACGGGTTTCCACGCCTCCATATTGACTTTTCACTGATGCAGGCCAATGCGATTGTTGAACGCCTGGTAAAGCGCCTGGGAGCTAAACAGCTGCTGTACGGCAGCGGACTGCCGAGGATGAGTCCAGGAGCGGCGCGTGCTTTTATCGACTATGCAGATATTTCCGCTGAGGACAAGGCGCTGATCGCGCACGGAAACGCGGAACGGCTATTCAGGATCAACCCGCCGACGCAGAACTTCCGGCCAGCAGACGAATTGGTGCAGACGGCGCTGCGCGGTGAACCGCTGCCGCTGCCGGTTTTCGATTCGCATACGCACATATTGGGTGATCCTTACGAAGCTGGCGGTCAGGCGCCGATGCTGGAAGGCGACCTGGAGCATATAAGCCGCTTGTATGCCAGAATGGGCGTGACAAAATACTGCGTGGCACCCTGGCTGGGAATCTGGACGGATAAGCCGGCTGGCAATCAAGCGGTGATCGAGATGACGCGGCAACAACCAGAGGCCGTATACGGCCTGATAATGGTGGACCCAGCCTACAGCGAAGATGATGTCCGCGCTCAGGCAGAGCTTTTCCACCTGAAATATCGCATTCCCGGCATGAAGACGCTTTTCGCCCGTTCAAAAATCCGCTATACTGACACGGCCTTCGCGCCTTGGTGGGAGATCGGCAACGCCAACAAGCTCTTCGCCCTGATGGACCCGGGCGCCTATCCGCAGTTTTTGGGGGATATGGCGGAACTCGCGGAGAACTATCCGGATATCGCCTTTTTCCTGGACCATGCAGGCCGGGATTGGGATGCGGCGGAGAGCAATGTTGCGCTGGCAAAACGCTATCCAAACCTCTATCTGCAACATACTTACACAAGCAATACCGAAGGCGTAATTGAATACTTTGTGGAATCGGGCATGGAGGATCGCCTGCTCTACGGAACAGACTCGCCGATGCGCGACCCGCGTCCGCAGTTGGGCTGGATTGTTTATGCCAATATATCGGAAGCCGCAAAGCGCAAGATATTGAGCGGTAATATGCATAGGTTGCTGCGGCGGGCCTTTGACGGCGGGCCATATAATCAGGTGTTTTGAGGTTGTATTTGCCCGACAGGTGGCAAGGGAGGAATCGATGATGGGCGAATTGAGCCAAAAAAGCCGGACAGCGGCGCCATTATCCAAGTTCCGGCCTGGCATTGGCAGGCTTATGGTGTTGACCACAGCCTGGGTCATCCTCATGCAAGCGGTGGCGGTTGGAAAGGAAAGGACATCAATGATGAGTGAATCAAGCGAAAAAAAGCCGGACAGCGGCACTGTTGTCCAAGTTCCGGCCTGGCATTATCAAACTTACGACGTTGACCCCAGCCTGCCCTATCCTCGTGCAAGCTGCGGCGGCTGGAAAAAAGACCTGATTCCAATTGCGCCGGCCCATACAGCAGTGGTTGTGATGCACGCCTGGGACTGTGGAGACAAAGATGGCGACGGCGCCGTGTACTATAAATTGGTCGACTACGTGCCCCGCAGCGATGTGATAATCAGAGACAGGTATCCCGGCTTTATGAGCAAATTGCGCACGGCCGGCTTTAACGTCATTCATATCGGCGCAGGCTACGAACGTAGTATCGACAAACTCCCTGGCTATGCTCGGGTGCGGGCGCTGTGCCCGAAGGAACAGGTTTTGGAGGCCATCCAGCCAGACCCAGTGCTGTTGCAATTGCGTCAACTGCATTACGATCGGGTGCTTTATGGCAAACACCTTGACGAGCTGCGCCGGACGCAGGAAATACGCATCCGCGACTTTGGCGTGATGCCAGAACCGGATGAGGATGTCGCCTGCACGAGTGAACAGCTGTTTGCCTGGTGCCGCAAGCATGAGATCAACCACCTGATCTACACCGGCTTTGCCGTCAACGCCTGCCTGGTCAGCTCGCCCTGCGGACGCATCGACATGACTCGCCGGGGGATTATGTGCTCGCTGATCCGCGACCTGACGTCGGCGCTGGAAAGCAAGGAGTCATGCACTACCGAGGCGTTCAAAGAACAAGGCGTGTGGGCCTTCTCAATCTGGGGCGGATTCGTCTTTGAGCAGGCTGATATTGAAAAATACTTGTTCGGCCAAAATTAATTCCTATCCATACAAAACTTCGCTCATTGCCAAAGATTCTGATGGAGAAAAAAACATCCTTCAACGGGTTACAGAAACTTGACTTTGTCATCAAGCAGCTCAGTTGGCTGACGACAGCGTCGCTGCTGGCGGCGGTGATAGCGAGAAAAGGCTTTGGCGCGTCACTCTGGCCGCCTTGGTTCGATGCCTGGGTCCTACCGGTGCTGGTCGCCGCCGCAGTCGGCTATCTGACCAACTACATTGCTATCTGGCTTCTTTTCAAGCCCTACGGCAAGCATTTCGGCTTTGTCCAAGGCGTCATCCCGCGTGAAAAAGCCAAACTGGCCGTAAAACTCGGCGAGGTCATTTCCGAAAGCCTGCTGCCGCCGCCAGAGCTGGCCAACCAACTCGGCGCCGTCGTCAAAGACTATCTGCAAAATCCGTCTTTGCTCGAAGATATCCGGCAAAAAGTCAACCTCTACCTGAAAAAGCATCAATCAGCGATTGCGGCTTTTCTCTTCCCCTATCTTGAGCAAGCGATCCGCGCCGCTGTGCAGCGCAACTTCACCTCTGAGAATCTCTATGCGCTGTTCGACAACGTCGTCATAAAATGGCTGGACGTGGAAAAGAACCGCCAGATGGCAGCGACGGTGATCATCCGGGAAATCAAGCTCAAGGCCCCACAGCTGACTGCCGTCATCAAACGGCAATTCCGTGACGCCGCGGAAACGTACATCAAAGAGGAATTTCCGCACCTGTGCAGCTGGCTGCCGGTTGACGACTTCGTGGCCAAACTGATTGATCACCTGAACTGGGAGCAGATTCAACGCCAGCTCGAAGACCGGCTGAGCGACGATGAGACCCAGGAAGCCATCTGCGAACAACTGGTCGAACTGGCGCTCAAAATTCGCGACTACTTGCAAAGCCAGGCGGCTTCCGGGAAACTGCAAGAACTGCTCGCCAAACACCAAGACAAGGCCGAAAAGCTCCTTCGCAGCGCCATTGAGGAAAACCTCCCTGCCCTGGTTGATCAATGGCTTCGGCGAGACCAGGTCTGGGAAGTCATCATCAACCATCTCATGCCTCTGGCCCAGGCGTTCATCCTCGAACGCTTGCAAAACGACAAAAACGCCATTATTCGCCAGCTTGACCTGCCTGGAAAAATTGAGAAATCGGTCATGGCAATGGACATGCATCAAGTCCACAGCACCATCAACAGCGTCTCCGGGCGTCACCTGGTAGCGATCCAGCTGCTCGGATACCTTCTCGGGGCCGTCGCCGGATTCCTGATGATTTTTGCGAATTGACAAGGAGGCAAGGGTTTTCGCGTATAAAAATGGGGGTAACCAGCGACAGCGGGGGAAACCGTTTATGCCGTGAATGCCCTTGCCGGAAGGGCATTTCCGAAGTACGGCGGAGACCTCCGACTGCTTCCTGAAGCCCCTCTACACCACGGTAGAGAGTGAAACTTTATCTTTTTCCCAAACACCCGAAGAACCACAAAACTTCGCACATTACCTAATTTTTCCCTTATGCTTCGGTGATGATTTTTTCCGTGATTAGGGCATGAAAATGCGCCGACAATTGTTTGGGAACAATGCCTCCATTCAGAAGGATACCGATTTCCATGTTATCGTTCATTGCTTTGTCAGTAAGATTGGCGCTGGTTATCATGGCTGTCTCACCGTCCGCGACGGCACATTTGGCATGGACTGCTGCTGGAACCTTTGCATTGGGCTGTTTCCAGATATGAAAGTGGGCGGCAGGAAGTCTGCTCTTGAGCGTTGCAATGGAATCAACGGAGACCTTGCCTCCAGCTTCCAGAGATTGTTCAAGAAGAAAATTCATGGTGACATTTCGCTCCTGGGCATCCTGCAAGGCATCCATCACATTTGGTATCGCATATACCACATAACTAACGATGAACAAATCCTTTTTCGCGGCTCTGATGACCTGAAGCAGAGCTTCTTCCGTCTGGCGCACAGGGACAGAAGCGGTCGCAGGCCCAGTCCAGAGCAGCTCCTGCTGGCCGTAGCGTCCCGTTTGTCTGGCAACTGCCTGGGCTGCAAGCAGGGACGAAGACAGTTCGGCGCCACCGATAGAGGTGTCATTCTGTAGAATCTCCAGCAATTTAGCGAATAGTTTCCTATTGCAGTTAGGGCCGCAATTGTCCATAATCGCATCTGCCAAGTCTTCGCCATCAAGGCCAATGACGGCCTTGGCCAGCGCCGTGATTCGGTTAGGCGAGAGTTCCAGGGCTATCTGGGCGACGATGTCATAGAATTCCTTCGTCATGACAGGCCCTCCCGTTCAGTGAAAAATGCGGTGTCCTTGCACTCGAAGGTCGGCACGACCAACGCCCGATCCAAGTAGCGGTTTCCTGCCTCACAGGAGGTCTCCGCGAGAAATACGCAGGCATGGCAGGCTGCCCCATGCAATGTTCTGTCCTCATTGGGCTTGTGCATTGAACACAAAGGATCCGAAGAGCAAATTCCAGCCCGATGCAATGCTTGGTCAAGGATATGCTCCAGCGAATCTGCTTTGCCGAGTTCCACGAGTCCTCCAAGAGTCCCGTCAGAATCAGGGGCAGCAGTGTACAGCAGGATGCCGGCCATGGGGGTGTTGCCATGGCTGGCATAAACCCGCTCCTGGATGCTGGCTGCATTGTATCCGCATTCCAAGGCGAACTCGCGGATAATCAGATGGGCAAGGGTATGGAGCATATAGTACCGCGCGCCTGGATAGCCTGCGTCAGGCTTCTGATGATGGGCAATGCGCCACCCCTTGTAACCTTCATTAAGTGTAGCGTTGCGCTGCTTAACTGTTTCCTGCTGTTCCCACGCCTGAATCTTTTCCTCATTGAAACGGATGAATATGCCTTCGCCATGGACCTCGCAGGCGGGAACCCATTCCAACTGATGCTTTGAGAGCGGGGCTATGGAGACCTCTTCGCCTTCCTCTGCAAGCTCAACCGAGGATTCAATGCGCGTATAGCCAATGAGCGCATTGACTTTGCGCAATCTGTCCAGAAGCAGCACACCATCAATCATATCATTGTATTTCTGCGGGACAGGCGTCTTTGTAGAATGGAAGTTGGGCCAATCAGTAGGCGGGTTCGGCTGGCAGAGCACCTCCCATTCTGGTATTTTCAAATCAATCTCCTTGACGGAAGTTGCTGCGGAAGCATCACCTTTTCTGTGTTCCTCTATTGCCTGCCAGATGACTTCAGGAGTCCACTTGTCCAAACCAGGTATGGAATGAGTTGCTTTCAAGGTTCGCAGCATGATTTGCAGCACTTCCAATGATATTGCCTCCTGAAAGACATTCCAATGGTCGGAAATCAATTGCCGTAGTTCATTGCGTTCGGTGGGGATAGCCAAGACCGACATGGTCACCGGAAACCACCCATTAGTGGCGCCCAACAGGATGGTTCGTAATTTCTCATCGCACCCTTTTTTTTCATTGTTTAGATGAGGGTGATAACCTCGGCATGCTGGGAGATTCTTCTGCCCCTCCACGCCAAAGGCGAATGCCATGGAACGAGATGCCCCGCAGGAGCATTTCACCCACAGGTTTTCAGTCTGCAAAGAGGCCTTGTCCTCGTAGAAAGACAACGAACCTTTGCAATCGGAAGGCCCGCCGTGAACGAACCACCGCCAAGGAAAGTCATCCAGATGTCCGTGTGGACATGCGACCAGAAAACGTGAAGGCACGGCCTGCGCTCTGCCAGTCTTTGCCTTGGGGCAGTTGTCATGGTAGAAATGCGTCCGTTCTGGATGATAGGCGTTGTGCTGCAATTGAAAGATATTGCCGTCGTATTGACCGAGATGGCCGCAATTGACGCAACGCAGCCATAACGGGAAGGGGCGGACGGGAATGCCTTTCAGTCTCTCGGGCGTATATGGGTTCTTGCTGTCGTTGTCTGCCAGCGGCGGCATCAGCAATTCGGTCACGTTTGCATGCAAGACATTGCGCACGGCGTTCAGCAGACGATTTTCAAAGACTGGCATGCAAAGGTCCTTGCGCCAGAACTCCAGCCCCATGGTCACCACGGAAAGGTTCGGCAGATCAATCAAAGCGCCAGGGCCATACGTCCAAAGCAATTGGCTGGGACGTACCTGCCCCACCTGGTGTTTCTTGTTTCCTCTGCTCATTGTTCACCACCTTGTCCATTGGCGGGTTTCTGGAAGTCCCAGGCTTCATCGTCCAACGAGGGATTGATCTCCAGCACCAGATTCACCCCAGCCTCGACTTCGCGCATAGAGAAGGGGACAGTAAAGTCATCCCAAAGCTCTTTGCCGGGCTCGTTCAGAAGATTGACGACATTTCCCTGTCCCCTCTTCTTTTCATAGCCCAATCGGCGTCCAGGGACTTTATTTTCCTTAGCCCATTTGTCAAGCCTGCTGGCGGCCATATTTTCTGTTGCCGTTTTGACGCCTTGTTTGTCCTCAACAGACCATGCTCGTCCCGCCAGGACTTCCTTGACATGGATTGCCTGCTGGCAGGTGGGAGCTGTCATAGCCTGGGCGCCCTCATTCGGAGCAAACGCTACATTTCCCATCCGCAGCAGGCTGACCATTGTCCCCGTCATCCCCCGATCCAGTGCACGGGCGGCAAATGGCGTGACTGACTGCGCCTCCACGTGTTTGTAGAAGGTGGAGTGGTAATGTTCAAACGTTTCATAATGAGAGAAGTCACGTGGGCGCGACCAGGCCAGGACCGTGTACACAAGGCCTGGGAAGGCTCGCCCTACACGGCTGGTTGCTTGAATATACTCCGCTGTGTTCTTCGGCTGGCCGTTGACAACCATCAAGCCGAGACGGTTCACATCAACGCCGACGGAAAGCATGCTGCTTGCAAGAACCACATCCATGCCTTTCGGCTCGTCTTTCTGCCAGTTCTTTTTAAAGCGAATTTCCAGATGGTCAAGTTTCTTGGGAATGTCCTTGCTGTTGATCCGCGAAGTCAGTTCGTCAACATTCCGCACCTTGCGCTGGGCAAGTCCAGGACGCGGGAGATTTCTGTCCAGCGCGACCCGATAGGAGCGGGTTTGCACATCGTCTTCCGCTAGACGGCGCATGCCTCCAAGTTCCCGCAGGGAATTGAAGTATCCTATCAGCGTCATATACGGGTCAGCCAGCAGTCCGAAATGCTCAAAGAGCGCTTGCGCCCCGGTCAATAGTGCCACGTAGGTGCGAATCAACACTGCGGGTCGGGATGCCCCAGGAGCGCAAATGCCTACATAGCGGCGGCCAGGACGTTGCGAAGTCGGCCTCTGCACGGAGAAGAAATTATCCTCGATGTCCAGTCCATACGGAGGGAAGATGCTAACCTCCCGCAGGAACACATTGAGTATCTGCTGGTCAGCCTTTCTGACGGTTGCGGTTGAAGCAATGACCTTGGGGCGCACTTTTTGCCCTTCGTACTCCCAACTGCACAGTTCGTCAATGGCGGTTTCATAGAGGCCAACCATCGTCCCCAGTGGTCCGCTGATAAGGTGAAACTCATCTTGGATAATGAGGTCTGGTGGTCGAATTGCCAGGATTGCCTTTTTCCTGACGGCAGGAAGTCGCCCTTTCTGGCGGTGTACGCCAGTGCAGGAGCCAGGCCACATCAGTCCGCAACGCGGACATTCCTCTGATACTTTCCCAAACAAGGTGCGGATTTCACCTTTCCATGCCATCATGGCAAATTTGTCCACCGTGGAAATCAGCATGGTCGGTGGACGATGATAGATTTCCTCATCTACAACCAGGATGGGGAGGCCATTCGGCGAATGTTTCTTGCTAAACGGGCATTGGTGAAGCTTGTCTCCGCAGAAGATGCTGGTACGCCCCGTGTCGGTATCCACCTCAATGTTTTTGCCAGGGTCGATTGCCTCGCCGCACCAGGGGCAAGTAGTCAATTGGGCTGGAGTGGAGGCCGAGCCAAAGAGGTTGTCCCGTTCGTTTTCCACCGTTCGGTTGCTTTGCTCTGTAGAATTGGGCGTTACTTGCTTGCCTACCCACAGGCCGAGAGTAAAGGGTTCTTCGCCCCAAAGCTTCGGCGCTTTCCGGCGTTGCAGCTCCATGGCGCAGAGCAGCGCCGAGGCGCGCTGGAACTGCTGGATTGTCAGCAGGCGGAGCGTATAGCGCATGATGACTGCGAGACCCCGGCTGCTGTCCAGGCCGCCTGGGTTCTTTTGTAAACGACGGATGGCCATGGCAAAGGCCGCTACGCCCAAATATGCTTCAGTTTTGCCGCCGCCAGTGGGAAACCAAAGCAGGTCAGCGATGGCCTTCAACGGCTCGGTGCGGTCATTATGTGCGGGATTGGCCAGGGATGGCACAGACAGCAGGATGAACGCCAACTGGAAGGGACGCCAACTGTGATTCTTCGGGATGTCAATTTCGCCTTTGGTGGGATTCTCGCCCCTGCGCCTGGCCAGGGAGTAGATGGTATGGACACGCTGGTCCGCCATGACACTGTTAGCAAAGCGAAATGCCGCCAGTGCCTCCGCATTGTCTTGGAGCGTCTGAATCCCCTCGCGCAGACGCACCAGTATCTTTCTGCATTGTTTCAGGGTGTCCTTGACCGGGGTGGAATATCTGGCGAACCCGGGCAATTGAGACCGTTCATTTTGTTCGTCAATCCAAGCCTCGTAGTCGTCCGTCAGGATGGACAGCCCGACAGTCAGTTCTTCTTTCGGCAATTCAGCCAGCCGCCGCATGTTCAGCCAGCCTTCGGTCAGCAGTTTCCGCATTGATGCGCGGTCATCAGCGTTCCCGCCAGGTGTTTCGGTGACTGGCACTTCGTATTGGGGCATAACAACTGTCTGGATGGCTGTGGCATGTTCGGGATTTTCCAATGACACATCCGCATGGACAGAGATGCCATGCCCGACGGCAAACTCGACCTTGTTCCGATACATCATTTCCAGACTCTGAAGCTCCCTGTCATCCTCTTTGCTGGAGAGCAGGGGGCGCCTGCGAAACACCGCCCCTGCTGGTGAGGTGACCTTCAACTCCGGCTGGAAAATCCAAGCGGCATCCTGATTGACGTTTGGCTTGGTCTGCTCGTTGATCAGAAATAAAGTCACCAGACGCGTATTGTCTGGAAGCATTTTGGAAACATTGCCCTGTACCAAGACCATCGGACAATTCTCATCCACAACAAAGGGCGCGATGCGCCCTTCCTTCAGATGCAATGCCTTCACTCCGCCTGCCGGATTCCGTTTCCAACAGCGCATCGGCTTTCCAGACGCATCCACGGTGCTTTCACTGCCAGTGCGTTCATAGCGCCCCCAGGTGGCCGATAATTCTATTGCAGGCAACGAACCGTCAATGCAGAAAGTGAAACCCAGGGAAGAGGGAGTCAGGGACTGGTTGTTTTTCACGTCCAGCAATTGCTCATCCTGCTCGTCATCCATATCCGACACCGCCAAATCCGCTAGATTCCGATGGTCTTCATTGGCTGCAAGGATGGTTGGCTCTGCATTGTCTTCCGATGCGGTGAAGGGCATGGTCTCACCCTGTTCATCGGCAGGAATCTTCGGGGACAGTTTGCCAATCAGGTAGCGGTCCCGCACGCTCATGCCGACAATTTCCTCGCGCTCACCCAAAGCAGGGCCAAGAAGGTCATCGCTCATGGCAAGCTGAAGCAAATCCCGCACATAAGCCTGGTTTTTTACGTCCTTACAGTCCAGTTCCGGGAGTTCTTCGAATACAGGCAAGTTGTTGAGTTGCAAAGCAAGGGCGAACTTATCCAACTCCAAAGGCAGAAAAGCTGGTGACTTGCCTGCAATTATATCGCCTGCCAACGGTAACGTTACGGCTATCCGCTCCAGCGGCAGCGGTTCGGCAAAGTCAACAATCCGATCAAAATAAAAGCGCAAGCCACCAGGGATATGCCTAACGAGATAAATGCGACGAATGCC
>MWEG01000005.1 GCA_002070945.1 Lentisphaerae bacterium ADurb.Bin082
TAGTCAAGGTACACGAATGCGCCCCGCCGCCCAAGTCCGCCTGATTCCGGGTCAGGGTACAGTTGGTCAGGGTGCCGTTATACGCCCCGCCGCCGTATTCTGCCGTGTTTCCGGACAGCGTGCAGTCGGTCAGGGCACCGCCGTACGCCCCGCCGCCGGAGGTTGCCGTGTTTTCGGCCAGCGTGCAGCTGGTCAGGGCACCGCCATACGCCCCGCCGCCGGAGGTTGCCGTGTTTTCGGCCAGCGTGCAGCTGGTCAGGGTGCCGTTATACGCCCCGCCGCCGGAGGTTGTTGCCGTGTTTCCGGTCAGAATGCATTGGGCCAGGGTGCCGTAAGACGCCCCGCCGCCCTCGTCGCCTGCCGTGTTTCCGGACAGCGTGCAGTCGAGCAGTGTACCCCCGTATGCCCCGCCGCCCTCGTCGCCTGCCGTGTTTCCGGACAGCGTGCAGTTGGCCAGCGTGCCGCCACAAGCCCCGCCGCCGTATTCTGCCGTGTTTTCGGCCAGCGTGCAGCTGGTCAGGGCACCGCCATACGCCCCGCCGCCGGAGGTTGCCGTGTTTTCGGCCAGCGTGCAGCTGGTCAGGGTGCCGTTATACGCCCCGCCGCCGGAGGTTGTTGCCGTGTTTCCGGACAGCGTGCAGTTGTTTAGTGTGCCTTTATACACCCCGCCGCCACTGCCCGCCGTGTTTCCGGTCAGCGTGCAATTGTCCAGGAGGGAATCGCCATACCCCCCGCCGCCGTAGGCTGTCGCCGTGTTTCCGGTCAGCGTACAGTCGGCCAGGGTGCAGTAAGAAACTCCGCCGCCATATTTCGCTTGGTTTCCGGTCAGCGTGCAGCCGATCATGGTGCAGTAAGAAGCCCCGCCGCCGCCATATTTCACTTGGTTTCCGGTCAGCGTGCAGTTGGCCATGGAGCTGCCATACGCCCCGCCGCCATATTCCGCTTGGTTTCCGGTCAGTGTGCAGTCGATCAGCGTACCGCCCTGCGCCCCGCCGCCATATTCTTCCGTATAGCCGCTTTGCAGGGTGAAACCTTCCAAGACGGTCTCCTGCTCCGAATCGTTGCTGCCCAATGTCGCACAGCGTTCAACTCCACCGCCGTCGATGATGGTTTTCTCAGCGCCGTTGATGCTGCGGATGGTGATGGCTTTGTTGGCACTGGCAATCGGCGCATAGGTTCCGTCTTTCACCAGAATTGTGTCGTCGTCTTCAGCCGCATCAATGGCCGCCTGAATCGTTTTTTTGGCGGTTTCCCAGGTGGTGCCGTCGCCGTCATCGTCTGGTCGGTTGGCATCCACATGCCAGGTGTTTGCGGCCTGGGCGGCTACGGCAAGCAACAGCGTCAGGAACATTGCCAGGTTTCTGTGTACTTTCCGCTCAGGAAGCAGCCAGGAAAAAGCCATGACCACAGGAAGCATTCGTCTCATCCGGAAACACCTTGCGTTTTCCATTTTCAAATACTCCTCAGGCTACGAATTAAATCTTCGGCAAAACTCCCCAATTCGACCATTATATCAAAGGTAAAATTTCGTCTCGGAAGGCTATTTGCCATCTCGTTCAATAAGCTACGCAGAGGCTATCCGCAACAAGGCATCCTTGTTCGCAAATACTCTAATCTGCCATGTTTTCATTTCAACTTTTGCCTCTTCATTTTCCGCAAAATCGGGTTGAGGCAACTGCCTGGAGGCAGGTGTTGTTGCCCTCCAAAAGCAAAGCTGCCTGAGGCTCAATTCCTTTGCGTTTTTATGCGCATTGGAACATCGCCCGGCAGCCATTGCAGCATTCGGAAAGCGAGACAGGTTACGGGGTATTTAACCGGTAGATGAAATAGACACGACCTGCTTGCAGGGACTGGACGCGGACATACCGCCTAGTGCGCCATTCCCAGGCGGCGTATCCATCAGGCAGTGTCTCTACCTGGCGTTGCGCACCGACCTGCGTCCATTGGCCGGCAGGAATAGCCAACGGGTCGGGAGGCGCACCTGAAGTCAAAACACCCCGCAGAACCGGCGCGGATTCGGGGTCTGCGCAGAAGACCCACAGCGGCGTATGCCGAGACACTGGTTTGTCCTTGACGTATGCGTCCGCAGACAGCCTGAAAACCGGCATTTTCGCCAGCGCTTCGGCAGCATCCTGCTCAAGGCTGTCAAAGGGCAGATACAGTGTATTCCAGCCGCTTTGCCAGACGTATTTAAAAACGTACGTGCCGACACGTTCAAACGCCCCCATGTCAACGACTCGGTAAAGGATGCGCGGATTCCCTGCCAAGTCAACGTCGCCGACGGCAAACGCATTGCTGCCAGCCTCCATGCAGGGGGATTCCGCCGACAGACGGAAATCGTTCGCCTCAACATCAACGAACAGGGGGTCATCGCAGATGTTCCCCTCGCCTTCCGGCAGGGGATCAGTGCAGGTATACAGGAAAGGCGATGCATCAGGAAAGTCGGGATCATAGCCGTAATAGTTATCGCCCGCCTCGTCTGCCCGGTTGCCCCATACGATGCAGTTCACAATCCGACAGTCATGGATACCGCCTCCCCAGCTTGCCTCGTTTTCCGTCAGGGTGCAGTTGGTCAGGCTTGACCCCTTGGCGACGCCGCCCCCATATTCTTCCGCCCGATTAAATGCCAGAAGGCAATTGATCAGGGTGCTCCAGCAAGCTCCGCCGCCGGAACTATTCGTCCAATTGTCGTACAGGGTACAGTTGGTCAGCCGGCAATCACAAGCGCCACCGCCGGAGCGTTCCGCAGAGTTTTCCCTCAGCTCGCAATTGTTCAAGACGCACATATAGGCGCCGCCGCCGGCCTCGTCAAAGTCGCCAAAGCCCTGCGAGGCATAATTTCCAGTCAGCTTGCAATTGATCAGGGTGCAGTACGATGCGCCGCCGCCATAACTGGCCGAGTTGTTGAGCAGGTGACAATTGATCAAGGTACCCCCGCGTGCGCCGCCGCCGTCACCCCAATAGTAAATTTCCTTATGGACGCCATCGACAAATTCATAGACGGTTTTTTCCATGACCCCATTTTGCAACGTAAAACCAATCAGCGTCGTTTTGGGCTTGGAGAGTCCATTGCACAGAGTTGCGCAGCGCTGGTATTCCCCGCCCGAGATACTGGTCTTTTCTGAACCCTGGGCACTTTGAATGACAATGGCCTTGTTGTCGGTGGCAATGGGCTGGTAGTCCCCTGCTGCGACTTCAATGACGTCCCCGTCAACGGCTTCATCAATGGCAGCCTGAATGGACCGTTTGGCGTCGCCCCAAGATAAACCTGTTCCCTCATCATCCCCATTGTTGACATCAGCATACCAAGTTTTATTTGCAAAGACGGCCACAATCTCAGCGTCAGCCTGGATGTTGGGAAAGACATAAGTCTTGGCCGAACCGGAGACACGCTCGCCATTGACCAGAAAATGCGAGAAGGCCCGACCCAATTCCTTTGCCTCGAAAGTGACACTCGCGCCAGCGGAAACGACTGCATTGGGCGGGATGATTTCGCCGTACCCCTCCACTCTTCCGGAAATGACGAACCCCGATACGACGCCCTCGTATGCACCCATATCGACCGCGCCATTGCCGATGCGGGGATTGCCTGCCAGGTCGGTTTCACCGTCGCCGGACACCAAAGTCGTATCGCCGGCGTTCACGCAGGGCGAGCCGGCCCGCAGGCGATAATCGCCATTGGCCGGGTCAACAAACCGGGGGGGTAAATCGATATTGCCTTGACCATCCGCCAACGGGGTTGCGCAGCAATAGGCAAGTCCGGCATCATCCCCAGGTTCGGGATCGCCGTCGCCATCGTCGCCGTCAGATTCATTGCCCTTGATATAGAAATTTTCGCCTTTCGGCGCGGTATTTCCCCAAATAATGCAATTGGCCAAAGCGCAGTCATAGGCACCGCCGCCTTGTTGCCAGGCCTCATTGCTGGCCAGGGTGCAGTTTCTCAGGGTGCTGTCGCTGGCACCGCCGCCAAACCTGGCATAGTTGTCAATCAGCAAGCAATTGGTTAAAAAACTATAATTGACGGCACCGCCAGCGCCGGCCGTTGCATTCCCTGCCAGCAAACAGTTGTGCAGAGTACTGCCGCTGGCGCCGCCACCCCAATCGTATGTGAAATTGCCGGTCAAAGTGCAATTGAACAATTCACAGCTGTCTGCCGCCCCGCCGCCAGCTGTTTCCGATGAATTTCCGGTCAGCGTACAGTTGGTCAGGGTGCCGCCGTAGGCACCGCCGCCGCCGTATTCTGCCGTGTTTTCGGTCAGTGTGCAGTCGGTCAGGGTGCTTTCATACACCCCGCCGCCATTGCTCGCCTGGTTTCCGGTCAGGGTGCAGTCGGTCAGAGTGCCGCCATACGCTCCGCCGCCGGAGGTTGCCGTGTTTCCGGTCAGCGTACAGTTGGTCAGGATGCCGCCGTAGGCACCGCCGCCGCCGTATTTTGCCGTGTTTTCGGTCAGGGTGCAGTCGGTCAGGGTGCTTTCATACACCCCGCCGCCGCGTTCCGCCTGGTTTTCGGTCAGTGTGCAGCTGGTCAGGGTGCAATCGCACGCTCCGCCGCCGTACCAGCGAGTCGAATTTCCCGTCAGCGTACAGTTGGTCAGCGTGCAATCGTATGCCCCGCCGCCGCGTCCCGCCTCGTTCCCGGTCAATGTGCAGTTGGTCAGGATACAATCGTATGCCCCGCCGCCGTCAAACCCTGCTTTATTCCCAGCCAGTATGCAGTTGCTCAGGGTGCCGCCGTATGCCCCGCCGCCGCCGTATTCCGCATAGCCATTTTGCAGGGTGAAGCCATCCAGGATGGTTTTGTGTCCTGAACTGTCATCTGCCAGGGTCGCGCAACGTTCCTGCAACCACCATTCATCATAAATGTTCCACCATCCATCAATGATTGCCTTATCCGCGCCGTTGAGGCTGCGGATGGTGATGGGTCTGTTCCAAGTCCAGATCGGATCATAAATTCCATCGTTCACCAGGATCGTGTCACCGTCCGCAGCCGCGTCAATGGCTGACTGAATGGACGGCAGGGCGTTTTCCCAGGACGAGCCGTCGCCGTCCCCATCGTCATCTACATACCACGTTTTGGACTCAAACACAGCGGTGATTACGCCATCGGCCTGGATATTTTCCCAAGTATAGCTTGGCGATTCCGAAACGACCACGCCATCGACCAAAAAATGGCGGAAGCTCCTGCCGGTCTCAACGGCCTCGAAAGTCAATGACGCGCCGGGGACGACGAAGACCCCAAAAGCCATATCTTCCTGTGGGGGAAAGAGGTAGACCGCATCATCTTGGGGATACATCTCGCCTGCGCCCAGAATCCGTCCGATAATGATGAATCCTTCGGCTTCCAGTGCGCCCATGTCGATTTGCCCGGCACGAATGCGCGGATTGCCGGCCAAGTCGGTTTCACCAACCGCAAACGAATTATTGCCCATATTGACACAGGGCGAGTTTGCCGCCAGGCGATAATCGCCATTGACGGCATCGACGAACATCGGATTCTCACTGATGTTGTTTCCGCCCTCCGCCCAGTAATCAGTACAGGAATAATAAAAAGCGGAATTTTCGTAGTATTTGTATTTGGCAGTATTTCCCCAGACGATGGAATTGTAGAGTGTGCAGGTGTAGACGCCGCCATATTGTTCTATCGCAGTATTTCCGCTCACGGTGCAATTCGTCAATGTGCAGTCCGCTGCGGCACCGCAGTACTGCGCCGAATTTCTGGCCAGGAGGCAATTATTCAGGGTGCTTTCCCAACTCCCGCCGCCAAAATCAGAGGCTGCATTATCCGTCAGCGTACAGTTGTTCATGATGCAAAAGACCGCACCGCCGCCATCATCGTCGGCAGTATTTCCGGTCAGGATGCAGTGGGTCAATGCGCTTGTCCAAGCACCGCCGCCAGTTCTCGCGGTATTCCCAGTCAGGGTGCAGTTGTTCAAGGTGCAGTAGGCTGCTCCGCCGCCATTATAGGCGAGATTGTTGAGCAGCAGGCAGTTGTTCAAGGCACCGCCCATGGCGCCGCCGCCTTCGCCCATGCATCCATGGCGCAGGGTAAATCCGTCCAGGACGGCGCCCGCTTCTCCCCGCACCTTTCCCAAGGTCGCGCAACGTGTCTTTCCCGCAGCGTCGATAATGGTTGCCTCGGGTCCCTGGACGCTACGTATGACAAAGGGATGATGCGCACTGGCATCGACCGGCCCATAGATGCCTGGGTTAACCAGGATCAGATCATCCTTGCCGGCGATTTCAACCGCCGCCTGGATGGTTTTTTTCGCTGTTGCCCAGGTACGCCCATCCCCATTGTCATCCGGCCTGGCACCATCGACATACCAGGTGTTGGTGGCAAACGCCGCCGTGATCACGCCATCGGCCTGCACATTCTCCCAAGCGTAGTTGGAAGACTCCGACACCACCTCGCCGTCAATCAGAAAATGCAGGAAGCGGGCACCGGTCTCGACCGCCTCAAAACGAGCTGAACCGCCGGGCTTCACCACGGAGGTCATCGGCAGAAGCACTCCGTCGCCCAGGACACGCCCGGAAATGACATGTCCTGCCACTGCGCCTTCATAGGCGCCAATGTCAATGTCAATGCCTGCGAGCCGCAGATTTCCGGCAAGGTCCTCATTGCCGCTGTCACAGTTTGAGTCGCCGGCATTGATGCAGGGAGAACCGATGCGCAGGCGAAAATCGCCATTGACGGTATCGACAAAGTGGGGGGAATCGCTGATATTATTGCCGCTCTCGTCACCTTTCGGCAAGGGTGCTGCTGTACAGGAATACCTGAGCTGTGAGTCGCTGTAATTGGCAGCTTGTGCCGCGGAATTATCCCAGACAATGCAGTTGGTTGCCTCGCATTGAGAAATCCCGCCACCCTCGTCACCTGCCGCATTGCCGACCAGAGTGCAGTTGCTCAACTGGCAATCGTACGCGCCGCCGCCACTGTTGTAACGGGCGTAATTTCTGTTCAGCACGCAGTTAGTGAGGCGGCATTTATAGGCACCGCCGCCGTTGCCTTCGGCCGTATTGCTGCTGATGATGCAGCGGTTCAATCGCCCGCCCGACGCGCCGCCGCCGTCTTCCGCAAAGCCATTCTGCAAGGTGAAGCCCTCAAGCAGCGTGCTGTCTTCAGACCATCCGTCTCCCAAAGTCGCGCAGCGCTGGATGCCGCCGCCGTCGATGATAGTCGCCTTTGCGCCATTGACGCTGCGGATGATGAGGGATTTTTTGCCGGTGTTGATGGGCGCATAGCAGCCGGGCCTCACCAGGATGGTCTCTCCGTCATGGGCAGCCATCACCGCTACCTGGAGGCTCCTCTTGGCCGTCGTCCAGCTCAGGCCGTCGCCATTGTCATCTGGACGGGTCGCATCCACGTGCAAGACCGCCGGAGCAAAGACTGCGGTGATAACGCCATCAGCCTCAATCTCATTCCATGAAAAAGACGGCATCGTGGAAACGGTCGCACCAGCAATCTGAAAACAGAGAAAACGCGCTACTGTTTCCTCCGCCGTGAAAGTCACTGAGCCGCCGGGAGGCATAGACGCTGTCTGCGGGGAAATTTTCCCCCGCCCCTGGACTTTTCCAAGCACAATAAACTCATCCGTATTTCTTTCATAGGCGCCCATGTCAACCATCTCATTGCCCACGCGCTCATCGCCGGCCAAATCAGTATCGCCTTCTTGGACATATTCATTGCTGCCGGCATCAATGCAGGGAGACCCTAAACGCAAATGATATACGCCATTGGCGGCATCGATGAACCCAGGAACAGCGCTGATGTTCCCCTCGCCATCAGGCAGGGGGTAAGAGCAGGAATACATGAAATTGGAATCATAGTAATTGTTGTAATAACTCCCTGAATTGTCCGAAACAATGCAATTCCACAGGGTGCAGTAGTCAACCCCGCCGACACCGCCGACACCCCACCATCCTTCCGCCGAGTTTCCAGCCACCGTGCAGTTGCTCAAGGTGCTTCTAGAGGCACCGCCGACCCGTTCCGCCGCATTGCCAGTCAGGAGGCAGTTGCTCAAGGTGCTGGAAGCAGCTCCGCCGCCAATCCTCGCCGTATTGCCAGTCAGGAGGCAGTTGCTCAGGGTGCTTTCGTAAGCCCCGCCGCCAGACGATTCCGCCGTGTTGCCGGTCAAAATGCACCGGTGCAAGACGCAAGCCAAGGTGCCGCCACCATTATTCGCCAGGCCATTTTGCAAGGTGAAACCCTCTAAAATAGCGCCAAGCGCACAGCGCCGTGCGCCGCCGCCGTCGATGATGGTATCCTCGGCGCACGAGAGACTGCGGATGGTGACTCCCCGGCTCCGGCCATCAATTGGCTCGTAAACCCCTGGCTTGACCAGGATTTGGTCGCCGACATTGGCCGCATCCAGCGCCGCCTGGATTGACTTCTTGGCCGTAGCCCAGCTCAAGCCGTCGCCGACGTCATCTGGCCGGGCATTGTCCACATGCCAGGTCACCGAGGTGAACACGGCGGTGATAATGCCGTCGGCCTGGATGTCGTTCCAAGTATAGATTGGCGATTCGGAAACAATTTCGCCGTCAACCAGGAAATGCCGGAATGCGCCGTGCGTTGCCGTGGCGGTGACGGTGACGGAGTCGCCTTGGGCGACCACTGCAGTCAGCGGAGAAATCGTTCCGTTGCCCTGCACCCGTCCGGAAATGACCCAGCCCTCAACCATTCCCTCCAGGGCGCCCATATCGACCTTCTCATTGTCGATGCGCGGATTCCCTGCCAAGTCGGTTGCAGACGCCACGCAGCCGTTGTCGCCTGCATCAATGCAGGGCGAGCCAGTGCGCAGGCGGAAATCGCCATGCAAGGCATCGACAAAACGCGGGTCCCCACTGATATTTCCCACCCCTGGGGGCAAAGGCTCGGAGCAGGAAAAATACAATGCGGTGTCAGCAGACCATTCAAGGCTGTAGTTCGCTTCATATTTGGCCTGGTTATTCCAGATAATGCTGTTATAGGCAGTGCAATTGTAAACCCCTCCACCGTAGTTTTTGGCTACATTTTCGGTGATGCTACAGTTGCTTAAAAGACTGGAGTATGCCCCGCCGCCGAAATCGTATGCCTGATTTGCCGTCAGGATGCAGTTGTCCAAGGTGCAATATTCGGCGGCACCGCCGTACGGAGCCATGTTTCCGCTCAAGGTGCAGTTGCGCAAGTTGGCATGGCTGGCGCCGCCGCCGCCGTCTTCGCGTTCTGATCCGCCATCGCCCTCGGCAAGGCAGTTGGTAATCCGGCAGTTGAACACCGTGCCGCCAAAAACTCCGCCGCCGCTTGCAGTGGCGGCGCCGTTCCGCAGGGTAAAGCCATCCAGTATTGTCTGTCTGCCGAAATACGACTCCGAAAGGGTCGCGCAACGTCGCCTGCCACCGCCATCAATGATTGTAGTTGCCGCGCCGTTGACGCTGCGGATGGCAATGGCCATATCGTCGGTGACAATCGGCGCATAAACCCCTGGCTTGACCAGGACTAGGTCGCCGGCAGCGGCTCTGTCAACCGCCGCCTGGATAGAACGCAACGCCGTTGTCCAGCTCAAGCCATCACCGTCGTCATCCGGACGGGCGGCATCGACATGCCAGGTGCCAGTGGCGAATACTGCGGTGATCACGCCGTCGGCCTGGATGTTGTTCCAAGTATAGGTCGGCGATTTGGAAACAACCACGCCATCAACGGCAAAATGCAGGAATGCGCCATCTGTTGCCGTGGCAGTGAAGGTGGCGGCGCCGCCCTGGGCGACTACTGCGGTCATCGGAGAGAGGGCGCCGTTGCCCTGTACCCGCCCGGAAATAACGCAGCCATCCACCGCGCCTTCGTAGGCGCCCATGTCGACCACCTCATTGCCGATGCGCGGATTCCCGGCCAAGTCGGTTTCAGCTTTCACCACGCTGTTGTCACCGGCGTCTATGCAGGGGGAGCCAGTGCGCAAGCGGAAATCGCCATTGACAGCATCGACGAACCCGGGCGCAAGGATGATGTTCCCCTCGCCTTCTGACGGCAGGGGATAGGTGCAGGAATGCTCCAGGGATGACTCATTGTAGTTTGTCCCTACCCAGGCTGAATTGCCCCAGATGATGCAATTGCTCGCCTCACTGTCTGCTATCCCGCCGCCATAGCCCGCCTGATTTTCGCTCAGCGTGCAGTTGGTCAGCACGCTGTCGTAAGCCCCGCCGCCAGAATGCGCCTGATTTTCGCTCAGCGTGCAGTTGGTCAAAGTGCTGTCGCAAGCGCCGCCGCCATAGTCCGCCTGGTTTCCGGTCAAGGTGCAGTTGGTCAGAATGCTGTCGTAAGCGCCGCCGCCATAGCTCTCATCTTCATCAGTCCCGGCGGAATTATTTGCCAGGACGCAGTTGTCCAGCACACATTCACAGACACCGCCGCCATTTCTCGCGCTATTATTCTGCACCAGGCAATAGCTCAGGGCGCAATCGTAGGCGCCTCCGCCTTGGTGGCAATAGAAGTCGAAGTCGTGATCATACCATATTAAGGCAGGAGACCCATTGTTTGCCAGGGTGCAATGGCGCAAAGTGCCGCCACAAGCACCGCCGCCTTCACTGGCATAACCGTTTTGCAGGGTGAAGCCTTCCAAGACGGTCTTGCGTCCGGAACCGTAGTCTCCCAATGTCGCACAGCGTGCAACCCCATTGCCGTCGATGATCGTCTTTTGGGCGCCGTTGACGCTGCGGATGACAACGGCTTTGCCGACAGTCCTGATCGGCGCATAAATTCCGTCAGTCACCAGGATTATGTCGTCGGCTTCGGCTGCATCAATGGCCGCCTGGATGGATTTTTTGGCGCTTCCCCAGGTGCGCCCGTCACCGCCATCATCCGGCCTGGAGGCATCCACGTGCCAGGTCATGGGATCAAACACGGCTGTTATTACGCCATCGGCCTGGATATTTTCCCAGGTGTAGGTTGGCGATACCGAAACAACCACGCCATCAATCTCAAAATGGCGGAACGGGCCGTAGGTTTCCGTGGTAGTGAAAGTAGTCGAACCGCCGGGCAGCACCACTGTGGTCATTGGAGAAAGCAGCCCCTTGCCCTGTATCCGCCCGGAAATGACAAACCCATCGATGCCTCCTTCATACGCGCCCATATCGACAGTGCCATTGCTGATGCGCGGATTCCCCGCCAGGTCGGTTTCGTTTTCTGGCGCCACAAATTCGTTATCGCCGCTGTCAATGCACGGCGAGCCGACCCGCAGGCGACAATCGCCATTGGCAGCATCAACCAGCCTGGGGTCATCGCTGATGTTCCCATCGCCTTCAACCGGCAAGGGAGAAGTGCAGGAATAGCTAAACCAGGAATCGCGATGATTTGCATCCTCAGGAGCGAAATTCTCCCAGACAATGCAATTATACGCATCACATCCAATCACCCCACCACCAGCATTAGTCGTCGAATTACCGGTCACAGTGCAGTTGTCCAGGGTGCCGCCCCGAGCCCCGCCGCCGAATTCCGCCGAATTCCCGGTCAGCGTGCAGTTGCTCAGGAAGCATCCGCAAGTCCCGCCGCCGTAGTATGCCGTGTTTCTGCTTAAGGTGCAGTTAATCAGAGTACTCTCGTAAGCTCCCCCGCCGTATGTCGCCGTGTTTCCGGTCAGGGAACAGTTGCTCAGGAAGCATCCGTACGCCCCGCCGCCGCTACGCCCGATATTTTCTCCGTCACCATCTCCGTTAGCATTTTCCCCACCTTCTTCGTCACTTGCCACCAAGGTTGTATTTCCCACAAGGGTGCAATCGTCCAAACAACAATTGTAAGCCCCGCCGCCGTACCAGCGAGCCGAATTTCCGGTCAGCGTACAGTTGGTCAACGTTCCGCCGTATGCTCCGCCGCCTTCTGTGGCATAGCCATTTTGCAGGGTGAAACCTTCCATAACCGCGTCGGATTCCCCGAAAGTTGCGCAGCGTTCCATCCCACCGCCATCAATGATAGTTTTATCAGCGCCATTGACGCTGCGGATGGTGACGGCCTTGTTGGCGGCATCAATTGGCGCATAAATTCCGTCAGTCACCAAAATTACGTCGTCTTCTTCAGCCGCATCAATGGCAGTCTGTATTGACTGCATAGCGGTTCCCCAGCTGCGTCCGTCGCCGCCATCGTTTGGCCTTGATGCATCCACATGCCAGATTACGGGATCAAACACTGCGGTAATTACTCCATCAGCCTGGATGTTTTCCCAGGTGTAGGTTGGCGATTCCGAAACGACCACGCCATCAATCTCAAAATGGCGGAACGAGCCGTGGTTTTCCGTGGCGGTGAAAGTAGTCGAGCCACCTGGGTTTACAACTGCGGTCATTGGAGAAAGCAGCCCCTTGCCCTGTATCCGCCCGGAAATGACAAACCCCTCAATGCTTCCTTCATACGCGCCCATATCAACAGTGCCATTGCTGATGCGCGGATTCCCCGCCAGGTCGGTTGCGACTTCCACATAATCGTTGTTCCCAGCATCAACGCAAGGTGAACCAACCCGCAGACGACAATCGCCACTGGCAGCATCAACCAGCCTGGGGTCATCGCTGATGTTCCCCTCACCAGCAGAAGGCATGGGTTCCGTACAGGAGTACATGAATGATGATTCGACATGATTTGCGTTTCCAGGAGCTGAATTGCCCCAGACAATGCAGTTGTAAAGTTCGCAATCGTAAACCCCGCCGCAGTAGTTTGCCGAATTCCTGGTCACAGTGCAGTTGGTCAGGATAGAATGGTACGCTCCGCCGCCGACTTCCGCCGAATTTCCGGTCAGCGTGCAGTTGGTCAGGTCGCTGTAGCACGCCCCGCCGCCGCTACGCCCGATATTTTCTCCGTCACCATCTCCGTCAGCATTTCCCCCACCTTCTTCGTCGTCTTCTCCGTCACTTGCCACCAAGGTTGTGTTTCCCACAAGGGTGCAATCTTCCAAACAACAATTGTACGCCCCGCCGCCGAATTCGGCCGAATTTCCGGTCAGCGTGCAGTTGGTCAACGTTCCGCCGTATGCTCCGCCGCCTTCTGTGGCATAGCCATTTTGCAGGGTGAAACCTTCCATAACCGCGTCGGATTCCCCGAAAGTTGCGCAGCGTTCCACTTCAACGCCATCAATGATCGTTTTCTTCGCGCCGTTGACGCTGCGGATGGTAATGGCCTTGTTGGCGGCGTCAATTGGCGCATAAATTCCGTCAGTCACCAAAATTATGTCATCTTCTTCAGCTGCATCAATAGCAGTCTGTATTGACTGCATAGCGGTTTCCCAGCTGCGTCCATCGCCACTATCGTTTGGCCTTGATGCATCCACATGCCAGATTACGGGATCAAAAACGGCTGTTATCACGCCGTCAGCCTGGATGTTTTCCCAGGTGTAAGTTGGCGATTCCGAAACGACCACGCCATCAATCTCAAAATGGCGGAAGACCCTTGAACCCTCTATCGCCTGAAAGGTGACCGAGCCGCCAAGTTCTGCCTCCGCCCTCGACGGAACGATTTTGCCCTGACCTTGCACCTGGCCGATGATGACGAATATTCCGCCTTCGTACGCTCCCATATCGACTCGGTCGCCGCTGATGCGCGGGTGCCCAGCCAAGTCGGTTTCGGCAACCACAAACTCGTTGCTGCCAGCATTGACGCAGGGAGAAATGGCACGCAAACGAAAATCGCCATTTTCGGCAGCGACAAACTGGGGGTCCTCACAGATGTTCCCGCTGTCTTCTGACGGCAGGGGCGAAGTACAGGAATACGAAAACATGGAATCAACATAGTTGCCGCCGGAGTTGCCCCAGACAATGCAGTTATTCAGGGTGCAGTCAGACACCCCGCTTCCATTGCGGCCCGAATTGTTGCTCACGGTGCAGTTAGTCAACGTACAAGAGTAAGCGCCACCTCCGAAACTGTCGTCGTAGTAATATCCTGCGACTGCCTTATTGCTTGTCAAAATGCAATTAGTCAAAGTACTCCCGGCAGCTCCGCCACCTTTCAATGCCTGGTTTCCAGTCAGCGTACAGTTGGTCAGGGTGCAGTCATCGACTCCGCCGCCCCAGCCCCAAAAGGTGTAACCATCTTCTACCGTGCGAGCAAAATTTCTTGCCAGCGTGCAGTTGATCAGGATGCAACCGGACGCACCGCCGCCGTACTCTGCCGTGTTTCCGGTCAGCGTGCAGTTGGTCAGCGTTCCTCCAGATGCTCCGCCGCCATCACCCGCATAGCCGTTTCGCAAGGTAAAACCGTCTAGAATGGTGTTGTATTCGGAACCATAGCCGCTCAATGTCGCACAGCGTTCTACTCCACCGCCATCAATGATAGTTTTCTTCGCGCCATTGATGCTGCGGATGGCAATGACCTTGTTGGCGGCGTCAATTGGCGAATATGTCCCGCCTTTCACCAAAATTGTGTCATCGTCTTCGGCTGCGTCGATAGCCGCTTGAATCGTTTTTTTGGCGGTTTGCCAAGTGAACCCGTCACCGCCATCATCCGGTCTTGATGCAGCTACGTACCAGGTTGTAGGTTCGAAAACGGCCGTTATCACGCCATCGGCTTGAATATTTTCCCAGGTGTAGCTTGACGAATCCGAAACGACCACGCCATCAATCTCAAAATGGCGGAAAGCCGCATAGGTTGCCGTGGCAGTAAAGGTAGCCGAGCCACCTGGAGCCACAACTGCGGTCATCGGCGAAAGCAGCCCCTTTCCCTGTATCCATCCGGAGATGACAAAGCCCTCGACGCCTCCTTCATACGCGCCCATGTCAACAGTATTATTGCCGATGCGCGGATTCCCGGCCAGGTCGGTTTCAACTTCCACATAATCGTTGCTGCCGGCGTCAACGCAAGGTGAGCCTGAACGCAAACGATAGTCACCATTTTCGGCATCGACAAACCTGGGGTAATCGCTGATGTTCCATCCGCCTTCAGCCGGCAAGGGGGCCGTACAGGAGTACATGAATGATGAATAGGCATAATTGGCGGCTTCAGGAGCCGAATTGCCCCAAGCAATGCAGTTGTAAAGTTCGCAACCCCAAACCCCGCCGCCTTCGTCTGCCTGATTCCCTGCTAAGGTGCAGTTGGTCAGCGTTCCCCTACACGCCCCGCCGCCACTAAAACTCGCCGAATTTCCGGCCAGTATGCAGTTGGTCAGGGTGCAGTCAAACGCCCCGCCGCCGAATTCATCAGCCGAATTTCCGGTCAGCGTGCAGTTGGTCAGGATGCAATTGTGCGCCCCGCCGCCGTAGTCTGCCGAATTTCCGGTCAGCGTACAGTTGTTCAGGGTGCCGCCATGCGCCCCGCCGCCGTCTTCTTCCGCATAGCCGTTTTGCAGGGTGAAGCCTTCCAAGGCGGTCATGCGTTCGGAATTGTCGTCGTCCAATGTCGCACAGCGTTCAACTCCACCGCCGTCGATGATGGTTTTCTCCGCGCCATTGACGCTGCGGATGATGATGGCTTTGTTGGCGCTGGCAATTGGCGAATACGTTCCGTCAGCCACCAGAATTGTGTCGCCGTCTTCAGCTGCATCAATAGCCGCCTGGATGGACTGTTTGGCGTTTTCCCAGCTGCGTCCGTCGCCGTCATCATCCGGCCTTGAGGCATCCACATGCCAGGTTATGGGATCAAACACTGCGGTAATTACACCATCAGCCTGGATGTTCTCCCAGGTGTAGGTTGGCGATTCCGAAACGACCACGCCAGCAATCTCAAAATGGCGGAATGGGCCGTGGGTTTCAGTGGCAGTGAAAGTGGCCGAATCGCCGGCGGCAAGGATGGCCATCAGCGGGGAAAGTACTCCCGTGTTCTGCACTCGCCCTGAAATGACAAAGCCTGCCACCGTACCCTCATAGGCACCCATGTCAACGCAGTTGTTGCCTATGCGCGAATTGCCCAACAGATCGGTTTCGATTTCCACATAATCGTTGTTGCCGGCGTCAACGCAGGGTGAGCCGACCCGCAGACGACAATCGCCATTGGCAGCGTCAACAAACCTGGGGTCGGCGCTGATGTTTCCTTCGCCGACGGAAGGCACGGGGTCCGTACAGGAGTACATGAATGACGAATAGGCATAATTGGCATATTCAGGAGATGAATTGCCCCAGACAATGCAGTTGTAAAGTTCGCAATCGTAAACCCCGCCGGCATAGCCTGCCGAATTCGCGATCACGGCACAGTTGGTCAGGGTGCCGCCATACGCCCCGCCGCCGTCGTTGTTCGCCGAATTCCCGGTCAGGGTGCAGTTGATCAGGGTGCCGCCATACGCCCCGCCGCCGCCGCCGTACCCTGCCGTGTTTCCGGTCAGCGTGCAGTTGGTCAGGTCGCTGTAGGAAGCCCCGCCGCCTGCCCAGTCAGCCGAATTTCCGGTCAGGGTGCAGTTGGTCAGAGTTCCCCTGTATGCGCCGCCGCCGTATTCTTTCGCATAGCCGTTTTGCAGGGTGAAGCCTTCCAAGACGGTCTTGCGTTCAGAATAGAAGTCGCCCAATGTCGCACAACGTGCAGCTCCACCGCCATCAATGATGGTTTTCTTCGCGCCATTGACGCTGCGAATGGTGATGGCTTTGTTGGTGGTGTCAATTGGCGCATACGTTCCGTCTGTCACCAGGATGGTGTCGCTTTCTTCGGCTGCATCAATGGCCGCCTGAATCGTTTTTTTGGCGCTTTCCCAGCTGCGTCCGTCACCGTCATCATCCGGCCTTGAGGCATCCACATGCCAGGTTATGGGATCAAACACTGCGGTAATTACACCATCAGCCTGGATGTTCTCCCAAGTATAACTTGGCGATTCCGAAACGACCGCGCCATCAATCTCAAAATGGCGGAACGAGCCATGGGTTTCAGTGGCAGTGAAAGTAACCGAAGCACCGGGATCCACAACTACGGTCATTGGCGAAAGCAGCCCCTTTCCCTGTATCCGTCCTGAAATGAAATACCTCTCGACACTTCCCTCATACGCGCCCATGTCAACCCTCTCATTGCTGATGCGCGGATTCCCCGCCAGATCGGTTTCAACTTTCACATAATCGTTGCTGCCGGCGTCAACGCAGGGTGAGCCAACCCCCAGACGCCAATCGCCATTGGCAGCATCAACCAGTGTGGGGTCGGCACTGATGTTCCCTTCGCCGGCAGAAGGCATGGGGTCAGTGCAGGAATAACTAAACTCGGAATTGCGATGATTTGCATCTACAGGAGCTGAATTGCCCCAAACAATGCTGTTGTAAAGTTCGCAATTGTAAACCCCGCCGCCTTTGTTTGCCTGATTCCCTAATAGGGTGCAGTTGATCAGCGTTCCCCCATATGCCCCGCCGCCATCCCGGCTAGCCGAATTCGCGCTCACGGTGCAGTTGGTCAGGGTAGAATAGCACGCCCCGCCGCCATCCCGGCTAGCCGAATTCGCGCTCACGGTGCAGTTGGTCAGGGTAGAATCGTACGCCCCGCCGCCATCCCGGCTAGCCGAATTCGCGCTCACGGTGCAGTTGGTCAGGGTAGAATAGTACGCCCCGCCGCCCCCAAAACTCGCCGAATTTCCGGCCAGTATGCAGTTGGTCAGCGTTCCCCGACACGTCCCGCCGCCGTACCCGCTAGCCAAATTTCCGGTTAGTGTGCAGTTGGTCAGCGTTCCCCTGTATGCTCCGCCGCCATAATCTGCATAGCCGTTTTGCAGGGTGAAACCTTCCAATACAGCAGTCATATTTTCGGAATTGGCGTCGCCCAATGTCGCACAGCGTTCCACTTCACCGCCATCAATGATGGTTTTCTCCGCGCCATTGACGCTGCGGATGGTGATGGCCTTGTTGGCGGCGTCAATTGGCGCATAAATTCCGTCTGTCACCAAAATTATGTCATCGTCTTCGGCTGCATCAATGGCCGCCTGAATCGTTTTTTTGGCGGTTTCCCAGGTGCGTCCGTCACTGCTGTCATCCGGCCTTGATGCATCCACATGCCAGGTTATGGGATCAAACACTGCGGTAATTACACCATCAGCCTGGATGTTCTCCCAAGTGTAGGTTGGCGATTCCGAAACGACCGCGCCATCAATCTCAAAATGGCGGAACGAGCCATGGGTTTCTACGGCAGTAAAAGTGACCGAATCGCCGGCGGCAAGGATGGCCGTCAGCGGGGAAAGTACTCCCGTGTTCTGCACTCGCCCTGAAATGACAAATCCTGCCACCGTACCCTCATAGGCACCCATGTCGACGCAGTTGTTGCCTATGCGCGAATTGCCCAGCAGATCGGTTTCGATTTCCACATAATCGTTGTTGCCGGCGTCAACGCAGGGTGAGCCGACCCGCAGACGACAATCGTCATTGGCAGCGTCAACAAACCTGGGGTCAGCGCAGATGTTCCCTTCGCCGACAGGGGGCACAGGATCCATGCAGGAGTACATGAATGATGAATCGGCATAATTGGCATTTTCAGGAGCTGAATTGCCCCAGACAATGCAGTTGTAAAGTTCGCAATCGTAAACCCCGCCGGCATAGCCTGCCGAATTCCTGGTCACAGTGCAGTTGGTCAGGGTACCGCCATACGCCCCGCCGCCGTACCCCCATGCCGAGTTTCCTGTCAGCGTGCAGCTGGTCAGGGTGCAGTCATACGCCCCGCCGCCGCTCCACATTGCTTCATTCCCAGTCATAGTGCAGTTGGTCAGCGTTCCCCCGCATGCGCCGCCGCCACTACCTGCATAGCCGTTTTGCAGGGTGAAGCCTTCCAAGACGGTCATGCGTTCGGAATCGTTCTTGCCCAGTGTCGCACAACATGCAACTCCACCGCCGTCGATGATGGTTTTCTCCGCGCCATTGACGCTGCGGATGGCAATGGCCTTGTTGGCGGCGTCAATTGGCGCATAAATTCCGTCTGTCACCAAAATTATGTCATCGGCTTCGGCAACATCAATAGCCGCTTGGATGGATTTTTTGGCGGTTCCCCAGGTGCGCCCGTCACCGCCATCGTCTGGCCGGTTGGCATCCACATGCCAGGTGTTTGCTGCCTGCACTGCCGCGGCAAGCAACAGCGTCAGGAACATTGCCAGGTTTCTGCGAGTCTTCTGGCCAGGAACCAGCCAGGAAAAAGCCATGACCACAGGAAGCATTCGTCTCATCCGGAAACACCTTGCGTTTTCCATTTTCAAATACTCCTCAGGCTACGAATTAAATCTTCGGCAAAACTCCCCAATTCGACCATTATATCAAAGGTAAAATTTCGTCTCGGAAGGCTATTTGCCATCTCGTTCAATAAGCTACGCAGAGGCTATCCGCAACAAGGCATCCTTGTTCGCAAATACTCTAATCTGCCATGTTTTCATTTCAACTTTTGCCTCTTCATTTTCCGCAAAATCGGGTTGAGGCAACTGCCTGGAGGCAGGTGTTGTTGCCGTAATGCGTCAGTGAAGCTGGGCAAGGTGTCTGTAGTACGGGCGTATTGTGCCGCCTTAGCATCTCGCGTTCGGATGCTGCTTTCGGGGTATCGGGTTTTCAGCTGACATGCCCCGGGTGGCCGTTTTAAGACGCGGCGGCACCCTTTCAGTGCCGGGTTGCACGTGGGGATGTTCACCCGTCGGATTTAATATTACAGGCAGGCGGACACTTGTACGGGTCAGGGCCCAGGTCTGGTGTCATTTAATCTCAGGTCGCATAGACCCAGTGCTTCCATGCCCTCTTTTCAATGTGCTTTTGGCGGCAGGAACTTGCAGATGTCTGCTTTTTTATCCCTGCCTAACGCCTGAAGCACATCGCATATGAATTGGTAGGGGTCACCTCCCCTTATTTTCACTGTCCCGAGGACACTGCCGAGCACCTGCCTAGCCCTCAGCCCCTTCTCCCCCTGGGTGCCGAAACTTATTTTTCTGGTTATCACAAGCGGCCGGAGCTCTCTTTCCGCCAAATTGTTTTCACAGCGAACTTTTCTATTCTCCACCCAGTGGAAGAAGTTTTCCGGCTTGGATCTCCAAATATACTGGTATCCCTGGACGCCGGGGTCCTTGGCAGGGGCGTTGACAACCGCCAGAATTTGCTCCTTGATTTTTCTTGCCTTCAGATAGTATTCCTCGTCGGGGATGACCTTGTTCGCGCACAGGTGCATCGCTTCCACAAGGAGTGGCTTTAGCGCATCCGTGAATCTTTGCGCTTCCTCCGATTCCGGATCGGAATCGAGCATTTCGACCAGATCACGCTTCAAATGCTCAAAGCAATTTTGGTGTTTCACGGGTATGGACGCATATACGGCGTATCTGTCATGCACCAGCACCATGTCCGTGTTGCACGATTCGGCTGCTTCCGGACTGTCGATGCGAAACATCTCCTTTATAACCTTGCCGGCCCTGGAGTCGGGAAAAATTAAGTAACTGTAGTTCCTGTTGAAAAAACCCCATGCGTACCCCCGGTGCCCGTCGTTGTACCATACCGTTTCGTCGCCATGGAGCCACTCCTCCCTGATGATTTCCTCGCCAAGCATTTCGTATACGGGTTCAAGCCAGCCTGCCAGCGAATCCATCATGTTCAGCGCAGTCCCGCGCGGAATGCCGTGTCGGCTGCAATATGAGCCGATGGTTGCACGGTGCAGATAGCATTCGCAGGCCATGTCGGCCAAAAAGCTGTTCGAGTATTTGGCATGCGGCATTACGTCGTCCGGCCGGGCAAGGAACGAGCATCCGCACTTTGCGCAAACCAGCCTGCACATGTGCGTCTGCACGGTTTCAACCCTTGCCGGTACCATGCGGGTATACTGCCGTGTCTCGTACCCCTTGATAATAAACTCGTCGCCTGCGCATGAACAGGACGGACACGCCGTATCCTTGGAGGAGCTGGTTTTTTCCACCTTGTCGATCCGCTCGGGGGGCACCATCCGCCGCCCACACCCGGCGTGGCCTTTTCTCGCGCCGCCTTTCTTTTTCTGCGCCTCCTCCGACGAATTTTTCTTGAACGGACGCAGAGTGGACGGGCCGCCTGAGTGGCCAAACGGAGCCTCGTTGCCACTTCTTATGTTCAATTTTTTCTCCAGCTTCTTGTTCTCGGCGGACAGCTGCTTGATCAGCTCCCGGTTTTCATCGTTTGCCGCCTGGAAGTCAGCCAGCCTCCTGCGGCACTCCTCCAGCTCCTTCCGGAGGCAGGTATTGTCCGCCTCCAGGCGCCGGGATGCCTGCCGCAGGTCGTAGATCACCATCTCGCATTCGGACTTCTCGCGACGGCACTGTTCGACATACCGTTCTTTCGCGGCGATGGAGGCACGGACCTCGGACAACTCCGCCAGGATGGCGGCGAGTTTCGCCTGCTGGAGGCGGAGCCTGTCTTCGACCGATGGAGGTGGTTTGGATGGAAACCAGTTTGCCATGCCAAGCGGCCTTCTAAACTTCTTTCCCCTTGAGCAGTTTCACCAGCTTGAAGCCATTGGCGGACATGGCCTGCTCCAGCGCCTTGCCGTTCGCCAGGGCCCTCCTTACGGCTTCAAGCTGCCCAGGACCGACATGGCAGTTCTTGTGGACTCCTCCGACATAGTACGAAAGCTGCCACGTCAGGTGCCCCTCGCCTGAGGCGCATTTTTTGCATCCACGCTTGCCGCATCTGCGCCTGAACTGCGTCAAGGAACCCTTGATTGCGGGGCCAAGCGCCTCAACCTCCGCCACCCATTCCTCGTGAAATTGTCTTTCTGCCGCATTCATTTTGCCACCTTATCAAAGCATTGATTATCGGACGTGTTAAATAACACGTCCGATAATGTACTGCTGAAAAATGGTGATGCAAATCAAATTTCGAAAAATAAAAAAATGTCCTGCACCGGCTCTACGGTGCAGGACATCAAGGAAAGGAAAATGGTCTTGAATACTATCGACCCAGCTTCACTGACGCATTACCCGGCGTCATGTCTTTTTCGCGTAATCGGTCACCGATTGATAACGAAGCCACAGCACGACTCCACCCTCTGCATCTTCGTTGGCATAGCCGTACGTACAGTCGTTCGTTGACGACTGCCTCTGGCGGGTCAGGCTGTGGGACTGTGTGCCATGCACATCGGGCTTGTCGGTGACAGCCCCTTGCGTCACGCTCAGGTGCTGTTTCCCGTCTTGAGCTTGCGTTCGTGCCTGGGGTCTGTCGGCGGCAAGGCGTCCGCAACATTGAACTTTGGGTCGGCGGCGAGCCTGTTCAGCGTCTCCAGCAACCAGTCGAAGGGGTTCTTTCCCCTGAGCATCACCGTCCGGAGGACGGTCATGATGATTTCCCTGTTTTCCGCGCCCTTGTCGCTCTGGCTTCCGAAGCTGAGCTTCCTGGCGATGACGGTGGGCCTGAGGGCTCGTTCCGCCGCATTGTTCTCGCAGCGCACGTTCCGGTCCCGCACCCAGTGGAACAGCGAGTCCCAGTTGTCGCGCCAGATGTTCTGGTAGGTGCGCAGTTCACAGTCCCTCGCCTCGGCCCAGACTGCCGCGCGGATTTTCTCCTGCAGGCTGGCGGCTTCCCTGAAATACTCGTCATCACTGCGTTCCGTGTCTGCGCACAGTCTCATGCTCCTGATCAGAAGGAGTCGGAACACACGGTAGAAGTCCGCGACTTCCTGTATTCCCGTCGACCTGGCCAGCAACTTGTCGAGATCGCGCTTCAGATGCTCGAAGCAGAGCTGCCGCTTGACGTCAACCGGGGAATATCCTCCGTATCTGTCGGTCCCCAGGAGCATGGTCTCCGCATATTTCCCGTTTTCCTCGACCAGCGTCCGATCCGCCGTTTCAGGAAGGCAGTACTTCCCTTCACGGTAGCCGAACAGGCCGGCGGGAACCACGGAGCCGCGCGTGCACGCGAACAGGTACAGCGCCACATTGGGATTGGTGAACACCCAGGCATACGCCCTGTTGCCGTCGTTCCACCAGCCCGTCTCGTCGGCGTTCAGGAATTTCTGCCTGATGGCGTCCTGCCTGATCACCTCATGCGCCGGACGAAGCCGGTCGGCGAGGAAGCGCGTCAGGCCAAAGAGCGTGCCTGTCCCGATGCCAAGCATGGCGGCCGTCCCCCTGGCCGTACGCCCGCGGACGAAGACTTCGACGGCCGCCGTGGCCAGGAAGGAGTTCGAGAGCGACATTCTTGGCAGGACGTCGCCTGGATGGGCATAGAGCCGCTTCCCGCAGCCCCGGCACTGGAACACGTCCTGCATGACCACCACATGCTCGGTCCTGGCGGGGATGAAGCGGTCGTACTCGCGCCTGCGCTCGCCGACCTTTACCAAGTCGCTGGCGTCGCAACACACGTCGTGGGGCGGGAGCGTCGAACAGCTTTCCAGCCTTGGGGCGGAGCCGCTGGGCGGCCTCCGCCTCCCGTGCCCTGCGTGCCCATGCCGCGCACCTCCCCGTTTCGCGCGGTTGCCCTCGTCGGCGTTTCCCTTGAAGTCGCGGTTTGAGGCCGGGGAGCCGCCGATGCCGAACAGGCTCTCCTTGCCGTCCCGAATGTTGAGCCTCCTCTTCAGGTCGCTGTTTTCGCGCACGACGGCCGCATACTGCTCGGAAAGGGAATAGTACCTCTCCTGCCAGAACTCGCCGGCGCTTTTCACCTCCTCCAGGCTGGCGGCCGAGCTGCCGCGCCCCAGCGTGAGGGCGTCGAGCCGGCGCCTTGCCTCGTCGCGTTCGGACATGAGAAGCGACGCGTCGCGCCTCATGGTGTCGACAACCTGCAAAAGGCCGGAGATTTTCTCCTCCTTCGCCTCGTTCTCCCGGCGCGACAGCTCAAGAAGCCTTTCGGCCTCGGCGAGACGCGCGCGGAGCGCCTCCTCGCCGGTGGGCTCGGTGTGCCCGGTCCCCCAGTAGAAGGACGGTGACTTTTTCCGGCGCGGCGACGTCATTTCCGGGCTTCCCTGGCGCTGGCATGGGAACGCTTGACCCCCCGCCCCGGAGCCTTGGCCCTGAACAGCTGCAAGTTGATGTCGGACACCCGGTCGAGGATCGCCAGGACTTGGTTGTACGCATCAACCGCAGCCACGGCCTCCCCCTCCAGCGACTTCGGGACATACTGCTGGCGCTGCCGCCCTTCATACACGACGCCCAGGCACATCACCGGGCCATGCTTCTCTCCGGAGTGGCATTTGCATCCCGGGCGCGAGCAGACCAGATGGCGTGAAAAGTACGAGCCGTGCATCAGGTTGCCGAGACTCGGGATCCGGGCCAGCAGCGCCTCCTTCTCCCTTCGGAGTTCGTCCAGTTCAAATTGACTTCCCATCGGCCGCCCCTTTCTTCTGCGGTGGGTTACTTGGCTGCAGGGCACACCCCTGCGGCACGAAGCTTAATATCATATATAAATTATGATATGCAAGCCGGGAACACGAAAAAAAGCAAAAAAAATAAAAAAACTGTCAGGCACAAAAAAAGACCCGGGATGCGGCTGGGCTTCCGGGGATCTGCAATGAGATAAGACGAAGAGTGGCGCGTTGCTCTATGGCTCAATTATCAATCGGTGACCGATTACTTTTTCGCTGATTTTCGCGGCTGGGTCATTTGCATCTTACCGTTAACGGGCTAATTTAATATTGTTTTTCAAAAGAGATGGGGCCATAGCTCAGTTGGTAGAGCGATACGTTCGCAACGTATAGGCCAGG
>MWEG01000006.1 GCA_002070945.1 Lentisphaerae bacterium ADurb.Bin082
GGTTTCCTCGCCGGTCGCCATGACGGGCCTGTATCAGGGCGAGGCCGACGAGACGGCGGCCGTCCAGCTGGGCGGCTTTGCCGGCAGCATGTTCGAAGCGCGCGTCTGGAGCAATGCCCGCACCGAAGCCCAGATTGCGACTTTCCATGACGCGGCTCTCGCCGGCACGGAAGCCGGTCTGCTGGCGTATTTCCGCTTCGACGACGGCGGCCTCACGGTCGAGAACTTCCACTTCCAGAGCGATTGGCTGACGGAGTGGGAAAATGCCGGCGTCCTGGCCGGCGGCGCCGCGGTTCAGCCCAGCGTCCTCACCGCCTTGCCGGAAATCAACCTGGATAGCGACAACGATGGCCTGGCCGACTGGTGGGAATACCAGCAGTTCGGCGATCTGACCACTGCCAATGCGGCTTCGGATACCGATAACGACGGCTTGAACGACTACTATGAATTCCTGGTCGGGACGAATCCGACCGATACGACCAACGGCAACGCCGACGCTTTGGCCGACTTCGACGGCGACGGCCTCAGCAACCGCAACGAGCAGCTGGCCGGGACTCTGCCGAACAATCCCGACACCGATGACGACGGCGAGTTCGACGGCGCCGAAGTCGCGGCTGGAAAGGATCCTCTGGACAGCCTGAGCCCGTTCGTCTACCGCGAACTGGCCATGGCCGATGACACCCAATATGTCCAACTGCCGGACAATGCCAGCTATGCGCTGTCCCGCCTGACCTTCGAAGCTTGGATCAAACCGGCCGGCCCGGCCGGCGCCCTCCTGCGCCGCCAGCTCTCCGGCGGCCGGGACAACTACCGCGTCGAACTCCTGGCCGGCGGTACGCTGCGCCTGGCCTTTGACTACATCGGTTTGGACGGCCAGACGGCGTCGACGACGGTTGATTCCGAGCTGGCGGTGGCGGCTGGCGAATGGTCGCATGTCGCGGTCAGCTTTGGCCCGGCCGCCGGCCTGGCCAATCACTATCAGGCGCGCTTCTATGTCAACGGTGAAGACGCCGGGGTTTCGGCGCCGGTCGCCATGAGCAGCCTGTATCTCGGCGAAGCGACCGAGACCGCGGCTGTCCAGCTGGGCGGCTTTGCCGGCAGCATGTTCGAAGCCAGACTCTGGAGCCAGGTCATCAGCGCCGGACAGCTCGCTGCCACCGGTACTGAATTGACTGGCAGCGAGCCAGGTCTCGTGGCCTGGTTCCGCTTTGACGACGGCGGCGCCACGGTCGAGAACTTCCACTTCACCAGCGACTGGCTCGTCGAGTGGGAAAATGCCGGCGTCCTGGCCGGCGGCGCCGCGGTTCAGCCCAGCGATGTCAACACGCTGCCGAATATCACCTTCGACAGTGATGGCGACGGCATTGCTGACAATTGGGAATACCTGTATTTTGATGATCTGGTCACGGCCAACCGCACCAGCGACTTCGACGGCGACGGGCTCAGCGACCTGTACGAATACCTGGCCGGCACCAATCCGATGGTCGAGGTCAGCGTTCCCAGGACGTTCTATGCCATGGTCAATGGCGTCTACACCCAGGTCACCCAGACCACGGAAGCCGGCGGATTCGTGGACGCCGACGGCAATCCCATTGCCGACGGCGCCCTCGACGACGGCGCCGGCGCCGTGGCCGGCATGAACGACGCCGCCATCGATTCCGATGGCGACGGCCTGGCCAATTCCGACGAAGCGGTCTGGACCACGCATCCCGGCTTGGCGGACACCGATGATGACGGCATCAGCGACCTGACCGAAATCAATGTCACCAGGACTGACCCGACCAACCCTCTCAGCCCGCGCCGCAACCGCGCCCTTGACCTCACTCAAGCTCAGCACACGATCACCAATTACGCCGCCGACGGCAGCGAGGCCAGCCAGACCCTGGAGCCGCGCACGGCCCCCTACGCTCGCGTCGAAGACTTCGCCGAGATGTCTTCCCTGAACAACTACACGATGGAATTGTGGTTCAAGCTTGCGGACGGCTCCGGCAACAGCGGCGCCCTGCTGCAGAAGACCACCGCCGCGGCCGGCCTTGGCATCTATCCCGACTTCAAGCTCTATTTGGACAACGGCCAGCTCAAATTCGACTATGTGCTGATCGGCAACGACGGCTCGACCGCCGGCAACCAGCTGGTGAAGAGTATCGTCCATCCCGACGCCGTGTTTGCGGCCGGCGATGGCTGGACGCATGTCGCGGTCAGCGTGTACCAGGTCTCGGCCACGGTCGCCAATTCGACGCACCGCATCCGCCTGCACGTCTTCCAGAAGGGCGTGCTGCTGGATGAGCATGAAGTCACGGCTTATGGCCGCATCTACAATGTCCAGGAGCCTGGCGACCTGCTGATCGGCGACCTGCCTGGCGTCGCGAACCGTCTGTCCATGCTGGTCGACGAAGTCCGCATCTGGGACAGCGAGCGCTCGGCCGACCAGCTCGCCGCCACCCGCAACATGACCGACCTGAGCAGCTACACGGCTGACCTCTCCCTGCATTTCACCTTCGACGACGGCGGCGAAATGGCGGACGCCTCAGCCTTCGCCTCCAAGGCATCCTTGGCGGCGATCGTCAACAACCGGCAGGCCGCCTACAACAGCGCCTACAGCGCCTGGCAAGCCGCCTTTGCAGTCTACTCCGCCATCACCGGCACGCCGACCGCCGAGCAGACGGCCACCTACTCGGCCGCTGCCACCGCCCGCAACAACGCTTATAATGCGCTCCTGGCCGCCCAGAATGCCCTCAATGGCCTGACCGCTCTGGTCGCCACCATGGAAGGCGACCCGGCCCAGGATGCCCCGGCCATGGCCGCCGCCAACTTTGGCCGCGCCCTGATGGCCCTGGAGGACCGCGACAGCACCAACCAGTACCTCAATGTCGACACGGATCTGGACAACCTGCCGGACTGGTGGGAACTGCAGTATTTCGGCAATCTCAACCCGAGCGGCGGTGGGGATGCCGACAATGACGGCGTCAACAACCTCAACGAATACCGCGTCGGCACCGACCCGACCCGGGGCACCTCCCCGTACCGCCAGGTCCTCAAGTTGCATGACAGCACGACGATCGACCCGGTCAACGGCCAGGCCCTGGTGTATGGCACGCCCGCGCCCGAATTCACCTACAGCGACGGCGTCAATTCAATCACGGTGCCGGCCTTCCCGGGTTATGTCACCAGCCTGTTGCATTACGACCTGGCTGCCGACGGCGCCATCAACACCGAGCCGTTCGCCGACGCGGCTCTGACCGACGCGGAATTCGACTACGACCGCGACGGCATCGCCAATGGCGACGAACAATCCTTCGGACTCAATCCCGGCGCCTGGGATTCCGACGACGACGGCGTCGCCGATAAGTTGGAGCAAGACTCCGTGCCGGCGACCGATCCGCTCGATTGCTTCGATCCCCTCAAGAACCGCGTCCTTGACTTGACGGCCGACGGCGCCTATCTGGAAACCACCGGCTTCAACGGCTTCTCCAGCCGCAATTACAGTGGCTACATGGTGGAGTTCTGGTTCAAGCTCGACGCCGCTTCCGGCAACCGCGGGCCGCTGGCCCGCATGGTCGCCAATGACGGCAGCGAGACCATCTTCACGATCGGCCTGGGCCACCAGGTCAATCCCGCGCTCGGCGGCCAGCTCTACATCACCTACAACCAGGCCGACAACCAGGTCACCCGCTTCTTCGATCCATCGGTGGTGTTCCAGGCTGGCGACGGCTGGACGCATGTCGCGGTCAAGCTGTTCGCCAACTACAGCAGCGCCACCTCGCACTCGGTGTCGTTCTTCGTCCGCCACGACGGTCGCGAATACCGTCAGGCCCGCAACTACGCCGGCGTCCTCGCGAATGACTTCGGCGCCGGACAGCTCGTTCTGGGCGGCAAGATCGGCGCCAATCAGCTCCAGATGCAGATGGACGAATTCCGCGCCTGGAATGCGACCGACTACTACTACATCCCGACGTCGGGCACCTACACCTACTATGTCGACCAGGTCCAGGCGGACATCCAGTCCCGCCGCAACATGTTCGTGACGACGGCGAGCGACCTGATGGAAATGGCCGTCTACTACCGGTTTGACGACGGCGGCGTCATGGTCGAGGACGCTTCCTTCACGGCCAAGCCGTCGGCTTCCCAGATCAACTCGCTGTTCAATGCCTACCAGAGGTCCATGAACAACTACAATACGGCGGTGACGACGTACGGCGCCACTCCCACGGCCGCGCAGCAGCTTGAATTGAACAACCTCCTGGCCATTTACCAGCATGACCGCGACGCGTATTTCGCCGCCCTCAACGCCAACACCCCGGCCGCGATGATTGCCGGCGCCCTCAATCAAGGCGCCGCCATGCTTGAACTGCCGGCTGCCAAGGCCACCGACGAGACCTACGCCTATCTCTCCGGCGACGCGGACGGCGACGGCATCGCCGACTTCTGGGAATACATGTACTTCGCCGGCATCGATACCGCCAACCAGGCCACCGACTTTGACAGCGACGGCCTCACCGATTATTATGAATACCTCATCGGCCGCAATCCGACCAATCCCAATTCCAGCGACGACCCGACGGTCATGGATGGCGATTACGATTCGGACGGCGACGGCCTGACCGACCGCTACGAAGCCAAATACGGTTCCGATCCGGCCATGGCTGACACGGACGACGACGGCATTTCCGACAAGGTCGAAGTCGTGTTCGGCTCTTCGCCGGTGCATCCGATGAGCATTTCCGTCGTCAAGGACACCGGCGAAAAGCTTGACGCCGACTATATCGCGGCGCAGCGCGCGGTCATCATCCCGCGCCTGGCTGCGGTCGTTCAGGACGCCACCGACCCGTTGCAGACGGTCTGGAACATCACCTACACCGAGGATGCGACTGCCAAGACCGTCGCCACGGTCACCTACCTCAATGCCGAGGCGGCGGATGCCGCCGCCGCCCTCGCCAAGTACCTGGCCGAGGACTTTGCCGCCTTCAACGACTACGAAGTCATCTGGATGATGGTTCAGAACGGCGACGACCCGAACGATTATGTGCGCAACTTCCGGGCTGAAGGCGCGCCCTCGTTGTCCCTCGACATCAGCCAGAAGCCGTTTGTCGACGGCGCCGCCGCCGCCGGCTACGCCGAACTGCCGCATCCCGACCGGTTTGCGGTCGGCCCGATGGTCATCAGCGGCTACAACGAGACCATCTCCGGCGAGTTCACCCTCGAGATGTGGGTAAAGCATGACAACGCCTCGGCGCATGCCGGCCGCAGCACCCTCTTCGAAATGGTCGGCGACACCAAGACCGGCTTCCGCCTGGCCATCGAGGACGGCGCCCCGATCGGCGAAATCTTTGACGCGACCAATTCCGCGGCCGGCGAAGTCCTCGCCTATGTCGGCGGCAAACACGCCACCCCGCGCCTGGAAGACGGCGTGTGGACGCATTTGGCCCTGGTCTGGGCCCCGGCCACCAAGTCCCTGGCCTTGTATCGCGACCGTTTGGCCATCATGGGATCGCAGATCATCACCTACGTCATCGACTTTGGCTCGATCGCCCAGTACGCCCGCCTGCATGCCGTCGACGGCATGGCCATCGACGAATTCCGGTTCTGGACGAGTGCCCGCACCGACGAGCAGATCGACTACTGGGCCAGCCGGATCGTGCCGTCGCCCCTGCGCTCGGCCGCCCTGCCGATCGTCGAGCCGTGGCATATGCGCAAAACGTACTCGCTGCGTGCCTACTACCGCTTTGACGACGGCGGCGCTCTGGTCGAGGACTTCGCCCACTTCGGCGAACAGGACTACATGCTTGAACTGGCCGCGCCCGTGTCCGGCGTCTACGAGCCGGTCATCGCCGGCGACGACGCCAAGTCCCTGGACGGCGTCGACGACGCCGACGGCGACGGCATCCCGGAATGGTGGGTCTATTTCCACGACCTCGACACCTTTGTGCGTTCGGCCTATATTCCGGACGAGCTGCCCTCCGGCGACTGGACCGATGCCTTGGTGTGGAACTCCGACGGCACCGCCATCGTCGGCCTGCGCGGCCACGTCCAGAACGTCGGCTATTCCTCGTTCGGCGGGCACAACGACCCGGCGGTCGTCGGCCAGGAGGAGGGCGCCTATCAGACGGACTTCCGGCGTCTGGACGGCGACTTCAAGTACGTCACCATGTTCAAGTACTTCAACCTCAGCTCGGTTCCGGTGCGGGCCGTCATGGGCTACTACAACCGTCATGGCGTCACCATCTCCGGCCTGACGGTCAATGGCCGGGCGGTCGGCAATTACAGCAACGGCTATGACATCGCCTCGTATCTGCAGGTCGGGCGCAACCAGATCGTGGTGTCGTTTGTCAGGGACCAGACAACCAGCCGCGGCCCCTACAAGATCCCGACCCCGGCCAATCCGGCCACCACGGTGGACTACAGCCGCAAGACGTACATCGGCTCCCTGGACGTCAGCCTCACGGTCGACGGCCAGCCGGTCATCGTTTTCGGGCACGACTACAACTTCGACCCGCGCTCGGCCTGGTACTACCGCGCTTGCACCGCCGACCATCTTGACGTTCCCACCTGGGGAACCGACTGGGGCACCGACGCCAACGGCTACATCCTGGGCGGCAACACCGGCACGGCCGGCGCCGGCGCCAATCAGTATGCCTACAATTACGGCATGAAGATGGACGACGATGGCGACGATGTCAACGTCTACTATGAATACCTGCTCGGCACCAATCCCAAGAGCCGCGATTCCGACAACAACGGCATCTTCGACGGCGAAGAGGACTACGACCGCGATGGCATCAACAACCGCATCGAGCTGGCCAATGGCACAGACCCGATGCTGAAAGACACCGACAACGACGGCCGGGCCGACAACGTCGAACGCGCCGAGACGACCGATCCGCTCGACATGAACGATCCGCTCGTCCACCGCGCCCTCTACACCGACGGTACGGACGCCAGCTTCCTGCTGCTGCCGAACCAGGCCCGGTTCGGCCTGCTCACCTGGACGGCCGAAGCCTGGGTCAAGCCGGATGCCGATCTGGCCGACGGGACGATCGTCGAGCGCGTGGTCGGCACCATGACCGGCAAGACCCTGGTCAACTTCAGCATGCGCTTGGTTGACGGCCGCCTCACCATGGTCTTCACCGACCTCAACGGCGGCGAGGAAGTTCTCTCTGTGCCGCCGGCCTATGCCGCGCCCGCCGGTGTTTGGACGCACCTGGCCATGACCTATGAAGGCGACACCACCACCATCGCGTTGTACGTCAACGGCGAAAACGTGGCCCAGTCCTACTCGACGCGCCAGCCGGTCAGCACCGGCCCCGGTGTCATCAGCGTCCGTGCCGGCGCCGGCTTCACGCCCGGAACCGGCTTCAAAGGCTATATCGACGACCTGCGCATCTGGAACACGGTCCGCTCCAGCGACGACATCGCCGACAACCGTGCAGTGCTCCTGTCCGGCAGCGAGACCGGCCTGGCGGCGTACTACCGCTTTGACGACGGCAATCTCGACGGCCGCACCACCACGGCCTTTGACGCCGGCACGTATGCCGACTTCGCGGAGCTGCAGACGGCGGTCGCCGGCGGCACGGCTGCCTATCCGACCTACATCCTGCATCTGGCCGACTCGGTGGCCGGCAGCGCCCAGGATTGGAAGAACAACTGGCGCAACGCCGCCGTCCTCCAGGGCACGGCCACCGTGGCTGACATTTCCGACAGCAATCCGTTCGAGGCTGAAACCGACTCCAACTATAACCGCATTCCCGACCGCTGGGAGTATAAGTTCTTCCAGCAGTTGCTGACTGACGACAGCACGCCGACCGGCAAATATGGCGACTACGACGGCGACGGCATCTCCAACTACTACGAGTACCTCGCCGACCTCGATCCTAAGATCAAGAGCACGGATGGCAAAATCTTCGACAATGTCGCCGACTCCGACGGCGATGGCTTGAACAACGCCGAAGAACAGGCCCTGGGCCTGCATCCCGGCCTGGCCGACTCCGACGACGACGGCTTTACGGACGGCGGCTCGGTCACGGTCACCATCAGTGAAAACACCGGCGTCTTCACCCGCGTCATCACGGATGCGGACGGCAATGTGCTCAGCACGGCCGAAATCGCGGCCGCCGGATTCAATCCGGCCGACTACACGCTGGTTTCCGGCACGGCCGGCGTCGATGCCGTGTATGCGCGGACGCTGTCCGGCGAGCCGTCCAGCGCGGCTGCGGCCTGGAGCCAGGCGCCCGTGCAGAGCAACGGCTATGTCCACTTCGACACGCATGGCGACAAGGTCACTTATCGCAATTGGTACCGCCGCACGGTTGGCAACGCCATTGTGACGACCGATCCGTTCGCCTTTGCCGGCAACTTCACGGCCGAGTTCAAATTCCGCGGCGCCAGCAGCCCGAATGGCGTCCTGTTGCGCAAGGCCGCCGTCGTCGGCGGGTTGACGCATTACCAGGTCGTCCTCCGCGCGGACCGCAAGGTCGCCTTCACGGTCGGCGCCAACACCCTGACCTCGGCGGTCGCCATCCCCGACGCGACCACCTGGGTTCATGTCGCCGCCGCCGTCAATGGCCAGACCATGACCCTGAGGCTGGCCTGGAAGGCAGCTGCCGACGACGAAGAATACCTTGAATACGCGGTCAGCGGCACCAGGGCCGGGACCATGCCCGACAGCCGCGGCACGGACATCGTGCTCGGCGGCGGCAACTTCCTGGGCGCTATCGACGACCTCCGGTTGTGGAGTCGGGCGCGTTCAGCCGAAGAAATTACGGTCAACCGCGACAGCGACTGGGCGGCCGGCGCCATCGCCGACCTGACCGCCAACCAGGGACCGGCGCTGCCGGCCGGCCTGGTCCTGTATTCGACCTTCAATGACCGCGGCGCCACGGCGGAGAATTTCGCCGCGGCCCGCGTCAGCCTGATCAACAATCCGGCCGTCACCCTGCCGGATCATGTCATGGCCGGCGTCCTCTCCGGCGCTGAATTCGCTTCCGAACCGGTTGACATGACGATTGACGTCAACGACAACAAGATCGCCGACTACTGGGAATATCTGCACTTTGACAATCTGCTCGCCGCCGGCGAGGAATATGCCGATCCCGACAAGGACGGCCTCAACAACTTGTATGAATTCCTGAGCCAGACCGACCCGAACGACGCGACCGTCGGCCCGAATGACGACTTTGATCTGGACGGCCTTTCCAATTACAACGAGCAGCTCCATGGCACGGATCCGACCGTCGTCGACACTGATGACGACGGCGTGACCGACAACGCCGAAGTCCTGGCCGGCCGCAACCCGCTCTCGAGCGACGACAATGTCGTCAATCATTATCTGCACCTGCCGACCCCGACTCGGACCGTGGCCTATCCCGGCGCCGACCTGGTGGTGGACGGCGACTTCAGCGTCAGCTTCTGGGTCCGGGCCGCCAACGCCGATCTCGGCGCCGGCGCCGCCGTGCTGCTGGAGCGCGTTGCCGATGTCTCGGGCACGCAGTTCAAGGTCGAATTGACCGCCGACGGCGAGGTCCGCTTCTCGGTCGGCACGGTCAGCGTGACCAGCGATGTCATTGCCGAAAATCCGCTGTTGACCACCACCTGGTTCCGGGTGCAGGCGGCCCTGGCCGGCAATGTCCTCTCCCTGACGGTGTCGGACGACGTTCTGGGCAATGATGTCTACACCGATCATGACTTCACGGCGCCGTACTATGCTTCCAGCGTTCCGGCCTCGACCGGCAAGGATGTGCTGGTCGGCAATGTCGGCAATGCGATCAGTTTCGGCCTGGACGACCTGGCCCTGATGGTTGGCGGTGCGCTGGTGCTTGCCAGCGACTTCGACGATTTGGGCGCCACGTTCGAAAACCAGGCCGGCGCCATGATTTCACTGATGCCGGGCATGACGTATCGCGATCCGGAGACTGCCGGCATCCCGAGCGTCGCCGATGTCGGCGGCAGCGGCACGGTCGCTGATTCGTTCAAACACGTATGGTTCCAGGCCAACGATCGCGTCGACGACGCCAACGCCAACGGCATCGCCGACAGCTGGGAACTCCAGTACTTTGGACGGCTGCTCGCCGCCGGTGAGGAACTTGCCGACGAAGACGGCGACGGCCTCAACAACCTCTACGAATTCTTGGCCGGCACCGATCCGACCAAGAAGATCACGGACCCCGCGACCCAGGGCGGCACTACGGATGCCGATTGGGACAGCGACGGCGATGGCTTAAGCAATCTGCTGGAGCAGGAGATCGGTACCATGCCGAACCTGGTGGACACGGACGATGACGGCGTTGACGACGGCCGCGAATACTATGGCATTCTGCGCGGGGAGACGACTTACACTCAGCATTTCTCGCATCCGTTGATGAGCATGAGCCACTATGATCCTGATTATCAGGATGCCCTCCTGGGCGGCAATCATGTCAAGCTCACGCCTTCCCGCAGCCTGGACGTGGCTCCGTTCCTGGCCGGAACGGGTGCTGCCTGGGCCGGTATCCAGCTGCCCAAGTCCGAACGGTTTGGAACCTTCCTGGAGGACGGGGCTACCCTGGAGACCATGTTGCTGCCGGTACTGGACCAGGATCAGGACGGCGATCGGCGCGTCATCATGTCGGCTGTCACTCTTGACTCGGGCACTGGCCAGCGCCGCGTGGCCCTGGCCTTGGGATATGAAGTCCATAATGGTGAGGCCTACTTGTATGTGGAATTTGACAAGCCGATTACCGTTGCCGGTGACCTCGCGGAGCAGGTCAAGGTCGGTGGCTACAATCCCGCCAATGAAGCGTTGAACAGCATTCTTTCCTTGCGCGTGGGTGAATGGAATCATGTCGCGGCTGTCTGGGATACCAATTTTTCTGACGATCCCTATGTCAATAGCCTCCAAATTTACGTCAATGGCCGCGTTGCGGCTCGCTTGACCACGACCCAGCATCCGCTCCGCCCCGTTGGCACGCGAGTGGAGAATATCTATCTTGGCGGCGATGGCGACCCCGCGACGGCCAATGAGCTGCAGGCCGGCTTGCTGGACGAAACCCGCATCTGGGATCGGGCCCGCACGCAGAACCAGCTGGTGCAGTTCAGTGACCGGATCATCGCCACCCAGGATGACAACACTCATCTTGTTGCCTACTTCCGTTATGATGATGGCGGCAAGACGATCGAGGATTTCGTGTATCCCTGTTTTGATGATCCTTTGACCACGCACGATTATGCCATCAACCCGGCAGGTTACGGCGTGGCCGTTGGCGCCGACGGCACGTCGGCCGCCATGGTGGTCACGGATGGAGACGTCCTGCCTGTTGGCATTGAGCCTCTGGTTCTGGCGGGCATGGACGACCAAGACAACGACGGCCTGCCCGACTGGTGGGAAGCCTTCTTTGCTTACCAGAGTCGGTATGACCTGAGCAATGCCACCGTTCTGAATCCGAACGACGACCTGGATGGCGACGGCCTGACCAACTACAGCGAGTATTTGGCTGGGACCGATCCATATCAGCCGGACACGGATGGCGACGGCGTTGCTGATGGCCATGAGGACTTTGACGGCGACGGCCTGAACAACATGCTGGAGCAGTCTTTCGGCTCTTTGATGAACGTGGCTGACAGTGACGACGACGGCGTCAGCGATGGTGATGAAGCTTACGGCTTGGCCTGGCCTGGGCCTGGACGCAGTTCTGAATATCTCAGTCATCCTATGGCCAGCATGGCGCATTTCCATGCCGGCATCATGGATGTCGAGCACGATGGAGACCACCTCCAGCTGACGCCTGCGCGTAGTCTGAAGATCGCCGCTGCCGCGGCGGCGCCGGGGTTTGCCGGCATCCGTCTGCCGGAGCCGGAGCGTTTCCGCAATCTCACGGACGGCGTCACCTTGGAGACCTGGGTCAAGCTGGGCTCACTGGAAGCAGACAGCCGTGTCATCATGGCGGCCATGAATGGCTCCAAGCCGGTGCTGGAACTGGGCTATGAGCCGGATGGCGGCAAAGCCTACCTGTATGCCTGCTTTGTCGGCATTGACAATCAATTGGTCAAGGTCGGCGGTGCTGGCCGCAACACGGTTGTGCAGATCGGCGAATGGACCCACGTCGCGGCGGTGTGGGCACCGGCAGTCGGCGACCTGGCTGGTTCCCTACGTCTGTACATCAACGGCGTCATGGAGTTTACCTTGACCACGAATGCCGCCCAGGCCATGGCGGTTGGCGCCGACCCGATCAGTCTGTATCTGGCCGGCAACGGCGAAATCGGCCGCCAACTCGTTGACGGCTTCCTGGATGAGACCCGTGTTTGGGGCACGGTTCTAAGCATGACCGCCGTTTTGGCCAACCGCGACCAGATTGTCCGGGCTTCCGGCAATGCCGCCCTGCTGGCCTACTATCGCTACGACGATGGCGGCAGGAATATTGAAGACTTCTGCTATCCGTACACTTTCAATGCTGCCTATGATCCGTCTGCTTACGCTCTCAAAGCCGTGTCTTACGGTGTGCTTGACGAGGAGCATGAAGCGATCGCCCGCGATCCCGCCACGGGCTTGGCCGTGGTCGCCGTGTCGGCCGTCGCCGATGGCACGTGTGACTGGATGACCGCTGCGGAGGCGAGACCGCTCAATGGCCAGGATGACATGGACGGCGACGGCCTGCCGGACTGGTGGGAATCGCTGAACAGCGGCAGTCATGATGACATCTACAGTGTTTCGCCGACGGACGACAATGACGGCGACAGCCTTAACAACCTGTATGAGTTCTATTGCCGGACGAATCCGAACAGCAACGACAGCGATGGTGACGGCATCCTCGACGGCGCCGAGGATTACGACGGCGACAGCTTGACCAATGCGGCGGAAAACCGCCACGGGTCTGACCCGCGTCTGCAGGACACGGACGACGACGGCATTGACGACAAGGTGGAAATCGATGACGGCACCAGCCCGGTCCACCCGAGCAGCCGCCGCCAATTCGCGCGTTCCAGCCTCGACCTGGCCAAGCTGTTCGCGGCGGATCCCGTCGCGGCCGGCGCCAGGCTGCCGGACGCGAACCGGTTCCAGTTCGGCGACAATGCGTGGACGGTTGAAATGTGGTACCGTCCCGGCGCGGATCAATCCGGCGATCTCTTCGCCTATGACAGCTATGACGGCGACAGCTTCAGTTTGTCGGTCGTCAACGGCTATCCGCTGGGCCGCATCAGCAGCAGTGGCGGCACGGACCTGGTCCGCGTCGGCGGCGAAAAGGCCGTCGGCACGGACGGCTGGGAGATGCCGCAGCTCAAGACCGGCGAGTGGGTGCACCTGGCCCTGGTGCGTGACCAGGCTAAGCATGCCCTGCGCATCTATGTCAATGGCGTTGCCATGATTGCGCAGATGACGCAGCTCAAGGCCAACATCGGGGCTGGCGAGGCGTTTATCGGCCGCGGCTTTGAGAATGGACATATCGATGAATTCCGGGCCTGGAGCGAGGCGCGCTCGATTGAGGAGCTCGAACGCTGGCAGAACCATATCATCCCGACCCATGCCACCATCAACACGGCCTTCAACGCCGCCATCTTCAACCAGATCACCAGCGGCCAAGCCCGGCAGACGCCGGTCGACATGCTCACCTACATGTTCCTGCGGCCTCTGTACAAGTACAGCGACGTGCTGCTGGCCTACTATCGCTTTGACGACCGCGGCAAATATGCCGAGGACTATGTCCATTTCCTCGACCGCGACTATGCCCTCGACATCCACCAGGCCTTCGCATTTGTCAGCGAGGCGGACAATGAGTTCGCTCCCATTGACGGCGTGGACGACGAGGACGGCGACGGTCTGCCGGAATGGTGGGTCAACTTGCATGGCCTTGACAAATGGCGGAAGATGATTTTCTCCCCCTTCGCCGCCACTGCCGGCGACTGGTTGCAGGCCGTCGCCAGCAACACTATGGGCATTGACGGCCGCGATTTCACCGGATGGAATCCCAATGCCGGCTTTATCCGGACTGCAGGTTCCACCACGCAGCCGACTGACGGGCCGACGCCTGTGGCCACGGCCGGGCACATAGTCCGTGACTTCACGGTGTACGGGTCGATCGGCAGCCTGACCGGCTATCCTGAGAACTATGAATACGTTGATGTCGGCTCGGCCGTGACTTATCCGTCCGGCATGTTCACGGAACTCTGGAAGTACATTGTTCTGGATCGTCAGCCTGAGACGGCGCCGTTCACCTTGAGGTTGTTCAACGGCGTGGTCACCCGCATGCTGGTCAACGGCCAGAACGTCGGCCTGGCCGGCGCTGGCACGGTTGACATTGCCCAGTACTTGCAGCAGGGCCGCAACCAGATTTATCTGTATTTGGAAGACACTGGCGGCGCGACTTGGACGGTAGCTGGCGTCACCCCGCCCGGCTACTGGACCTACAACACCGGCGGCGCGGCGCCCCAGCTGATTCCGGTGCCTTGGAACGCCGTCACCTACACCTTCCCGCGCGCCACCATGAAGGCTGACATGACCTTGCTGGTTGACGGCAAGGAAGTCATTGTCCGCGGCGATCACTACAAGTATGACCCGCGCAGCGTGTGGCATGGCCGGACTGCGACCCAGGCCGCCTATCTCACCAACCTGACCGCAAATGACTACTCTGACAAGTATGTCGGCCATCTCGACTATGGTATCGACAACGATCCGGACAACCCGATGCCTGGCCAGCCTGCGTTCAGCGAGGGCGATGGCCTGTCCAACCTGCTCGAATACCTGGTCGGCACCAACCCGTATGATTCGGACACTGACAAGAACGGTGTCTCCGACGCCAACGAGGACTATGACGGCGACGGCCTGCCGAATGGCAGGGAGGACTTCTATGGCACAGACCCGACTGTCGCAGACACTGACGATGACGGGCTGAACGACAACGTGGAAGTCAGCCAGGGCTATGACCCGACTGACGGCAACAGCCCGCTGGTCCTGCGCGGCATGCAGTTCACCGGCGCCAAGAACGGTGACGACAGCGCCAGCTACCTCCTGTTCCCGACGCAGAACCGCTTTGCCTTGACTGACTGGACGATTGAAATGTGGATTCGTCCAGCCAAGAATCAATTGACCAGTCCGAGCACATTGTTGGAGCGTCGCGTGGGATATTATTCCACGGCTGCTGGCGAGCGTCGCAAGCTGGTCAACTACGGCTTGCGCCTGGAAAGCGACAATCGGATCACGGTTTACTACACGGATTCGACCGGTGATGAGACCGGCAACCGCGCCACCTCGGTCGACATGGTGAAGGCGGATGGACGGGCCTGGACGCACGTGGCGGCCAGCTTTGACCGCGCCACCCGCACGCTCACCTTGTGGCTGGATGGCGTCATTGCGCGCCAGATCCGCGGCAGCAAAGAGCCGTTGACTGCCGGGCCCGGGCTGGTCTCGTTGACTGCCGGCGCCTTCTACTCCGGCGTGATTGACGAAGTCCGGTTCTGGAATGACGTGCGCACCGAAGAGGAGATCAATGCTGCCAACACGACGCTGCTGGCTGGCAGTGAGGAAGGCCTGGTGGCGTACTACCGGTTTGACGACGGCGGCGTCACTGCCCAGGACAGCCATACTGCCAGCTTCGGCGATTGGAACAACGGCTGGCGCAATGCGGCTGTGCTGGTCGGCGCCAACTTCATCCAGCTTGATGACGAAAGCCCGATCGGTTATGACACCGATGACACCGACGGCGACGGCCTGCCAGATTGGTGGGAGCTGAAGTACTTTGACGACTTGACCGTGACCGACGGCACCATTGACTCCGACGGCGACGGCCTCAACGACTACTACGAGTACTTGGCCGGCACTGACCCGACCAACCAGTACACCGACGGCGTCCGTGACATCTTCGGTCACTTGAAGCATGAAAACATCCTGGATGCCGCGTGGGATCCTGACTACGACGGTCTTAGCAACCTGGATGAACAGATCTTCGGAACCGACCCGTTCAATCCCGACTCCGACGATGACGGCGTGCTGGATGGCATTGAGATGGCAGACTTCACCAGCCCGCTGCATTCGATGAACCGCCTTGAGCCGGCCACTGGCGCCAACTTCGTCAACCGCTACCTGGTATTGGCGAACATCGGCACCGCCACGTTGGACGGCCTGGAAGTGCCGCTGGCGGCTGAGGAACGCGTCCTGGCTATGCCGGAATGGACGGTTGAAGCCTGGGTGAAGGCCGTTGACCCGGCCCTTGCCTCGGGCGCCTTAGTCCGCCGCGCGGTTGGCAACAACCTCGGTTATGAACTCGGTCTGCACAACGGTGTGCCATACGTGATGTATCAGACGGCTAAGAAGACGTTGATCCGGCTGGAGTTCGGCGCGACCGACGACAAGGGCAACGTGGTTGCGCCGCAGGCAATTCCGGCGGGCGCCTGGGTGCATCTGGCTGCGTCCTGGGATGCTGAGGCTCGCGCCTTGAGCTTGACCGTCGGCACTGAGACCAGCGGCCTGGCTGTGGTGCGGCGCGTCTTCAATGCTACCGAGCTTGACTATCTGCCGGTTGACGGCAGCAACTTCTTCAGCTTGGCTGACCCAATGGATAACAGCGGAGTCAAAATCTGGCAAGGCGACGTCTTCCTGGACGAAGTGCGGGTCTGGACGGTGGCGCGCAGCTTGGTCGCGCTGGACGAGAACCGCACCCAGCTGATCCAGACTGGCACGCCTGGCCTGTTCCGCTGCTTCCGTTTCGACGACGGCGGCATGACGATCGAAGACTTCGCGCATCCTGGCTGGAAGACTGCCAAGACGTACGCGATTGCAGCCGCCGACTATGGCGTGGTCATCACGCCGGAGGCGTTGGTCAACGACGCCATCCTCAACAGCACAGCCGAGGTCACGTATGATGACGGCACCGGAACGGCCGTGAACAAGACGTATGCTGAAGTCTGGGCCGACTATGCGGCCAATCCGGCTGCCGCCGACTTGTTTGGCGTGGCTGGCTGGCTGGGCACGGTCGACGCCTTGGCCTTCCGTGACATTGACGACGCGGACGGCGACGGCATGCCCGATTGGTTTGAAAATGTCTATGGCGTTGACGACGCAGACGGCGACGAGGACGGCGACGGCCTCACCAACCTGTATGAATACCTGGCTGGCACAGTGCCGAACAACACGGTCAATGGCAATGCTGACTTCCACGCCTTGGCCATCGCCGGTGATGGCTTGACCAATGGCGAGAAGCAGGCCTTTGGGCTTGATCCGCGCCTGGTCGATTCCGACGGCGACGGCTACAGCGACTACGAGGAAGTGTATGGCCTGCACGCCGACGGCTCGCCCGTGGACGGCATGTTCCGGCGTCCGGACAAGGACAGCTTCGCCGCTGATCCGCTGCGACCGCTGAGCAACACCCGCCCGGTGCTGCGCCATCTCGTCCTGAACGGCACGGCGCTGACCATCCCGCCGCAGGCGCGCCATGCCCTGCCGAGCTGGACGGTCATGGCCATGGTCAAGCCTGAAAGCATCAGTGCGGTGACGCTGTTCAAGCGTCAAGTCTCCGCGAACGGCGTCAACTTCGAACTCGGCTGGACTGCGTCCGGCATGCCGTACGCATCGTTCACGCCGAACGGCCCTGCTGCAACCGCGTTCCGGATCCCTGAAAACGACGTTGCCGGCTTGGCTATCGAGGCCGGCGTATGGACGCACCTGGCCGCCAGCTATGACGCTGACGCGCGCCTGCTCACCCTGTATGTCAATGGCATGCCAGTGGTCGAGCGTGAAGACCTGCGGCAGCAGTTCACCTGTCCCGCCTTTGGCGACGGCATCGTGGCCGGCGTTATGACTGGGCCGGTGTTCAACATCGGTGACGGCCTGGTCGGCGCGATTGACAATATCCGCGTCTACGGCTCGGCCTTGCCGGCGTCGCAGATTTACCGCGACCATCGCACGTCGTTGTCCTCCAGCGAGGCTGCAGCAGCGCCGTATGGCGAGGAGACCGGCAGCTATCGGACGACTGAGGAACCGATCAGCGAGATGCTGGAGCGGGCGCATCGCGCTGGCCAGCTCATCGTCAAGTTCAAGCCTGGCGTCAGCGCCCAGGCGGTGGAAGACGCGCATGCCGCATTGGGCACGACCGTGGTGAAGACCTCGGCCTTCACTGGTGTCCAGCTCGTGCAGCTGCCTGCCGGTGCTGACGACGCTGCCGCCATGGCGACGGCGATCGCGCAGTACCGCGCCTGGACAGACCGGATCGAATATGTCGAGCCTAACTACGAACTTCAACCCTCGGCGCCGCCGAACGACGCGCTGTTCAACAATCTGTGGGCCATGCACAACGTCGGCCAGACCGGCGGCACTCCCGGCGCTGACATCAATGTCATGCCGCTGTGGGACGCTGGCTACACCGGCTCGCACGACATCGTCGTCGCAGTCATTGACACCGGCGTTGATTACACGCATCCCGACCTCCGGGCCAACATGTGGATCAACACCGGGGAAATTCCGGACAACGGCATTGACGATGACGGCAACGGCTTTATCGACGACGTCTACGGCTATGACTTCTACAATGGTCATGGCGATCCGCAGGACGACGACGACCACGGCACGCATTGCGCTGGCACGATTGGCGCTGTCGGCAACAACGCGATCGGCGTGGCTGGCGTCAACTGGAATGTCCGGATCATGGCGTTGAAGTTCCTCGGCCCTCAAGGCGGCTTCACGATGGACGCGATCAGCTGCATTGAATACGCCGTGCAGATGGGCGCCCACATCTCTAACAACAGCTGGGGCGGCTACGGCTATTCGAATGCGTTGTATGACGCCTGCCGCAAGGCCCTGGCAGCCGGCCACCTGCTGGTCTGCGCCGCTGGCAACGAAATGAATGACAACGACGGCGCCTGGCCGGCGTACCCGGCCAGCTACGACCTCGCCAACATCCTGTCGGTCGCGGCGACTGATCACAATGACGAGATGGCCTGGTTCTCCAACTACGGCGCGACAACGGTTGACGTCGGCGCACCTGGCGTCGACATCCTGTCGACTGCTCCTGGCGGCGGCTACCAGCTTATGAGCGGCACGTCGATGGCGTCGCCGCATGTCACCGGCCTGGCTGCGCTGCTCAAGTCGCGGTTCCCGAATGCGACTGCGCTTGACCTGAAGGAAGCCATCATGGCTGGCGCCACGCCAGTGGCCAGCCTGACCGGCCAGACGGTCACGGGCGGCCGCATCAATGCCCAGCAGAGTTCCGACATCCTGGCGGCGCGGGACATGGTGCTGTGCCTGCGTGGCAATGGCCTGGTCACGGTTGCGTCTGGCCAGCAGTATGTGCTTGACTTAAGCGCGGCCGACCTTGGCGCCCGTGCTCCCGGCTTCAACGGCACCGCTCCTGCTATTGGCCGGCGCGCGGTGGCGGCGGACGCAGCGGCTGGTGCAGACACGCCCGTCACCGAGCTGGCGTTCTTCTCCGGCGACGGCGATTCCGACGGCATGCCGGAATGGTATGAAGTCGCGGCAGGGCACGACCCCGGCACCCAGGACGGCACCTTTGACAATGATGGCGACGGGCTGACCAATTACTTTGAATTCCTGGCCGGCACTTCGCCGTGGAACACGGTGTCGTTTGGCGCGACCCTGGATCAGGACACCTTCAATCCTGTTCTCAACCAGACGTACAACTACTTGCAGAGCCTCGGCTACCATCCGCTCACCGGTCTGAGCGACGCCCAGGTGGTCGCTCTCGGCACCCTGCCGGCGCCTGGTTTCGCCGACTACTACACGATTTTGAACCAGGATGACGACTGGGTGAGAGAGTCGGATACTGCGGCGGTCAACGGCACGCCTGCGGCCAGCGACGTGGCCGATGTCAATGCCAGCAATCCGCTGCTGCCGTACATCAGCCGGGTGTTGACGCTCCCGGCTGGCGGTGGTTGCCTCGAACTGCCCAACCAGCCGCGGTTTGTGATGGCGGCGGGTTGGAGCATCGACGCCTGGGTCAAACCGGCGGCGCTGCCAACGGCGGCCGAGGTGGCGGCTGGACGCAAGGTCACGATCATCCGTCGTGAAATCGACGCCAACCTTGATGGCGTCTTCGAATCGGCCAACTACGAGCTTGGCTTGAAGGCGGTCAACGCCGGCTCTGCCACGTCGCCCAAGTATGCGTGGAAGCCATACGTCGCCTTTACCAGCGCTGTGTTCGGGTCGGAAGCACCGGCTGTCCTCTCTTGCGAGGCTGCGGTCGCCCTGGCTGAAGGCACCTGGTCGCATGTCGGCGGCATCTACAACCCTGGGGAGCAGAGCCTCACCGTGTTGGTTGACAATAAGAATCCGCGCGTCAAGAGCGTGGCTGGGGTCACGCCGGTTGCTGACACCATCGGCGTCAGCCGGGTGCGGGTCGGCGCCGGGTTTGTCGGCGCGGTCGACGCAGTGCGCATCTGGAACATTGCCAAGGCTGATTTCAGCGATTACCTCCAATCGTCGACCTCGACGTTGCCGGCCACGCCTACGCTCAGCCAGGGCCTGGTCGCCTACTACCTCTTTGACGATGGCGGCGTCACGGCACAGGACTTCGCCTCGCCTCTGGATGACTGGAACCTCGGCTGGCTCAACGCTGCGAAGCCGATGCTCGGCGCCTCGTTCGCGGCTGAAATCAGCCCAGTCACTCCTTCGGATGTTGACACTGACGGCGACGGCATGCCTGACTGGTGGGAGACGCTCTACGGCCTCGACCCATACAACCCGTATGACGCTGACGAGGACCTCGACGGCGACGGCCTGACCAACCTCTATGAGTACTTGGCCGGCACGAATCCGACGATTCGCGACACCGACGGCAACGGCATTTCCGATGCCAATGAGGATCCGGACGGCGACGGCCTGACCAACCTGGAAGAGCAGGGCTGGGGCAGTCATCCTGCCTTGGCTGATTCCGATGACGACGGCATCAACGACAAGATCGAAGTCATGTTCGGCGCTTCGCCGATCCATCCGATGAGCATCATCGTTGACGGCGATGGCAACAGGCTTACTGACGCGGTCATAGCGGCGTTGCCGGTTTCCGGCGTACTGGTGCCGCAGGTTGGCGCGGATGTGTACGGCTACGTCATCGCCAACAACATCGACACCTCGGAGTGGAGCTACGCCCAGGCGCCGGCCATTTCGCTGGCTATTGGCAAGGACTCCGCTGACCCGTCCACTGAGACGTACCGCCTGCCTGAGCCGGACCGCTTTGCGGTGGGCAAGGGTGACTTCACGGTGGAGATGTGGGTCAAGAAGTCGACCGTTGAGCCGACGGCGACGCGCGAATGGCTCTTCACCTTTGTCGGCGCGACCGGCTATGCCTATCGTCTCGGCCTTGACGTTGGCGGTCAGCCGATCGGCCAGATTTACCATGCTGACACTGGTGCGGTGCTGGCCACGGCTGGCGGCGCCTATGCGTATCGCCTGCCTGGCGATCCTGCGGTCAGCGCCGATGATGTCACGCCGCCTTTGGAGGATGACACTTGGACGCACCTGGCCTTGGTCTGGTCGCATGACGGCAAGTCCTTGGTCTTGTATCGCGACCGCCTGGCCATCATCGGCTCGGCCACGGTCAGCAATGCTGACGTCATCGACTTTGGCACGGCCGCGACCCGCGCGGTCATCGGCAAGCTGACGGTTCCGGTCGGCGGCCTGGCCGCTATTGACGAGCTCCGTGTCTGGGCCAGCGCCCGCTCCGAAGAGCAGATTGACTACTGGGCCGGTCGGATCATCCCGGCGCCGCTGACGCCCACCCTCGAAATCCGCTACATGCGCGAAGCCTATCCGCTGGTTGCCAACTACCGCTTTGACGATGGCGGCCAGTGGGTCGAGGACTTCGCCCACTTCCGCAACCGGAGGTATATGCTCAACCTGGCGGCAGATGTGCTGGCGCCGGAAGCCAAGGTGCTGGAAGGCTGCGACGACCTCGACGGCGACGGCATCCCGGAATGGTGGGTCAACTACCATAAGCTTGATACGTTCCCGCGAAGCAGTCTGCGCTTCTATGATTGGACCGACGCTCGGGTGATGACCAACAACACGACGTTTGCAGGCTTGCGCGGCTACACACAGCACGTGGGCTACACGCCGATAGCGGATGCATATCGCGGCTGGGTCGGCCTTGAGGGCATCGGCGGTTACTGGCCAGACAACTGCGCCCTTGAACCTGAGCACATGTATGTGGTCATGCACAAGCATTTCGAACTCAAGACCAGGCCTCAAGAAGCTATTTTGAGCTTTAACATGCACGCAGTGACCCCCGGCGCGGTTGACCATGCCCGCCCGCGCGAATTTGTCAACGTCAATGGCGTGATCTTCGCTGGCAACGACATCGACATCGCTTCCGCCCTCAGAGTCGGTCGCAATAAGATCGTGGTGGCCTATACTCGCACTCGGTTCGAGGTGCAGGAGGCCAGGATTATGATCGGAACGACAGAAGTCACCTTGAGGCGTGACATGTACGAGGGGACGCTCGATGTGCAGCTGCTGGTAGACAGCAACCCAGTCATCGTGTATGGACATGACAACTTGTACGACCCGCGGGCAGTGTGGCATTACACCGCCTACACTGAGTGGGAGTCCACAGTTCCAACGTACTACATGGCCTATGGCTTGGATACGAACGGCTTCATCGTCCATAACGTTGACTACGGCATGCTGGTTGACGGCGACGGCGACGGTTTGGACGTGTACTGGGAATACGTGCTCGGCACCAACCCCAATGCGCGCAGCTCCAAGGGCGTCCTTGAGGCCTCGGCCGACTTTGACGGCGACTCCCTCAGCAACAGCTGGGAAATCGCACGCGGCCTGCATCCGTTGCTGGCAGACACGGACAACGACGGCGTGGCCGACAACCTCGAGTACGGCGTCGGCTCCGATCCGCTTGACGTCAACGACCCGATGGTCAATCGCTCGGCGCTGTTTGACGGCGCACCCGGCAACTACCTGCTGCTGCCCAGCCAGAAGCGCTTCCTGCTGGATGCGTGGACGGCTGAGGCTTGGGTCAAGCCCAATGGCGACAACGCCAACGGCATCATCCTTGAGCGCCAGGTCGGTACGTCCGACCCGGCCAATCCGCTGGTCAATTATCGCCTTGGATTGCGGAACGGCCGGTTCTACACTTCGTTCACCAGCCTGGCTGGCAGCATGGACACCTTGGCTTCGCCGGAAGTCTACAAGCTCCCTGCCGGGGTTTGGACGCATGTGGCCTGCACCTACAACGGCACGGATGCATTTACCATCCTGATCAATGGCGCGGTGGTGGCCAGCAAGTATGCGACAGTGCAGCCGGTGACAGTCGGCCCAGGCGTAGTCAGCGTCAAGGCTGGCGAAGGCTTCAGCGGCAGGATTGACGAAATCCGGCTGTGGGACGTCGCCCGGAGCGCGGCTGACATCCTCGCCGACCGCAAGACCACGCTGTTCGGCGACGAAGACGGCCTGATCGCCTACTACCGCTTCGACGATGTCAACTTCGCGGGCCGTATGGCTGTCGCCGGCTTGACGACGCTGGAGCCGGCCACCGAGCCCAAGGCGTTCCGCAAGGCGGCTGACAGCCTCCTGGCCAATGCCAATGACTGGCTCGCTGACTGGGAGAACGCCGCCACCTTTGTCGGCGCGCTTTATGACGCTGCCGGCAATCTGTCCACCACCTACACGGTCGTCGAAGACGTCGACAGCCCGCTGGAGGACGACCTTGACAGCAACAACAACATGATTCCTGACCGCTGGGAGCGCAAGTACTTCGGCGGGTTGCTGGCTGAGGGCGACGAATTCAACGACTACGTCGTCGTCAACGGCATCACCTACGGCGACGGCGATGGCCTGAACATCCTCTACGAATACCTGTCCGGCACTAATCCGCTCATTGCCATGACGGACGGCATTGACTGGGACGGCGACCGCGACGCTGACAGCGACGGCATGCCTAACCTGGACGAGCAGTTCTTCGGCTCGCGGCCTGATGTGCGCGACACTGACGATGACGGGTTCTCCGACGGCTTCGAAGCCGGCTACGACTACTTTGTCCTGAATGAATTCGGCGTCTTGGTTCAAGTGCCTGGCCTTGGCATGGACGTTTCCTCGCCAGTCGCCTCCCTGGACCAGCCCAATGCGCCTGAGGACACGAACCCGAACAATGATCCGACTGGTTCGGCTCTGTTGACCGAAATCGCCAAGGTTCTGCGCCTGGACGGCAGCAATTTCATGACGGTGCTGGACAACCCGGTGCACAGCGGCAATACGCTGACCGTGGCCTTCTGGTTCCGCGCCGACATGTACGATGCTGCCAGCGACCAGCTGACAGGCGCCAACGCCGCGCTGCCAGTGACGCCGACCCCATTCCTGCGGCGGACGGTCAGCAGCGCCAAGGGGAACAGCAACTACCTGTTCTCCTTCACCAAGGACAAGATTTCGTTCCGCGTCAACCGCAGATCGGCGTCGACCACGCCGGTCGGCCAGCAAGTCGACTATCAGCCTGATGGCGGCATCAAGCCGGGCGAGTGGTACTTGATCGCTGGTATCATCAACCTGGAAGGCCAGGTGCCCTCGATCACGATCATCGGCATCAGCCGCAAGAGCACCAGCCTTACCGGCGCGGTCGAATACGCCCATCTGACTAAGACCGCCACCTTCACCGGAACCCAGGGAAGCATCGTCGGCGACGCTGGCGTCTTCCTGGTCGGCCCGGCGGAGACGGAAACCTGGCCCAGGAACCTGGTCGTCGACCTCGACAATATCTGCGTCTGGTCTGAGGTCAAGGAAGTCGCCACCATCCGCATCATGCTGGAGGAATCCAACACCTCCCAGGGCGACTTCGCCAATGGCCTGGTCTCCCAGTTCGTCTTTGACGACGGCGGGGTGACGGCGGAAGACATCGTTGTCCTGGAGGATTGGTGGACGAAGTGGCGGCATGCCGGCACCATGACCGAAACCGGCCCCGGTCTCTCTGCCGCTATCGGCCGCGGCATGATCCATGACGCCTCGCTGGCTGACCTCGATTCCGACAAGGATCACGACGGCCTGCCGGATGACTGGGAAATCTTCTTCTTCGGCCACCTCGGCTACAGCGGGTCTGACGATCCGGACGGCGATGGCCTCACCAACAAGGAAGAATACGACCTGTCGGCAGACTACCGCGATCCCGAGATCACGGCGGCCTACTATGGCAAGCCTCCGTACGGCGCACCTGCGGGCTGGGTCGGCGATTGGCTGGCCTGGCTGAATCCTGCACAGCCTGACACTGACGGCGACTACATGCCAGACGGCTGGGAGCATCGCAATACCCTCAACCCGCTTGACCCGTCCGATGCCGAGAAGGACCCCGACGAGGACGACCTCTGCAACTGGAAGGAATACTACTATGGCACGCTGCCATGGAATCCCGACACTGACGGCGATGGCCTGCCAGACGGCTGGGAAGTCTTCTACATGTCGACCGACGCCACGGGCGCCATCGTCGACCCGTCCCTGGATCCGCTTAATCCTGATGGGCCTTACGGCGCCAACGGCGATCCTGACCATGACGGCCTGAGCAACATGACCGAATACATCTACGGCACCAACCCGATCGTCTACGACGGACCCAACAAGGACACTGACGGCGACGGCATCACCGACGAGGTCGAGCGCCAGGACGGCGTCAACACGGATTCCGCCTTGACCGACACGGACGACGACCAGTTTGACGACTACGAGGAACTCTCGGTCGGCACGCGCGGCTATGACAGCCTGAGCAAGCCCTCCATCACGGCGACGCGCGACTCCGGCTTTGTCTACGCTGGCAACTTGGTCGCTCAGATCATGCCTGCCAAGGGGCCGCTCACGGTTCCTAACGCCGGCAACGAGGATCGCCTGGGATTCGGCAGCTGGACGGTGGAAGCCCGCTTCCGTCTGCGCGAATTCAAGCTCAGCCATGACCAGTACGACGTCTATCTCGTGCGCCGTTCGCTGGCTCAAGGCACGTACGCTGACAACGAGTCGGTCAACATCGGCATCGATGACGCCTTCAACTACGCCATTGGCTATACGGTCAAGGCCACGGATGGGACGACGTCCACGGCAGGCATCACGGATCCCGGCCGCAAGATTTACCCGTTCGTGTCCTGGAAGGCGAAGGGCATGCAGGAGCGCCGGATCACCTCGGCGTCCGGCATTGAGCTGACTGATGACCCGTTGGCAGACGGGAATACCTTCCTGTACCGCAGCGACTGGTGCTTCCTCACCGGCGTCTACGATGCTGGCAAGCAACGCCTGATTATGTATCTCGACGGCGAGGCGCACGGCTTCCTTGACATCGTCACCGACACCACGGCCGCTGCCCAGTGCCCGACGGACGCAAGCAAGCTTGGGAAGAACTATCAGACGTACCTGAAGCTCGGCGAGAACCTCGGCAATGTCCTGGCCGGCCCGGCGGCGACGACGGAACGGTTGCTGCTGGACGAGGTCCGCGTCTGGGGCGTTGCGCCGCATACGATCGCGTTGACGGGGAGCGCTGACAACTATATCACCAACTTCGTCCGCTCCGCCCGTGAGATCGCGGATGGAGCCAAGCGTCCCGTCACTCCGGTGTTCGGCTTGTACGATTCGTCGATCGGTGACCGTTATGCAACGGCGTACACCAGCGGCGTGCCCGTGCAGCCGAACCGGCACGCATACGCGGTTGACCGTCGCGTTTCCGACAACCCGTGGCGTACCCGTCCGGGCACGCCTGGGACGTATGTCCGGGTCAGCTATCTTGACATGAACAACAACAACCGCTGGGAGCCTGGCGAGAACATTTGGCGTGACCGCACGGCAGCCCAGGCGCGTGAGGAGGACCAGTACAACGAGGACTTCGACGAAGCCAATTATGCGGCTACGGACGACATCCGGGCCTACTGGTACGACGACGTGATCGACCAGCGCCTGGCCATCGGGGCCAACCACGGCCGCTGGTACGCTGGCAATGGCTACACCACCACCACGATCACCACCAACACCGACGGCACGACTACGACTACGACCACGACGGTCTCGGCTGATGATTCCAGGGCTGGCAAGTGGCTTGATGTCTACTACAACGACCTCAACGGGAATAACCGTCTTGACGATGAGGACGACATCTGGATTGAATTCCGTCGTGGCGAATACGGCACTGACGATTACTACAACCCGGCGACTAGGACCTGGTACAGCGACATCAGCTGGTATCACGCCCGTCCGGCCAGCTGGGCTGAACGCCAGGGCTTGGCTCTGTACCTGCGCTTTGACGATGGCGGCGGCAGCATCGAAGACTATGCCTGGCATGCCGATTGGCGCAGCAAGCCGGTCTGGAAACACAGCATCAGGCCGCCTGGATTGTTCGGGATATTCCCGCCGCTCCGGCCGACCGGCATCGGCGGCGTCGACTACCAGTGGGTCACCCAGGAAGACGCCTCTGGCTATGCCTGGGTCATTGACGCAGTCGAGCCGCCGACCAACCCGGTCACGGAAATCCAGACGCTGTCGAACGTCCGCAACGCCCAGGGCGAGATTGAATTCTGTTATCGCCCGGCGCCTGGCATGATCGATTCGGTCAACCTCCACAAGTACGATATCCTCACGGCGTCGATCCTGACCGAAGCCAGCGATCCGGAAGGCGTGATGGTGAACTATCGCTACTATTGGCTGCACATTGGCGCCAACCCGGCCAACGTCTATGTCCAATCCGACGTGGCTGGCGCTGCTGACTGGACGTTGACCTTCGCGGACGGCGTCCTGGTAGACAGCCACACGGCGGACGGCTCGTTGCCGGACAACGTGCTGCTGGCGACCGACTCAAGCCTCGACCTTTACAACTTCCGGTCGGTGGTGCGGGTCGGCGACATCATCCAGCTGGCCGTGGTCGGCGTCAGCGAGAGCGGCAAGTCCAGCCAGGTCATGCTGTCGACGATTACGGTGTCGGCAGACGACTTGTACAAGGTGCCTGATGCGCTGACGTTTGTGTCCTTCCTGCCGCTGACGCCTGAGGCTGGGGACAACCTGACAGTCAGCTTGCAGACAGTGGCCGGCGTCGACGGCTACATCGTGCTGGAATGGTACCGCAACCTGCTGCTCTACAACACCACCTTTACCAGGGTGCAGGCGGCAGGCACCTATACGATCACGCTGGCCGGCAAGACACCGACCGGCGACCTGGTCACCATCGACGGCGACGTCTGGTCGTTCAAGGCCTACTATAAGTCTGCCACGAACGTCTATGTCGACGCTGACGGCAAAGAAATCTCGGCCGCTCGCAGCCGCGTCATCCCGCCGACGACTACTGGCGGCGGGGAGTGGTTCCACCGCCTGATTGGCAGTCCGTTCGACGGTGAGCTTGCTGAAGACGGCACCATGGCGGGCAATAACCCGCCCACTGCGCCGACGTCCGTGACCATCACTCCTGGCTCCGGCGATCAAGACACTATTTTCATCGCCAATGCGGTTGGCGCCGTTGATCCTGAAGGCCATATCTTCTCGTACCAGTACCAATGGTATATCGACGGCCAAGCAGTACTCGGGGAAACCATGCAGTTCTTCCCGGCGAATGGCACCACGATTCCCGGCATCGCGCTTCCCACCGACCCAGAAGGCACCACGCCCGCGCCCGCGCCTCCGGTCACTAACTTGGCGGAAGGCGACCGGATTTCGGTAGCCGTCTATGCGATGGACATCTTTGGCGCACGGAGTACGGCGCGGCGCAGTGACGTCCTGGTCATCCAGGATGACTTGGCTGACGCTGGCGGCGACGACTATGCGTCGCTTGCATACGAACCCAACAACACGAGGCAGACGGCTGGACGGTTGCTGCCAATGGAAGACGTCACCGACCCGGATGACGAATTCTCGCAGGAACACTACTTCCACGAAGCTTCTGACGTTGACTGGTTCTGGTTCATCGTTCCAGAGACGTTGATCAATGGCAAGAAGTGGGTGTTGCTGGAAACCAACGACGGCAACCAGATGTACAACCGTCTCCACAGGGCTGAGAACGACTGGGGCATTGACACGCAGATGGCGTTGTTCAACAGCGCTGGCAAGCTCATCTATCATTGCGACGACTACGGCAATCCCATCGGCTTTGGCGGCACTAAGTACGCCCGCTTCGAAGGTGCCCTTGATCCTGGCATCTATTATGTCCAGATTTCGCTGGCGGTACGGTCGACGTTTGATGTGACTAGGACGTACTTCATCCATTATGCCTGGGATGAACTCGGCGGCAAGGAAGGACCCACTGCGCCGACGTCGGTCGTCCTCACGCCTGCCAATCCGGGAGTGACCGAGGACTTGGTCTGCCGGGCCGAAGGGGCCTTGACTGCCGATGACGCGACCGAGATCACGTATCTTTACGTCTGGTATCGCAACGGCGTCCTGGTGCCGCTCGGCAATAACGCGCCGGTCTTCGCCTGGAATACTGCTCGCTATGTCATCAGCCAGGCCAAGAACTTTGGCAACTCCATCGGAGCGCCGAACACGATTCCGGCGGCCTACACGTTGGCTGGCCAGACCTGGCAGTGCGCCGTCTATGCGATGGACGCCAACGGCTACAGCCATGGTGTCATGAGCAACCCGGTCACCATCAATACGTCCGAGTGGGACTTCCAGCTGCGCGTCGCCAAGACCTACAAGAACAACTACGGGCCCGTCACCGGCACTGACCAGGCCGTCAACCTTGGCTGGCGCAATGACGCCACCTTCGGGTTTGACCCGACCTTTGACAGCGCCTTGCCGATAATCATGACGCCTGGCTCCGGCGAAGAAGACGATTCGCCGTTGACGTTGGGGCGCATGTATTCGATCGGGTTGGACAACACATACTCGAAGCTGAATACGGACGTCCGGCCGTATGGTCGTGCCACGTCCTGGTTCATCAAGGTCGAGATGGGCGATTCCAGCGCCGAGTCCATGATCTTGTCCTGGGACAACGTCATGCCGCCGCCGGATACGGTCGGCAACTTCACGATTACCCAGATGCGGCGGACTCCTGACGGCACCTACCTGCCGGTGCCAGGCACCACGCAGATCATGACCGACATCCATTCTGTCGTGCTTGAGGAGGACGATATCGCCAACATGCAGACGGATGTGTACGGGCAGCGCTATATCGTGTACCGCATCAGCTTGGGCGCACCGGACAACCTGCAGGAAGTGACCCTTGAGAAGGGCTGGAACATGATTTCCTTCAGCATCACGCCGCTCAACAACGCGGTGGACGACGTGTTCTCCAGCGGCACGGAGAGGTTCTATCGTGGCTCGGTCTGGATTTATGAGGATGGCCAGTACATCGTGGCCACCAACATCGTGGCCACCAAGGGCTACTGGGTGTATGCGCCGGTGAGGCGTACCTTCAGCGTCTACGGCGACTTGGAGAAGACCTCCATCCGCCTCAGCAAGGGCTGGAACATCGCCGGGCCGGTTTATGACATTGCTGACTTCAAGACAGCATACGCATCATTTGCGGGCAAGGTCGATCCTGACAACATCAGGATGTTCGTGTTCACGCCAGATGGGCAGACCAGCTACCAGCCGATCATCGCCAATGGCAAGTATCCGCTGTATGTCGGCAAGGCATACTGGATTTACGCCACCGAAGACGTGGAACTGCCCCTGATTCCGACTAAGTAGCGGCTCGGAGGAAACCTGGAAAACACCGGCGCCGGTGCGAAAACACCGGCGCCGGTTTTTCGACGGGAAGAGCAGGGCGCCAGGTGCAGGCACCGTAGGTAGTTCAGGCTTTAGCCTGCCGTATGTACCTCGCTTGCAGGAGCATGTAGTTCAAGCTTCAGCTTGCAGTGCGTAGTTTAGCTTTAGCTTGCCGTATGTAGTTCAAGCTTTAGCTTGCAGTATGTCTCTCGCCCCGTTGGGGCTCTTGTCGCTCCGCGACATCTAGCCAATTTTACTTTCTGTCACAGGATTTCGCACATTAACTATTTGAGCATCTCCAGGCTGCCGCCGGATTTTCCGACTACGGGATTTTTTTATGATAGCGAACATACGCAACATCAGCATCATCGCGCACATTGACGCTGGCAAGACCAGCACTACCGAGGGCATTCTTTATTATTCAGGGTTGTCGCATCGCTACGGCAGCATTGACGACGGCACTGCGGTCATGGACTTTCTGCCGGAAGAGCGCGCCCGCGGCATCACCATTGCAGCGGCTGCGGCCAACGTGCCTTGGAAAGACTGCTCCATCCATCTGATTGACACGCCCGGGCACATTGACTTCACAGCGGAAGTCGAGCGTTCGCTGCGGGTCATTGATGGCGCCGTGGTGGTCTTCAGCGCTGTCGAGGGCGTAGAGGCGCAAAGCGAAAAAGTCTGGCGCCAGGCGGACACTTATGGCGTTCCTAAAATCGCCTTCATCAACAAGATGGATCGCATTGGCGCATCTTTTGACGACGTTGTCAGCCAGATCAATGCCAAGTTCAGCGATTGCGCGTTGCCGTTGCAGATTCCCCTTGGCAGCGAGGACTCCTTCTGCGGGTTGATCGATGTGCTGACAGCCGAGCAAGTCCATTTTTCCGGCGAGCGCAACGTCGATATTCTCCGCGAGCCGCTGGCAGCGGAACAGCAGGATTCTTGGCAGGAAGCCTATAACCGCGTGATTGAGCGGGTTGCGGATTTTTCCGACGAGGTGGCCGAGCTGTTTTTGGCGGAAGAGGCCGTGCCCTTGGAGCTGCTGCGCCGCGAAATCCGCCGTCTTGCCCTGGCTCGCCAGCTGGTGCCGGTGTTCGTCGGAAGCGCCAAGAAGAGCATCGGGATACAGCTGCTGATGGACGGCATCCTGGACTATCTGCCGTCGCCGCTGGAGATGAGCTACAAGGCGTATGATGTCAAGACGGAGCAGGAGGTGACGATTACGTCCGACCCTAAGGCGCCGTTCACCGGTTTTATTTTCAAGGTCAATGCCTCCAGCACTGCGGATTTGTTTTTCATCCGGGTCTATTCCGGGGTTTTGAAGGCGAACGCGAATGTCTTTAATTCGCGCAGCGGGGACAGGGTGCGCGCCAGGCAGTTGTACCGCATCTACGCCAAGTCGACTGAGCAGGTTGACGAGGTCGGCCCTGGCGAAATCGTCGGAGTGACCGGGCTGAAGGACTGCGGCATTGGCGATGCCTTGTGCGGAGCACGGCCGCTGCTGGTTTTTGACAAAATCGGCTTTCCTGACCCGGTCATCTCAATGGTGGTGGAGCCGAAATTCAGCAGGGACAAAGACCGGCTGGATGAAGTGCTGGCGCTGCTGTGCCGGGAAGACCAGACCTTGTCCCACTCTAGGGCCGAGGACACTGGCCAGCGCTTGCTTTCCGGCATGGGGGAATTGCACCTCGAGGTCAATTTGAAGCGAGTGACCACGGACTTCAATGTCGAAATCCGCTGCGGTGAGCCGCGGGTGGCGTATCGTGAGACCATCAAGGATGAGACGGTTCAGGCGGTCGAGTTTGAGAGGACGTTCGGCGACACGCTGTTGACCGCTGGCCTCAAAGTGGCTTTTCGCCCGTTGCCGCACGGCGCGGATGTCTTCTCCATCACTTCGGCGGTGCGTGACCCGGGTGTGCCGAAAGCGTTCATCGCCGCTGCTGAACGGGCCCTGCGTGACGGGTTGCGCACCGGCGGCCTGAATGGCTACCAGATGATTTATGTCGCCGCAGAAATCCTTGAATTGAAATTTTCTGCGGAAAGCACGACCGAGGGTGCCGTCGCTGGAGCGGCATTGCAGGCGATTGACCAGGCGTTGACGCAGGTCGGCACCATCGTCTTAGAGCCGCTTATGCACTTGGAGGTGGTCTGTCCCGAGGATACAGTTGGCGAAATCAGCATGTATTTGCAGCCCAGGCGCGCTGTCATTCGCGATATCGCCTCGCTCGGCAGCGTGAAAAAGATCATCTGCGAAGTGCCGTTGGCGGAGATGTTCGGTTTTGGCAAGGCGCTGCCCCAGCTCAGCGGCGGGCGCGGGACATTTTCCATGGAGCCGTCCGGCTACCAGGAATTGCCTGCTGACGCTGCTCGCCGCGGATTCTGATTCGGCTATTTTTCCTGGCCGTGCGCGACCAGGATTCCGCCAATCAGGCTGACTGCCGCGAACATGACGCCCGGCAAAGCGAGTATAGCGGGCAGGGGCAGGGCGCCGCAGTCCCAGAGCCAGCCAAACAGGGTTGACAGGCCAGTGACGCCAAGGCCGCTGAACATGGTGGTGATCGCCAGCAGGGCTGGGAATGATCTCGGCGTCTGGTTGCCCAGGACAGCGAGAAAGGCGGGAAATTCGCACGACCAGAAGAAGGCACCAGCGACGTAGGCCGTCGCTGCCCAACTGCCGCGTAGACTCAAACCCAACAGCCAAAGACCGCCGCCGAGCAGCCCGGGCAGGAGGATGAAGCTGCGCTGGAGGGTTTTTTCCGGGAGCATGGCCAGGATGGCGCGGGAGCCGACATAGACCAGGGCGTAGGCGCTCAGCACGTATCCTGGCTTGAAGCTCTGGTAGCCCTCCTGTTCAAGCAGGCGGGGCAGCCAAATGAACAGGGTGGAGTCGGCTGTTCCATGCAGAAACAATGCAGCCATCGTTAAGGCGATCCAGGGATTCCATGTCCGAGCAGTCTGGCCGGATGTGGTCGCCGTCGGTGTTTTGGCTGGCGCCAAGGAGTTGCGCCGCAGAATCCAAGGAATGGCGACCAGCAGACAAATGCCAATGCCGATGAAGGGCAGGTGCAAAACAGACGGGAAAGGAACAGCCCCGTTGCTGACTTGGGTCAGCATTTTTTCCGCAACCAGGGTGAAGAACACGCCGAAGGCGCTGGTGCCGACGAGCTGCCAGGCCAGCACCTGGCGGCGGTTGCCAGGAAACATGGCAACCAGGTGGCCTTGCGCACTGACCACCAGAGCCTGGTAGGAAAAGCTGTTCCAGGCCAGCATGAATACCATAGTCACGTAGGTTCGCGCCAAGCCAAGGCCGAGAAGGCTCAAGGCGACGCTCAACAAAGCCGCTGGCACAACCCGTTTTGTACTGCTGCGCCGTGCCCACAGACCGGCCAGGAGAGCGCCAAGCGCACCGGGAACCGCGCCAATGCTCAGAAGAAAGCCGAATTGGGCTTCATTTAAGGCCAGATAGTCGCGCAGCACACTGCGGAAAACCGGCAGAACAGAGCAGCAATACGAGGCAAGACCCAAAAGCAGGATGAGAACAGCCGCCATGTCAAGGCCATTCTTGCGCGAAAGAAGCTTTTTCATTGATGAGGAATTCCGGGATCGCGGTTAGTTTTCAGTTGCCAGTTGGCGGTGGCTGCCGCATGTAGTTCAGGTGGGTTCTATGGACAGAGTGGACGATGTGGACGGGGTGGACAACAAACCCTCGCCCCTCGCCCCTAATCTCGCCCCTAAAAAAAGCCCTTTGCCGCTAATTTTTGCGTTGGTCTCGCCTTTTCCACATTGCGGCGGTTGTGGCGAGCGCGATGATTCCGATTGCCGCCTGGACTGGCCAGCGTTGCGGGCTGTTCCAGGCTTGCTGCGCCGCTGAGCGGGCCGCGTTGTCTATTCGGCGGTATTTCATGAAGGTCTTGCCCATTTGGTGCGGCTTGTAGTTTTTCAGCCAGCCATGAGTGAGGGTGAAGTCGGTCGGATGAAATCCCCAGCAGCAGGGAGCGTGTTCTTGGAGGATGCGGTTGGCTTGGCGGATGAGTTCCAGGCGTTCCTCGCCATCAGCCATAGTTTCCATTTTTTTGAAGACGCGGTCGAAGTCTGGCGATTCGTAGTTGACGTAGTTGGCGCCGCGGCCCTGGGTTTTGGCGGTGGCATTAGGGCCATAGAACAGGAACAGAAAGTTTTCCGGGTCGGGATAGTCTGCCAGCCAGCCTTTGTTGAAGATGATCTGCCAGTTGCCGGTATTGAGCTTGTTGCGCCATCGGTTGAGGTCGGAGGGCCGTTCCTGGATGTCAATGCCCAGGTGCTGGAAGCAGTTTTTCAACCATTGGAATTGGGCTTTGAAGGACGAGTCCCCGGCCTTGGCATGGGCGAGATAGAGGCGGAGCGGGGCGCCGTCGCTGCCGATGCCATTGGGGTAGCCGGCCTCTGCCAGCAGGCGGCGGGCGTCTTCCAAGGGCCGCCGAGTAGGCCGCTGGCGGACTTCGTCCCAGCGGTCGATGAACGGGTTGACGCTGGCTAGGCCGGTTTCCGAGCCATAAATGCCGGGCGGGATGATGCCCTGGGCAGGGATGCCGCGGCCATTGCGGAAAATGTCGATGAACTCCTGGTAGTCGAGGACAATGGAAATGGCCTGGCGCAGCTTTTGGCGTTCTGGCGCCAGGCCGCCGACGACTGAGTCGAGCATGTTGAAGCCGAAGTAGAAAATGGTCGGCGCCACGGCGGTAGTCAGACGGATGCCCCGAGCCTGCATGTCGTCTGACAAGCCGAGGTCGCCGTTTGGATTCATGGCCACGGCGGCGTCGAACATGTCATTGGGGATGCCGCTGTCGTCATAGTAGCCTTGCAGGAATTTGATCCAATTAGGGATGGACTCGCGTTCAAATTGGAAATACAGCCGGTCGATGAAGGGCGTTGGCCGGCCAGCGTCAGCGAGCAGTCCGGCGGCTGTGTCCTCTGGGCTGCCCTGGCTGGGATAGGGGTCGAAGCGGAAGTCATGATTGCGTTCGAGGATGATGCGGTCTTCCGGACGGCAGACAGCCATCCGGTAGGCGCCAGTGCCGATTGGCCAGTTTTGGAAGGACAGGCGGGCGTCGATGACAGCCGGCTCCTGGTAGAAGACGAGCGCTTCCCAGGGAATCGGGGCGAAGAAATGCATGGCCAGCCAATAGGTCAGCTGCGGATATTTGCGGGAGAGGATGATCTTGAAGGACTGGTCGTCAAGCACTTCGATGCCAGCCAGGGGCAGGGCGCGGTAATCCGGGAGGACGGGGTGGCTGTCAACGTCGCGGCCGTCGCGGCGGGCGTCTTCCTCCAGGCGCAGGATGTCTTCCCGGATGAGCTGCGAGCATTCCGCCATGCCGCTGATGAATGACGCCAGGGTGGAATAGACGGGCGAAGCGAGACGCGGGTCGCAGAGCCTGGTCAGGGCGACCTTGAAGTCTTCGGCGCGGAGTTCACGGGTGGCGGCTTCCGGCAGCTGGTACGGGGAGGTGAGACCGCGCAGGTCAGCGGGGCGAATCTGGCGATAGCGGGGCGAGCCGTCAGGGCGCACCGCAAAGCAGGGATGAGCCTGGTAGCGGATGCCCGGCTTGAGGGCGATGACGTATTCGGCCTTGCCGACCTGTTCCGCCGGCGGATCGCCAGGCAGAGGGCGGCCTTGGCGGTCAAAGTATGCCGGGACTGGGACAGCGTCGGCAAGCATGGGCGTCAGACGATAGGGCCGGGCGAGATAATCGTAGGCCAACGGCATTTCCACGATGCAGTCCAAGATTTGGCCTTCGTGGACATAGTAGGAGACAGCCGGATCCAGGCTTTTGATGCTGCTCGCATAGCTGGTGAAGAAGGTGTTCGAGTCTGCCAGGTCGGCCGGCCAGGGGTCGTTAGTGAAAAGCGCGAGGCCAAGGCACAGGAGGATAGCCAGCGGTATGGGAAGCAGGGCTGGCCAGCGGTCACGTAGAAGGGAAGAGAGAAACGTCATCACAGAAGAGGGTAGGGTGTGCGGGAACTTGTGATTAGGAGTACCGGTAGGATGAGCACTGCGCTACGGCTCCGCTCCTGGCTAACATGAAATGCTCTGTTAATGAGGCTGTTTCCATTGATTAGGGCGAATAGCTTTTGGTTTTTCGTTCGAGTTGTTTTCAACCTTTTAGAGGTCGCAGAGAGCCTTGCAGCCTCCGACTGACTTTGCCTTCAACACGCCTCTGTTTATCGCCTTGCCAACAGCCTTGCATGCCATAATTCCCACGGCGCCGGGGTCTGCATTGGCTTCGCCTGTGGACATTACGAAAATGGTATCGCCGTCATTGAGAGTGTGTGCTGGAAATATCGTTCGCGCTATGCCGTTTTGAGCTATCTGTGCGACCTTTTTAGCTTGTGCTTTAGTAAGTGCGGCATTCGTTATGACGCAGCCTATGGTCGTGTTTGCTGGAAGAGCGGTGTCCCCGGAAAAGGCGTTTACACTGCTTGCGGCCATGGAGACTATAGCTTCTTCCGTAGAAATTAGAGTCTTTCCATCCTCTGATAAAAGCCCTGCCAAAGGCTTTGCATCGTCATAATCCCTTATATCTCCAAGCGCGTTTACTGCAACAATAGCAAGCACTTTTATATCTCCGGTCTTTATGCCGTAAACTCCAAGCCCGGCCTTCATGGCGCGGGCCATCCCAAACAGTTTTCCGACCGTTGCGCCGCATCCCGCTCCGACATTCCCTTCTTCTAAGTTTCTCCCCTTTGTGCTTCTATTCTCCAGGTTTCTGTTTCCGACATTTTCTTTTAGCGATTTTTCGTCAGCGAAAGCAGCTTTGCAAGCGGCGTAGCCCATGGCTGCATCCGGGCGAATTTTTCCGTTTCCGCAAGTAAGGTCGAAGAGAGATGCCCCGCAGACTATGGGCACGATGCCAACCCCGACATTGAAGCCTATGCCCTTTTCTTCCAGAAAGCGCATCACTCCGCCTGCCGCGTCAAGTCCGTAGGCGCTCCCTCCGGAGAGTACCACGGCATGGATTTTTTCGACCATGTTGACTGGCTCAAGCAAGTCGGTTTCTCTCGTCGCAGGTGCGCCCCCTCTTACGTCCGCGCCACCAATTGCGCCTTGCGGACACAGTATTACGGTGCAACCCGTAAGAGCCGTTTCATCCTGGGCATTTCCAACAAAGAATCCCTCGAAATCCGTTAAATTGGCTTCTGCTATATTATTATTCATGTTATTTTCCCTCTTTTTACTCTATTGCCGGAGGCCAGGACGGCCTTGGCAGAGCCGCGTTGGCGGGCTGCGGTTGTCCCCTAATATATATGTTGTTCCAGCGGTAGCGGCACATTCTTTGGAAAAAAACTGTGAACAGTTGTTTTCATTCTTCGTTTTGGTGTTACAGTACAATCAGCCATAGACGGCGAGTGACGACATCCCCCCTAAAGGTTGTAACAAAGGACAGGCGATGAAAATCCACATTATGACGGACCTCGAGGGACCAAGCGGAACGAATGGACGCAGCGACGGCATCGGTAACAAGACCGTCAATATCCCGATTGCCTGCCAGGTTTTGACCGAGGAGGTCAATGCCTGCGTCGAAGGATTGCTGGCTGGCGGCGCTAAACACATCGTGGTCTGGGATGGCCACGGCGGCAGCAATTCCATTGACATCACCAAGCTCCATCCAGGCGCCGAACTCGGTACCATTGGCGGCGACCTCTATCCAGTCACGTTCCTTGACGCCAGTTATGACGCTGCTGTCCAGCTCGGCGCTCACGCCATGCAGGGCGTAGCGGATGGCTACATGAACCATACGTTCAACAGCCACGGTGTAGCCAACATGTGGCTGAATGGCGAACGCATCGGCGAAATCGGCATCGGCATCTGGAAAGCCGCCTATTTCCGGGTGCCGACTATTTTGGTGTCTGGCGACGATGCGGCCTGCCGCGAAGCCCATGCCTGCCTCCCGGATGGCGTGGCCACGGTGTCCACCAAGCGCAGCATTTCGCGCTACACCGTCATCAACCGCAATCCAGTCGCCGTGCGCACTGACTTGCGCACCGCTGCCGAGCAAGCCCTGCGCAATGTGGCGAACTATAAGCCCAAGCCCATGCCCGACAAGTTTGAGCTGACCGTGCAGATGATGTGCCCTAATTTGGCGGACAATTGGGAAAAACGCGGCGCCGAGCGCCTCGACCATGCGACTATCCGTATCTGCGGCACCGACTTTGTCGATGTCTGGTCACAGTACACCGGCTGGGCGCCAGGAGTCCATAACCGGAAGTTCAGCGTTACCCCAGACCTCAATCGCCGTTAAGCCATCTTTAAAATGGCACTTTTTATATTCTACCTTTACCTTTTCCAAAAGGAGGCTGTCGCATGCAATTCTTTGACACTGCTGGTTTGCCGGAGCTGGCTGCCGGCGTCGCCCGGATTAAGATCACGCCGCCCGTCGGGGTCGGGTTGGCCGGCTATTTCCATGAGCGCATCGCCAAGCGCGTCCGCGACGACTTGTTCTGCAACGTCGTTGTCCTGAAAGAGAGCGGCGATCCGATTGTCATCGTGTCTTTGGACATCATCGGGGTTTATTCCCCGGTCGCTGACGAGGCCAAGCGGCTGATTCTCGCCGCCACCGGCATTCCCGCCGCCAACGTACTCCTGCACGCTACGCATACGCATACTGGCCCGGTGCCGACGCGCAGCCACATCCTGCCGCATTGCGCTGAATGGATCGAGGCTTTGCCGGGACGCATCCTGGAGGGTGTCCAGGCCGCGCTCGCCGACCTCAAGCCGGCCATCATCATCCCTGGGCGGGAAAACGTCCGGGACGCTGGGTCAGTGCGCGTCTGCCGGCAGAAAAGTGGCAAAGAGATGTTTGGTCGGACTGACAGCATCGGCCCGGCCGGCCCCTGCGATCGCGAGCTGCTGGCCTTGCGCATCTGCGATCTCCAGGGTGTGACTCGCGCCTTTGTCGTCAACCACGCCATGCATCCCGACACTATCGGCGGCAGCAGGGCTGACTTTATTTCGGCGGACTGGCCCGGGGAAATCTGCAAGGCCATCAGCCAGGTCTATGGCAGCGAGGTGATTACAGTCTTTTTGAATGGCTGTTGCGGCGACATCAACCACGGCATTGACCATCCCACCCGCCGAACCCGCAGCGGCGAGGCCCGTGCCATCTCCATGGGCCGTACGCTCGCCGCCGCCGCTATCCTGGCCACGGAGCAGGACGAACCCATGGCCGCCAACAAGATTGGCGCCCGCCTGGAAGTGATGCCCATTCCCTATTATACACGCACGCCGGAATTTTTGGCTGAAGTCGAAGCTGCCCGGAAGACATCGGAGGGCTGGAATTCCGCCCTGGTCATCAAGAACGACCATTGGACTCACGATGGCGAGATAGCGCAGGTGCCGGTTCAGGTTCTGCGCTGCGGCGATGTGATGATAGTCGGTCTGCCCGGGGAGGTGTTCTCGCGCTGGGGGCTGGAGTTGAAGCATTGGTCGCCGGCTCCGTTCACCCTTGTCGTCGAACTGGCGAATGGCTGCTTCAACTACATTCCTACGACTGATCAGGCCAACCGCGGCGCGTACGGCGCCAAGCCTGTCTTGTCGCGCGCCCTGGAAGCCGACGCTGGCCGCAAGCTGGCTGACCAGGCTCAGGTCATGCTGTGGGAACTCTGGGAATGAGCCGGTTAAGTCCGCCTCTGGTTTTCATTTTTCATTACATTCACCCGTTCAGGACTACTGAGCCATGACGAAAATCGCTTTCATCAGTGACATCCACGGCAACTTCGACGCTCTCCAGGCTGTGATGACGGCCCTCAAGGAGGAGGCTTGCGATCTCACCCTCTGCCTCGGCGACATTGTCGGCTACGGGCCTTGTCCGCGTGAATGCGTGGATTACATTCGCCAGAACAACATCCAGGCCGTGCTTGGCAACCATGACGAATATGTCACACTGCTCATGGACCCGCGCGTAGAGCGCCTGCGTGAGGATATCCGCATCGCCATTGAGTGGACCCAGGCGCAGCTGTCCATGGATGACCTGAAATGGTTGGCTATGCTGCCGTTTGAGATGGCCGCCGAGGATTTCTTCACGATCATCCACGGGTCGTTTGCGCCAGGCAAGTGGGGCTATTGTCTTGACGAGGCCACGTTCGGGCTTAATTTCAAGAACCAGGAAGCCCAGCTGGCCTTCTGCGGCCACAGCCATTCGCCGCTCATCGGCATTGAGCGTTCCGATGGCACCCCCGTGGTCGATTACATCCGCCGCTGCAAACTGCCGGAAGAAGAAAAGATCATGGTCAACGTCGGCTCGGTAGGCCAGCCCCGCGACCGTGACCCGCGCGCTTGCGCCGTCACCTACGTGGTGGAAACCAGGGAGCTGAAGCTCCATCGCGTGGAATACGACATCGCCGCAGTCCAGGAAAAAATCAGAGCCGCTGGCCTGCCAGAGAAATTCGCCATGCGCCTGGAAATCGGGCGCTGACAGCGGAGTGAGCGACTCCGCTGTCCAGGCGTCATCAAAAGAGGAAACAGCTATGCGGACAGCTTTTGGCATTATTGCCCTCCTGATTGTTATCCTCATCCTTGGGATGATGTGTTTCCGGCGCCTGGAGCAACTCGACTCCTCTGAAGTACCAGAGTCCGAGCCAGCAGCCGAGGCCATTGTCGTTACACCGCCGATTGTTTCCAAGCCTAAAAAAGAAGCGCCGTCCCCCGAATTCCTCAGCCTTGAAGAGGAAATTGCCGTCTTGGTGGACAAAGTCAAGGCCGCCGACGCCGAGCATCGCCGCTTAGTGCAGGAAGAGAAAAAGACTTTTCCTTTGTTTGACCAGGAGGAAAACCTCACTCCTGGCGAAGTCGCGGCGCGGCGTCAAAAGCATGCCCAGGAGCAGCTTGCCCGCAAGAAGGCTGTTGCCACTGCCAGCGCCAAGCTGCGCGAACTCAATTTGGAATTGAAAAGAAAGCGCCGGGAATTGCGTAGTCTGTGAAGAATAGCCTTAAAACCAAAATTTTTGGTAATGTGCAAGATCTTGTGATAGAAAGAGAGATTTGGCACAGTGATTGTGCTGTTAGACGTCCGATAGTGCCCCTACAGGGCACCTGTTTTGGGGTATGCCTTCCCCCAGGCTAAAGCCTGGGGTTAAGCATGGTTAAGCGCCTACGGCGCAAAATAATGTGACTTTAAGCATGATGCATCTGCCCCGGCCGGAAGCCTGTGCAAGACACGTGCCGAAAGCACCAACGTCCATTAATATCCACTTCCGTCCACGTCCACTGCCACTAACGTCCACTAACGTCCACAGTCCATCGTTTACTAATGTCCATTAACGTCCACGGTCCATTGTCCACTGTCCACTAAAGCACTTTACCCTGGGCGCCTAGCTTCGCAACTTGCCGGAACTCCGAGTATTAATCGGTGACCAAGTGTTCAGTGGTAAAAAAAATCGGGCTGTGGATGGGTAGTCCGCCCTAATTTCATCCGTGTTCATCCGTGGTTTTTTTAAGGTTCATAACATGACAAAACTCCGTCGCCTCCTCGCCATCGCCGTCCTTTTTGCTTTTGCTCCCTTCTGCCTTGCTTCGCCTTTGCCTGCTGATGCTATCGTCTTTGAGGCTGAGGATATGCGCGTGGACGGCTCTGGCGCGTGGCAGGCAAAGCCTCATTATCCCAACTGGTACGCCAGCAAGCCGTCCAAACTGCATTTTTTAGCTGGCAGCTATCCCGGCTTGGGCCAGGCTGAGCAGACGCTACGCCTGCCAGAGGCAGGGACATTCCGGTTGCACGTCCGTTATCTTGACATTATCCGGTTTGATCACCGCTCTTTTCAAGTCGCGGTCAGCCAGGACGGTCGCGTTCTGGCCGAAAAGATATTTGACCAGGAGTCGCTTCGCCAGACCCCGGAAGGGGAACAACGCTGGGGCAAGGGCTTTGGGCGCTTTGTCTGGGACAACCTTGAGTTCACCGCCGCAGCTGGTGATGTGACCGTGACTCTCAGCAAGACCTCGGCCGAGGTCAGCACAGGCCACGTCCGCCAGCTTGACGTGTTTGTGCTGACGCGAGACCTGGCCTACGAACCTGCGGTGACAGACCTGTATCCCTTGTACGTCCAGGTGGTCATGCTCCCTGAACAGCCCGGCCCGGTTGCCTTGCACCTGTTTATGCGCCGGTCTCACGCCCCCTACTATTCTCATGCCAACATCAATGCCCAGGGTCTCTTCCTTGGTTCGACTCATGGCGCTGATGACATGCCCGATGCGCACCTCAAGCGTGGCCAGTCCTCACCGTGGGTCAATTTGTCGCCGCTGCTGACCTACAGCGGCAGCGACCGGATGTCGTTCAGCGCCATCACCACTTATCGAGGCAAGCCTGAGCCAGAGGCCGCCTTTGAACTGATCTTTTCCCGCACCCCGGATTTGACCGGGCTGATCGGCCGCCCAGTCCGGAAGGGTGCAGGCAGTGGCATGATCGTCGCTTTTAACAATACGACCGGCGAGCTGGTGCCAGAGGAGGATGGCAGTCGGCAGAACCTGGAACGGGCTCGGAATACGCCAGAGGTCGCGGGCGCACGGCCACGCACCTTTCCTATGCTCACTGGCATGGCACTGACGCCGGAGGTCTCCATGGCCGCCAGCTGGGAGCGGGAACTGGAAGCACTTGCCACCATTGGCCTCAATGGCGTTGGACAGGTTCGCCCCCCCTTCGTTGACCGGGGCTTTACCCGCAATATCGCCAGCGGCTTCTATTTCCATCTCACCCGGCCCGACTGCAAGTACGTCGTTGATGAGCAGAAATTGGCCGAACACATGGCCAAACACCGCGCGGACATCGACTTCAGCCATGTTTTAGCCTTCAATATGATGGACGAGCCAGGCTTCGAACTCGAACATCTCCTTAACTGCGCCGTCTGCCAGCGGGACTTCACCGCTTTCTTAGAGGCGCAACAGATCACCGCGGCATTCCCGCTGACTGACGATCCGCAGGCCGGCTCTGCCTTCTATTGGACTATGCGCTTTCTCATTCACCGGATGACCGAAAAACTGCGCGCTGGCACGCTGGCGGCGCGGGCGGCTGGCATCACGGTGCCGACTATGGTCAATTTCGCCATTGAAGTCGTCTATAGTGGCAATTTAGTCAGACGCGGCGCCGACTGGTTCGACGTCTACAACTCCGGCGCACTGACCTTTGGCTGGCATGAAGACTGGGCCAGCCACAGTCGGACGTACCAGATTATCGGCTACCAGTCCGACGTGATGCGCGCGGCCTGCCGGCGCAGTGGCATTCCTTTCGGCGTCTACAATGTCCTCCAGGTTCACCCCTGGGAGATTCAGGCCAAAGCCTACACGGAGATCGGCCACGGCAACCAGGCCATCCATTTCTTCAATTACGGCCCCGCCTATTCAATATCCAGCGACACGAATAGCGACCGCCCGGAAATTTATGCTGCCATCAAGCAAGTCGCCTGGCCGGTTGGCGCCGTTGAGAATCATCTGACCGCCGCCAAAACCGCGCCGGCCGACGCTGCGCAGCTTCTCAGCGTCACCAATGACATCTGGAATGCCAAGGACGACAACGTATTCGGGAAGGAGCGCGTCTATCTTAACCTCCTCCTCCGGCACGTCAATGTCCGCTTGGACGTGCTGTCCGAAGACGATTTGGCTACGGAGCTGGCTCGCTATCGCACCTTGTTCGTTTCGGACGCCGTTGTCAAGCGCACAGCTGCCATGCAAATTCTGGAGTGGGTCAAGCAGGGCGGCACGCTGTATATGACGGCTGGCGCCTTGGAATATGATGAGCGGCGCCAGCCACTGGACCTTGACCGCGACCTGGGGGTGAGCCGCAAGCCGTTCACCCTGGAGGAACAGCCTGGCCGGGCGCAATTTGAAATGCCGAAACTGAAGGAATTGGCCAGCGTACAAAGCGTGCCGGTGGTAGCTGGCCAGCAGCCCCCCTTCCTGCAACGCTCGACCGTCGGCGCGGGGACGGTCGTCAGCCTTGGATTTTTCCCTGGCCTGAGTTATGTCAGCCGCGCCGGCAGCGAAACTGAACGGCCAGACGGCTCTATCTACAGCGAGGTCGACTTCCCGGCAGCCCATCGCGCCTTGGCAGCGACCTGGGCCAAGGGACGCCTCCGCACCGACCATCATCTCATCGAAGCCAATGTGCTCACGGCGCCTGGCGCCGATGTGATTGTGCTGGCGAATTGGAGCGGTACGCCGATGACGACGACGGTCACGCTCGACCAGGCGCACCGCTATGCCGAAATCAAGGCCGTCAATGCCGAAATCATCAGCCAGACCCAGGCGGACGGTGCGCTCGCAGTGACCCTTCGCCTGGCTGCCGGCGCTTTCCTGGAATGCCGGCGATGAGTCCAGGTTGCCAGCGCTGAAATTGTGGTCGCGACCGGTAGCCGCGACCGACGTCGGAACTCACCGAAATTGACCCGCAAAGAGAGGCGTCTTGCGCTCTTTTCCTCTGGTCTTGGCGACCTGTTCTTGCTTGGACGTTGCAGCGACGTCTTCAAGTTCGTCAGCCAAAAACTGTCCTGCCAGCTCGTCTGGCGCCATGGAAATCAGCTTTTGAAGCGCTGCCAGGGCAGCGCAGTCGACTTTCTCCAGCAGCCCCTCGCGCAGCTCTGGGCGTTGCCGGCACAACCGATAGGCGTTGGTCACCCGCTCCATGCATTCGCTGATGGGGTTGGGCAGCAATTCCGAGTAGCTGCGGGTGTGACGGCGATGGTAGAGTTCCAGCAGCTGATTGTCGTAGTCGCCATTGATGAAACTCTCTAGTTTGGCGCGATAATAGAGTTCGCAATTCTCGGTGGGACCCAATTCCCATTTGCGAAAGGTCGACCAGTTCACGCCTAAAAAACGCGCTGCACGGTGGTATGGCAGCCCGAGTTCAACCCGCTTTCGACGCAGCAGGCGGCGAACTTGATCCGTGAAACGACCATCAAAGCTGATACGATGCTTCAAAGCCTTGTCCTGTCTTTCCATCATGCTTTCCTTTCCAGTCATGCACTGACCATTTCGAGACTCTCAACAATGTTGCATTTAATGGAATGAATTGTTCATTCCTAGTTCTTTATTATATCCATAACAGCCACAATTCAAGCGAGTTGTTCCTTGTTTTCGAAAGTTGCATAAATTATCATATTGAGTCATTCCAGGGTTTGTTATGGCATGAAGTTGACATTGTTTCTCCCACTCTTTCTCGTTGGGATCACAGGAGGATATAGATAAACGCAAATATTCAAAGAAGAAATGCATCAAGTCATCGGCTCTGCTATGGAAGATGGCAAGCAGGATATGCTTGCGTGCTGATAAAATCCTGCACATGCCTTAGGGTGGACTACCCGCCTACAGCCTAATTTATGTGTCTCCCTTGCAGGGTTTCAAATTATATTCCATACTCACCCAGGGCTGTGTTCTGACGGCCCCGTTGGGATCCTTTTGCCGCTTCGCGGCTGTGGACGTGGTGGACAGCGTAGTCCAAGCTCACTCTCGCCCCTCGACGGACCCGGCACCTTGCCCAGGCGCTTGCCTCCGTCGCTACAGATAGCGACACGCATCCGTAACCTGTTGTATGCCAACTGGTTGCAATAGCTTAAAATTTTTCAAAAATAAATTTGACAATCATAATTTGGTTAATGTGCGAAGTTTTGTGATGAACACTTGTAGTTTCCGACCGAAACCATGACATTTCCAATGACGTTCATCC
>MWEG01000007.1 GCA_002070945.1 Lentisphaerae bacterium ADurb.Bin082
AACGCCAGCGCACAACAACTGCAACTTCATAGCGGAGTCTCCTTTTCAGCAAGGCGCTAACGTACGTACGGCATGGTTCCGGCAATGGCAGAACCTCCGGTTTTCATAACATAACCCGCCAATACGCAACCCGCCAACAGCGGCCGCAAAGCATTTCCAGCATCGTCAGGATTCAGGCTTCGGCTCAGCCTCTGCCTCGGGTCTCGCCGGTTTTCCCAAGCACAAATACAACGCCGCCAAAAACAGCATCAGGCTGACCGCCAAAGCCGGATAATGGCATTTTTCTTGCAGTACAATCAAGGCGACAATGACGCCGCCAGGAATTTTGACATTGTTCATGATCGCCAGCACGCCGGGATTGACCATTGTCGCACCTTTGTTGAACAGGAAAAAACTGATGCCGGACGCGACCACGCCCAGGTAGGCTAACAGCCACCACTGCCGCGCAGTCACCGCCCTGAACGTACCCTCCGGCATAGTGAAAAGCATCAGCAGAGCACAAATGGCGGCGGCGCCAGCATAGATGATAAAGTACAGGCTCTTCTCATCCCAATCCGGGTGCGCGGCCAGCAGACGCCGATACCAAATCAGCCCGAGCGCAAAGGCCACGTTCGACAATTGCAGCAATAAAACGCCGAACCAGTTCACCGTCATCTGCGCCGGAGTCCACTTTAAAATCACCCCACCAACAATCGCCAGCAGCGCTGCCAGCCAGAACGCCGGCACATTCCGACGCGTGAACACCATGTTGAAAAACACCACAAACAGCGGCGTGGTCGTGGTCAGCAAAGCCGACATGTAGGCCGGCAGCCAGGCAAAGCTCGCAATGTAGAGGGAATACATCAGGCCAAACTGGACAGCGCCAAGTGCGGCCAGCTCAGCCATGTCCCGCCAAGACAACTTCCCCGGTCGAAAAAAAGGCAGAAAAGTCAGGGCTGACAAGGTCAGGCGCACTGCTGAGACGAAATTGGGGTCAAGGCCAGTCAAGCCGCCTTTGATGATGACAAAAGAGAAGCTCCAAATCAGAGATACAATCAGCAGATAAATCATCGCGTCCTCATTATCCTTTTGCTAGCACCCAGTCCAAACACAGGCAATAATATATTCTTTGACCGCACAATGAAAAACGCCGGGGGTTGAGAAACCAGAAGCCCCCCCCGCATCCGCGTGCAATTCCATCCCCTAAACAACAAGCACAGACAAAATTTCTGTGTATTCAGTGGTTTTAAAAAAGCCTTCTCGCCCCCTGCGCAAAAAGTCGTTCCTCCGCCAGTATCTTTCCCGCAAAATGCGATTATATTTACATCTCTGCCCGCACAGAAATTTTTCGAAAGACCAGGCCGTTTTTCCGGCTCGGTCTTCCTTTTCGCTACCGCAACCGCAGCCAGGCTACGCGCCAAAGACAACGCCGGGAGACCCAATCTTGGAGGACTTTCTCTGGTTTAAAGACATCACAAAGGATTTCGGCGCGACCCGCGCCGTCGACAACGTGTCGCTGACTGTGCGCCGCGGCGAAATCTTCTCTCTTCTCGGCCCCAGCGGCTGCGGCAAGACAACGCTGTTGCGCATGCTGGCCGGCTTCGAGGCGCCGGATACCGGGCGCATCATCCTTGAGAATCAAGACATCACCGACCTGCCGCCTAATCTGCGGCGGGTCAACACCATCTTCCAGAACTACGCCCTGTTCCCGCACATGACGGTGCGGGAAAACATCGCCTTTGGCCTCAAAGTCGCCAAAAAGCCGAAAGCCATCATTGCAGCGGAAGTCGACCGCATGCTGGCCATGATCCAGATGCAGGACCATGCTGACAAACGTCCAGCTCAAATCAGCGGCGGCCAGAAACAGCGCGTCGCCATCGCCCGAGCCCTGGTGCTCAAGCCCAATGTCCTGCTCCTGGATGAGCCACTGGCCGCGCTCGACCTCAAATTGCGCCAGAAAATGCTCCTCGAATTGAGCCTCATCCACGACGAAGTCGGCATCACCTTTATCTACGTGACGCATGACCAGGGCGAAGCCATGAGCATCAGCGACCGCATCGCTGTCATGAACAACGGACGCATCGAACAAATCGGCACCCCCGCAGAAATCTACGAAGCGCCCAAAAGCAGCTTTGTCGCTGCCTTCATCGGCGACACGAATTTCTTTGATGGACGCATCACGGAAGTGCTCGACCCAGAGTACTGCCGCATCTCTGTCCCAGACCTCCCTGACATGCTCTGCTTCAACGACAAAAAACTCGCTAAGGGCGATTTAGTCCACCTCAGCATCCGGCCGGAGAAATTCCAGATTTCGCTTGATCCGCCGCATGCCGGGGTGAAGTACAATGTCTTGCGCGGAGTTGTCGAGGATATCATCTACCAGGGCGACCATACCCGCTACTGGGTCAATGTCGGCGAGGACTGGAATATCTCCATCTCCCGCCAGCACACGCGCTTCATGCTGGACGAAAAGCCGATCAACTGGCACGACAAAGTCTTCATCTCCTGGTTTGCCGACGACGGTTTCATGCTGGAACGCTACAGCGAAAAAGACGAAGAGCTCCTGCCAACGCCGCCGCAAACGGTCGGCGAAAGCGATGCGCCATTGGAAGACGAGAGTGACGAGCAGGAACCTGAAGCGGAGAATCGGCCATGAATCCCAGCAAACGACGCCTGTGGGGGGAATGGCTGCTGACCGCCCCATCCTTTATCTGGCTGACCTTGTTCTTCCTGCTGCCGACGTTGATCATCTTCGCGATCTC
>MWEG01000008.1 GCA_002070945.1 Lentisphaerae bacterium ADurb.Bin082
GATATGGTTGAACTCTATTTCGGCTTTGAAAATAACGCCATCATTCGCCATTTCGGCATCAATGCAGCTGGCGTGTATGCAGTTCGGACGGTTTACCGGCAAGGCAATGACCGCACCTGGGAATGTCAGCCCATTGTCAGCGCCAGTCGGACGGGTCAGGCCTGGATTCTGGAAATGGCCTTCCCCTGGCGACAGTTGGCGCCGGACGGCGTAATCCCGGCCGAGATCAGCTTCAACCTCAATCGCGTCCGCTCACTTCCTGGCGACCGCCTCGCAGCCTGGTCGCCAACCTTCGGGCTGTTCCTCGCTCCAGACCGCTTTGGCCGCGTTACCCTCCAGCCGTGAACGAAAACGTAATCGGTCACTGATTGATACTTGGGATTCCGGTAAGCTACGGCGCTCAGGAAAAGGGAGGAAAGGCGAAAAACTGTTGTTTTATCCGCAGATTACGCTGATGACGCAGATTTTTCAGGGTGGGTTGTACAGGGAAGCCAGCTATCGGAATGCCCGTTATCAACAACTAACCGATTGCGTTATGGTGTATTTGACCGGTAGATGAAATAGACACGACCTGCTTGCAGGGACTGGACGCGGACATACCGCCTAGTGCGCCATTCCCAGGCGGCGTATCCATCAGGCAGTGTCTCTACCTGGCGTTGCGCACCGACCGGCGTCCACTGACCGGCAGGAATAGCCAGCGGGTCGGGAGGCGCACCTGGAGTCAAAATGCCTCGCAAAACGGGTGCGAACTTGGGGTCAAAGCAGAAAATCCACAGCGGCGTGTGCAGAGACACTGCTGTGTCTTGGACGTTGGTGTTGGCGGATAGCCTGAAAACCGGCATTGTCGCCAGCGCTTCGACCGTAGCCGACTCAAGGCTGTCAAAGGGCAGATAGAGTGTATTCCAGCCGCTTTGCCAGGCATACTTGCCGCCAGGGAGAGCGGACATGCTGGTGAATTCGAACGCCCCCATGTCAACGACTCCGTAAAGAATGCGCGGATTCCCCACCAAATCAACGTCACCGACGGCAAACGCATTGCTGCCAGCATCAATGCAGGGGGATTCTGTAGACAAACGAAAATCGCCCGCTTCAGCATCGACGAACAAGGGATCCGCACAGATGTTCCCCTCGCCTTCCGGCAGGGGATCAGTGCAGGAATACAGGAAAGATGCCACAGAATGGTCGTGTTCAAAGACGTAATAGTTATCGCCCGCCTCGTATGCCCAGTTGCCCCATATTATGCAGTTCACAACCAGACCGCGACCGTCGGGGTCGACACCACCGCCCCACCTCGCCTCGTTTTCCGTCAAGGTGCAGTTAATCATGCTTGAATCCTCGCCGACACCGCCGCCATATTCTGCCGCCCGATTAAACGCCAAAGCACAATTGCTCAGGACGCTGTAAGCGGCGCCCCCGCCGGAACTATTCGTCCAATTGCCGTACAGGGCGCAGTTGGTCAGCCGGCAATCATGAGCGCCCCCGCCGGAACGCTCTGCGGAGTTTTCCCTCAGCTCGCAATTGTTCAAGACGCACATGTAGGCGCCGCCGCCGCCAGCGTCAGAGTCAACAAAGCCACGCGAGGCATGATTTCCAGTCAGCTGGCAATCAATCAGGGTGCTGTACGCTGCACCACCACCATAACTGGCCGAGTTGTTGAGCAGGTGACAATTGATCAGGGTGCCGCCATGAGCGCCGCCGCCGTCGCCAAAATAGTAAATTTCCGTAAGTTCGCCATCGACGATTTCCTGGGCGGTTTTTTCCATGATCCCTTTTTGCAGCGCAAATCCAATCAACACCGTTTTAGGCTTGGAGAATCCATTGCATAGAGTTGCGCAGCGCTTGTATTCCTCGCCTGAAATACTGGTCTTTTCTGAACCCAGGACACTTCGAATGACAATGGCCTTGTTGTCGGTGTCGATGGGCTGGTAGTCTCCTTCGGCAACTTCAATGACGTCCCCGTCGACGGCTTCATTGACGGCAGCCTGGATGGACCATTTGGCATCATCCCAGGATAAACCTGTTCCCTCATCATTCCCATTGTTGACATCGACATACCAGATTTTATTTTCAAAGACGACCGCTATCTCGGCGTCAGCCTGGATGTCAGTAAAGGTATAAGTCTTGGCCGAACCGGGAACACGCTCGCCATTGACCAGAAAATGCGAGAAGACCCGGCCTGATTCCCTTGCCTCGAAGGTGACATTTCCGCCTGCGGAAACAACTGCATTGGGTGGACTGATCTGGCCATGTCCCTCCACACTTCCGGAAATGACGAACCCCGATACGACGCCTTCGTAAGCGCCCATGTCGACCGCGCCATTGCTGATGCGGGGATTGCCTGCCAGGTCGATTTCATCATCGCCGGACACCAGAGCCGTATCGCCGGCGTCCACGCAGGGCGAGCCGGCCCGCAAGCGGCAATCGCCATTGACCGGGTCGACAAACAAGGGCGTCACATCGATATTGCCTTGACCATCGGCCAACGGGGTTGTGCAGCAATAGACAAGTCCGGCATCATCCCCAGGCTCGGGTTCATCGCCCTCTTCGCCGTCGTCGTCATCGTCAGCGACATAGAAATTTTCGTCTTTTGGCGCTGTATTTCCCCAGATAATGCTATTTGCCAACGCGCAGTCGTAGGCGCCGCCGCCTTGTTGCCAGGCTTCATTGCTGGCCAGGGTGCAGTTTCTCAGGGTGCTGTCGCTGGCCCCGCCGCCAAGCCGGGCAAAGTTGTCAATCAACAGGCAATTGGTCATAAAGCTATAATAGGCCCCGCCGCCCTTGGCAGCGCTTGAGTTCCCTGCCAGCAGACAATTGTGCAGAGTACTGCCACAGGCGCCGCCACCCCAATCATACGTGGAGTTGCCGGTTAAAATACAGTTGGTCAGCGTTCCGCCATAGACCCCGCCGCCGTCAATCTCTGCTTCATTTCCTGTCAGTGCGCAGTTGGTCAGAGTTCCACCGTAGACCCCGCCGCCGCATTCTGCATAGCCGTTTTGCAAAGTGAAACCGGCCAGGATGGTGTTGCGTTCGAAAGTATATGCACCCAATGTTGCACAGCGCTTAACTCCACCGCCATCGATGACCGTCTTGCCTGCGCCGTTGCGGCTGCGGATGGTGATAGCCCTGTTCCTTGTCACGATCGGCGCATAAAATCCGTCATTCACCAGGATCGTGTCGCCATCCGCCGCCACGTCGATGGCCGCCTGAATGGACGGCAGGGCGTTTTCCCATGATGTGCCGTCGCCGTCCAGGTCATCATCCACATACCAGGTTAAGGGGTCGAAAACGGCTGTTATCACGCCGTCAGCCTGGATGTTTTCCCAGGTGTAGCTTGGCGATTCCGAGACGGCCACGCCATCAATCTCAAAATGTCTAAACGAGCCGTGGTTTTCTGTGGCGGTGAAAGTGGCCGAGCCGCCGGGCAGCACTACTGCGGTCATTGGAGCAAGCAGCCCCTTGCCCTGTATCCGCCCGAAAATGACAAACCCCTCGATGCTGCCTTCATACGCGCCCATATCGACTGTTTCATTGCTGATGCGCGGATTTCCCGCCAGGTCGGTTTCGACTTGCACAACATCGTTGTTGCCGGCGTCAATGCAGGGTGAACCTGGACTCAAATGATAGTCGCCATTTTCGGCATCGACAAACTTGGGGTCAGCGCTGATATTCCCTGTGCCATCC
>MWEG01000009.1 GCA_002070945.1 Lentisphaerae bacterium ADurb.Bin082
ATTCGGCATTCGGCATTCGGCATTCGGCATTCGGCATTCGGCATTCGGCATTCGGCATTCGGCATTCAGCATTCAGCATTCAGCCCCTCGCCCCTCGCCCCTAAAAAAAACACCTTTTTTATCTCCCCTGACATCTTTTGGCAGCCCCCCGTCATTATAGTTATTGCCAGACACTGCCAAAGTACATTCCTGCCCCCTTGCAAAATCCAAGCTCCGTCCCATCCTCCTTTCACCCCATGCCCAGGCCCCTGCCATGTCCGTTGCGACCAGCCAACTTCATCTTGTGATGCTCAAGGAAATGTCCTTTGACCTGAGCTATCGCCTGCGCCTGGCCGAAGACCTCTTTTGCGAGGCTGCCACCGCCGTCATGGCCGCCAATACGTTTGACGACTTCACCTGGAAAAAACAAGCCAGCCAAAAGGTACACGACTATGCGCAGACTCTGTTCGTCATCCACGACGACCTCACTCGCATCCACGACACTCAGCCCATCGTCTTCCCCCGCGAACCGGGCGAATGGGTCTGGGAACAACCGCAGCCCACCACCATCCTCACCGCCTTCCTCGAACGCATGCAGGCTGTCGCCGAGGCTATGAACGCTATCCTTTGCAACCGGCTGGACAGCTTGACGCCGACGGAGGTGCAGCCATGAGCCTGATGCGTTTCGGTGCCCTATTGGCGACGCCTGACGGCCGCCTCGCCTTCTACCTGAGCCACCGGGTCTTTCTGACCGTCCTTAAAGGCCAGGGCATCCGCGCCATCTCTCCAGCCGACTTCAGTCCCTGCCAAGTCTTCGCCCGCAACGCCATCGCCGTCTCCCTGTTCGAGGCCATGATGGCCAGGACGCACTCTTCGCAGACGCTGCGCAGCTCCATCGACCTAATCCGTCCAGAGCTGCGTCTGCCCAAAGAGGCCACTATCAACGATGTCGAACAAGCCATGCAACACTATTATGGCGCCACCTTGACTGATTTCACCATCGCCACCCCTGACTCGGAAACCAAAACTGAAACCCAACACCCCAGGAGAACCAACATGGAACACAGCGAAGCTAAAGCCAACATGGAAAACTACGACGTCAAAGCCGCCTTCAACGAGTCATACAAAGAGGCCCGCGCCCGATTCGGCAAGCGGCCGAACATCCTCGTCTGCGGCTACACTGGCAGCGGCAAGAGTTCGCTCATCCGCGCCATTCTCGGCGACATCGTGCCTCAAGACGCCATCGGCGTCGGCAAGCCCAAGACCACCGGCTACGACCACTATCAAAACGACCTGATCAGCATCTATGACTCCAAAGGCCTGGAACTGGGCGAAACCGAAGCGGCATTCACCGAAGAAACCCACCGCTTCATCCGCCAACGCCAGAACGACCCCAATGTTGACAACCACATCCACCTGGTCTGGTACACGATCCAAGGTTCTGGCGCCCGCGTGACCGAATGCGACCGAAACTTGATCTCCAACATCTTCACCCCCAAAAATGTCATCGTGGTGATCACTAAAAACGACATCACCCGGGAAAGCCAGCGCCGGGCTCTCATCCAAGAAATCATGAATATGGGCGTCCCCGCAGAGCGCATCGTCTTCACCACTGACGAGGAAGGCGGCTCGCAAGGCTGCAAAGAGCTGATGGAGCTCTCCTACGCCATGCTCCCGGAAGCCTACCAGGATGCCTTCATGGAGGCCCAGCGCGTTGACAAGGAAGCCAAAATCAGGGCTGTCTACGCCAAGGATGGCAAGGCCAAGGCCATCATCGCCACCGCGACCGCTGGTGCTGCCGCGACAGGCGCCATCCCCATCCCCCTGTCCGACGCTGCGATCCTCGTCCCCTTGCAGGTGACCATGATCGGGAGCTTGGCCGCACTCTACGGCCTCAAGGAGGAAGCCATCAAGCAGTCTGCCCTGCCCTTTGTCGCCCGCCTTGGCGGCATATTCCTTGCCAGCAGCCTGCTCAAGTTCATCCCTATACTTGGCAGCGCTGTCAACGCGACTGTCGCCGGCGCCATCACTGGAGCCATGGGCATGTACGTGAAAAAGAACTTCGAGGAAAGCGCCATCGCCAAAATCAAGGGACAACCAGCGCCAGACCTGGGATTCGACGTCGAAATGTTCAAACGCTTCTACGAAGAATATAAAAAGAACAAGGCGAACGCATGACCCACACACGACGCTGGCCGCCAGGCAAGACGCAAACACGCTTGCCTGGCAGCCAGGCCGACACCCCCCAACCTGCGCACCCCGTCCACACCACGAAAGGCAAAAAGAGCATGAAACCCAATATCCTCGTCTGCGGTAAAACCGGAGTCGGCAAGACTTCCCTGATCCAGGCCATGACCCATGCTGGAACTGTCCCCGACGACGCTATCGGCGATTCCCGCCCTACCACCGAAGGCTTTGACCTGTACCAAACCGAAATCGTCAACTTCATCGATTGCGAAGGCATGGAACCTGGCAAAATCCATGCTACGCCCGACGGCACGACGTCGTCTGACCAGAACCCCATCGAATCCTACCTGAACCTGCTCATGTCCGAAGTAGTCCGCCGCCTTGACTCCAACGACGCCGAGCAATGCGTCCACCTAGTCTGGTACTGCCTCAGCGGCAGCGACGCCCGCGTCCAACCAGCTGACGCCCGGATGATCGAGGCTTTCCGCGACCGAGTGTTAGTCGTGGTGACTAAAGTCGACTTAATGCGCCGTAATCAACTTGAGGCCTTTCAGAAAGCGCTCTTTGACCTGGTCTCGCCCGACCAGATAGTGATGATTTCCAGCCTTCAGAAAAATGGCCTTGACCAGCTGTTAAGCAAAACCCTGGCGATGACCGAGCAAGCCATTGCCAGGGCTGGCCAGGAAGTGTCGGAGTTCAATGAGCGCTGGCGGAAATATTACGTCAATATGCGCGATGCTTGGCAGCGGCGCACCGAGTCCGAAGCAGCCAGCATAATCCAATGGGCCGCTGGCCGCGCCGCCGCCATTGCCGCCGTGCCGCTCCCGCTCGCCGATGTCGGCCCACTCGTCGCCAACGAGATTTACATGATTCACAAACTTGGCAACGTGTACGGCTATGCGGTCAACGAAACAATCATCACCATGCTTCTTGGCTGCATCGGCGGCTCAGTGGCCGGAAAATTCGCCGCCAGCTTTCTGCCCTTCCTGAAAATTCCCATCGCCGCAGGCATCACCTACGGCGTCGGAAAAGCAGCCAAAGCATATTTCGAATCAGACATGACCCTGGACGCCAACGCCCTGAAAAAGAAATTCCTCGAAGGAGAAAAAGAAGCCAAAAGCCAAAACTGGAAAAAAACAATCAGCAGCGATAGCCAGGAAGAAGAAAAAGAAGAATGACGAACGTAAGCCACCTCAACGCCTGAAAAGTAATGGGGCAGTCATGGATACTCGGAGCTCCGGTGAGCTTCAGAGCCAGGCTTCCAGGATAAGGCGATTGAGTGGACAGTGGACAATGGGCTTTAGTGGACTTTAATGGACATCAGTAGACGATGGACTGTGGACTGAAGTGGATATTAGTGGAGAGTGGACGTGGACGTTAATGGATGTTAGTGGACTTAGGAGCTTTCGACACGTGTCCTCCACAGGCCCTCAGCCAGCAAAAAGGTATCATGCTTACAGTCATGCACCCCAAGCGCCGTAGGCGCTTAACCATGCTTAACCCCAGGCTTCAGCCTGGGGGAAGGCATACCCCAAAATAGTGCCTTGTAAAGGCACTACAGAAGACTGACTCATTGCCCTAAAAAGGAGGTTTCGGGAAAATTAATGAAACAGCCACTTGCAATCGACGGGAAGAGGTATTTATTTGGTAATGTGCAAAATGCGATGGGTACCCGTAAGCCAACAGGATGCAGGAGGTGAGTTTCGTCCCCGCGAGATGGCGATGATTCCGACGAGTCCTGTCAAATGTCGCTCCCATCACCCACATCTTGCACATTGCCGACTTTTATAATGGACTGCTAAAAGTATTTTTGCATGCATTTGCGCCGTAGGCGCTTAACCATGCTTAACCCCAGGCTTTAGCCTGGGGGGGCATCCCCCCAAAAAGTGGTGCCCCGTAGGGGCACTACAATTAGCGCTGAAAACATGTTGTCGGGATTTTGCATAGAGTTGCTGTTACATGTTGCATACCAACTACTTGAAGATTGTTTTTCCGGAAATCTTTCCTCCCAAAAACAAGAAGTCGGCGGATAGTAGTACAGTCCATCGTCTACTAAAGTCCACTAAGATCCACTGTCCACTAAGGGGCTGTTAAATTATTAATTTTACAGACGAGTCAAGTTGGGCGGGGTCTGATGGCATAATTCCATTCAGGATGAAAATCATGTCCAAGAATAT
>MWEG01000010.1 GCA_002070945.1 Lentisphaerae bacterium ADurb.Bin082
AAAAGGAAAACGGGCAAGCTTTCAAGGGGAAAACTTGTCAAGTCGTAGAAGAAAAATTATGATTCTTTGTTGTTGTCGGCAATCGGCCAACGTGGATGACAGCTATTTAAGCTTGGGCTACACAGATGGCAACTTATTTGTCGTCATCGCCATTGTTCCTGGCAGGGGGCGGAGTGCTGTTGGCCAGGCTTTCCAGTACCTTCGAACTGGCAATGCCGACTTCGCGCTTGGTGGCGACCTCCTCGCCGTTTTCTTTCAGGAACTGCTCGATTTCATTCTTGAACAACTCCTTGACTTTGAAGCGACGCACCTTGAGGGTCGCCGTCAAAGTGCCCTCGTCCATGTTGAAGTCTGGTAGGATTAGGACATCCTTAGGCTTCTGGAAGGCGGCTAAATGCGAAGTCACTTTCAAAACCTCGCTTTTGACGAGCTTTTTTAGATCAGCTTCCGAATTTTTCTGGCGGATGTCGTCATGGACGTTGACGCAGGCATAGACGTTTTTGCATTTTTCGCCGATGACCATGACTTCGGAGATGACCGACGAGGTGCGGATCGCGTCCTCGACGTGCTCGGGATGGAGCTTTTCGCCGCCGACGAGTACGATCATGTTGCCTTTGCGACCTTCGATGAACAGGAAGCCGTCTGCATCGCAGTAGCCGACGTCGCCGGTGTTCAGCCATCCTTCTTCAAAGCTTTTGGCTGAGGCGTCAGTGTGGCGCCAGTAGCCTTTCATGACGCAATCGCCTTTGACCAGCAGCTGGCCGCGAAGATGTTTGCCGAGATTGCCCTCGTCGTCCTTGAAGGTGTAGTCGCCGCCGTGTTCGGGCAGGAGCCAGGGGAGTACCTTGCCGGTGCTGCCGAGACGGTGGCTCTCGGGAAGATTGGCGCTGATGACTGGCGAGGTCTCGGTCAAACCATAGCCCACCATGACCAGGACGCCCATGTATTTGAAGAAAATCTGCAATTCAAGGTCGAGGGGGGCGCCGCCGCAGACGACGCAGCGGAGCTTGCCGCCAAAAGCCTGGCGGAATTTGCGGAAGACCATCGGGTCGTAGAAAGTGTGGTGGGTCAGCATCCGGAGGATGCCGCCGTCAAGACGGGGTCCAGCGGTGAAAATGCGGGAGGCATTGTAGACCGCCTTGTCAATCAGGGCTTTGACTTTGGGCGGCCTTTCTTCGATCTGCCTGTCAATGCCGAGCTTGATCGTTTCTACGATGCGAGGCACCGCCAACATGAAGCTCGGCTGGTACAAGGCCAGATTTTTCTTGAAGTCGCGGATGTCCTTGGCAATGGCGCAGGACGCACTGCCCATCAAGGGGCAGAGGACTTCGCAGATGAGGGCGTAGCTGTGCCAGTATGGAAGCAGGGAGATGATCCGGTCATGGTGTTCCATGCCGTAGATTTCCCGGGACCAATATGCGTTTATCCACAGGTTTTTTTGCGTCAGCATGACGCCTTTAGGCATGCCGGTGGAGCCGCTGGTGTAGATGATGACCGCGACGTCGTCAAGGTCGCAATCCGCCGTCGGCAGCTCAATTGGCGCCTGTGCGTCGCCGCATGGCAGGGCGTCGACGTCGATGACAGGGATGTTGCCGGAATTGGCGGTGATTTTTTTCACCAGGCTTTTTTCGGCGATTGCCAGCGCGGGGTCACTGTCCCGCAGGATGAAGCCCATCTCCAAGTCGCCCAAGGTCTCGCAAACCGGCACCGCGATGATGCCTAAGTACCAGCAGGCATAGAAGAAGTTAAAATGCTCAAGGCACTTAGGCGCGATGAACGCAATCCGTTCCCCTTTGCCGATTTGGCGATCCTGGAAAAACTTGCACCAGGCGAGCACGTCAGCGTAAAGGGTCTGGTAGTTCCGGAATTGGAGATTGCCGTCTTCCATGTAGACAAGAGCCGGCAGCTCTGGTTTCTTGGAACACCATTCCGTGAAATAACTGCCGAGGCTTTTGGTCATGGTTGCGGATTTGGCCATGTTTAGACTCCTGTCTGAAGATGGAGGTCGTGGTTCATGCTGGCGAAGCGTGCAAAATGCATGACATTCAAGGGAAAAGTGTCATAATATAGTGCGGCATGTTTTGGAAAACAACCTCCTCGCCCCTCGCCCCTAAAAAACGCCGTAATCGGTCACCGATTGATAGCGGTCATCCCGGTAGCATTTGTTTTCAGCGCTAATTGTAGCGCCTCTACAAGGCGCCAGTTTTGGGGTATGCCTCCCCTGAGCTAAAGCCTGGGGTTAAGCATGGTTAAGCGCCTACGGCGCAAATGGATGTGGACGATGTGGACATGGTGGACATGGTGGACGGTGGCCGCAGTATGTAGTTTAGGCGCCCCTCGCCCCGCAGCATTCCGCATTCCGCATTCCGCATTCGCCCTTCGTCCCTATTCTTAGGCTTGTGGCGGTGCGCTGTTGGCCAGGCTTTCCAGCACTTTTGAGCTGGCGATGCCGACTTCGTGCTTGGTGGCGACCTCTTCACCGTTTTCTTTCAGGAACTGCTCGATTTCATTCTTGAACAGTTCTTTGACTTTGAAGCGGCGCACTTTGAGGGTCGCAGTCAGAGTGCCGTCGCCCACGTTGAAGTCTGGCAGAATCAGGACATCCTTGGGCTTCTGGAAGGCGGCCAGGTGTGCCGTCGCTTGCAAAACTTCGCCTTTGACGAGCTTTTTCAGCTCAGCGTCAGACTTTTTCTGGCTGATGTCACTGCGGACGTTGACGCAGGCATAGACGTTTTTGCATTTTTCTCCGATGACCATGACTTCGGAGATAATTGGCGAGGTGCGGATCGCGTCCTCGACGTACTCGGGATGGAGCTTTTCGCCGCCGACAAGCACGATCATGTTGCCCTTGCGGCCTTCGATGAACAGGAATCCGTCTGCATCGCAGTAGCCGACATCGCCGGTGTTCAGCCAGCCGTCTTCAAAGCTTTTGGCTGAGGCGTCGGTATGTCGCCAATAGCCTTTCATGACGCAATCGCCCTTGACCAGCAGCTGGCCGCGCAAGTGTTTGCCGAGGTTTCCGTCATCGTCCTTGAAGGTATAGTCGCCGCCGTGTTCTGGGCGAAGCCAGGGAAGTACCTGGCCGGCGCTGCCGAGGCGATGGCATTCGGGAAGATTGACGCTGATGACCGGCGAGGTCTCGGTCAAGCCATAGCCGACTAGGGCCAGGATGCCTATGTATTTGAAGAAAATCTGCAATTCGAGGTCGAGCGGGGCGCCGCCGCAGACGATGTAGCGGAGCTTGCCGCCAAAAGTCTGGCGGAATTTGCGGAAGACCAGCGGGTCGTAGAAAGCATGGTGGGTCAGCATCCGGAGGATGCCGCCGTCAAGGCGGGACCCGGCAGTGAAAATGCGGGAGGCATTGTAGACTGCCTTGTCAATCAGGGTCTTGACTTTAGGTGACTTTTCCTTGATCTGTTTGTCGATGCCGAGTTTGATCGCCTCCACGATGCGAGGAACTGCCAGCATGAAGATCGGCCGGTATGCGGGCAGATTTTTTCTGAAGTCGCGGATGTCCTTGGCAATGACGCAGGACGCATTGATCATCATGGGGCAGATGACTTCGCAGATGAGAGCGTAGCTGTGCCAGTATGGAAGCAGGGAGATGATCCGTCCATGATAGTCTATGTTGGCGACTTCCAGGTTCCAGTGCGCATTCGTCCACAGGTTCTTATGCGTCAGCATGACGCCTTTGGGCATGCCGGTGGAGCCGCTGGTGTAGATGATGACTGCGACGTCGTCAAGGTCGCAGTCTGCTCTCGGCAGCTCAATTGGGGCTTTGGCGTCGCCGCACGGCAGGGCGGCGACGTCGACGACAGGGATATCGCCGGAGTTGGCGGTGACTTTTTTAGCCAGGCTTTTTTCGACGATCACCAGCGCCGGATCGCAGTCTTGCAGGATGAAGCTCATCTCCACGTCGCCCAAGGTCTCGCAGACCGGCACTGCGATGATGCCTAAGCACCAGCAGGCATAGAAGAAGTTAAAATGCTCAAGGCGCTTTGGCGCGATGAACGCAACCCGTTCCCCTTTGCCGATTTGGCGGTCCTGGAAAAACTTGCACCAGGCGAGCACGTCAGCGTACAGGGTTCGGTAGCTCCGGGATTGAAGCTTGCTGTCTTCCATGTAGACAAGGGCTGGCAGCTCCGGCTTGCGGGAACACCATTCCGTGAAATAGCCGCCAAGGCACTTGGTCATGGTTGCGGATTTTGCCATGTCTTAGGCTCCTGTCTGAAGATGAAGGTCGCAAGACCATGCTGGCGCAAGGCGCATGACATTCAAGGGAAAATCACCATAGTGCAGCGTGGCTTGGTATGGGAAACAACCCTCTTGGCGCAGCCAGGCGAGGGGGCGTCTTGTCGATGAAACGAAACAGGCGTCAAACGCTGGGAGCGTCTGACGCCTGGGAGGGCTGCGGCGAACAAGTCATTTTGTCATTTTGGCGGCGCGTAGGGCCAGCCGCTGTTTCTTGCGATTGGCCTTGTTGATGTGGATGGCACCGACCTTGGCGGCCTTGTCAAGCTCAGAATAGCATTTGGCGAGGAACTCGCTCACGCCGACTTTGTCCCCAGCCTTGATTTTTTCGTTCAAGGTGTTTTCGGTGGTTCTGACGCGTGACTTGCGCATGCGGTTGAACATGCGGCGCTTGAAGCTCTGCCTAAGTCTCTTGGCGGCGGATTTACTGTGTGCCATTGTCCTTTGAATCCTTCAATCTGAATATGCACAGTTATATATATTACGGCTTGACCTGCATGAATGGAAAGAAAAAAAGCATCGTATAATATGGTGTAGGAATCTGTCTTGTCAATCCGCGACCTCGGAAAAAGCATAAAAACGCATTTTTTGCTGGTTGCGCGTTCAGGGATTTCAGCGCTGGAGAGCGGCGATATATTTATCGGCTTCGTTGGCGGTGATGACGCCGTAGTTGGCGGCGCCGAGCCAGCCGGACATGATGATGCCGACCGAGCCGGTGTGGAACAAGCCGCTGATGTGCTTGCCCAGGTCCATGCTGCAGCGGAGACCCTCGAACTTGGTGCCGAAGGTCGCGCCGCCGAGATGGCCAGTGTAGCGCGCGAAAGTTTTCGGGGTGGCGGCCTCGGTGTAGTCGGCGATGGCGCGGATGTTGGGGATGTACTCGGTCAGCGCGTCTAGGGTGTTTTCGATCATGGCCTGCTTGGCGGCTCGATACTGCTGGCGATCCAGGCTGACCCAGTCCCGGTGGCGGGCGTTCATGGACGCGACGATGCTGTACTTCCTGGTGCCGGGCCGGATTTCGGGATAATAGACCGAATAGGTTCGGCTGGTGATGTCAGGCGACAACAGGGCCTCGGGGTCGAATTCCGGCCAGGTCGAGGCGAAGATCAAATCGCCGATGAATGGCAGTTTTTCGCCATCCTTGATGCCGACGTAGACTTGGCAGCTGCTGGTGGACAGCCGGACTGCGTTGACGTCGTCGATGAACGCCGGGTCGAAATGCTCGGCACCGGCCAATTCGCGGATGAGCCGGGGCAGGCTGCCGTTGCCAATGGCGGCGTCACACGCCACCTCGCGTCCGTTGAGGACAACGGCTTTGACTTTCTGTTTTTCGATGATGATGCGCTCGGCTTGAAGGTTGGTTTCGACGTCGACACCGTTGCGGCGCAGTTCCTCTGTCATCATGGCGATCATCAAGTCAGTGCCGCCGGTGAAGGTATAGACGCCTTCGCTCATGAAGTTGCCGAAGACGATGCCGTAGGTGATGGCTGGCTCGTCAAGCGTCGAGCCGTTGGCGTAGGTGATAGGCTCCATCAGGAAGCGCCAGACGTCCGTGCGGCCAGGGAAGAAGCGGTTGAAGAAGTCCCGGGTCGTTTCGTCGTTCTGGTCGTAGAAATTCATGTTGGCGATCGCGTCGAAGAAAGCCTGCACGGTCTGGGCTGGAATCTTGAAATGTCCAGTCAAGCGGGCGGTGAAGTCACGTGTATCGAAAGTTGATTCGAGGCGATACTGAGGATTGTGGAATCGTACAGACTTCACCTGGGTGACGCGGTCGGCAAAGTCAGCGCCCCAGTACTTCCGGAAGGACTTTTTCATGCCGACGGGGAAGCCGTGCAGGGCGACGTCAAAGACATGGTCTTTGCGCTGGAAGAAGGTGGCCAGCCCGCCGAGTTGGGAGTGTTGTTCGGCGAGGAGGACGCTGCGCCCGGCCCGGGCCAGGCGGTTGGCGGCGGTCAGTCCGCCCAGGCCGCCGCCGATGACGATGATGTCGTAGCGGTTCTTGAGCATGGTGGAGATAGTGTAAGTTCTGCTGGTGAACAGGCAACGGTCAGGCCGCCGCCAGGTTGGCGATGGATAAAAAAAAGGCAGGAACCTAAGCGCCTCTGGTTCCTGCGGCAACGAGTGTAGTCAGGGCATGGGGATATGGAGCGGGCGAACGGACTCGAACCGTCGACAGCCACCTTGGCAAGGTGGCGCTCTACCAACTGAGCTACGCCC
>MWEG01000011.1 GCA_002070945.1 Lentisphaerae bacterium ADurb.Bin082
GGTAGTGGGGGTCCGCTTACTGTATCACAGCAGTGTTATTCAGTCAAGAACATAGTCCTATGGGATGGCTGTGAAGAATCATAGGCATTTTGTGCTTGAGCATGATTCTGCTTGCACGCTGGCATAATGCTTTCCATCCCTAACGTTGGCTTCCTGATGCGCTCCGGAGACTTGCGGGAACATGAATGAGATACGGCAAGAGGGGATGCGTCCTACGGCTCAATGTTCAATCGGTGACCGGTGTAATGCGTCAAAGTTGGCTGTGCGTGATTTGATTGCATCCCAGGATTGGTTTATTATATTAACGAAGTTTGTTTGGTTGCAGGTGCATGAAGTTAAGTATTCTAGTTCTGGAAGGATGGTGTCATGCCTGGTAATTATTATACGGACAACCCTGATTTGGCGTATCATCTGCATCATGTTGGCCTGGAAGAGGTTGTCCGCCTGAAGGAAGACAATTTTCGTGAGCGTGGCCGTCACGCCGGTGCGCCTGCGGATTACGCCGATGCCCTGGCGCAATACGAGCGCCGCCTGCAACAGGTCGGTGCTTTGTGCGGCGAGCGGATCGCTGGCCGAGCCATGGCGGTTGACCAGGTTGGGGCTACGTATGCGGACGGGCAGGTCGCCTTTGCGCCGGGGACTGCCGCGAACGTGGCGGACCTGAAGGCGGTCGGGGTCATGGGAGTGCTTCTGCCGCGGGCGTACGGCGGGCTTAACTTGCCGGTGACTGTCTACAGCATGATGACCGAAATGGTGTCCCAGGCAGATGCCAGCTTGCAGAACCTTTTCGGCTTGCAGAACATCGCCCAGACTATCTATCTGTTCGGAGACGATGAGCAGAAAAAACGCTATCTGCCCGGCTTTGCGAGCGGCGAGGACGACGGCGCCATGGCGTTGACCGAACCCGAGGCCGGCAGCGATTTGCAGTCGGTGACGACGACGGCTGACTATGACGAAGCAACAGGCCAGTGGCGCCTGAACGGAATCAAGCATTTTATCACGAATGGCTGCGCCAAGGTGCTGCTGGTCCTGGCGCGTTCGGAGCCAGGTTCGCGCGATGGCCGGGGGCTGTCCCTGTTCATCGTCAAGTCAGGCCCGGGCGTTGTCATCAAGCGGATTGAGGATAAGCTCGGCATCCACGGCTCGCCGACCTGCGAAGTGCATTTCCAGAATGCGCCCGGCGAATTGCTCGGCAAGCGCCGTTATGGCCTGACCCGCTACGTGATGTCACTCATGAATGGCGCCCGCCTGGCCATCAGCGCCCAGGCGGTCGGTGTCGCTGAAGCCGCCCGCACCGCCGCCTGGAAATATGCCCGCCAACGCCAGCAATTCGGTCGCACCCTGGATCAAATCCCAGCGGTGTGGGAGATGCTCACCCGCCAAGACGCGCTGACCGTCGCGGCGCGGACGCTGCTCTACGAGACCAGCCGCTACGTCGACCTGCGTGATGCCTGGGCCGAATGGAGCGAACGCTATCCCGAAGACGCCGACGCCCGCGAAACGTCAAAGCGCTATTCGCGCCTGGCTGACCTTTGCACGCCGATCTCCAAGGCGTTCGCCACCGAGGCGGCCAACCAGGTCGCCTACGACAGCATCCAGTGTCACGGCGGCAAAGGCTATATGCGCGAGCAGCAGGTGGAGAGACTCTACCGCGACGCCCGCATCATGAATATTTATGAAGGCACGACGCAGTTGCAGATTGTCGCCGCGATTGGCGGCTTGGTGAAGCGCGTCCTTGACCCGACTCTGGATGAGCTGGCGGCGTTGCCGTTTTCAGGCGGAGCCGCGGAACTGGCGGTGCGAGTCGCCGAGGCGCGGGAAGTTACTGCCGCCTGCCTGGTCTTTGTCGAAAGCGACAGCAGCAATCGCCTGGACTTGGCCGCACGGCGGCTTGTGCGCATGGCGACTCTGGTGTATGTGTCGTATCTCCTGCTGCGCGATGCTATGCGCGACAACGCGCGCCTGACCATCGCACGGCGCTTTATCTGGGAGTTTTTGCCCGAAGTCGGCATGCACGACCGCGTTGTGCGAGACGCACTGCCGTGAGCCGTCCCGAACGGGTCGGCGCCCGGGGGCTGGCCTGAGTCACTTCCTCACCCCCCCGGGAGACAGAGCCGTGGCCTGCTCCGAGCAGGCCAGGTGCTCATGGAATCGCCGCAAGGAGCCCGATATGAATGAATGGATGAGGCGCCTGGTTGACTTGCAGGACCTTGACCTGCGTGTCGTCAAGCTGAAGGAGCAGTTGGCTGGAGTGCCGGCGAAAAGCAAGGAAGCTGAGCAACAGTACGCAGCGGAAACCGCAGCCCTGGAGACAGCCCGCAAGGCATACTTGGACGCCGAAATGGCTAACCGCCGGTTCGATGGCGAAATCGCTGCCCTCCAACAGAAGAAAAAAGATTTCCAGTCGAAGTCGGCTTTGATCAGGAATAACGACGAGTATCGCGCTGCTATGCTCCAGATTGAGATGTGCGACCACGCTATCGCCGAGTGTGAGGAAAAGCAGCTTGAGGCGATGATGGTGCTCGATGAATTGCAACGCAAGGTGCGGGAGCGCGAGGAGGAGCTGGCTGCCGGCAAAAAGCGTGCGGACACTATCCTGGCAGACTTGGCGACGCGGCAGCGGAACTGCGAAGAAGCGATCACAGAGCTGCAAACGAAACGCCCGTCCATGGTTGAGGGAATTCCAGAACTGCCGCTGTCGCTTTACGAACGCTTGCGCACACGTTGGGAAAACAGCCCGGCTATGCCATACGTGGTCAGCATCAATGGCAGGAGCTGTGGACGTTGCTTTATCGAACTGCCTAACCAGATCGTCAGCAACGCCCGCAAAAGCAACCCGCATGCCGATGAGGTGGAGGACAAGGACATCGTCACCTGCCCGAGCTGCACGGCTATCCTTTATGTGGACTGAGCCGGAGAACGCCGCGACGGCGTCTTCGCGTCGGCGGGCGTTGCTGCGGTCGTCAATTTTCCTCTTGCAGGGCTCTGGCCGGGGCGAGTGCGGAGGCGTAGAGGGCTGGGGCCAAAGCCGCCAGTACGCAGATTACAATTGCGAGGATGACGGTGCGGACTAGGTCGTCGGCAGTCAGCAGGGCCGGGATTCTGGTCAGGTGGTATAATTCCGCTGGGAAGACGTCATGGCCCATGGCCAGGCTGAGGAGGCCGGCGATCTGGTTGCGCAAGGCGATGACGAGCAGGCCGAGGAGTGTCCCAGCAACGGTGCCGATGACGCCGATGATGCCGCCCTGGAGCAGGAAAATCCTGGCGATCAGGAAGCGTGACATGCCCACGGCCTTCATCACGCCGATTTCACGTGTTTTCTGCACGACTACGGTAATCAGGGTGGCGGCGATGCTGAATGACGCCACCAACACGATGAACGCCATCAGGAAGGTCATCAAGTTTTTCTCGACGCGGAGCGTTCCGAACAGGAGCTGATTGCGCTCCTGCCAGGTCACTACCATGGCGCCTGGCAGGGCTTCTTTGATTTTGCGGGTGATTTCGTCCATATTCAGGGGGTCGGCGACTTTTCCCTGTACGCAGGAGGCCGCGCCCCAGTCATAGCCGAACAGCTCGGCGGCCTGATCCAGGGTGAGGAAGATGATGTTGTCGTCAAAATCAGCCACTCCCATGGAGAAGATGCCAGCGATTTTGACTTCTTCTGGCAGATAGACTTCGTCTGGCGCGGTGACATCGACCTTGCCGTCGTCATGCCATTTTACATTGCTGGTCAGGCGCGCCGGGGAGTGGATGAGTACAGCGTCGCCAATGGACAGCCCGAGGGAGAAGGCCAGGCGGTCGCCGATCAGTGCTTCGCCGTCGCGCAGCTCATAGCGGCCGCGGATCATGGCGTCTGCGAGGCCGGTGACTTTCCGTTCCTGCTCTGGGTCGATGCCGCGCACGATTTTCGGAAGGATGCTGTCGCGAATCTGAAGCAGGGCCGAACCCTCAATCAACGGCGCCGCATCAACGCCGACCGCCGTCATTTTGGTAATGACTGGCGTCGGACTGGAAAAGGTGCGCTCCCAGGCTGGATAGACTTGCACATGGGCTTGCAGATTCATGATGCCGGCCTTGATGTCACGGTCAAAGCCAGCCATGACCGCGCTGACAATCAGCAAGATAGCCACGCCCAGGACAGGCCCCAGGATCGAAAGCAGCGTGATGATCGAGACAAACGTCCGCTTAGGACGCAGATAGCGCAACGCGAGAAAAAGATCAGCAGGCAGGTGCATTATGATTCCCAGGAGGTGCGACGGCGGGAAGAGGCGAGGGGCGACAAGGCCATGATGCTCATAGCAAAGCACAAATAATATAGCATGCCCGCGCCATGAGGCCACCATTAGGCGGCACTGTTTGCCATTGGCGGGTAAGCGGTCAGCAGCTGATAATCACCTTTTGCTGCATGCATGCGAAAGCTCACGTAAAACACGTGTCGAAAGTTCCACTGTCCATTAAGGTCCACTTCAGTCCACGTCCACTCTCCACTAATGTCCACTTCTGTCCACAGTCCATCGTCTACTGATGTCCATAGAAGTCCACTTCCGTCCATTGTCCACTGTCCACTCAAGCGCCCTATCTGGGAAGGCTGGCTCTGAAGCTCACCGGAACTCCGAGTATCAATGAGTGACCGATTACCTGGCAACCCCTAAAGCCTGCGGGACACCGGAGCTTCTCTGATTTCTCTCAGGGAGTGATTGCTAACCGCAGTGCCATCTTGGTGGTGGTGCTCTGGAGTATGTTTTTGCTTGCCATGGTTAGCGCACCTCAATTTCATCGCGCGTTGCCACGGCGAGTTCATCCTTCTTGAAGAGCGTCAGGATGACGGCGTCGTTTTGGCGGGACAGTATGGTGTGGCGTCACGTGTCGTGAAGCAAGATTGATGCCCAAGTCCCTATCTGTTTTGCAATGGCCATTGATACGGGGTTTGATTCGCACTGATTGTTATCAATTGTAACATTCTAAATATCATAGGGTTCTATTTTATCAAAACTCGTTCCAATTGTTTCGTTATTGTTTTTTATTTTGTTTTATTGTTTTTTGTTGTTTGCCGATATCTGTGGCGTTCTGCCATCGAGAATACCTTCGTGAACCAACATTGACGATCTCGCCACTCTTCGAGAGTACGGAAAGCAGGTTGTGGATCTTGGTTTTTTTCTGTCTATCACTAAGCACACCGGGCAACTTATCCATCAGTAGCCGGTCAATTTCTGATCGGTCTACTGGCCCGTGAAGTCGGATGAGTTCGCGGATTATGTCGAGGTAGTAGCGTTGGTTGAAACCGCGCTGTATAATGTGCTGAGCCTTGTCCCCCACTACCGCAGCCACTCGTCCACTGATGAGTAGCGCTGGGTAGCGCCCCTCGACCAGGCCTTTCATCTTTAGGATCCGGTGTTCATCTCGGGTGATGCTTGCCTTTTTTTGAACTCGGTCCAACAACATCACTATTGATAGTGGCAGGTCTGTTCGCTGCATCAATAGTTGCGTGTACTGTTCATCAAGAATCCTTCCGTTGATGGTTACTGCAACCCGATTGGGGTCTTTCAAGTCGTAGTCTGGCAATGGGAAGAAGCGGCTAGCCTGTTTGGTGAACATTCGCTTGATTCCTCCCCCTTGCGTGTCAATCATGTTCAGGTTTACCATGGCTCCTGCCAAAAACGGGTTCCGATACACCTCAGGAGGCGCATCCTGCAGGATCACGTTCTCAACGGTGCCGGGCAGAAAAGAACCTTGGTTGCTGAACAGTAATCGGTCAGGAAACTCTACGACGTTCACTCGCCCACCAATACTATAGTCTTGGTGAGCGATGCAGTTGTGTAATGCCTCGCGTAAAACCCACGTATCGTACTGAGGCAACTCGACCGGAAAAAGCGTGCCACTAGGCATAGCTCGGAGAATCAGGTTGCGGATTTTCGCCAGCAGGCGATCCACCGCGAGTAACAGAGGTGGGGCAAAGTGCTCGTAATCTTGTTCGCGATTGGCATCGTCCTTTAATACCCACGTCAGTAGAGCAACCGAAGGTGCCAGCAGTGAGGTTGCTTCTTCGCGGCCTAGCAGTATCAAGGCTGAGTTGGTGATCTGTCCTTGGATGGTGAGTTTCGCCTTGTTTAAGAAAGTTACGTCATCCCAGCTTGCAATCTCCGTTGTTCTATGACGGGAGAGCTTCGCTGCATATTCGTGCCTGGCCTTAGCAATTGCCTCGGGCTCTAGATCATCCAAAGTGGCCTGTGGGCAAACCAGAGCCGACCAATCAAACCGACGTTGCCAGAGTGCCCTCTCTTTATCCGGATGTTTTGCCAATGTGACCTTGCAGGAACCAACACGGATATAAGCCGCGCCATAGAATTTGACTGGGCTGTCCGACGCAGCATTGACCGCGAACAGAACGACACGTTTGCCATTGACGGTGAATACAAAGTGCTCAAACCCGACGTTGGGTTGCAACCCTAATTTTAGCCAGAGGATGAGTTCTTGATTTCCTGAGCCTTTTTCCTTTTCGGGATGGAAGTCCGTACCGACGACAGTATGTGTCTCGTCTTGAATCCCGAAAACGATATACCCCTTCGGTTTCCCGGCAAGGCTGGCGCCATTGGCGAGGGCGGACAGATATTCTCCTAATTCTTGTCGCTCAAAGCGGTTGGCCTTAAATTCCAGCCATTCACTTTCGGCAGGTTCGGCCAGAAGACGGTTCAAGAGCTTCCGTAGTTCTAGCTCAGTCATGATCCATTCTCCTTTCCTCTTTCCAAAAGAGTTTCTGTTGTGTCGGCTTGGCGGTGGATTGTTCCTGGGCGAGGCGGGCGATTTCGGATCGGTTCTGAACCTGGGCGTTGTAGGACAGGAACTTGGCGGTGCGCTTTTTGGGTTCGCAGAGGGTGTAGAGGCGATAACAGAGTTCGCGGGTGGGCTCGGCGTGGTTGCCGAGCTGACGCAGGAGTGCTATGACGGCAAAGCGTCGTCGGCTTCGAGGATGCGCACACGAGGCGCTGCACCCGCATTGAGTTCCAATCCTCAGATAACACCTCTGGACGCAGGAGCCGCACCCGACCTGCCTTTGAGGGCGGGATGCCGGTCTCGATCATACCGGATCGACTTCTTTTGCGCCGACGCCACATTGATTGCGTCCAGCGGCAATGCCACCTCTATTGGTTTCTCCTGCGTCTTGGTTATACTCATCGTTTTTCTCTGGGTCATATCGTAATGATGTTAGTCGCTTTGCTGTCTCCTGTATATTTGCTGGCTGAGGTGGATGCATTGGGCAAGAGGTGCCGCCGCTGCAAACCATTCCAGTTCTGTGCCTCTTCCTTACCTGTGTCTGCTTTCAGTGTTTTCCGCATCAAGACACCTTTTCGAAGAAATGACGGATCACTGTGACGTACGGTGTGTTCCGGTTGGCCGCAATCTCTTCAGCGATATAGTCTTGACGCAGCTGGTCATCCCATTGAGCGAGTTCTTCCAAAATTCCGGGGTTGCTCTGCCTATATATTTTGAGGGTCGCGCGCCGCTCTGCTGTGAGCCGACCATAATTCAGGTTGAAGACACGGATGGTTTCCTTGGCGCGATGAGTTTCGGCCTCACTGGTGCCTCCGCGAACTCGGACTTCACCCGAAGAGTGGAAATAGAGGAAAGTGTCCGGGTCGTCAACATCGGGCTTGATTAGGTCGTTAGGATTATATGGAAGTGCATTTCGGTGGTCTTTGTAATGGCCGCAGTGACCCTGTGCGCCACAGGAGAGGAAGAGATTATCCCAGTCAAAGGTCAAGTGTGGGAAGCAGTGCCGCCGCCGGAAGTGCTCGATGTGGCCTTTGTGGAAAACTTCTCCCTCGCAATAGGCGCATCTGTCGTTTTGCATTTGCTGAAGGCTTGCGCGGATTTGTTGTCTGTCTAGGGGTGTCAGCGCGTCCCAGGTGTCCCTGGAGTGGCGGTAGTTGTCAAGGCAGGCCGGGCGCTGGGCGCTTGTTCTGTCAAGTTTGTGCATGACCGCTCATTCCTTTCCCGAGTTCTTGTGACGTTGTTTGAACGCTTGGAAGCGGATCAAGCGGTCGCAGTCAAGTATGACTGGGTGTTTTTGGCCGAAGTGGGCTTCGAGCTTTTTACGCAAGGTATTGGCATCCGATGAAGAGGCCTGATTGTTTTCAATAAGTGCTTGGTAGTCGGCAATCCATTTTGCCTCTTTGACCTTAGGGATTGGGTCGACGCCCATGATACTTGCCAGAACATTCGCACTTTCCACGCCACGAGTCTGTAATTTGGGAAGAACGACCTGCCAGCCATCAGCTGTTTGCTGAAGGATGCGTACGGAATTCTGGTGCACCGTGGTGAGGACTTGCGGGCTGTGGGTGGTGACAATGAACTGGATGCGTGGGAAGGCGTTCTGCAGGGACTCAATGATGACCTGTTGCCATTCGGGATGAAGATGCATGTCAACTTCATCAATCAGCACGATGCCAGGCGTAGAAGTGACTGCCTCTCTGCCCAATTGCGAATTCAGGCGTATGGCGCGGTGCGCGATGTCCGCAGTCACGCCGATCAATGTCCTGATGCCGTCACTCAAATGAGCGACGGGAAGCACGCCATACTGATCGTGTGTCGCCACAATGCCTGTTTCGGTGTTTTTAAAGTAGATCGAATGCCAGCCGCTGAGTTTAAGCACCTCGTCAACCGCGCCTCGAATGGCCGAGAGGTACTCCTGAATAGCAGTAAGGGACTTCGGCTTGTTGCGTTCTTCGAATTCAGCGCGGCAAAGGCGTTCGAACCAGTCAGCAAAGATTTTGTACTTGGACGCAGAGTTCAGGCAATCGGAGTAGCCGACTAGGCGAGAAGTCCTGTTGCTGGCCTTTTTGTCGGAGTTAAGGCGCATCTCGCTCCACAGGCGCCCTGTGCCATAGTAGGACACTAGGGGAAGAATGGGGGATGTCCCGCGTCTGTCGGCGGCAGCGCGTACTTGGCTCTGCAAGTCCTTGCCATATTTGTTCAATACTGCCGCAGCTCCGTAAGTAGTGCGGGATTTGGCGCTCTTGAGTTCGCGTTGCCACGTCTCTTTATGGCCATTGACAATACCGTCCACTTTCATTGTCAGCGGGTACTGTGCCTCCATCTCGGCCATGGTGGTGTCGAACATACGCACCAGTCGTACGTCCGAGGTCGCAAAATGAGTCCCTTTTGCCTCATCAAAAGCACCGACAAATGGCCCAAGCGCAACCGCAAGGGCATCAAGAACGGCTGTTTTGCCGCAGCCGTTGCGAGCCACGATTACGGTAAGCTTGTCATGGAAGTCCATGCTGAGGCGCTGAAAACACCGGTAATTGCTGAGCTCAATGTGGTCTATTCGCAGTAGTGTGTTTTGCATGGGCATTTTTCCATTCATCTTGGCGCTTCTGCGTTGGCGAGCTGTTTGGCGAAGTCACGTTTGCGCTGAAAAGGTATCCATAGATAAGAGAACGCGATGCTGGCTGTCATCTGGGAATTCGTCGATGATGAAATTATGTAAGCTTACCCTTGTCACTCATCTTTTTGTCATAGGTATGGTGAACGCCAGACATGCACGGCGCGTTTGGCCATGGTGCGTTGCCGGGATTCCAACAGTGCGTGGGTCCACTCTTCCGGTGCAATTTCGGCAATTTTCCTGGTCGTTTGATACTGACTGTTGGCATAGGCACTTCGTTTTTTTTCGTAATCGGCATTGCCGATCATTCGATTTTGACTGGCTTCAAGGAGCGCCAAGTTTCCCAACCGGTAAACATGAGCATCCCACAGTTCCTTTGGGAAGTTGTGGCTCCAGTCCTCGGCGGGGTTCTCGGGAAGGATATGCTCGATAGTCGCCGGATCGGTTTCGGGGTTGCAGGTATGGCGGCTCGCATCCTCCTCCAAGCGGCAGAGGATGTATTTGGCCAGGCGTTTGTGCTGGCCACTGGCGCCAATGACGAGCGAGGCCATGTCTTGCTCAAACTTACGGTCATCGACATATATTGGCCGCAGGGTCTGGAATACCTCACGGGGGGTCTTGGCCGCGCCAGTCAGTACCGCCTTTGCTGCTTGATGGTAGGCTGGCTCCAGAGCATTCGTGTTCAAGCCACCTGCCACGGAGTAGCGAAAAGAAACCACCGAAACCATCTTTAGAACAGCTGCTACATCGTCTTTGGAAAATTTTTCCCAGACGGCGAATACAAGCGGCGTCATTTGCCGAACTCTGAATAGGTTCAACTCGTGGATATGTGTGCGGCAGTCCGGATATTCAACCCAGTAGCCGTGATTAGGATCGGAGAGAGCGCTATACAACTCGCCTCTGGCTTCCAGGGCGTCCATCAGATCGAAAACATGCTGCGGTGTCTGTATTCGCTCCCGCACCAGTTTGAAAAGACGCTGAGAACGGATGTTAGGCTGTTCACACAATAGGTGATAGCGAAGGAATTCAGGAAAGCGTTCTTGACGCACAACCGTGATTAATGAGCGCCAGCGGCGTTGAAGCGCTTCGATGTCCGTTGGGACTTTGATTAGGGAGAAGAGGTAGTTCTTCAGCAGGTCAGTCGAGGATAATTCCAGACCGCGGGCATTCATGGTTTCAAAAACCATGTAGGCATTAAGTTCGTTGTCGACAGTGATGAGGATAAAGAGCAGCTGACGGGCGACCGCCTCCGAGAGCAACCGCGCCAGGGCTTCGCCGTCAGTGTCAAATGCTGTCACCTCGCTCAAACGCTGGCTGAAGTAATTGAAGCAGTTCCACAGCAGTTGATTGGATTTAATCAGGCCGCGCGGGTTGCGGGGAGGGCGGAGTTGGATGAGGTAGTCTTGGAAGAAGGCATCGTCGGATTCGTTCAGGAAGAGCTTGCTGCTTTCCACCAGCGAAGCGGGGTCCTTCTCGCCGATGAATTTATTTCGCAGTCCCTGTGCTCGTTCGCGATTGGCTTCAGCCTCAATGCCTTGGTCTGCCATTTGGTGCAGTCGGGCGATTACAGCCAGGGCCAGGATAGTCAGAGTGGCGATCCGCTGCTGCCCGTCGATAATTGTGAACTCGCGGTCTGACTTTGCCTCGACTACGAGTGCGCCCATGTAGTGGCGCTCAAGAGGCTGAGCTTGCAGGTCGATGATGTCATTCCATAAGTCTTCCCACTGCTCTTCATCCCAGGAGTAGTTGCGTTGAAAGGCAGGAACCCGGTATATCCTGCCATTTGCAATTAATTCCCCGAAGTTGATATCGCGAGTGTTTAGTAGGTTGGCTTTATTCATGACGGTTCCCCTGCTTTAGATATTTCCAGGGCATGACAGAATATATGCTCAGGCCGGCGCTGCTGCGAGATGATGTCATGAGTTGCTCGATAGCTCAAGCGCGGCAACTCCCAGGCCTCGTGACGGCGAGATGTAAAATATAGCACCTGCGGCAAGGGATGCAATAAATCGTTGAGTCAATCGCCCTGGGAGCTATGGCATAACTATATGTGCATCAAGGAGTTTGTTTGATGAAGTTCCGAGAAGCTCCGAAAAAATCCCTTGGAGGAATAGTAATCTTGTCATAGAGGCTTATTTTATAGCAAGGGCGTGCATGAAGTTCAGCATAATACAGGACTCTACAGATGAAGCGAAAATTTAATGAATGGATTGCTACTTTTCGTGAAATTGTGTAGAGCCAGATGTGAGATATGAACGAGGCTTTAATATACAGATATCGGTCTGAATTATCTAAAGATTCATCTATTTCCGGTGCGTTGCCTGAAGCCCGCGCAGCCACACCTAAGCCTTTTGTTAAATGGGTAGGCGGCAAGAGCCAGTTGCTGCATGAACTCAGGTCTCGCCTGCCAAGCGATTTTGAAAAAAGTATTACAACATACATAGAACCATTTATTGGCGGCGGCGCTTTTTTCTTTTGGATTCTTTCCCGTTATACGCATTTGCAGAGAATAATTATCAATGATGCTAATGAAGCGCTTATCAATACGTATAAAGTGATTCGCGATAATCCGGATGAACTGATTGACATTTTGATGACATTCAAGGCACAGTATCAATCCATGAAAGATGAAGAAGGGCGTAAAGATTACTATTACAGCAAGCGAGAAGCTTTTAACGCAGGTGATGCTACTCCGGTAGAGCGAGCTGCCTATCTGATTTTTTTGAATAGAACCTGCTTTAACGGCCTTTATCGAGTCAATGCAAAAGGCAAATTCAACGTCCCGCATGGGCGCTATAAGAATCCGCTTATTTGCGACCCGGACACTATCCAGGCAGATAGCAAGGCATTAGCCAATGTAGAAATCTGCCATGGCGATTTTGCAGCTGTCCTGAAAGAGGCCGATGAGCATAGCTTTGTTTACTTCGACCCTCCATATCGTCCATTAAGCGAGACGTCAAGTTTTTGCAGTTACTGCGAAGGTGGTTTTGATGACAATGAGCAGCGAAGACTTGCGGCGTGCTGTCGTGAACTTGATAAAATCGGCGTACGCTGGATGTTAAGCAACTCAGACCCCAAAGGCTTATGTCCTGAAGATAATTTTTTGTTAATGTGCGAAGTTTTGTGATGAACACTTGTAGTTTCCGACCGAAACCATGACATTTCCAATGACGTTCA
>MWEG01000012.1 GCA_002070945.1 Lentisphaerae bacterium ADurb.Bin082
CTATGCCCAAATTCCCGGATGGCAAACCAGAAGAGGAGCGAATCTGAAAATTCAAAATTTGATTTCGCATCGCTGAAAAAGCGTGTTTCCTGATTGCAAATGTGTCTTTTCTTGTGTACGTTATAGATTTGCGACTGGATGCATGGCGAAATCCGGTCAACCTGGAGGGTCTGCGCTGTTAAATCGCATGACAATCGAAAATCGGCAGGGCAAATCCATAAGCCACGGAGAAGGAAAGTCATGTTTTCAGGCAAGACATTGACGACGGTGTGCGCAGTCGCGCTATTGAGCGCGTCAATGCATGCGGCGCCTTGGACGGTCGTGCTTCCGCAAAGCCCAAACCGCGGCGAGCAGCGGGCGGCGGCGGAGTTGGCCGAGCATTTGGGCGAGGCCTTGCATGCGGACATCGCCATCAAGCGCGAGGGCGAGGCCGTATCCGGAAAGACCCTGCTGGTCGGCAGAACCCTGGCAGCTAAAGCCGTCGGCGTCGACACCAGCGGCATGGGAGACGAAGAATGGCGCCTCAAAGCCATGTCAGACAGCCAGCTTATCCTTGCCGGCGGCGGCCAGAGCGGGCGAGGTACGCTGTACGCCGCGTACGAGGCCATGGAGCGGCTGGCTGGAGTCGTCTGGCCCTGCGACCGCCACACCCATATTCCTTCTTTGAAAACGCTGAGCTGGCCGACCGACCTCGATGTGACCGGCAATCCGATCTTCGCGGCCCGCGGCGTCTATGGCTACCACAAAAGCCCCCCCGAGCCGCGACGCCTCTATATGACCCGCAACCGGATGAATTTCTTCCATGACGAAGGCTACACCGAGGACATGAAAGAACTCGGCCTCGACCCAGTGTACGGCAGCCCCCGAGCATGCCACACGTATTACAACTACACTTCCGACCTCGAAGAGGCCGACTACGACTGCTTTTCCATGGACGCCAACGGCAAGCGCCAAGTCGCGAAATCGGCCAGCGGCCCCGGCAATATCTGCTTCACTAATCCCAAGACGCGACGGCATTTCATCCGCCGCCTGCGGGAATACATCGCCGCAGACCGAGCCAATCCACGGTTCGAAGGCACGCCAGGCCCCTGGATTTATGAAATTTCCGCCAATGACAACAGCGCCTACTGCCATTGCCCAGACTGCCTGGCGTCCGCTGAAAAATATGGCGCCTATTCCGGCGTCGTGATCGAATTCACCAACGCCTTGGCGACCGCGATTGAAAAGGACTATCCAGAAGTGCGCTTGCAGATGTTCGCCTATACCTTTTCCGAAGAGCCGCCAACCGAAGGCACCATCGCAGCGCACCCGCAAGTGCAAATACGCCTGGCGCAGATCGGCACTGAATTCAGCAAGACGCGGCAGTCGTCACGCTCGCTGCTGCATCCAAATAACGCCAAGTCGCTGGAACACTTGCAGCGATGGAGCCGCTACGGCAAGCTCTCCATCTGGGACTACTGCGCCATCTGGGGACGAACCAAGTCAATCACCGACTTCACCTATATCATTCCAGTAAACTACAACATCTACGCTGACAACAACATCCGCTGCTACTTCGCGGAATTTTCGTCCGGCCGCTCCATCTTCTACCAGCTTCGCCTGTGGCTCGGCATGCGCTTCAGCTACAATCCGGAAGCGAACATTGACGACGAGCTGCCCCGCTTCCTGAACGCCTACTACGGCCCGGCAGCGGACACGGTGAAGCAGATCATCGACTACATCAACCGAAAGACCTCGGCCTTCCCCGGCGACCTGTCGACCGTCAACCAGGCGCGAACTGATTTAGACCAAGAATTCTTCCGCACGGTCAACGCATGGTTCGACCAGGCCGAGAAGCAAGTCGGCAACAACCGCTTCTATCACGAAAATCTGCTGGAAGAGCGCGGCTTCGTCGATATGATTCATTTAGACCGGGCAGCGCAGACCGGCCTGAATGCGGCTCAAATCGACGAACTCTGGCAGCGCTTCCTGAAAAACTACTCGTATCATCTGCGCACCTACGTCAATGACGACAAGATACAGGCGACCATCGCGCAGATGGAGGAAAAGTACGCAGCCTTGGCCAGCAAGAAGGACCTGCCCCTGCCAGAGCCATTCAGGGGCATGGACATCGTCGCAGACCTGGCCTGGCCAGACTTCACCCCGACCCACGGCGGCCGAGCCAAAATCGTCGCCGACCCAGAGGCCTCCCTCGGAAAAACCGAGAAATTCGCCCGGGACAATGTCAACGCGCCCTTTGAGTATGGATTCTATGACGTCACCAGCAAGACGACGACGAAGGTGCTGGTGCCAGCAGAAAAAATCGTCCAGGACGAGAAATACCATTGGTACGAGCTGGGCCCGGTGACAGTGACGCCGAATTGCTATGTGTATGCTGACAAGTCCTGGTGGATTCAGCATGGCCTCAGCCACTTGCACCAGGAGGGCGGCGACAATGCCTACCGGGTCTTCTTCTCCTTCAAGCTACTGGGGCCGGGCTTTGTCGCCGACGCCAAGACCGAACCAGCCATTTGCCTGGACCGCATTTTGATTGTACGGTGATGAAAGCGCACAGCGCCGACTTCGATCAGGACGCACCGGCGCGGAGCGCAGCCAGGACGTCCAAGAAATATTTCCTGAAACGATTTGACATTTTCTTGCAAAAGCATTACTATAACGCTATAATTAAAAAAGAATGCGTCTACATGACCCCATACGAAAGCAGTCAGGACTGGTCAGTAATTCCCTAAGGCGCGTGCCTGTAGACGCGCCTGCCACAAGGAAATCCACCTGTTCCGAATGCCAACTATCCCACGATTCCACTTCAAAGTAAAAAATATTGCAAGGGAGACTCGACGACTTCCCAAAAATAGTAACGCCAAGCTCGCTGGGGGGCTTCACGCCGCGAGCGAGCATGAAGTTCGTCTTGAAGAAGCGCAGGCACCATGCCTACGCTCTTTATTCGACTCTGCACCCCTTTCATGACTAGGCCGCAACAAACGGCCCTCAGGCAAAGCAAATCACCCAAGTAACGAGCGGAACGAAACTTAAAACTTAAAACTTAAACCCAATCGAACCTGGATAAGCCGCCAGAAAGTAAAAAACAGGCAGCCATCCATGATGCCTGGCAACAATTTTGTATCAATAAATAATAAATTTACTAATCACTAACAGACATGTTTTTTCAGACCAAAGGAAAGAAAGAAAGGGAATTGACCATGAAGATTAAAAACAAGTTACAGGCGCTTTTCCTTGTGTTCGTCGGTTTTGTAGGAACGACGTTGCTTGCAACGGATTTCTACAAAGTCCCTGCCGGCTCCACCGCCACCGGCACCAATCCCCTGGCTACACGCGAATATTACGCCAGTGGCTACTACCCAAAGACCTACACGCTGACCATCGGCCCAGAATACTTCATCGGAAAATATGAAGTCACTAAAGAGGTCTGGGACATCGTCCGCGACTGGGGTCGCGCCAATGGCTATGACGACTTGCCCGACGGCGTCGGCAAAGCGAACAACCACCCGGTCACTTACGTCAACTGGTACGACTGCATCAAGTGGTGCAACGCCCGCAGCGAAATGGAAAACCGAACGCCATGCTACACCGTCGGCGGCAATGTCTACCGCGTCGGCGAAGATGACAGCGTGATCTGCGACTGGACAGCATCAGGCTATCGCCTCCCCTCGCAGGTGGAATGGGAATACGCCGCACGCGGCGGCCTTAACGATCGGCGCTTCCCCTGGGGCGACACCATCACACACAGCGACGCCAACTACAGCAGCGATATTTTCTATACCTATGATGTCAGCCCGACCCGCGGCTATCATCCGCTCTACAATGACTTGATCGACCCCTACACCAGCCCGGTCGGAACATTTGCCGCCAACGCCTACGGCCTCTTTGACGTGGCCGGCAACGTCTATGAATGGTGCTGGGACCCGGACGGCGGGCTGGTCGGCGCTGACCGCATCCGCCGCGGCGGCAGCTGGTATTATGGCGCCTATCACTGCCGCGTCGGCTTCAGCCGCGGCGGCGACCCTGGACGCCGAAACTATGGCGACGGACTCCGAATCGCCTCCGCCATCGACCCGTCCATTGTTTTCCATAAAGTCACATTCGAGCCAGCCCCAGGCACCTGGGTTCCCGGCCACGAGAGCCTGGCCAGCCAAAACATCGCTGACGGCGATCTGGCGACCGTCCCAGTCGCCGGGATAGACTTCACGGTTCCGGCCGGAAAGACCTTCATCACCTGGACGCCGGCAGGCTTTGACCAGCCAATCATAGCGAACGCAGACTACACCGCTGTGTACAACACCCCGCCAGTGGCGACCGACGACACCTACGATGCCAACCAGGGCGTGATGCTGATCGTCCCGGTGCCCGGCGTCCTGGCCAACGACACCGACGCGGAAAGCGACCCGCTGACCGCGATCAAGGTGTCGGACCCGGCCAACGGCACCCTGACCCTGAACGGCGACGGCTCCTTCACCTACACGTCCAACGCGACCTTCTACGGAGTAGACTCCTTCACATATAAAGCTAACGACGGCTTTGACGACTCCAACATAGCCACCGTGACCATCAATGTGAACGGCCTGCCAGAGGCGAATAACGACAGCTATGGAGTCAACCAAGACACGACGCTGACAGTCCCGGCCTCCGGCGTCCTGATCAACGACACCGACCCCGAAGGCGACCCGCTGACCGCCATCCTGGTGGCGACCGTCACCAACGGCTCGCTGACCCTGAACGGAGACGGCTCCTTCACCTACACGCCCAACGCGGCCTTCACCGGCGTCGACACCTTCACCTACAAGGCCAACGACGGCAAGGGCGACTCGAACGTCGCCACCGTGACCATCACCGTGAACGCACTGCCGGTGGCGAATGACGACGCCTACACGACCAACCAGGGCGTGACGCTGAGCGTCCCGGCCGCCGGCGTCCTGATCAACGACACCGACGCCGAGGGCGACCCGCTGACCGCCATCCTGGTGGCGACCGTCACCAACGGCTCGCTGACCCTGAACGGAGACGGCTCCTTCA
>MWEG01000013.1 GCA_002070945.1 Lentisphaerae bacterium ADurb.Bin082
GGATGAACGTCATTGGAAATGTCATGGTTTCGGTCGGAAACTACAAGTGTTCATCACAAAACTTCGCACATTAACGAAAAAACTGACCGACTGTCGCAGTTGCGGATGATGACGATATATTATCCTCGGAAAGACGGCTTGCAAATGCGAGCGCAGACAAAAATCGGCTTGGCAGTGAAAGGCCTGGCCAAGATCCCCAGGAGGCAATCCGTGATGAACAAGATGCTAAGGGCGGCGTGTTCTGTTATGGTCGTGATGGCCGTCGTTTCCGAGCTTCGAGGCGAGACAGTGAAGGCCAGCGCTTTTGGCTTTGATGCAGTAGATGCGACTGAGTGTGTGCAAAAGGCGATTGATTCCGGGGCAGCGACGGTCGTCATCGACAACGTCGGCCAGGAATGGCTGCTGCGGCCGATCAAGCTGCGCCATGATCTGGAGATCGTCCTGGAGGACGACGTTGTCGTGCGGGCCAAGCCCGGCGAGTACAAGGGGAAGACGGATTCGGTATTCAAGGGCACGGGGATTCGGAACATCACGATTCGTGGCGGCAAAAACTCCGTTATCATGATGAACAAGGCTGATTACCAAGACGCATCGCAGTATGCTCGAGCCGAGTGGCGTCACATCATCAGCCTGCACGGCTGCAAGGGCATCACGATTCGTGACTTGACTCTGAAGAATTCCGGCGGGGACGGCATTTACCTCGGCAGCGGCGCTGGGCAAAGCTATTGCCAGGACATCGTGTACGAGAATATCACCTCGCTGGACCATCATCGGTCAGCAGGCGGCGTGATTAGCGCTGTCAACATGGTTGTCCGCAACTGCCGTTTTCGCGACAGCCGGGGCACGCCGCCAGAAGAGGGCTTTGGGTTTGAGCCGAACCACCCGGACCAGCCTATCCAGAATATCCTCCTGGAAGACTGCGAGCTGACCGGCAATCATGGCTTTGGCAGTTACATCTATACGTCGCAGTCCGCAAGTTCCACGCCACCACTGTCGATTACGTACCGCAACTGCCTGTTGGCAGACAATGACGCTGGTGGATTTTCCGTCCATCCCGCCCAAGGCGGTGGCAACAGCTTGCGCGGCAAGGTTGAACTGCACAACTGTCGAATTGTGGCGCCGAAGGGAAAGGCGCTGGTTTTGGCGAATTTGGCAGGCGGGCTGTTCAGCGTGACCTTCCGGGATTGCGTGTTAGACGTGCGCGGCAATCCTAACGTACCGATTCGGCTGTCGTCATCCATGTCGATTCCGTATGGCGATCTTGATTTGGGCAATTTGAAGATCATCGACAGCGAGGCGCGCGCTCCGATTTCGTTCGAGGGTCTTAAAGGCGCTGGCATCCTGGGGTTGCGCGGCCAGCCGACGGTGCAGATAGGGCTGGAAGGTGCGCCCAAACCCGTGGATTTGGCGGCGATTGCCGCCAGTCACCCGCCCAACATGCTGTTGCAAGAGCGCAAGCTGGACGAGTTTGTCGGCTCGGAATATGTCGTCGCCCCTGGCGCGGTTGGTCGTCTGGCACCCTCGGCGCTGTATCGCGGTCGGAATACGTTTGTGCAGTATTTGCAGGCCGGGCAGACGGCGCGGTTGACTTTGCAAGGGCATTGCTACAGCACCAGCGATCCGACAAAGCTGCGAATTCGCGGCAGCATCATTGACCCAGCCGGAAAGACGCTGGAGCAAGTCCAGGTCGGAAGCGATGCGATGGTGTATGCGCTGACAGCGAAGGTTACAGGATTGTACCTGTTCGACTTCAACACTGTTTTCGACATCTTGACGATAGTCAGTGATGTCCCGGGGCATGGCGCGGTGGCACGAGACCTGCACTTGGTCAATTCGAAGGAAAGCCTTTATTTCACGGTAGGGGCGTCCGACCGCCGGGTTCGAGTGGAAATCTGCGCGTTCTCCGGCGAGGCAGTGCAGGCCGAGTTGTTCAACGCTGCTGGCGAGAAGGTCGCCTGGGACCAAGAGCCTTTTGACGGCATCCGGGTGTTTGACGTGGAACGGACGCCGACGCCAGCGCCAGAGATTTGGAAGATTGGTTTTGTGGCAGTGGTGGAGGACTACCTGGTTTCCTTGTGGTCGCCGTTGGCGCCAGTTGTGTTCACGGCCCCGGAAAACCAGCTACTCCGCCGTCCCTGAGTTGGCTGGCTGGATTTGCTGGCCGCAAGGAGGAAAGCATGGCGTCTCACGCAGAAAAGCCGTTGATTTTGATTAGTTCTTGCCTGCTGGGCATGGCGACTCGGTATGACGGGCGTTCCAAGCCGTCTCCGGTCATCCTGTCTGAATTGGGTTCCTACGTTTCATGGCTGCCAGTGTGCCCGGAAGCCGATTCAGGCATGGGCACGCCACGACCGCCGATGCGAGTTATTCGACAGGTTGACGGCAGCATCGGCCTGGTACGACCCGCTGATGGCTTTGACCCAGCGCCGATGCTGCGAGCATGGATTGAGCGGACACTGCCGGCCTTGTTGTCCCGGCGACCCGACGCCGCCATCCTCAAGGCGCGCAGCCCGAGCTGCGGCTTGAGGACAGTGGCGGTGCTGGACGCTAAGCGGCCCGGTGCCACGTTCCCCGGCGATGGGCTTTTTGCGGCAGCATTGCGGCAAGCAGCGCCGGAATTGCCGATTTTTGACGAAAATGACCTCGCCACGCCAGAGCAATGCCAGCAGTTTTTGCAGCAATTGACGCAGAGGTGACGCCGGCATGTTGTGAACCCTGTACTACTATCCGCCAACCTCTTGTTTTTTGGGAAAGATTTTTGGAAAAATAATATTCAGTTAATGTGCGAGATCTTGTGATAGAAAAGGAGATTTGGCACAGCGGTTCTGTTTGTTAGACGTCCGGTAGTGCCCCTACTGGGCACCAGTTTTGGGGTATGCCTTCCCCCAGGCTAAAGCCTGGGGTTAAGCATGGTTAAGCGCCTACGGCGCAAGGGGGCATGACTGTAAGCATGATGCATCTTCATTGTCTGGAAGCCCGTGGAAGCCTGTGGAAGACACGTGTCTTCGCACCACCGTCCACCAACATCCGCAGCTACAGAGCTGCCAAAGCCCCAACGGGGCGCGACATGCCCGCCCAGGGCGAGCGACGCCCTGGGTGAGGTGACATATAATTTTGAACCCTGAAAGGGCGAGACAAAAATGCCGCTGTGGCTTAAAGACAACATAAAGGCATGCAAGTATTCATCACAAAATTTCGCACATTGCCCCCAAAATTAGGTTGTGGACGACAGTCCATCCCAGGCGAAGGCGTACTGGCATTTTGTGGCCTGAGTGCCTGCTTGATTTAGATGAGACGGCATAACGTTTTTTTTGAGATACGGTTGACAAGCTCATTGTAGCAGAACATATTAAGCGATGGAATCTTTGTTGAACAAGTCACCTGGTAGCAGGAAGCTTGCCAGAGGGAGAGTGCAAAAGCAAGCCGCCGGGATGGGAAAAACAAGAGAGCCAGCCGGCTGTTTGAATTCAGAGAAATTACTTGCAATGGTTATGCCAGGGCAAGCAGAATGCAGGAGGTCGTTCCATGATGAACAGGAAGAGATTTACTTTGATTGAGTTGTTGGTCGTCATTGCGATCATTGCGATTTTGGCGGCGATGTTGTTGCCAGCATTGAGCAAGGCGCGGGAGAAAGCGCGGTCGATCAGCTGTGTCAACAACCTTAAGCAGATTGGCCTAGCGGTGTTTCTGTACGCTGGCGATTATGACGAGTACATTGTCCCCGGCGAGGCCAAGAAGCCGAATGACCCGTGGTATTCCGGGCACTGGTTTGGGCTGTTGTCCGGATGGGGCGGTAAGACTTGTGGCTATGGCCCGCAGTACATCAATTACACTACCACCAAGGGCACCTTTGTCTGTCCCTCTGAGCCAGCACCGTTTGGAAGTTATAATCAATTGAAATTTTGCTATACGCATTATTTGTTGAACCAACAGCTCACCGGCCAGTATGACGACTCACGTCCGGTGTACGGGACGATTCGCACGATGGCGGCGTTGACTGAGCCGTCGTCGGCGCTGTTTTGCGGCGATTCTTTGACTACTAGCACCTGGGCCGGGCCGGTTGCGTCGCGGTATGCATACCGCCATGGCTCGCCGGAAATCCGCGAGGTCACAACCGGCACTCCGGTCGGGACGCCGAGCGGGCAGGGCAAATGCAACTTCGTGTTTATGGATGGCCATGTCGGTTCCATGACCTACTATGAATTGATCCAGCGGCCGTCCGAGACATACTACTCCGGCTATGCTGTCTGGAAGTATATGTGCACCGGCTTTGATGCCAATCGGTGATGAATTGACGCCGCTGACTGCGGCAAAACGAAAAAGGGCCATAAGCCTCCATCTAAGAATGCCCAAGTTCCCGTTCACCCAGGCAAGGGCGCTAGAAGCTTCGGAGAAGCGCGATAAGGTTGACCGCAAGTGATGCTGCCCTCTGCTGACAACACGAGGAGGACAATCATGCGAAGCCAAAAAGTTTTCACTTTGATTGAGTTGCTGGTGGTCATCGCCATCATTGCGATTTTGGCGGCGATGTTGTTGCCGGCGCTGAGCAAGGCGCGAGACAAGGCGCGGACGATCAGCTGCATCAACAACCTCAAGCAGATGGGGTTAGGGGTGTTTTTGTACGCCAGTGACTATGAGGAGTACATCGTGCCCGGGCAATGCCCGCCAAATACCCCCTGGTATTCCGGGCAGTGGTTCGGCTTGCTGTCAGGATATGGCGGCCAGACATCTGGATATGGCCCGATTTACATCAATAACTACACCACCCAGGGAACGTTTGCCTGTCCTGCCGAGGGCATGCCGTTTGGGCACTACAGAGACACCAAATTCTATTATACGCATTACTTGGTGAACCAGCAGTTGTGCGGCCGCTATGGTGACGCCAGGCCGGTGTATGGCACCATTCACCGCATGAATTGTCTGACAAACCCGGGCGAGGCGATTTTCGCTGGCGACTCGTTGACGACATCGACCTGGGAAGGGCGTTATGCCTCGGGATTCGCCTACCGGCACGGAGCACCGGAGCTGCGCCCCACCACGACAGGTGGTCCTTCAGGCGCGGTCGGCAGCCAGGGCAAATGCAATTTTGTGTTCATGGATGGCCATGTCGGCGGCATGGGGTATCAGGAATTGATCCAGCGGCCTTCGGACACTTTTTACGACGGCTACGGCAGTTGGAAATACATGTGCACCGGCATTGACGTGCATCGTTGAAGTCAGCAAAGAGCTGCGACTTGCGGCGGCGGAACCTCCCTGCTTTGGCCGACGGTCGCCGAGCGGTAGTGGCAAGATCATCCATACAAAAAAGCCGGCATTGGGGTGTCAACCATGCCGGCGTTTTTGTATGGATGCTGCCTTTCGGCGGTTTTGTCGCGTGTCAATAGCGGAAAACTTTTCCTTTGTCAAAGCATGACGCCTGGGCGCAGGATTGGCCTTGGGCGGAGTACATGGCCGTAACCGCTGAGCGGAATTCGCCGAAGCCCTTGATAGAGCCAGCGTGGCCGTCCAGGTAGCCGAAATTGCCGCTGCTGCCATGAGCGGCAACGTAGTAGCAGGACGAATTGTCGTTGGTGGTTCCGAGGGATGTCCTGGTAAAGACGTAATACATGTATTGCTCTCCTTGGCCAGCGGCTTCTATGGTTGGACAATAGGTGTCGCCGAGCATGAGCATCGTGGAAGGTGTATTGACCTGATAGGTGACAATGGCAGGGCAGGCGAGCAACCGGCCGCTGTGGTATGGGCTGGGGAAAGTTTGCTGGATAATGGTGGTGCTGGGGACACTTTGGGTGTAGGTGACGCCGCCATAGACCCGATAGCCGTGAACGTATTTGAAGGGCGGACGACCAGGGCAGACGACTTCGTGGGGCGCGGTTTCGCTGGAGAGGTAGCCGTTGATCCTGAGGCAGTCGTACCAGATAGTGCTGCTGTAGCGGCATGTTCCCAGGAGACCATTGTAGTCGTTCACGTACATGGCCTGGCTCAAGGTGACTTGCTTGATGTTGTTGATGCAGCTGATGCCGCGGGCCTTTTCGCGGGCCTGGGACAGGGCAGGCAGCAGCATGGCGGCCAGGATAGCGATGATCGCAATGACGACAAGAAGCTCAATTAAGGTGAAATCGCGATGCTTCATAGCGGTGCCTCCATGGTGTGATGGTGTGTATTGTGGGTATAGTTTGGAATGATTGTCGTCACCTCGGGTGGCGCGAAGGCCAGCCCGACGGTGCGGTTGCAGCGATGGCGGTTGATGCGGCCTTCGCTATCATAGAGCATGACCTAGACGAGTGCAAAAGGTTCGACAGAGGTTAATTTATGGTTGCAATCAGCAAAGTCAAGTGTTTTTTGTTATTGTGCAAAATCTGGCGCTAATCGGGTAATGGGTCAGTACACACCCCGGCGCTCCGCTGGGACAATTTGCAGGAAACCCGCGTCTAGCAGCACACCTGCCCAACCA
>MWEG01000014.1 GCA_002070945.1 Lentisphaerae bacterium ADurb.Bin082
GCCCATGTAGACTGGCGGAACGCCGCTGGGCGCTGCAAAGGTGAGCGTTGGCGGGCAGAGAACCGAAATGCTGGTATTGGCTCCAATGCTGCATGTCTGCCTGCCCGGCGTCTCAAGCGGCACGCCGTCCCCGCAGCCCCAGAGCAGCGCGATCTTGGCGCTGCCCAGGATTTCAGCGCAGCCGACGTTCATCGCCTTGACATAGAAGGTGCGCGTATCGCCTGCGTCCATGGCGCCGGTCCAACCGGTGAAAATGCCATTGGGAACGTCAATGTCCAAATAATCCACCGGGTCTCCGGTCGGGCCGTTTTTGCGGAAGCCAACGAACAAGAGGTCTGGCTTCAGCTGCAAGGTCATGTAGGCGCCAGCGCCGCTCATGGGAGCTGAGCCTGTATTCTTGACCTCAATTTGGAATTCCACCAAAGTAGAGATGTCAGCGACAATGGCGCTATTGCCGGTGCCGTACTCGGTCATGGTCACTGTCAACGCGGGTGCGCTGACGTTGAAGCTGGGGGTGGCGTTGCTGCCGCTCACGGTCGGGGTGGGTGATTGGCCAGCAAAGCGCAAGAATGACAGCGCTAAGCCCTCACCGATGAACTGCCCGCTCGTCGTTGAGCAACTTGGACGCACGCGCACGCTGACCGACTTGTTGCCGTTGAGGGCGCCCAAAGACCAGCTCACCGTGCGAGTCGTGGCGTCAAAAACGCCGTCGGCGCTGGCAGACGCAAAGAAGAAGCCCCCTGGCACCGTGAAGGTGAGGTTGGCGTCAAAGACTGGCGCCTCGTGGCTGTAGTTCACATTGATGGGCACTTCGATTTCATCGCAGGCATTGACGTTGGGGAAGCTGCCCGGCACCGTGATGGCGCCATAGCTGACGGTGGGCGCGGGCTGCTGCGTATTCGCTGCCCCTGGCGTCACATGGTCGCCGCGGCGATTGATCCACTGTCCGGGAGCGTCGCTGTTCGTGCCGTCCGGCTGAATAAAGGCCAGGCCATCCCCGGTTGCCCAGCCTCCCGGGGTGATCGGCGACGGAAAGACGAGCGGTGACGGCGGGTTCGCTGACACGGCGCCGTAGGCGATGTAGTCATGCGGATCGCCATTGTCGTCCTGCAGCAAAATCTCGCTGCCGGTGTCGCCGATGGCTGGCTCGGTCAGTCCCAGCGAGTAGGACGCTGCTGGGGGTGCGGCCGGGGTGCCCACGAACACGGCCAGGTAGTCTCCGGCCGCCAAAGGCAGGCTGTTCGGGAAGGTCACGAGCGTCACGCCGTCAACCACCAGGCTCCAGTTCTGCAAGTCAACGCTGCTGGCGCCGTCGTTATACAGCTCAATGAACTCGGCGTCAGGGTCGGTGCCGGTATCGAACATGATTTCGTTAATGCGAACCGCGCCGAACAGTGGCCAAGCCAATGTCAGCAACAGAATCCAGATTGATAAGCGCTTATTTATCATGGTGTTGTCATCAAATCGGTTACCAGCGTATTGGCGCCGGCTGCTTCCGTCCAAGCTGCGATGCCGCCGCGGAGAGTCAGCACATGCCTGCACTTGCTCTCCGCGAGCACCTCGGCGGCTTTAGCGGCCATCTCATCACGGTCGGCGATGACGACCAGGACTGCCGAGGCTGGCCAGGGGGGCTGCGCCAATTGCCATTCGGTCGAAGGATAGTTCAGACTGCGCGGAATATGGCCGCGCTTGAAATCTTCGGGGGGACGGATATCAAGCAAAACTAAATCGTTGACGACTTGCATGGACTTGACTAAGTCCTTGAGGATCGCAGCCTCAATCGGCACAATCTTGGCACGATGGGCAGCCGCAGCAGCAGTTGGCGCTGCACCTGTCGGCGGCGCAGTTGGCGCTGCACCTGTCGGCGGCGCAGTTGGCGCTGCACCTGTCGGCGGCGCAGTTGGCGGCGGTGTGGTTGGTTTATTGGCAATGATCAGCCAGCCGTTCTCGCGGGGCTTTTCAGTGTAATCGCTGAGAACCGCAAAGGGCAGCCTCTCTTTAGAAGAGTCGAGATTCTGGCGGCAGCGGATGTCGAGTCGCCCCAGGCCGCCGCCAGCAGCGATGACGAGGGGCAGAGGGGTGACCACTTCGCAGCCCTCGGGAAGCTCCAGCGCCGTGATGCGCAGTTCACGGTCTTTGTCAAAATAGCGTATATGCAGGCGGGTGGTGGCGTCATCGCTCAGGGATAGATGCGGAGATATAAGTTCCCAGCCGGTGCGGGTGTCCGGCACCGTCGCTTCAATGACGAGGCGAGCGGGAGTCGTGGATACGTCGCTGGGCACGAAAATGGAGAAGCGCTGCGAGCCATACCGACCAGTGACATCGACCGTTGCCGACAATTCAGTGCTCTCCCCTGGCGCAAGCTCGTATTTTTTCAACTGCACCTTAGTGCAGCCGCAGCCGGCGCGGGGCGTGTTAAGATGCAAAGGAGCGTCGCCATCGTTCTTCAAGGTAAAACGGGCAGAAAAGATACGCTGACCGGTCGAAGTATCAAGCTCACCCAAGGACAGCACCTCCGGCTCAACCAGCAGGCGCGGCTCAGATAACGCCGGTGCAACGCCGACGAAAAGCGCGATGAGCACGCACAAGGCTGCCAGCTGCTGCCAGCCAGCGCGAGGCGTAATCAGAGTGCTGTTCCGCTTGGTGTGTCTCATAATTATATGCCATCTCCTCCAGGGCTGCGCTTCGCTCACCCTGGGCTTCTACGTGTCGCCCTTACAGGGTTCCAAATTATATGTCACCCCACCCAGGGCTGCGCCCGCCTCCGGCGTGCTTGCCCTGGGCTGTGTTCTGACGGCCCCGTTGGGGCCTTTGCCGCTTTGCGGCTGCGGACTTGGTGAACGGTACCAGCCGCATGTAGTCCAGGCTGCTTTTCGTGTCTTCACTCCATCGTCTACTAATGTCCATTGTCCACTACGCTCGCCCCTAACGAATGATGAATGGCAAATGCGCCTCAGCATTCAGCATTCAGGCTCTCGCCCCTAACCTAGGGCTTGTCTTCTCCTTCCAGGCGTCTCAGCACGCCGAAAATCGACTCGTCGAACTTCCAGTGCAGAGCTACGAAGAATCCTTTTTCCCAGTGTGCGCCGCGGGAGAAGTCACGGTCTTCAAAGCCTTCGAAGTTATAGCCAAACGCCAGCTGGAGGTCTTTGAGCACGTTGAAGCCGATGCTGCCGCCATAGCTGAGGCTATGCGTTGAGACGTCGTACTGCGAAAGCACTCGCGCGCCCACGGAAACAAAGAGGCGCTCAGTGATATCCACCCTGGCGGCGAGCGCCTTGACATCGCTGAACAGCGCTGAGTCTAAATACTCGGCATCCGTGTTTTTGCAGGCGTATTTGGCTTCCAGGGTCAACCACTTGCAGGGCTGCCAGTTGCCTTCAATTGAGAAGATCAGGCGGTTGAGGCGGCCGTAATCAGCCACATCAGTGTCTTTTTCGTGCTTCAATTCGATGTCGCCGATGACATTGAGCGTGTCCCAGTTAACTGGGCGGTAGGCGCAGCCCAACAGCAGGTCCAGGCTGAGCTGGTCGCTCTCTTCGTCCTTGGCATTGATGAAATTGACGATATTGCGGCCAAAGAGCGTATAGTCGATGCCGAGCTTGAGGGTTCCGCCGATTTCCGTCAAGTAGGATGTCTCGGTATCCTCGTCTCGCATTTCATAACGGGCGACTGCTGTTCCTGCGCCTGACAGTGGGCGGTACTCGGTGCTCAAAGTGAAGGCCCAGAAGTCTTCATCGCTGGCCTTCTTGCTTTTGCGGACGGAATGGCTCAGTTCGGCGGTGCCGCCCAGCTTCCATTCGCTGCTCACCTGGTGGCTGATGTCAAGCCCAGAGCCCGAGCTCACCCGCTTGCCGCTGGCGCTGTTTTCCAGCTTGAGGCGGTTGAAGGCGCTGGTGGACTCATCGATTTTCGCTTCGATGCCAAGGCTGGCGTTGTACTCATAGCCGCTGTTGGGGACATCTCTCCGCTCGCCGCTGAGAACAAGGTCGGCATAGCGATTGAGCGTGTAGCGCAATTCCGCAGTGCTGCGCGTTGACTGGTCAGTGCCGGAATCGCCAAAGGCTTGCTGGTGGAACAGGTCCAGGCGCAGGGACTGGCTCAAGTTGAAGCCAGCGCCAACCCGGACAAATGGACTGCGGAGGCGCTCGCCCTTGCGGGCAGTGCGCGAAATGTCTTCCTCCTCAGTGTAGCCTAAGCCCAAGGTCAATTCACGCGTGTCCTTCTTATAGATGAAATCGTGAATAGCCACATGGCGGCGGCGGTCAGCCTCGCGGTCAGTCTCAGTGTAAAACTCTTCCTTGGTTGACCAGTGTTCGTTGAGGTCGAATTCGCCCTCAAAGCCCAGGGTCATCCGGCCGGCGCGGTCGCCAGCCATGTTCTGGTTGTCAAAATCATTGCCGATATTCCGGTAGTAGAGACGATAGCGAGCCGCGTCGTATTCGCCCTCCAGCTCCACCCGCATGGCGCTGCCGTCGCTGCCGTCAAACGAGCTGCTCTGGGCGTATTCGCCGCTGAGGGTCAGGCCAGGGATGAGTTGAACGGATGCGTCAACGCCGTCTATGACATGATCTTTAGGCGCGGACTCATCCCGGATGTGGGTGACGCCGATAGCCATGGTGCGGGCGGCGTTGTGCAGCTCGGCCCGGCCGCCGTAGCTGTTGTAGTCTTTCGACTTGCGGCCGTCAACCTCGTAGTCGACCACGATGTAGACCGGGTTGTTGTCCTTGTCCTTGGAAGGAATCGGCCGTTTGAAGAGGATGCGGCCAGTGTCATAATCAATGCTGTAATCCGTGAAGCGCGTCTTGCTTTCGCTCTTGATAACCTGGTCAGGGTGCCAGCGATCACGGGTTTCAATGACGACACGCTCGCTGTTGTAGATAATATTTTTATCCGGCAGGGTATAATAGCCGCTGACGCCGCGGCCGCGGATTTCCAGGCCCTTGATTTGGATTTGGTCGTTGTGCGAGAAGAACGCATCAACGTCAACGTAGGTGCTTTCTATGTGCGCCTTTGCTCCGGTCATGGAGCGCTGGTAGGCGGCCAGCTCGGCCTTGTCCATGTCAGTTTCAAAGTCTCCATACATGACATACGACTGGTCTTTTTCGACCTTGACGTAAAGCTTGTCGCGCGATTCGGCTTCATACTGCTGTTCTGATTCATCTCCATAGACCGGGTAGTATTTCTCTAAGTCCTGCTCGCTGAAGATTTGGCCATCGTCCCGCGGTTTTCTTGAGTCGTATGACGTAGTCAGCACCATATCGTATGGCAGTGAGCCTTTGGCAAACCAGGCCACGCGGTTCTCGGTCTCGATCTTGCGTTCCAATTCAATGCCGCCTTCCCGCTTGCTCTCGCGGGTATGGGCGTCAGTGACCGTGCCGGACACGATACCCGACACAATCCACGGGCGCTGGTGCGGTTTGAAAACCACCTTGACGGTTTGATCAAGATCACCGGCGATGACCCGGATGGAGCGCGTTTCCGGCGTTGACGCAGCGCTAAGGCGAATCAGAGCCATGCCATCCCGCACTTGCGCCTGGTGTCCGGGCTCGGTCACCCGCAAGTCAGGCGAAAGGATGTCGCCTTTGTCAACGGAGACCGTAACCACTGAGCCGTGCCCAGTCAGCACGCCCTTATCGTCAAACAAGGCGATTCGCAATTGCGGCTCAGTCAATGAATCAGCCATCAATGACTTCGGCGTCACTTCGAGTTCAATTTTGACCGGCGCCGCCGAGCGCAGCACCTTGACTTCAGTGACGCGCGGCGCGTTTTCGCCGGGATTGAGGACTTCCAGGCGCAGAGTGTTCACGCCAGGAATAAGATTGACGCCATAGTAAAGGAGACTCATGCGCCGGGTGGTGATATCGACGGAGCGCTGACCAACGCGATCCTGCGGAACCGCTTCGCCATTGATATACAAGGTGGGTTGGCCAGCCAGGAAAAAAGCCGTCTTGACTGTGATCTGGCCGCTGGAAGTGAAGGTGTCATCAGGCTCAGGACTGAGGATGAGCGGATCAAATTCATGCAGGCTGGGCGCGGGCGCGGCCTTCTTAGTCAGCGGCATGGGATCCAAGTCCGGCGCACGATCCGGCGCGCCAATAGTGATGACCACCCCATTGTCCGTCAACGCATGACTCACGCTCGGATAGCCGCTGGTGCGCTTGCGCAGGCGCACTTGCACCTTGGCGCGGCCTTCCGCGTCGTCCAGGTAACAGCGCAACGAAGCAATATTGGGGTCATCCAGCGCCACGCGATCCGGCTGCTCGCTGGAACGCACGCCAGGAAGCATGATATGAACAATGCCAGACGCTTCATCAACCGAGACTTCAGCCCCGGCAGCTAAAGCTGCCGCACTAGACGGAGCCTCACCCGCGCCAACGGCAGGGGCAGCGCACTCGATCTTAACCAGGCTGGCAGCGCCTTCCATGCTGACGCGAATCGGATTGAGGATCTCAGCCACAGCAGCACCAGCGGCGGGAGTCACAGCAGCGCCAGCGGCCGGAGCCGCAGCAGCGCCAGCGGCGGGAGCCGCAGCAGCGCCAGCGGGAGCCGCAGCAGCGCCAGCGGGAGCCACAGCAGCACCAGCGGGAGCCACAGCAGCACCAGCGGGAGCCACAGCAGCGCCAGCGGGAGCCACAGCAGCGCCAGCGGCGGGAGCCGCAGCAGCGCCAGCGGCGGGAGCCGCAGCAGCGCCAGCGGCGGGAGCCGCAGCAGCGCCAGCGGCCGGAGCCGCAGCAGCGCCAGCGGCCGGAGCCGCAGCAGCGCCAGCAGCCGGAGCCGCAGCAGCACCAGCGGGAGCCACAGCAGCGCCAGCGGCCGGAGCCGCAGCAGCGCCAGCAGGAGCCGCAACCGCGCCAGCGGCGCCTTCTTTTTTGACTGGCAGCACTCGGAAATTCGCCTTATGCGGCGTTCCGTAGCGCAGTTCGACCATTCGCGAGAGAGGGTTCAAGGCGTTTTGCGAGTCAACGACAGCTGGCCTCATTCCCGGCGGCAGGGTAGTTTCATCCAAGCGCAGAACTCGCATTCCTGGCTTGATGCCTGAGAAGTGGTATTTACCTTCGCGGTCCGTCAGGACATAGGTTCCGTCTTCCAGGATGAGTCGCACGCCCTGGATGCCCGGCTCAGCATAATTTTGCAGCTTGTCGTCATTCTGATCCACAAAAACGCGGCCGAAAATAATCGAGTCGTTGTGGAAGATGCCGACTTCGACCTCCACATCAGCGCTAGTATCCGCCTTCAGGTACGATCCCATGGGCATGATTGCCGAAACGCTGGCGCGGTTGGTGCGGCGACCTGGGCGAGCGCCAGTGGTGACTACGCAGGCATAGACGATGGTCACGCTGGAATTGGGCGCCAGGGTGCCAAGATTCCATTGCAAGGACAAGCCATTCGACGAAATCTCGGGTTCGATCTTCTCGCCGTCAACAGTTGCCGACCCGGCGAGATAGCGGAAGCCTTTCGGCAGCAAGTCAATCACCTCGGCGGCGCGCAAAGGCTCGCTCATCTTGTTGTGCACCTTGACCTCATAGCGCAGAGGATCGCCCATGTCAACTTTGTCAGTGCTGACCTTCTTGTCGATGGTGAGGACATTATGCCCGCCAACAGCTGCCACTACCTGGTTGGACAGACGCACCGTCTGGGTCTGATCGCTGATGATGCTGAAGATGTTAGGTATTTCTGTGCCATCCTTCGCACTGGACGCGACGTCAGCGCTGAAACCGATGCGGCCGACAAAGCGGGGCGGTATTTCAAAAATATGCCAGACTACTTCGTGGACCGAAGCATCGTAATGGCCGGTAACGGTGATGGTCTTGCCACTGCCCCGACTGTCATAGACAACGCCGTTGGTGATGTTCTGCACATTGGTCAGGTGCTCGCTGAGTTCGTCACGAATAACCGTGTTGAAGACTGGGCCAGGGCCGTTGTTGCCAAAGATGTTCACGTAGGGAATGGTGGTGCCGATGGTGATGACCCCCGGTGCTTCCTGGGCTTTGATGAAGGGATCCCAGAAGTTGCCCGACGCCATGATGCGCAAGATAGTGTTGGAGGTGAGATTGCTCTTGCTGGGATCAAGCGTCGACTGGGCGCGCAAGGTGACGCGATAGCCCTGGCCATTATTGTCGCCGTAGGGTTGATTGGCCTCAAGGGCGTCTTTAGGAATAATCATTCGCACCGCAATAGTCCGGCTGGCGCCTGGTGCTAAGGGGCCTGTGTCAGGAATGCCGTCGCCATTGCTGTCAAAGAGGGTGGAGACGCTGGTTGGCGCATACAGCGGCGCACCGGTGAACGGGTCCAGGAAAGGCGTGACGCCATCAGCCTCCAGGCGCGGCTTAAGGCCGCCAATGGCCAGGACGCTCACCAGGGGAAGCCAGGAAGCTGGCAAGTTGCTTAAAGCGTCAATGCTGACGTTGATGGTGTCAGTCGCATTGGCGTCATTGCGAATCGTGTTCAGGAAATAGACCGTGTTGCCTACGACCTGGACGCCATGCGGATTGGGCGCAACGGCCGGCACTCCGGGATCAAGGGTCACATCGCCGTTGTTGTTGAGTTCGCCGAAGACATCGCCCAGGGCCGCAGGCTCGTTGTACGGGCCAATCAGCACCTGGTTGACCTTGGCCTGCACGGTGACGCGCACCGTGTTAGTCGCTAAGTCCTCCCGAGGATCGCCTTGACGGCTGCGGTACTGCACGCGGCTGGTGTTCGGCAGCAAGCCAGCCGGATGATTCTCAGCTATCGCCAGGCGGAACTTGACCCGGGCCTGCTGGCTCGGGACAAAGAGTTCAGGGTTCTGATCAAACAAAATGCCGATTTCAGCCACCCGCGCCGCCAGCTCGGCTTCATTGGCGCTGGTGAGTTCGCGCCAGTTGTTCTCGCCGATGAGACGAACCAGCCGCCGTCCAGTCGGACTGGCGGTCAGCGTGCCGGGGACGTATTGCACCAGGCCCTCGGCTGCGCCAGCCAGCTGGTCGCGCACTAAGACGCCCTTGCGACTGACGCCATCAACCAGCACGGTTTCCGGCTGGGCAACGACGCTGCCGACGTTGATCACGTCCAAAGCAAAATCAATCTGACCGCCCGGCGCAACCGATATTACAGCCGGCGATTTGGTGATCTTGAGCACAGCATCATAGACCAGCAGAATGCGATTGACGTTGTCCTTGTCCACGACGCTGGAGTCGCCCGCTGAGCGTCCCTGGAGGTCGTGATACACTTCCGCAGTCGAACGGGTGCCAGACAATGCATTCGCCGGAACGTCAATGCGAACTAAGAGATTGACAAAATCGCCCGAACCCAACGAATCGATCCGCTTAACTGCATTTTCACCGGCGTCGACGCGACCGTTGCCATTGGCGTCAAGATAAATGGCTCGATAAGAAGGCAGAAAAGAGCCTTGCAGGAAAACTACGCTAAGGTCATAGCTGTCAACAATATTGCCGGTGTTAGTCAGCACGTAGGGGAAGTAAATAGTCCTCCCAGGGTCGCCGTAAGCGGTCTGACCAGGCTCGGCGACTGTGCCATCCGGGACAATCCGAAGGCCATAAATCGGCGCTACCAGATTTCTGACAGCGTTGGAGGCAATGTCATAATCACGGCCAGACCAATGATACGCAGCAGTAGACTGGTTCTGGATTACAGTTCTGGCCGGAGTCAAAGCAAAAACGTTGCTGGCGAAAAGCAAAATAAAAGACAACACCAGGCAAGCAAGCGCATGGCCAGTCATAGCCGACAACGACGTTGCCGACAAGAGCATAGGCCCCCTTGCCTGGTGTTGTGTTTTATTGGTAAATGCTATAATCACCAAAACCCCTTGGGGTGGAATATCGTCTGTAAACTATTTTTTAACCACGGATAAACACAGATGAACACGGATTGTCATGGTGTTTTTTAACCACGGAATACGCAGAATGCACGGAAATTTTGTCTTAGGCCACGCAGCGGAGGAAACGCTAAAAGTGTGAAACATACAGCAAGCTGAAGCTTGAACTACATGCTCCTACATGCAAATACATACAGCAGCGTTTGTCATGTCCACTCGCCCCTAACGAATTATGAATTATGAATTATGAATTATGAATTATGAATTATGAAATGCGCCTCAGCATTCAGCATTCAGCATTCAGCATTCAGCATTCAACCGGAGTGGCGCCCGCAGCGGTGCTGCTGCGGGCGCCACGACCGGTCAGGTCGAAGCAGTGAGGTTACTTCACAATGACCTGGAATTCGAACCAGCCGTCTTCACCGGCTCCGACGGAGCCGCCGGGTGCAGTCGTACTGCTGGTGTTGCCAATATCAAACCTGATGTTGGTGATGCCGGAGGCGGTGTGATCCGTCGTGCTATAACCAGACAGGGTGGTTTCATCGGCAGGCCACACAGTCCAGGTGATGCCGTTGTTGGTGCTGTACTGGAAGTAGGTGTCGTGGGTGCCGGTTTCAACCTCAGTACCATCCGGGAGCTTGGCCTTGATGGTGCCATCAGTCACCACCAGCTTGGTGTTGGCCGGGATGGCGTCCGCGATGACGGCTTGCGTCAGCGTGGCCGGGCTGAGGTTCTTGTAGTTGGTGGTGTACTTGATCGTGCCAGCAGGAGCAACCGCCGTGGGTGGGGCATTGATTTTCTGCAGCTGCAAGGCGCCGTCGATGACGGTGATGATGTCCAGCGCAGTATCAGAGACGGGGTTGGTGACGTTCAGCGTGCCTGTCACCGTAATCGGCACAACGCTGCCAGCCGGGGCGTTCGCCGGCACAAAGACCTTCAGGCAGACCGGAGTGCTGTTCTCAACGCCAGGCGCCGCCGCCGGAATCGATGCGGTGGTATGCGTACTCGGGTTGCCCGCGCCAATGACAGAGCCGTCCGCGCAGCTCACCCACACAGCGCTGTAGCCGTTGGGCAGCGAGCTGTGTACGAGCGTCACGGTGCCGGCCTGGTTGCCAGTGTTGACCACCATGTGCGAGAAGATGTAGGAGCCGCCCGCAACCACGGTCGCGGTATTGTCCGGCAGCACCTGGATGCCAGGAGCGTTTTTCACCTTGACCAGCAGGTGCATGGTGTCAAACTCATCCGGGTTGTTAGTCGAGGTGGCTTTCACCTTGATGATATAGTCGCCGGCAGGCGTGCCTTCCGGAACCTGCACGCGGACGTTCATGTGGAAGATTCGATCTGTTTCTGTTGCGTAAATACTGCTAACATCGCGGATAGGCGGGAGCCAGCCGGTGTCGCTGATCGGAACGAGCTCGCTAGCCTCAATGGTGCCATTGCCATCGTCCTTCAGCAGCTCGACGATGAAAGGAGTGGCGTCGGCAGTGCCGACAATCAGCTTCTCCACGCTCAGTTTATAGGTGTCAGCAACGCTGGTGGTAGTGTCCCGATCGGTGACCGAATTGGTGCCGGGCCGCATATTGGCGATATGGACGGGGAAGACCACGACAGCGCCGGGTTCCACGCCGGCCGGGTCATCTTTAACAGTAGTTTCATCGTCGTCGTCAACCGCACTGGCGTTAGTAGCGTTAGTAGCGTTGTCGTGGTTGCCCAATTGGCCGAGGGGTGGCGAGCCGGTGCCTGGCATGCCGGTAGCGATATCAACGCTGGCCTTACGGACTTGATTGATACGCAGAATAGTCGTGTCAATTCTCGCCGGAGTGACGGCGTTGACCGATTTAGCGGTGATCGTGAAATCTTGGCCTGCGCTCACTACATTCCCCGCGATGAAGACTTTGACGACGATGTTGGCAGTGCCGGCCGGGTCAATCGCGCCAGTATCTGGAATGCCGTCGCCATTGGTGTCAGCCAGCGGGGTGATGCCATCAGACTTGTAGAGGACAAGGGTGTAGCCAGCCGGGGGAGCGGCATACGTGATGTTGTAGATATCTGCCAGGGTGGCAGGGCCGCCGTCGCCGTTAGGGGCGCTAAGCGGTTCATTCGGGTTCAGGATAGTCAGCGGGAAGGCGATGACTTCGCCAGCGTCGCGGATGCCGGCCTCGGTGATGTCAGGCGTCGTCTCCCCAACGCTCAGGCCTTTGGCGTCAATGGCAGGATGATTGGCGCTGGTCAAATTGTACGCAGCAGCAGTATCAGCCTTCGGGTGCCCAAACGGACCAATGGCGACGCCAGGCGTGGCAGTCAGCGGATCAGCGCCGATGGTCACCAACGATATGTTGGATGTGACGTCGACAGTGCTGCTGGCATCCTTGCCATAAGTGGCTTCAGCGTAGTTTTCGATCAGCTTAGGCTCGGTCGTGCTGTAGGGGGTTTGCACGTTGACCGTGAAGCTGAACTTATAGCCCTGGCCAGGAGTCAACACGACACCTGGAGCGTTATCGACGGGTCCGCCTCCTATTACGCTGTCTACGTCAGGAATAAAGAGGGCGATCTTCGGGTCGCCAGTGCCCCAGTTGGCGTTTGCCTTGTTATCATACCACGCGTTGTCAGCTTGATTCCAGAAGACGATGCGAGCCTTGGTCGGGCCAAAACCCGCCAACTCAGTAACGCCATTATAGCTGCCGGCGACACCGTCGGCAACATTCAATTTCATCTTATCAAGCGTGTCAATGATCAAGATACCGTCGCGTTTTTCCGCAGTGTTATCATTGTCCAGATCGACGTCGTAGCCCGCCACGGAGTAGACGGCGGCGCTGCCGGTGTTGGAGCCTTCAATCGTGTAGGTCAAGGTCTGCCCCGGGACTGCCGAGCTGACGTTGGCGGCCTTGGTGGCGGTCAGGATACCAGTGCTCTTCGAGAACTTGGTCAGGTTCCAGTTGGAGATAGCGTCAATGAAATCAGTAGGATCACTGCCGACCGATGCTGCATTGATATCGGTTCTGATCACATTGGCGTCAGCCGCACTGGTCGGCGTCTTCACGGCGACGATCAAGGGGATGATGGCGTCTTGGGCAACCAGCGGCGTTGCAGCGCTGGTGGGGCCGGTCTCAGTTGCCAGCAGGATATCACCAGCGTCAACCTGGCCATTGCCATTGGCGTCATAGTAGACTTCCACGCCATTGGGAACTATGGAGTTATCGATCCCTGCGTCCTGGAAGGCAGCAGTCAGCTTGAAGGTGTCAGGCGTGTTACCCGTGTTCTTCAGCTGGTAATGGAAGTAGGCCACGTTGCCGGGCGCGGTGGTCTGGCTCAAAGCCGGCGTATTGGTGTAGTTAAACGGCCCTTCCGTTCCGCCTTCTTTATTCGGCGTGATTTCCAGTCCATAGACTTTGTCAACGATGTTGATGACCTCGTTAGAGGTTGAGATTTGCGGCTGTGCGTTGGCGTCCTTATAGGTCGCCACGGATTGGTTGCGGATTTCGGTTCCCGCTGGGGTCAGAGCCCAAGCCTGCACACTTAAAAATACAAAAGCGGCACCGACAAAGAGGCTCCTGGCCAATTTTTTGATTAATGTTCGACTAGTCACGGTAGTCATTCTCCTTCTTCGTTATTCTTTCTTCTTGGTTGCAGGGTTGCATGTTCTTGACTGTTTACACAAAGGCTGAATCTATACTCCTTGATTATTGTCGTTGTTGCACTCCTCCTTGCCTGGATAAAAGGCTTTTCTTGGTTGGTTGACGCATACGCACAAAAAAGTTGACTGAATAATAAATGCTTTCGGATTGCTGTGGCTGTTCGTCAAAAACCTCCTTCCGTAGTTTCCTGTTTGTTTAGATGGATTGATTCCTGTCTCGGTTGATTCTGAAAACAAGTTGATTCTGAAATAAAATTCTTACCGATTGGCCGCTATTCGCAGCTGAGGCTATCCGAAAAAACACGAAGGGTGAGGAAAGGGCTGTTAAACTCTTTCCCCCCCCCCCCCGCAAAACTTTCCCCCCCCGCAGAATTTAGCTATAAATTGTTAGAATTTTGTTAAAACAATACTTTCTAGACAAACTCACGACAGCCTCAGACAAATTCTTGACAGACGTTTCCGCATCTGCACATTGGACGTTTCAAGAAAACCCGCTTGCCCGTCTCTTTTCTGGAGTCTCTCTGGCGCTCACTGATGTTAGCTGTCAGTCTCCGCCGATTCTGGGGCAAGCCTTACGCATTGGCGACTATTTCACCTGCACCCGGCATTTCACGACTATTTCCTGTCGCGCCTTCATCACGCCTGCGGGCCAGCGCACATGCGTATACATATCCGGCGTCGCGATTTCCTCTTTTTCGGTGCCATCCGCCTGTTTCACCATATACTTCACCGGCTCTGGCTGGTACTTGCTGCCGCCGTCAATGCTGAACTCCGGCTGGATTGGCTGGTCTGCCGACGCGGTGCCAGCCAAATAACAAGTGTAAGGTGGAATGGGCACAATCAAATTCACTTCAAGCAAATCGCCGTCCGTCACATTGCAGTTGCGCGACACATACTCAATCAACTGGCCAGGCCGTGCCACCTCGCTTTTCGTCAGCACTTCCTTGCCTTCGTCATTCGTTTCCACCAGGAAGGAGGACATGACACTCTGCACGGGAAGCAGTGGAGGCGCTTCCTGGGCGTAAACCGCGACGCCACTAAAGACAAACGCCACAACCACTGCCAAGGCCTTCATCGAATACGCCAATCTACTGCTGCTTTTCATTGTCAACTCCCTATGTTTTATTTGTTTAAAATCATGATTATTCGTTTAAAATCATGACTGCATCGAAATAGCAGACTCACTAAAATCTTGACTTGCACTGTCGGCCAGGTTGCATTTAATGAAAGCCGCACGCCCCCTGTCCTGGCCTGCTGCCTTCTCGCGCTTACTCGACTGTCGCCCAGCAGCCATGCGGAATCAAAATTAGTTCGTGAGCCTTCTCCTATTTTTTGAGTTTTTTCAAGCCGTGGACAAAAATA
>MWEG01000015.1 GCA_002070945.1 Lentisphaerae bacterium ADurb.Bin082
AAACCCCAACAATCAAAAATGCCTTTTGGGAAAACCTGGTGTCCTCAGGTAGGAAAACAGCTCATTTCTGGGCGGCTTGAGGAGCCTATGGGACGGTTATGTTCTTTTCCCAGAGCTCGCCAACCGTGTAGTCTTTCAGCCAATCTGCAAACTCTTTCTCGTCATAGCGCTTAAAGACAGTCGCTTCTTGCTCACGCTCGACGACAACAAGGTCATCGACAGAAAATTCATTCACCAGGGGCACGGACTGCGTAGAAACAATGACTTGCATGCGTTGCGACGCTGACCGCAAAAGAGAACCGAGCAGCGTGATCGCGTAGGGATGCAGACCCAGCTCCGGCTCATCGATGATGATAGTGGATGGGGGGGCCGGCTGAAGCAACGCCGTCACCAGGCAGATAAAGCGAATTGAACCGTCTGAAAGTTGGCTGGGCCAGAATGCATAATCGCTTCCCCTTTGCCGCCAGAGCAGGCGGATTTGCTGTTCCCCGGTCTTGAGTTCCCGCGGTTTCAACACGAAGTCGTCAAAGAAGGGCATTGCGAGGCAAACCGTCTTTCGGATTTGTTGGTATACTTCGCCGTGTTGTTCACGAAGCAAATACAAGAAGGCTGCCAGATTCGAGGCATCCGTGCGTAGATATTCGTTGTCGTGCAACGCCCCGGGTTTCTTAACACCGGCTGTGTCGCTCGTGTCGTGGAAGTGGTAGACCCGCCAGTTGGATATGGCTGAGTAGCAGTAGTCCGCTGTGCTGCCTTCTCTCAACTCTTTCTTTTTGGCTTTGAGTTTTGACTCCAAGTGACCGGCCCCGATAGACGTCCATGTCGAGTCTATGAATATACCCTCGAAAAACAGGCGTTCGTCTCCAAAGGTGAAGGCATCGTTAGCCGTAGGTTCGAGGGAAAACTTGTAGCCGTTCAAACCAAACTCAATGTAGGACTCCAAGGCGGGCGTCACCTTTGACCCGAAACTTAAAATACGTTCCGCACCTCCTTGTTTGGCCACCCACACTTGGAGGCGTTCCTCCACCAACTCTCTGAGCATACGGAAATAGGAAACGAAGTTGCTTTTCCCGGAGCCGTTGGCGCCAATGAGGACGTTGAGTCGTTCAAGCCAGAATGCATCCACGTCGCGTAGGGATTTGAACCCCTTTATGGTCAATTGTCTTATCGGATTTTTAATCACAGCCATAGTGTGTCGTCTCCTATAAGTCCCCAGCGCTCATTGGCATGGATGCTCATAGCCGTTCTCTTTCTTTCTCTGTTTGCGCATCGATCTTCCTCTGACGCCTGGCCTTCTTTACGGCATTGCCGCCCAGGCGTTTTTGGCAGCGGCGTTGAGAATCGCCACTGCGTCGTCACGTCGGCCTTGGCGCATTTTGGCGCGCACTTCTGCCTGGGCCTGCCGATAGGCCAGCAGCATGGCCCGCTCCAAGCACACCCAAGACTCGGTTGAGGAATCAAGCCCCTGCGTTTCAAGGCGCTCGAAGGCGGCGTCCGACCAGACCGGCTGCTTGCTCATGGCGTCGGGCCTGTCGTCCGTCACGCAAATGGGTATGGGAAGATACATGGTGTGGCGCGGCGGCCCGAGCGTGGCAAACATGGTCGACAGCGTGTCGGGATATTCCCGGTCGATTTCAAGCGTGCTGGTGGAATTGGTCCTCGTGTTGCAGACGCCGGTTTTGTTTTCCGAATCCGGCATGCTGGTGTTGCGGGAAAGCTCCCAAATGTCCGAGCAGGCTATAGTTTCGCCGCGAACCGCCAGGGCGTGATTGAGCATGGAATACACCTGCATTTCCCGGATGCAGCTGCTTAGATGGCCCTTAGGGGTGTTGACGGAGTAGCGTGACATGTCAGGGTTGTGCCAGATGTTGGCTCGGTAGCAGTAGCCGTGGTCGAACCTGGCCGGAGAGCAGAAATGCGCGGAGCATTCGGCAATGTAGCCCTCGTTGAGGTCCATAAACAGGAAGATCGAGCCGCTGCTGCCATGACTGTACTGGTCATTCTTCAGCATGTCCTGTAGGCAGGACAAGGCGTCCGCAGCCCGGTCATAGTTATCCAGGATGCGCATCAGGATCCTTGGGGTTGTCCATTCGTTTTTGGGATTGTTGTCAATGCATGGTTCGCCGCTGTTGACTACGACGGCCAAGCCTTTTTCATTCATGCCCATGGTGGCCAGATGCTCGGAGATGTTTCCCAGCCCGACCCATTTCCGGCTGCCTGGAGTCCGATTGGTCAAAACGCCGATGCCGCGCACGTTGGAATCGCGGTTCTTGTGCAGGATGTTGGTGTGGTTGACAGTCAAGTCGTGAAACACCATCCAGCTGGTGCATTCGTGATTTAATTCAGGCGGGACTTCCCTGTGCATTTGGTACTCCTTGTTTTGGTCAGGGGTGGACTCCTCATCAAAATAAGGGTTCAGATGCACCTTGTCAAATATCGACTTCTATCATTTAAGGTTTCGCACAGTAATCGGTCACCGATTGATGATGCTCGGAGTCCCGGTAATCAGCCGAGCCAGGCACCCCCGGGTAAGGTGCTTTAGTGGACTTGAGTAGACGATGGACTGTGGACAGAAGTGGACATTAGTGGAGAGTGGACGTGGACGGAAGTGGACATCAGTGGACGTTAGACAGCAAGGCATTTGTCTTCCATGAGCTTTATGAAAATTATCCATGCCCAGCACATTGCCAAAAAAGGTAATGTGCGAGATATTGTGACAGAAAGGGAGATTTGGCACAGCGGTTCTGTTTGTCAGACGTCCGGTAGTGCCCCTACGGAGCACCACTTTCGGGGGCTACCCACCCCCAGGCTGAAGACTTTAAGCAGCGGGAAGCCTTCCAAGCCGTCGAGGGGCGCGATGATAAAAAGACGATCTTTGTGAAGCGGCTCTGGGTCGAGCAGGAGGTTGTCCTGCTTTGCCGAAGCGAAGACCGAAAGGCAAAAGAAGACGCAATCGTCAGCAAGACCGAAGAACGATACCTTGAGGCGCTGCGGAAGCTGGCCGGGAGAATCGAGAGGAAAGACGGGAGACTGCACCTGGACAGCAAGTCAGGGCGGACAAACGTGGAGAGGCATATTGGCAAATTAGCGTCGCAATACACCAGAGCCTCCAAGTTCTACACCGTCAAATACGACGAGGATCGGCAAGTTCTATCTTGGATCAGGAACGAGGAGAAATACCAGGAAGATGCCAGCCAGCATGGATGCTATCACCTGAGGACAAGCCGCAGAGACCTGTCGGATGACGAAATATGGCTCATCTATATCATGCTGACGCGGGTTGAAACGGCCTTCCACCTCCTCAAGGGGGAACTGGGGCTTCGTCCTTTCTATCATTGGAAAGAAGACCGATGCGATGCTCACGTCTGGATCACCGTGCTGGCGTACCACCTGTTGCGCTGGATAGAATATTCCCTGAAGCTGGCAGGCGTGGACTGCATATACCAGGAAGTCCGCAGGCTGTTGCAGACTCACTGCTACACGACCATTAACCTTCCTTGCAGCAATGGAAGGGAATATCATATCAGGCGGCCAGGGAAGCCCGATGAAAGGCAGAAAATGATCTACAGTGCTTTCGGCATAGACGTAAGCGCGCTGCCAGTGCGGAAAGTGGTCGTGGAGCCGTCACCGGCTGGTGAGGCCTGAACCACTCGTTTATTCAGGGCCAGGGGGGGAGATCTGAAAAGTTTGTTGTGCCTTTTTAGCCTCAAAAGGGGTCGAAAGTGAGAAAGATGGGCTAGCGCCAATGCAGGAACTTAAAAATTTCGGCGTTTTTTTGCAAGTCAAGCGCTTGACAGAAGAGAATATTGAACTATATATTTACGATAGGCAATTCGCATGAATAGTCATGGCGAATTTTCGCAACTGAACATGGTGAATTTCCGCAACTGAACATGGTGAATTTCCGCAACTAAATGTTTGTCAGGAGGTGATTGTGATGCAGAACAAAAAAGGTTGGTTATCGCTTTGTTTTGTGTTTGGCCTGCTGCTTGCGTTGTCAGTCCAGGCCGCCCCATTCGTCTCCAACGTCGTGGGTGCGCAGCGCGCCGGGACAAAATTGGTTGACATCACCTACGATTTGACGGATGCGGATCACGCCACGCTATCCGTGACCATCAAGATTTCCCATGACGCCGGCGCCACTTGGAACGTGCCCTGTACGAGCTTGTCCGGGGATGGCATCGGTCCGGAGGTGACGCCGGGAAAGGGCAAGTCGATCGTGTGGGATGCTGGCGCCGATTGGAATGGCCAATGGTCGAACCAGATGAAGGTCCAAATCACCGCCACAGCCAGCACCGCGCCTCCGGCAAGCGGAATGTATATGGTCGTGGACCTGTCCATGGGGCCGAAAGCCGCAAGCTTCCCAGTGAGCTACCTCGACGAGGCGCCCGGCGTCGGCTGGCCGGCCAGCGGCTGGCCAGACGAATACAAGACCACGAAGCTGGTGCTGCGCAGAATCCCCGCCGGAACTTTTATGATGGGGTCGCCGGCAGACGAGTTTGGACGAGATGATGCGCACGAAACCCAGCATGAAGTGACCCTGACCAAGGACTTCTACGTGGGTGTGTTTGAAGTGACCCAGAAGCAGTGGGAACTCGTGGTGGGAACCTGGCCGAGCTGGTTCAACAACACAGCCTACCGCGACTTCCGCCCGGTGGAGCAGGTCAGCTACGACGACATTCGGGGAAGTCAAGCCGGGGCGGGCTGGCCAGCGAGCAATGCCGTTGATGCAGGTTCTTTCCTGGGGCGGCTGCGGGCCAAGACCGGCCTGGGCTTCGACCTGCCGACTGAAGCGCAATGGGAGTACGCCTGCCGGGCGGGAACCACGACCGCCTTGAACTCGGGGAAGAATGTGACCTATGAGCAGGAATGCCCGAATGTGGCCGAGGTGGGGAGATACTTCTTCAATGGCGGCTTGCAAGGATTAGAAGGATCGCAGGATATTGGCATATCAGGCGGCACTGCCAAGGTCGGCAACTATCGGCCGAATCAGTGGGGGCTTTATGACATGCACGGCAACGTATATGAATGGTGTTTGGACTGGCTGACTGTTGGGGGAGGGGACCCATCGGGGGCGGTGACCGACCCCGCAGGCGGTGCCGATGGAATTCTGCGCACCTTCCGGGGCTGCTGCTGGGGCTGCTACGCGCTATACTGCCGTTCGGCATACCGCAGCGGTACGCAGCCGTCGCGCCAGGCAGTCAATGCGGGTTTCCGTCTCGCCTTCACCATAGACGACACTGCCCCAGCCGCTCCCACTGCCCACGATGACGCCTACGCCACTCCGGTTGATACGACATTGACCGTGGCCGCGCCAGGGGTGCTGCTTAACGACATCGCCCCGGCAGATAATGCCTTGACTGCAACCCTCGCAACTGCCCCAGCCCATGGCACTCTCACGCTAAACCCCGATGGTTCGTTTGCCTATACGCCGAATCAGGGTTTCAGTGGCGTCGACACCTTCACCTACAAGGCGAGTGACGGCCAAGCAGACTCAGGATGTGCCACGGTAACAATCACGGTGAACACGGCTGGCGAGTACCTGGTCGTGGACCTGTCACAGGGGCCGGAGGCCACAAGCTACCCAGTGAGCTATCTCGACGAGGCGCCAGGCGGCGGCTGGCCGGTCAGCAGCTGGCTGCACGAATACAAGACCACGAAGCTGGTGCTGCGTAAAATTCCCGCCGGCGTTTTTATGATGGGGTCGCCGGAAGAAGAGTTGGGACGCGAGCCGGATGGAATGAAGAGCGAAACCCAGCATCAAGTGACCCTGACCAAGGACTTCTATGTGGGTGTGTTTGAAGTGACCCAGAGGCAATGGGCGCTCGTGATGGGCACCTGGCCAAGCTGGTTCTCCAACGCAGCCTGCCGCGACACCCGTCCGGTGGAAAATGTCAGCTACGACGACATTCGCGGAAACAACGCCGGCTCTGGCTGGCCGATCCGAAAAACCGTTGATGCAGATTCTTTCCTGGGGCGGCTGCGGGCCAAGACCGGCCTGGGCTTCGAGCTGCCGACTGAGGCGCAATGGGAGTATGCCTGCCGCGCCGGAACCGCGACCGCCTTGAACTCGGAAAAGAATTTGACCAGTGAGAACCAATGCCCGAATGTGGCTGAGGTCGGGCGATACTGGTACAATGGCGGAAAAGACCAAGGAGCAGGCATTGACGCATCAGGCGGCACTGCCATGGTCGGCAGCTATTGGCCGAATCTGTGGGGGCTTTATGACATGCACGGCAACGTGTTGGAATGGTGTTTGGACTGGTGGGATGAGGCGAGTGGCAACTCATCGCAGCCGATGACGAACCCCACAGGCGCTCCCGATGGGACTCAGCGCATCATCCGGGGAGGCGGCTGGGGCTACGACGCTCAGTACTGCCGCTCGGCGTACCGCTGGTATAGCCACCCGTCGGAGCCGCGAAACATTCTGGGCTTCCGACTCACAAAGATGATTCAGTAGCCCTTGCCTGCTACTATCAGCCAACTTCTTGTTTTCTGGGAAAGATTTTTCGGAAAACAAGAAGTTGGCGAAGAGTAGTATGGAATTTTTTGTTTGGCATTCTCGCTTTGGGGAATGGGGTTGCATGCGACGGTTCGGGCTGGCTTGTTAGGTTCTCCGACTGAACAGTCGGACTGGTCGGATCGGTCGAAGAAAAATGCCTGAGTTTGGCGGCACTTTAAAAAAGGTTGTAGGCCAACGACCTGAAGAAAATTTTCCTGAAAAAATCTTTCACTGGAAATAAGATTCTGAGTGGTATTAGCACGTCCTGTTTTTCGCCGTTGCCAGCAATTTTCAGACGTGTTTTTTAGGCGGGGAAAAATAAGCAGCAGGATGCTTGTCATCGGGGTCGTCGTATTGGGATTGTCAAGGGGAGCGCAAAAGTCCGGCAATAAATATTAACGCAGTGCAACTAGCGTCAGTGCAGGAACTTGAAAATTCCTACATTTTTTTTAAAAGTTCAGCGATTGACAGGCTTGAATACTGAAGCTATTTTACGATGTGATGAATTTGCGTGGTGCGGTCATGGTGAAGTTTAGTGACTACATAACTAGGAGGTACTTATGAAACAGAACGGTAAAGGCAGATTGTCGTATTGTTTTGTGTTTGGCCTGTTGCTTGCGTTGCCAGTCCAGGCCGCCCCATTCGTCTCCAACGTCGTGGGGGCGCAGCGCCCAGGGACGAAGTTGGTTGACATCACCTACGATTTGACGGATGCTGATCATGCCACGCTGGCCGTGACCATCAAGATTTCCAAGGATGCCGGCGTCACTTGGGACGTGCCCTGCACAAGCGTGTTCGGGGATGGCATTGGTCCGGAGGTGACGCCGGGAAAAGGCAAGTCGATCGTGTGGGATGCAGGTGCTGACTGGAATGGCCAATGGTCGAACCGGATGAAGGCCAAGATCACCGCCACCATCAATGCCGCCCCGCAGCCAAGCGGTGAGTGGCTGGTCGTGGACCTGTCCATGGGGCCGAAAGCCGCAAGCTACCCAGTGAGCTACCTCGACAACGCACCGGGCGGCCCTTGGCCATTCGCAGGCTGGTCAGACGAATACAAGACCACAAAGCTGGTGCTGCGTAAAATTTCCGCCGGATCCTTTATGATGGGTTCGCCGACAGGTGAGTTAGGACGGAACCCGGAGGAGGGAGAGAAGGAAACCCTGCATAAAGTGGCCCTGACCAAGGACTTCTATGTGGGTGTGTTTGAAGTGACCCAGAAGCAATGGGCGCTCGTGATGGGCGCCTGGCCAAGCAAGTTCTCCAACGCAAGCTTCCGCAATGCCCGGCCAGTGGAAAATGTCAGCTATGAGGACATCCGGGGAAGCGACATGGGCTCGGGCTGGCCGGCCAACAATGCCGTGGATGACGGCTCCTTCATGGGGCGGTTGCGCGCCAAAACCGGCCTTGACTTCGATCTGCCCACTGAAGCGCAATGGGAGTACGCCTGCCGCGCCGGAACTACGACCGCCTTGAACTCGGAGAAGAATTTGACCCATGTCGAGGATTGCCCGAATGTGGCCGAGGTCGGGCGATACTGGTTCAATGGCGGACAAAATCAAGACGCGGGTGTTGACACATCAGGCGGCACTGCCAAGGTCGGCAGCTATCGGCCGAATGCGTGGGGGCTGTATGACATGCACGGCAACGTGTTGGAATGGTGCTTGGACTGGTGGGATTTTGGGGATTACTCACCGCTGCCGGTGACAGACCCCAAAGGCGGCGACGGCAGCTTTCCTCCAGGTGCCGGCCCCTGCCGCATCATCCGGGGCGGCAGCTGGGCCTACTTCGCGGACTGCTGCCGTTCGGCGTACCGCGGCTGCTATTGGTCCCCGATGGCGCGGACAGACACTGTCGGCTTCCGTATCGTGAAGACGATTCAGTAGGCTTCGCCGTCTCGCGCGGGCTTGCCGCGTCCTGGCAGGTGATTTCAGTCCTTGGGCAATGATAGGTTCCGGTCAACAACAAGGTTCAAGGAGATTCCTAGCAGGAACGACGACCGCCTTGAACTCGGGGAAGAGTATAACTATGGAACGGGAATGCCCGAACATGGACAAGGTGGGGAGGTACTTTTACAATGGCGGGTTAGATGGCACAGCAGAATCTGACGCAACAGCCGGCACCGCCAAGGGGCGGCAGCTATCGGCCGAATCTGTGGGGGCTTTATGACATGCATGGCAACGTGTGTGAATGGTGTTTGGACTGGTGGAACGAGGAGGGTTACTTACCTGAGGCGGTGACAGACCCTGTGGGCAGAGCCTGATGGGATTTATCACATCTACCGGGGCGGCAGCTGACACAGCTATGCGTACGAATGCTGCTCGGCGCACCGCACCGATTCGGGACGGTCGCATCTGAGGCTAACTATGCAATTGGCTTCCGGCTTGCGAGGACGATTCATTAGTCAGCGAACAAAACGATACAATCAACCTTCAACTCTAAACTCGGTGGCCCTATGAAAACCAATTCGATGCTATTTGCACTGACGCTGGTGGCGGCGCTGATGATGACGGGGGTGGGGAATGCTCGCGCTGATTCAGATTCACATTCGGACGAGTCTGACCTGTTCACGGTGGACACGCGCGACCCGTACCTTCCTCTCGTTGACCTGGTGGTGACGCCGACGCCCGGGCAGTCGAAAATCCTTGGCGCCTTTGACCCGGTCTTGACGTACACCTTCGAGGGCGCGCTTGAGGGGGAGACGCCTGCCTTCACCGGCGCCCTGTCCCGCGAGCCGGGCGAGGCGGTTGGCGGCTACGAGATCACCCGGGGCACCCTTGCCCTGGCTGACAACGGCGCGTTCCTGGCCTCCAACTACGCCCTGGTGTTCGTCGCCGGGGGCGTGACCTTCGAGATTACGCCCAATTCGCACAGCGCCGTGTCGTGCCTGTTCACGGTGGACACGCGCGACCCGTACCTTCCTCTCGTTGACCTGGTGGTGACGCCGACGCCCGGGCAGTCGAAAATCCTTGGCGCCTTTGACCCGGTCTTGACGTACACCTTCGAGGGCGCGCTTGAGGGGGAGACGCCTGCCTTCACCGGCGCCCTGTCCCGCGAGCCGGGCGAGGCGGTTGGCGGCTACGAGATCACCCGGGGCACCCTTGCCCTGGCTGACAACGGCGCGTTCCTGGCCTCCAACTACGCCCTGGTGTTCGTCGCCGGGGGCGTGACCTTCGAGATTACGCCCAGCGACGTCATCGACTCGGCGATGTGGCTGACTGCCACCGCTCTTGACAGTGGAGAAGACCCCATCACCCTGTTCTTCGGGGAAAACGAGGCGGCAGCTCATGGCGAGGATGACCTTGATGTCGCGGCCATTCCCGGGCAAAGCGTGCGCTTGTGCAGCTTGCCCACGTTCACCTGCATTCGTCGTCTATCGCACGATTGGAGGCCATTCCCCGGCAAAGACGGCATTACTCGCTGGCGGCTTGAAGTCGTTCAGCCAGGCACTATCAGGGCAGGAGGCGAGCAGCAGCGAAACGGTGCAGAAGACAATAACGCCTTTACATTGACTTGGAACATCGACGCCGCAGAGCAAAACAGGCATCTTTATCTGCAAAAGATCATGGATGAACAACCTGTGGGATTCCCCATTGACATGCGGCGGACCTCGACGGCGAGAGTCCATAGAGGCACTGTCTATGAAATAGCCTACGCGCCTTTAGTTGAAGCGCACATCAACTTGAAGAACGGCTGGAATTTCATTGGCAGCCCTCTTATGTCAACGCAATCACAAGGAGAAATCTTTGGTGACGTTGCACCTATTGCTTGGGGCGACGTGGTGGTCTGGTATTGGAAAAACGGACGATATGAAATTTGTCGTAGTGACGAGTCCTTGAATCCGGAACGCGGCTATTTCGTCTATAGCCATGATGAAGACAGAACCATTTCCATCACTGGCATCAAGACTGATGCTGTCATGTTGCTTCAGCAAGGATGGAATCTTGTCAATCCTCCCAATGCCTGCGCAATGCCGGCGGCGGAAGGCGTCGGCAGCCGGGCATGGCATTGGAACGGCGACGCATATCAGTTTGTAGCTGGAGGAGGCACCCTGAAGACAGACTGTTGCTATTGGATTTTTGTCACTTCAAACGAACCGGTCATGATGAATTTCAATAACTGAAGATGTGTCAGGGGGCACTTGTGATGCTGATCGAAAAAGGCCTGACCAAGGATTTCTATGTGCGTGTGTTTGAAGTGCCCCAGGATGGTTCAGTAGGTCTTGCCGTATTTTTCGCCGTTTTGCGCGGGCTTGCCGCATCCTGGCAGGGGCGGTGGGGGCGGTGCAACCGTTGCAAGCGGCGGTAGGATTCAGGGGGTGTCAGCCCTTGGTTGATGTGTGATGATGGGTTCCAGTCAACAACAAGTTTCAAGGAGGTTCCTGTGAAAACGCAAAACAAGAGTATGGTATTGGTCGGAATTGCGTTTGGCCTGCTACTTGCGTTGTCAGTCCAGGCCGCTCCAATCGTCTCCAACGTCGTGGGCGCTCAACGCGCACGGACGAAGCTGGTGGACATTACCTACGATCTGGCGGATGCGGATCATGCCACGCTGTCGGTGACCATCAAGATTTCCAAGGATGGCGGCGTCACGTGGGACGTGCCCTGTCTAAGCTTGTCGGGGAATGGCATTGGCCCCCAGGTGACGCCAGGAAAGGGCAAGTTGATCGTGTGGGATGCGGGTGCCGACTGGAATGGTCAATGGTCGGATCGGATGAAGGTCGAAGTCACCGCCACCATCGGCGGCGGTGACGCACCCCCGATACGCGAAGTGTACCTGGTCGTGGACCTAACACCAGGACCAGAGGCTCCAAGATATCAGGTGAGCAGCCTCTATAGCGCACCGGTCAACGGCTGGCCAGACGAATTCAAGAGCACGAAGCTAGTGCTTCGTAAAATTCCCGCTGGCACTTTTACCATGGGGTCGCCGGAGAACGAGTTAGGACGTTCAAGTAACGAGACCCAGCACCAGGTGACCCTGACCAAGGATTTTTATGTGGGTGTGTTTGAAGTGACCCAGAAGCAATGGGAGCGGGTGATGGGGGACTGGCCGAGCTATTTCTACAACGTTGACTACCGCGACACCCGTCCGGTGGAGCGGGTCAGCTACGACGACATTCGCGGAAATGACGCTGGCTCGGGCTGGCCGGCCAATAATGCCGTGGATGCCGACTCGTTCCTGGGGCGGCTGCGGGAAAAAACCGGCCTGATATTTGATCTGCCCACTGAAGCGCAATGGGAGTACGCCTGCCGCGCCGGAACTACGACCGCCTTGAACTCGGGGAAAAATTTGACCGATGAATCGGAATGTCAGCATGTGGCCGAGGTAGGGCGGTACGAGTACAATCGCGGACAAAACCAATCACCGGATGTTGACACATCAGGCGCCACTGCCAAAGTCGGCAGCTATCTGCCGAATTCGTGGAGGCTTTATGACATGCACGGCAACGTGTGGGAATGGTGTTTGGACGGGTACGATAAGGGGGATTACCCACCGCAGGCGGAGACGGATCCCAAAGGCGTTGACGAGGCTCCCTACCGCATCCTCCGGGACGGCGGCTGGAACTCCGAAGCGTACTACTGCCGTTCTGCGCGCCGCGACGGGAACATTTCGTCGTACCAGTATGCCGCTTTTGGCTTCCGCCTCGCGTTGACGGTTCAGTAGTCTGCGTCGTATTTTTCGCTGTCTTGTGCGCTTCTGCCGCGCCCTTGCAGGGGCGGCCAGCCCCGGTCATCACGCTTTGCGTTAATGTGTCTGATCTTGGGGGGTACAGACATCGCGTTCATACATTTACGTTAATGGCTCATCAACTTTCATGGCTCAATCGTTGAGGGAGAAATTATCCTCTGATTTGCAAAATATCAAATCCATGTTAATTTTTTTTCTTTTGTCTGAATCTCCATATATTGTTGTGTTTGACAATGTTATCAAAATAAGGATTCAGATGCATTTTGTCAAGTGTCAACTTTTATCACAAGATTTCGCACATTAACGATTTTTCGGTAATGTGCGAGAACTTGTGACAGAAAGAGAGATTTGGCGCAGTGATTGTGCTGGTAGACGTCCCGGTAGTGCCCCTATGGGGCACAGTTTTGGGGTATGCCTTCCCCCAGGCTAAAGCCTGGACTTGATATGTCAACCTGACTTGCGTATTTTTGTTTTTGCAAGCATTATTTGCTCTCGATGGAACATCTCATTATACGCTATTCCCTTGTGCCAGATTGTCCAGAGTATTTTCACCCATCGCGAGGAGAGGGCACGCAGAATTCCGTTATGACTGTGCCCCTCCTCCAGCTTTCGCTTGTAATAGTCACTTGCCCAGCATCCGGATACGTTGAAGACTGTTGAGAAGGAAAAATCCAGCAGCGCCTGATGCACCTGCCAGTCGCAGCCCCGCCTTCGCTTGACCAGCTTCTTTTTACCTGAGGAGACCGTTACCGGACCCACTCCCCACCAGGAGGCGTATTGGCTCCAATCAGCAGGGTTGCAGCGCCGATCCCCAAAGGCGCCGGCTATCATGGCCAAGCTGGTCGTGGCCTTGATCGGCAGGGTATTGAATACCGCATGGTTGGAATGGGACTTGTAGGCGCTTTCCAGCTCTTCATCCACTTGCTTGATCTGGTCTATGATGGTGTCCAGCTTATCCAACGGGAATTTCATTTCCATGCGCAGCGCCGTCTTCCTGCCCCTGGGCACATGCGTGGCGCGGCTTGCCCTCACGCATTGTATTGCCTCCTTAGTTTCTGCGCGCAAGCGCTTTGAAGAGAGGAATGCCTTCATGTCCTTGTCTTCTGCCTTCGTCAAGTCTTCATGCAGAGGCCAGCGATGCAGCAACTCCCGCTGCCAAACGCGCTCCAAATCCGAGCATAACTTTGACACGTCGGGGCACCACTCCGCCAGGCGACCGCGTATTTTCTGTTTCAACGCAGCTTTTTCTTGAACCAGGCTTACCCGGAGTCTTGCCAGGGCACGCAGGTTCAGCGTCTCATCCGATTGCGCGTGCATCGGCTTATAGTAGGACAGGTTGTTGCGCAGGAGGTCTGCGATCATCCTTGCGTCGCGCCTGTCATCCTTTTCGCCGCTGGGGTGAAAAATGTCGCGGGCGCGGTCGGCGCTTTTCGGATTGATGCCGTAGACGGCGTAGCCCGAGGCGAGCAGCCATGCCAAAAGAGCGCCATCATGCTGTTCCAAGGCAACGTGGACCTCATCCTCCCTTGGCTCCAAGGAGGCTATTTTCTGCTGGAGTTTTTCAAATCCCTTGGCGGAATGCTCGACCTCGCCTTTGTACAGTACACTGCCGTCTGGGCACAAAATGCACACATCGTGCTTGTCGCTTGCCCAATCGAAGCCTATAATAAGCATCGGTACTTCTCCTTTCTTTGGTGTTTGGTACCCGGGATTACTGTCCGTAGCGGCGCCCCTATGGAGGCCCTGCCACATTATGGCGGGCTACTTGATATAAGCCGTCAGGCGGACAAAGCGGTAGCGGGGAGCGGTCCAGGCAGGCTCTCGAAGAGTTGGGGTTAAAGGCTCTCCCGCTACCGGAATCCCGTTTTGTCCCTAGTGGATAATCGCTTGATCGTCGCTTTTACATAGCGACGATACAATTAACACGAAAAATAAAATAAATCAAGGTTAAGATAGCCCATAGGGGTTAAGCATGGTTAAGCGCCTACGGCGCAGAATACATGCGAGAATTGACTGATAATCAACTCACTGTGAAATCGGCAATATATGGCTTCAGAAGCGATATTTGACAGCGAACGCAGGAATCATAGCCTGCGCATGAGACCAATCCCACCTACGCCAGTCTGAAGGTTTACAAGCATTCATCACAAAACTTCGCACATTAGCCAAGATTTGGTAATGTGCGGAATCTTGTGATAGAAAGAGAGATTTGGCACAGCGGTTCTGTTTGTCAGACGTCCGGTAGTGCCCCTACTGGGCACCATTTTTGAGGTATGCCTTCCCCCAGGCTAAAGCCCATAAGCGTTAAGCAGTTCAGTTTTTTGATTTTTAATCCAAATAATTTCCCTTTTCAAAGCGACAAAAGCGGACAAAAATGTCTTTCTGCCAAAAATTTTTGAATTTTGGAAGGCAAAATTAGGATTTCTGGAAACAACTTAACGCTTATGGGTTAAAGCCTGGGGTTAAGCATGGTTAAGCACCTACGGCGCATGTTGATATGACTGTAAGCATGATGCATTTTCACCGTCTGGAAGCCTGTACAAGCTACGCATCGAAAGCTCCGCATGTCCATGACTGTCCACTTCCGTCCACGTCCACTGCCATTAACGTCCACTTCTGTCCACAGTCCATCGTCTATTAACGTCCATTAAAGTCCACTAAAGTCCATTGTCCACTGTCCACTAAAGTGCTTTTCCCGGGGTGCCTAGGTGCCGCAGATTGCCCTGAACTCCGAGTATCAATCGGTGACCAATACTACAAGCATTCATCACAAAACTTCGTACATTAACAAAAATTCAGGTTGTAAAGGCACTACAGAAGACTGACCCATGACGCCGTCGAGGGGCGGCGCATTGGGATTGTCAAGGGGGGAAGGTCGGCATAACTATTTGCGCAGTGCAAATAGCGTCAGTGCAATAACTTGAAAATTTCTGCTTTCTTTTTAAGGTTCAGCGTTTGACAGGGCTGAAAATCGAAGCTATCTTAGCCCCAGTGAATTTACGCCAGTAGCCGCAGTGAAATCCAGCAGTTTCAGCATCTTTGTCAGGGGTACTTGTGAAGCAGAACGGTAAAGGCTGGCTGTCGCATTGTTTTGTGTTTGGCCTGTTGTTGCTTGCGTTGTCAGTCCAGGCCGCCCCATTCGTCTCCAACGTCGCTGGTGCGCAGCGCGGCGGGACGAAGTTGGTTGTCATCACCTACGAGCTGGCGGGTGCTGCCACGGTCGGCAGCTATCGGCCGAATCAGTGGGGTCTTTATGACATGCACGGCAACGCAGAGGAATTGTGTTTGGACTGGTTGGATTTTGGGGATTGCTCACCGCAACCGGTGACGAACCCCAAAGGCGGTGACGGCGAACGTCTCCCAGGAGTTCCTGTCCCCTGCCGCTCCAGCCGAGGCGGCAGCTGGGCCGGACTGCGCGGAACGGTGCTGTTCGGCCCAGCGCATAGGAGCGATGATAACGCAGAGTGCCCTCCTCGGCTTCCGCGTCGTGAAGACGATTCAGTAAGCCTTGCCGTATAGCGCGGCCTTGCGCGGCGTCGTCCAGGCAGGGCCGCCAGCTTTTATTTCAATAGATAAAAATAGGTTCCGGTCAACAACAAGTTCTTTCAAGGAGGTTTCTATGAAAATGCGAAACAGAAGTATGGTCTTGTTCGGCATTGCGTTTGGCCTGCTGCTTGCGTTGTCAGTCCAGGCCGCTCCGTTGGTCTCCAACGTCGTTGGTGCGCAGCGCGCAGGCACGAAGTTGGTTGACATCACCTACGATTTGGCGGATGATGACCATGCCACGCTCTCAGTGACCATCAAGATTTCCCAGGATGCAGGCGCTACTTGGGACGTGCCCTGCACGAGTCTGTCCGGGGATGGCATTGGCCCGGAGGTGGCGCCGGGAAAGGGCAAGTCGATCGTGTGGGATGCTGGCGCTGACTGGAATGGCCAATGGTCGGATCAGATGCTGGTCGAAGTCACCGCCGCCATCAACGCCGCCCCCCCGCCGGTGCGTGGAGAGTGGCTGGTGGTGGACCTGTCAGACGGGCCGAATGCCAGAAGATACCCAGTGAGCTATCTCGACAACGCGCCCGGCGGCCCCTGGCCGGTTGCAGGCTGGTCAGACAAATACAAGACCACCAAGCTGGTGCTGCGCAAAATTCCCGCTGGCACCTTTATGATGGGCTCGCCGGCAGATGAGCTCGGGCGGAACCCGGGTGGGGGAGAGAATGAAACCCTGCATCAAGTGACCCTGACCAAGGACTTCTATGTGGGGGTGTTTGAAGTGACCCAGAAGCAATGGGAACTCGTGATGGGCACCAGGCCAAGCACGTTCTCCAACGAAGCCTGCTATGCTGCCCGGCCAGTGGAAAATGTCAGCTATGAGGACATTCGGGGAAGCGACCTAGGCTCGGGCTGGCCGGCCAACAACGCCGTGGATGGCTACTCCTTCCTGGGGCGGCTGCGAGCCAAAACCGGCCTGGACTTTGATTTGCCCACGGAAGCGCAATGGGAATACGCCTGCCGCGCCGGAACCACGACGGCCTTGAACTCGGGAAAGAACTTGACCGCCACGGAGGATTGCGTGAATATGGCCGAGGTCGGGCGATACAAGTTCAATGGCGGACTAAATCATGATGCGAACGCTGACACCACAGGCGGCACGGCCGCTGCCGGCAGCTATCAGCCTAATGCGTGGGAGCTTTATGACATGCACGGCAACGTGTTGGAATGGTGCTTGGACTGGTACGATTTTGCGGACTACCCGCATGAGGCGGTGACGGACCCCGTAGGCGTCAACACGCCTCCAGGCTCCCATGGTCCCTGCCGCACCGCTCGTGGCGGCAGCAGGACCAGAAGTGCGAACTGCTGCCGTTCGACGTACCGCGAACCTTGGGCTTCGTCGAAACAGTTAGACATCATCGGCTTCCGCGTCGTGAAGACGATTCAATAAGCCTTGCCGTATAGCGCGGCCTTGCGTAGCATCGTCCAGGCAGGGCCGTCAGCTTTTACTTCAATTAAAAATAGGTTCCAGTCAGCAACTAAAGTTTAAGGAGAGATTCGTGAAAGCGCAAAACAAAAGTATGGCATTGTTCGGCATCGCGTTTGGATTGCTGCTTGCGTTGTCAGTCCAAGCTGCTCCATTCGTCTCCAACGTCGTTGGTGTGCAGCGTGGTGGGACGAAGTTGGTTGACATCACCTACGATTTGGCGGATGATGACCATGCCACGCTCTCAGTGACCATCAAGATTTCCCAGGATGCAGGCGCTACTTGGGACGTGCCCTGCACGAGCGTGTCCGGGGATGGCATTGGCCCGGAGGTGACGCCGGGCAAGGGCAAGTCGATCGTGTGGGATGCTGGCGCTGACTGGAATGGCCAATGGTCGAACCGGATGAAGGCCAAGATCACCGCCACCATCAATGCCGCCCCCCCGCAGCCAAGCGGTGAGTGGCTGGTCGTGGACCTGTCAGAAGGGCCGAATGCCATAAGCTACCCGGTGACCTACCTCGACAACGCGCCTGGCGGCCCCTGGCCGGTTGCAGGCTGGCCAGACGAATACAGGACCACAAAGCTGGTGCTGCGTAAAATTTCCGCCGGCACCTTTATGATGGGCTCGCCGGCCGATGAGTTCGGGCGGAACCCGGAGGGGGAAGAGAAGGAAACCCTGCATCAAGTGACCCTGACCAAGGACTTCTATGTGGGTGTGTTTGAAGTGACCCAGAAGCAATGGGAACTCGTGGTGGGCGCCTGGCCAAGCAAGTTCTTCAACGAAAACTTCCGCGCTGCACGGCCTGTTGAAAATGTCAGCTATGAGGACATTCGGGGAAATGACATTGGCTCGGGCTGGCCAGCCAACAACGCCGTGGATGACTACTCCTTCATGGGGCGGCTGCGAGCCAAAACCGGCCTGGACTTTGATTTGCCCACGGAAGCGCAATGGGAGTACGCCTGCCGCGCTGGAACCACGACCGCCTTGAACTCGGACAAGAACTTGACCGCCCTGGAGGAATGCGTGAATGTGGCCGAGGTCGGACGATACTGGTTCAATGGCGGACAAAATCAAGATGCGGACGTGGACACCACAGGCGGCACGGCTGCGGCCGGCAGCTATCGGCCAAATGCGTGGGGGCTTTATGACATGCACGGCAACGTGTTGGAATGGTGCTTGGACTGGTGGGATTTTGAGGACTACTCACCGCAGCCGGCGACAGACCCCAAAGGCGGTGACGGCAACGCCCCTCCAGGCGCCAATGGTCCCTGCCGCATCATCCGGGGCGGCAGCTGGGCATACCAAGCGGACGGCTGCCGTTCGGCGTATCGCGGCTATTGGTTCCCGATGGCGTCGGCAGACACTGTCGGGTTCCGCGTCGTGAAGACGATTCAGTAGGCCTTGCCGTATGGCGCGGCCTTGCGCAGCCCGTCCAGGCAGGGCCGCCAGCTTTTATTTTAATTGAAGATAGGTTCCAGTCAGCAAGAAGTTTTTCGGGAGGTTCCTGTGAAAGCACAAAACAAGAGTATGGCATTGTTCGGCATTGCGTTTGGATTGCTGCT
>MWEG01000016.1 GCA_002070945.1 Lentisphaerae bacterium ADurb.Bin082
ATGCGCTTGCCGTTGCCATGGCCATCGAGCTTCCCGCAGGGGATTTTCAGAAGGTGCCGGAGGCAGACAAGGATGGTTAATGTGCGAAGTTTTGTGATGAATGCTTGCAGACCTTCAGACTGCCGTAGATGGAATTGGTCTCATCGGATGACTATGACTCCTGCGTATACTGTCAAAATATAGCCTAAGCAATCATATATTGCCGCTATCATAGTGAGTTGCTTAACAGGCATTTGTGCATGCATTTTGCGCCGTAGGCGCTTAACCATGCTTAACCCCAGGCTTTAGCCTGGGGATAGGCGTACCCCAGGAGTGGTGCCCCGTAGGGGGCACTACCGGACGTCTACCAGCACAATCACTGCGCCAAATCTCTCTTTCTGTCACAGGATTTAGCACAATAACACGAGATTGTTAATGTGCGAAGTTTTGTGATGAACACTTGTAGTTTCCGACCGAAACCATGACATTTCCAATGACGTTCATCCTTTGCATCCATTCCTTTTCCCATTCTTTGGCATTGGTAAAACGCTTCAGAATGATGCCTGCCACCTTTTTTGCCCCTTTGTCACTCCACCCGTAGGCAATGTTTTTCAAGCGCCTGGCCAGCTCCCGCATTACCCTCTCCACCATGGTCGACGCCTTGTGGGAAATCAGTCCCCACTTCAACCATCTTCTGACGTAGGCAAACACGGAGCGCCTGGCGTTGTCGATGTAGGTTGCCGCCGTCGAGTAGCCTTTCCCTTCCAGGTACGAGACAAATTTCAGCATCGCCTGCTCGGTATTTTCCATTCGCTCCTCAATGGCATCCTTGGTTAATGTGCGAAACGTAGTGACGGAAGTAAATATTTGGCGAAGCGTATCTTAATCTTGATGAGACGCCTTCACCTACCAAAACAAGGAGATTTAGATACGGGGGACAAAAATAACATGGATTGGAGGTTTTGCAATCCAGAGAAGAGGTTTTTGTGTTGAGGGATTCTTGAGAGCGGAATTACAAGGAGTGAGGCGCTATTTTGTTTCATCCGCAGATTACGCTGATGGACGCAGATTTTTTTGGGGTGTGAGTGTTTTGAAAATCAGCGTCATCTTCGGATTAATCTTTACAATAGGACAGTGTTGACCATGCAGTTTGGCATCATTTTGCCGAAACCTTAGGGCACTCTGGCTGGTTTTCACTGCCTGCGGTGTTACTTTAAGACAAGGAGAGAAAAATACTGAAATTCATCCGCAGATTACGCTGATGGACGCAGATTTTTATGAGGTGACGTCATGCCAACTCGCGACGACCCTGAAACGTATGCGGTGATTGGAGCGGCGATGAAAGTACATTCGTTTCTAGGCTGCGGGTTCCTGGAACAGGTGTACCAAGAGGCGCTGGCCATTGAGTTTTACCGGCGACAGATTCCATTTGTGAGGGAGGTAAAGCTGCCGATTTTTTACGCGGGCGTGCAACTCAATACGTTTTATCAGGCGGATTTCATTTGCTATGGTCGCCTGATCGTTGAACTCAAAGCCCTGTCCAGCTTGTCAGGAAACAAACAGGCACAAGTCATCAACTACTTGAAAGCTTCAGGGTTGCATCGAGCATTGTTGATTAATTTCGGCGGTTCCAGCTTGCATTATGAGCGCATCGTCCATAACTATTACCCGGAAACGCCACTGTCTGGAGACGAATGTAGAGAGCCGACTGTTGATGGTAAGGATATTTCTTGAAAATTAAAGCATCCGCAGATTACGCTGATGGACGCAGAATTAAAGCCATCCCTAAAAAAATCTGCGTAATCTGCGCCATCTGCGGATAAATCTTTCTTCAGGGGGCGTCACACCATGAATTGGACATTCAACCAACTGAAAAGCGATGTCAGCGGGAGGGTTATCTTCCGGGGGATATGGGGAAGCCACGCCTATGGCACGGCTACTCCGGAAAGCGACTATGACTCCCTTGGCGTATTTATGCTGGAAAAATGCGCCTATGTCTCGCTTGACGAGCCGCCGAGCCAAGTGTCAGATGCGAACAATGACAACCGCTATTACTCTTTGCGGAATTACCTGGAACTCGCAGCCAAGGCGAATCCCAATATTCTGGATTCCCTTTATCTGCCGCAAGACTGTGTTCTGACGTCGTCCATTTATTGGGATATGTTGCAAAAACGCAGAAACATCTTCATCACTCAGCAGGTGTGCCAGACCTACTGCGATTACGCCATGGCCCAGATCAAAAAGGCGCGTGGACGCAACAAGCGGGTCCATAATCCCCAGCCGGAACGTCGGCCGGAAGCGACTGATTTCTGCTATGTGTTACAGCAATCTCCCGAGGGGAGGATGCCGGCGCGTCCTGTGCCTATTGCGGAATCCGGCATCCGGCTGGAGCAGTGCCACGCCGCTGCCTTGGAAAATTCAGGGGAACTGTATCGTCTGTATGATTATGGCCAGCAAGGGCGTGGGGTGTTCCGCAACGGCATGCTGGTCTGCGAGAGCATCCCCAAGGAAGACGAAAATACCAGATTCATCGGACTGATGCTCTTCAATAAAAATGCCTTTGAGCAGGCCAAATCTCGTCATCAGCAGTATTGGGAATGGTATCGAAGCCGTAATGAGGCGCGTTGGCGTGACCAGGAATCCGGCGAGTTGGACTACGACGCCAAGAATCTGATGCACACTTTCCGCTTGCTCTATTCCGGGATGAACGTCATGGAGCATGGCGAGCCGCTGGTGCGCTTTTCCGGAGAAAAATTGCAGGAACTGCGCGACATCAGGGCAGGGGGCTTTTCCTACGACCAGCTGGTCGCCAAGGCAGAGGCGCTGGCGGAAAGGCTGGCTAGCCTGCGAGAAGGCTCGTCGCTGCCAGAAAAAGCAGACCGGGGGCAAGTCGATGCCTTGCTCCTGGAAATCACTAACCGCTGGGAAGCCGACTATGCGCGATAAAGTCATTTTAGCTCTGCGTCAGCTGGAGGTTGAGCACCAATGCAGATTCCTGTTTGCCGCCGAAGCAGGAAGCCGCGCCTGGGGATTCGCCTCGCCTGACAGCGACTATGACATCAGGGCAATCTATGTGAAACCGCTGGACTGGTATCTCTCTATAAATGAGCAGCCGCAAGACACGATTGCGGCGATGCTGCCCGGGGAAATGGACATTTCTGCCTGGGAGTTGCGGAAAACCCTCCGATTGTTTCAAGGATGCAACCTCGCTCTCAACGAATGGCTGACGAGTCCCATACTCTATTTTGCCGAGCCGGAATTTCACGAAGCCATGCGTTCATTTCTCCCGCAATGCTTTAATCCCATCAAGGCGGTGCATCACTACCTTGCCATGACTCAAAAAAGCCTGGACACTATGGCAGCGGACGGCGCTATCTCCATCAAGAAGCTGTTCTATGCCTTGCGCGGTGTGCTGGCTGCCGCATGGTGTTGCCATTGCCAGACTATGCCTCCGGTTGAATTCACTAAGCTGTTGCGTCCTGAGTGGGTGCCGTCCGATATTGATGGCGTCATCCGCAAATTGTTGGCGCAAAAGCAACAGGCAAGGGAAGGCGAGGGACTTGTCATGCCGGCTGAATTGAGAGCGTTCCTGGACGAAACCAGGACGGCTTGCCAGGCACAAGCGCCAAGCCTTGCTCCAAAGCATCTCCGTAGCGACAAACTGGATGGCCTGTTTCTGGAATGGGTGAAAAAGTGAGGCGCTATTTTGTTTTATCCGCAGATTACGCTGATGGACGCAGATTTTTTGGGGGTGTGATTGTTTTGAAAATCAGCGTCATCTGCGGATTAATCTTTACAATAGGACAGTGTTGACCATGCAGTTTGGCATCATTTTGCCGAAACCTCAAGGTACTCTGGCTGGTTTTCACTGCCTGCGGTGTTACTTTAAGACAAGGAGAGAAAAATACTGAAATTTATCCGCAGATTACGCTGATGGACGCAGATTTTTAAAGCCCTTCCTAAAAAAATCTGCGTCATCTGCGGATAAATCTTCTACATAAATTGTCGGGGAGGGCTGTTTTTGTGATTTTTGCTCGTCTGGTCTGTCTTTTATCCCACATTTCTTACCCAAAAACGCTTTGATTTTTTGCGGCTGTTTGGCGGCCATTGCGTTAATGTTATGATGAACGCGACCTATAGTTATTGCGGCTGATAAGAAATTTTCACCTTGATGATTTCGCCAGGTTCTTGTTATTCCGCGCCAGTGATTCCAGCTTCGTTAGCCAATCGTGGAATAGCGGACACTTGCTGCGCATCTTCGGTATGCCGATCGCCTGGGCTATAGCTATCCCGGTAATAGTCTTCTTAAAACCAATGCGTTTTCTCAATTTTTTCAATCGTTTCGATGGCGCTGTGTCGGTGTTGTCATTGATTTTTTCCGGTTCGCCGCATTGTGTCAGAATAGCATCAATGTCGGCTTGTCTTGCTCCCAGCTTTTCCGCCAGGCAGACTGGATCACTGAAGTACAGCGCCTCAAGTTCATGCATGGAGACATAGGGGATAAAGCGCCTAGTCGGATTCAGCTTTGGAAACAGGCGTTTCGCCTCCTCGGCAGTTGCCAAATTGATGATTTCAGCTTTGCGGGTATGGGTAGACTGCTGGTTTGATTCAGCATAACCTGGCCAGTCGCTCCCAATTTTATAGTAGTCGACAAGGAAAGTTAGAAAAGTATCCGGTCGTTGCTTGAGATGCTTCTCTATGTCGTTTTTGACCCGCGCAAACCTAACATCGCCGCCACTTTCTCCTGGCTTGTGGAGTATAATCGGAATTAGCAAAATGCCCTGCTCAGCCAGGTAAGGGCCAAGAAGATTTTTCACGAACGCCTGATCACTTGGTCCTTCGGTAATCACGACGACGGTGACATTATCATTCATGCGTCGTCCCTCCGTGGATGACGTTTTTGGCCCAGAGTTCTCCGACGGAGTAGCTTTCCAGCCATTCTGAGTAATCTGAGCGCTGCAGCCGCTCAAACGTCGATTGTCCATCTCGGCGGTTCACCGTGACGATGTTTTCAATGGCGAACTGGTCGAGGAGCAGGGGCGATTGCGTCGCCACGATGACTTGCGTACGGCTGGCGGCGTCCAGGATGAGTTCGCCCAGAATTCTGATAGCCTCGGGGTGCAGGCCAAGCTCTGGTTCATCGATGATCATGGTCGTCGGCGGATTGGGTTGGAGAAGCGCTGTTGCCAGGCAAATGAAGCGGATGTTGCCGTCTGACAAATGATACGGTTGCATGGGATAATCCGAGCCTTTGGTCTTCCAGGACAGGGACACCTTGGTCTTGGGACCCAGTTGTTGCGGCTCAAGCAAAAAATCGTCTAGGAACGGCGCTACCAGGCGACAGGCATTAAGGATATCGTCGTAACAGGCTTGTTCGTCTTGGCGGAGACGCAATAAAAAGGGTCCTATGTTAGCAGCGTCGTATCGTAACGCTTTGTTGTCTTCGATGATTTCTGCATGTCGCATGGCCGCAGTGGCGCTGGTATCGTGAAAATGGTAGATTTTCCACGAGCTGATGGCATCGAAGACCGGTCGGCTGTATTGGCTGTCGTGAGAGTTTCCTTTTGCTTCCTTTACCAGGAGGGGCGAATTATCTCCGTTGCTTTCCAGTTCCCGCCACCTTTTTTCCCCGCTTGGATCATAACAAGCTTCATTGGCAAGCGCGAAGCCTTCTCCGGGGCCGGGTTTGATCGCAAAGCGGTATCCGTGCACGCCAAAGTGGGTTTCACACTCTATATGCTTAGTCACTTTGCGTCCATTGTAGAGAAGATCGCTGATACCACCGCTCTCGCGGATGAAATCTGCGAGGTTGTCCTCAACCAGCGCCTGAACCAAGCGGAAAAAAGCGATCAGATTGCTTTTGCCCGCGCCATTGGCGCCGACAAAGACATTGAGATTTCGCAATTCGAAATCTTCAAGTTCCCGAATGGATTTGAACCCGCGAATGGTCAATCTGTCCAATGAGTCAGCCATTTGTATACCCTCCGCGTCCTACATGCGCCTCATGAACTCTTCCATGGTGTGACGGACTTTTCAGTTCTCGTCATCCCCTTGTTCTAGGTGAACTTGCGACTGACAACTAAAATTGAGAAGAGGCAAAAAAAGCCCGAATGGCCAATCGGGCTTTTTTGTTTAAAATTGGAGAAGTGGGAATGTGTTTGTAGGTAGCATAACCAGGGAAATTTCATGTAAAAAGTATCTTTTGCGGCTATGCTCGGGTAGAAAACACCATCTCAAAAACGGTACTAGGCGGTACCTCAATGGTCGGAGAAGTGCCAAAAGGTACCTCTTCATTGAACACAACATGCTCATATTCATAGAATAATATACCCTCCACAATTGAATAGGCAACCGACTTCAGATGATTTCCCTTTCACTCAGGCTGAACCACTACGCCAGCGTGTAATCGGTCGCCAATACTACAAGCATTCGTCACAAAATTTCGCACATTAACTGTTTTTGTGAATGAATTTAGCTGCCACGGATTAATCCACCATTAACGTTTTTTTATCCGTAGATTGTCGCAGATATTTTGGGGAGGGCTTACAAGCGAGTGAGGAGGCATGCACATGGGTTTAGGGAAGGTCTTTGAGTTCGTAGGCGAAAACCTGTCCGGCGTCGGTGAAGACCTGTGCCTTGAAGCTGAGCGTGCCGTCGGCGCCAGGAATGAGCGGCACTTCGGCCAGGTGCTTGCCGGCGCTATTCACTGCATGCAGTCGGTAGTTCCGGCCGGTTGTTGCCAGTAGGGTGATGGTCGCTTCGCCACGGGCGGCAAGGAAAGGCGGTTCGCCCCAGCTGTCCAGTTGTTCCATGGCCGGGGAGGCGAATTTTGCCTTTGTAGCCTGAGTGTCGGTCAGGTGCAGCAACAATATGCGTTTAGCCAGGCGCAGGGGCTGCGCGTCGGCGGATATGGCGGCAATGACGACCCGACCGAGCAGGCTTTCCGCCGCGAGGAAACGCCCGCGGGCTTTTTCGCCGGCAGGGAGGATGAAAGCCTCGCAGGCGTCGGTCACGGCCTGGAAGCTTTCTTTGGACTGATTGAGTTCGAGTTCTCCGCCAATGCTGCGGAAGAAGCCGGTGGCGGGGTCATAGTGGTCGTTCGGGATCATGCCGGCGTTTAATATGTCGTTGAGCAGCTGTTCATAGTCTGGCGCGGCATTAAAGACCCTGGCGTTGCCAGAGTTGGCAGCGCTGTCAGGGAAGGCGGTGCCGGCGTTCAGCAGCGCCGCGAATTTTTCGGGGTAGGGGGCATTGGCTGTGTTCGGCATGACGGCTGTGCCGATGCGGGTGATGAGACCGAGCCGGGCGACAGCGCTGTTGCAGTTGCTGTCAAAGGGAATGTCCGCCTTTTCGTCAAGGAGTACGGCGAAGGCGTCAGGGGCGGGTTTGACGCCGCCGTCCAGGAACAAGGCTGCACCGATGCGGTGGGCGATGCTTTTGACTGGGTCGGTGGACAGATCGAAGTGGTTGTTGGCGCGGTCGTCGCGTTGGTAATTCTCCCTGCCGTGCGAGTAGGCGAATTGCACGAGCATGTCCCAGCCTTGCAGGGCGCCATAGGCGCCGAGCAGCGCCGGCCCCTCGGCGCGGAAGCGGTTGGGTTTGGCAAAATCGAATTCCGTTACGGTGAAGGGCTTGCCGTAGAGGCGACTGGCCAGGAGTGACCACGGCGAGCCGATGGCTGATTTCTGGGTGACGAGCGATGGCAACTGCCAAGATTTTGCCGCAAAGCGGGGATGACTGCTGTAGCCATGGTTGTCCGTGTAGTCGTAAAGGCGTCGCATCTGGGAGAGTTTGAGAGTCGTGCCCATGTTCTGGTCTGACAAGGGACAGCGCAGGCCTTGTTCGCGCAGGAAGGAGGTCATTTGCGCAAAGCGTTTTTCGTACGTTTCAGTCAGGAAGCGTTCGAAGAGCCGATTGCGTTGCTCAGGGATACCTTGTTCGTCGAGCTGATGGTGATTGAGCCAGGCCAGGAAACGTTCTTCGTAGAGTTTCTGGGTGAAGGCATTGGCGGCCCAGCATGACTTGATATTGCCTTCGTTGATGATGCTGATGGAGATGAGCGCGGGGTCGTCCTTGATGGTCATGCCGGTGTAGGGATTGACATGATTGAGGTAGTTTTCGCAGTAGCTTCGCCAGTTTTGCCACACTGAATCAAGCAACCAGAACATGGCTTTGTAGGCTCTGATGTCGTTGAGGACATCTGGGTATTCGGGTATTTCGCCCTTGGGCAGGCGCCTGGAGATATACAGGTCAGTGGTGATGTAGATACCGCGTTGCTTGAGGCAGTGAACGAGATAGTCCAGCTGGTCGATAGCCTCTGGATTGAGCTGGGTGGTATTGTCCTTCATGGTCATGCCGCCGTCATGGTGGTGCAGGCGCAGGACATTGAAGCCATAGGCGGCAATGCGGTCGGCGAGACGCTCGGCCCATTCCTTGCTGGTGTAGGGGCCGCCGGAGCAAAGATTGGTGCCGTAGAAACGCACAGGCTGCTCCGGACGCTCACTGAAGACAAAACGGCCATCGCGGATGCGTACCGGGCCATATTTGCCTGCCGGCGCGTCGAGACGCCAGGAAAAGTCCATGACCGACCCTGGCTCGACGTCCTTGGCGAAATCAATGGGCTGCCAATCCTGGTTGGCTACGATGTAGAATGGAGCGGACATATCGCGTGGCGGCCTGTGTTCTCCGACCGAGGCGGCGACGATCAGCCACACCGCATTGACAGAGGAACTGAAGACGACGCCTTTGATCGGCTTGTTTACCAGTGGGTAGACGCTGCGATAGAGCCCAACATACGAGCTGCGGTTTTCGCCGGTCCAGACCACCTCGCCGTTTGCAAGTGCGCTGGGGGTCTGCCAATCGCCGACGTCGCTGCCATAGCGCACGGTGATGACGTGCTTGTCGCCGTCTTGATAGGTGACATGGATTTGGCCAAGGTCTTGGGACGATGAGTCCCAGGCAGTCGCGTGGAGGAGGAAAAGCCAGTTGCCGTGAGGAGCGTTGGCGAGTTCGACCGTGGCGGCTTGCGGGAAGCAGGTTCTGTCGGCGCCGGCCAGAGCGATGCAGGATTTGCCGTCATTGGTCTGCGGGTCAATGATAGCGAAGTCTGTGCCGCGGAAGCGCTGGCGGCCGGTGGGGAGCATGCGCAAGTCATTTTCCGGCCCTTGGTCGGTCCAGCCGCCGACGCCGTCGTCGGCAGTGTCGTCGGTGAAGCCCATATTGGCGGCTGTACGCAGGTCAAGTGGCGTTGCCTGGTAGCTTTGGTATGTCACGCTAAGGGACAACTGGCTGCGTTCGCCGGTGACTTTGCGCATGCCGAGAAGCATGGAGAAGCTGTTCGGCCGCGGTCGGTAATCGTGGAGAAGTACATGCGTGTCGCCCTTGCACTCAAGGGTGGCCACACCGTCGCGGCAGGGAATGACAATTTTGCCGGCCTTGCCAGAGAAGACTTCCACCCGGTCTTTTTCGAGTGGCAGAGCCAGCTCCTGGTCATCAAGGCGGAAGACCCTGCCGACAAAGACATCGCCGGGCAACGAGGTGCGGAAGGTGAAGTCCTGCGTCGTTTTCTCTACGGTTATATCGTAAGTGAAGACCCCTGGGGCGCTTTGTTTGAGCTGGCTGGCAAAGGGTGCGGGTGCGTCCTGAGGCAGGCTCAACAGCCCCTCGCGCCGCCATTGACCGCTATCGTCGTTCTTACGGTCGGTGACCAGCCATTCTTTGTCTCTGCCCTGGGTGAAATTTCTTTTGCCGTCCCAGAAATCGGCGGCGAAGCTGATGTCGCCGATGACGAGTCTTCCGGCGTTATCAAGCCGGACGGGATTTTCGGCGTACGTGCCGGCGATGGCGCAGGCAAACACGATGAAGGAGAGGATTCGCGCCAGCATGGTGTTTTTCATTTTGCGTGATAGTGTGGGGTTGGCGTTGGATGGCGCTGTTACCAGTTATCGTCAATGCCAAAGGCGAATTGGAGTTTGGTTGATGCTTTGCCGGTGAGGTCATCGCGCATTCTTCCGGTGTGTACGGCAGCGGCGTTGCCGCCGATGTAGAGCATGTTGACGGCATTGTTACCGTGCGCCACCCACGGTCTGGGGCCGTTAGGCCAGGACACTTTGAGGAAGGTGCCGTTGCGCGGGCCGCCGTCGGCGGTGACATTCGGTTCGCTGCTCTTAAGCATACTGTCAACCAGCATAGGCATATCTGAAGGGCTTTTCCAGACGAGTGCCATGCGGCTGTCGTTGTAGGCGTTGCCTTGAAACTTGGTGTAATAGAGATCCGCGCTGGTGTAGTTGCCATCGTAGGGGAAATCGCCGAACCAGCCATAGGCGTAGAAAGTCGGGTCATTATTTCTTTGTGAGTAGCTGCCTAGGGAGTTCGGACAGCAGTATTGCGACAGATTGGCGGCGCCGCTGGCCTGGAAATAGCCATGAACGCGCATGTTTTTGAGCCAGTTGTGGCTATTGTGGTATTTGACAATGACATTGCCATCGTGGTCATTGGCGTAGATGTGGATGAACAGGCCGCTTTGTTTGAGGTTGTTGATGCAGCTGATGCTCCGAGCTTTCTCACGGGCCTTGCTCAGGGCGGGCAGGAGCATGGCGGCGAGAATGGCGATGATGGCGATGACGACCAGAAGTTCGATGAGAGTGAAGCCGCGAGGCTGAACATGGAACTCTTGTTGCGTGGTCTGGCTGCTCATGGTCCTTTTCCTTGTTCTCTTGTCAATGACGGGTTATTTGTTTGGGGAGGGCAAACACGTACTTTCACGTGGAACTAACTTGGTGGGCACTGCTATGCAGCGGATGGGAGCGTCAGCCTGAGCGATGCGCTCAAGTATGAGTTCCAAAACAGCTTCACCCAAGGCCGGCAGATTGGAGTCGATGCTGCTCAAGGCCGGTCGGCTGCACGTGCAGAAAAGCGAGTTGTCCTGTCCGAGCAGTGCCAAGTCCTCCGGCACCTTGAGACCGCAGCGGGCTGCTTCCGCAGCCATCGCCAGGCACCACGAATCATTTTGCAGGATGACCGCGTTGACGCGGGCGGGGAGGAGCTGCTGCTCCAGTAGTTCGGCCATGCAGCTGCGGATGTCACTGCTGTGGTCATTCGTGAGCTGGAGTTGATACAGACGGTCAGCGGCAGAGGAAAAGTGCTGGAGAAAGGCGTCCCGACGAGCACGAACGGAATCAAAACTCATGTTGTCGGAGATGACCAGCGCGGCTCGCCGCTGAGCTTTGGCGAAGAGTGCTGCCGCCTCGGCGTAGGCAGCGCCGATGTCGTAATAAGCGGTGGAAAAGCCCGCTACCGGGGCAGCGCCATAAAACACTGTTTTTTTCTCAAGGTCCGGCGTGGCGGCAAGGATGTTGGAGTGACAAATCACGCCGTCCACACCGCACTGCTTGAGGGTCAGGTAGTCTTTGCGCAAGCTGTCCGGGTCGTTGTGTGTCTCAGTGACCAGCAAGCGGTAGCCGCGTACGCTGGCAGCACGTTCAATCGCGGCCAGCTGCCGGAAACGTACCGGAATGTCTTCACTATCAATCATGACTCCAAGCGTGAAAGAAGCCTGGCGGTTGAGTATACGCGCCGAAATGTTGGGGACGTAGTTCAACTCCCGGGCGACAGCGCGAATCTCCTCGGCCTTCTCAGGAGAAAAACGGATGCCAATGTCGCGACCACTCAACACCGCAGAAACCGTGCTCGACGATACCCCGACGCGACGGGCAATGTCAATCAGGCGTACAGTTGCCATAATAAAGCCCTTATTTTGAGGTGATAATCCGGTTTATCAAACATTATACACCAGAATTTATTATTTTTCAAGGAAAACTGAGATAATACATGTTTTTTCAGCCTGTTTTTGGCGTCTTCAACGATTTATGACCCCGCGCTGATAACACCAGAGGAGTTCGAGAAAGCCTTTGCGCCATGGTCGGAAAAAAGAAGAAAAAGGAAACAGCCCCAAACGGTAACAAATGGTACCGCTTGGGGCTGTTTCTTGGGTAAATTGGCGGAGAGGGAGGGAGTCGAACCCTCGGTGAGCGCGAACCCACGACGGTTTTCAAGACCGCTGCCTTAAACCACTCAGCCACCTCTCCTAAAGGGGCGAATATCATAATAATATGACGCTGAGGCGCAGAAAAACAAGTTTGACGGGTGAAAAAAGGGGGAGCGGCGGAGGTTTAGTGGACAATGGACGTTAGTGGACTTTAGTGGACATCAGTAGACGATGGACTGTGGACAAAAGTGGACTTTAATGGAGAGTGGACGTGGACGGAAATGGACTTTTTGTGGACGGCGGAGCAAAGACGTAGGGGGCGGTGCTTGGGCTATGTATGGTACGATACGGCAGGCTGAAGCCCGAGCTACATACTGCAAGCTAAAGCTTGTACTACGTACGGTGTCCATTCCCTCAAAAAGAAACTGGCCGGCAGAACCGTTTTGGGCGATTCTGTCGGCCAGGGATAGCGCATTTTGGTTGCCTATCAGCGGGAGCGACGGCTTTCGCGACGCTTGACTTCGCTGGGCTTCTCATAATGACGACGGTTGCGGAGCTCTTTCATCGTGCCTTTCTTGTCCATCTTCTTCTTTAGACGACGAAGGGCGCGTTCGATAGGTTCACCTTTGCGGCATTTGATATCTGACATGCTTGTTCACCCCCTTTACGTGTCTTTGGAAGTTAAAGTGGAATGCCCGAAAAAGGGCGGAAAAAATAAAAGCGCATTACTATAAACTTCGGCAACAAGAATTCAATTTAGCGGACGTTGTTTTTCACCCACTGGCGGGCGAATTCGAGAATTTTGAGGTTAAGTGGAATGAGCTTGGGCTTTTTCGCGAAATTGGCCTCAAGAGCCCGGGCAAAGGCGGCCTCAGGGAGACGAGTGATGCCGAGTTCCAACATAACCCCGAACATGATGGTGTTGGCAGCCCGGCTGGAGCCTGCCTGTTCAGCCAAGTCCTGGGCAGGAACCGCAACGCCCTTGACGCCAGGAGGCAACTCGACGTCGCCAATCTGCGCGTCGTACATGATGATGCCGCCTGGCTTGACGTCGTTTTTGAAGCGCTCGAAAGAGGGTCGGTTCATGGCTACCAGCAGGTCGGGATTATAGACCACTGGAGAGCCGATCGCCTGCTTGGAAATGATCACCGAGCAGTTTGATGTGCCGCCGCGTTGTTCCGGGCCGTAAGACGGATACCAGGAGACCTGCTTGGAAGCCGCTTGGGCAGCTTCGGTCAACATGATCCCAAGGCTGAGAACGCCCTGGCCGCCAAAGCCGGCAATTTTCACCTGCGTTTCTGTATCTGCAGCATCGTCGTGGGGGATAGACGGTGGAATTGAGTCAAGCTCAAACAGGGTGTCAAGGCTTTCCCGTGTGAAATCGCTGTCAGGGCGGACGACTGGCTCGGCTTCCTCGGTGCGGTCGCGGAAATTACCCAAGGGGTATTCGCGGATCATCTGCTCATTGATGAAATCGTTGTTGGCGACAGCAGACTGGCCGAGGTTGGTCGGGCAGGGCGACAATACTTCGACAAAGGTGTAGCCTTTGCCGTCCCTCTGCACTTCGAGGGCCTTGCGCACTGCGCGGCGAGCATTGCGGATGTTCTTTGAGTCAGACAGAGCAACACGCTCGACAAAGACGGGCGCCTGGAGGCTGGCGATCAGTTCGCATAGATGCAGAGGATAGCCCTGGGTCAGCGGATCGCGGCCATCCGGGCAGGTGACGGTCTTTTCGCCGATCAGCGTCGTCGGCGCCATCTGGCCGCCGGTCATGCCGTAAACTGTATTGTTGACGAAAAAGACAGCGATTTTTTCACCGCGGTTAGCGGCCTGGAGGGTTTCGTTGAGACCAATGGAGGCCAGGTCGCCGTCACCTTGATAGGCGATGACGATTTTGTCAGTGGCGCGGGAGACGCCGGTGGCGACGGCCGGGGCGCGGCCGTGAGCGACCTGGATATTGCCAGTGTCAAAGTAGTAGTAGGCGAACACAGCGCAGCCGACCGGGCTGATAGTGACGGTTTTGTCTTGCAGGCCGAGGTCGGCGAGAGCTTCGCCGATCAGCTTGTGCAGGATACCGTGGCCGCACCCAGGGCAGTAGTGGGTGGCGGCAGGGGCCGGGTTGTTGCGGCCTTTGCGCGGGAACTCGTTGTAGATGCCTTTGCTGCTGATAATTTTTTCGGTCATGGTAGTCACCTCTTATTTGCCTGCGACGGCCTTGATTTTGTTCATCACTTGGTCAAGTGTGACGAGGTTTCCGCCAAGTCGGTTGACCAGTTCGACGGGCCGGCGGCAAGAGATGGCGAGCCGGAGGTCATCGGCAAGTTGTCCATTGCTCATTTCGACGGCGATGAAGGTGACGTTTTTGTCGGCCAAGGCGTTGATTTGTTTTTTGGGGAAGGGGAACAGGGTTTGGGGGCGGAAGAGGCCGACTTTCAGGCCTTGACGGCGTGCGTTGTCCATGGCGGTCTTGGCGATTCTGGAGCTGATGCCGTAGGCCACCAGGATGATGTCGGCGTCATCGGTGTTTTGTTGTTCGCAGCGGGTCTCGGTGCGTTCGATGTCCGCGTATTTCACTTGCAGGCGGTTATTGAATTCTTCCAGTTGGGCAAAGTCGAGGAAGATGCTGGTGACCAGATTTTGCCTGGTTTCGGCGTTGCCGTTGACAGCCCAGGTTTTGTCAATGACTGGTGCGATGGCTTTTTCCGGGAACGTGAACGGCTCAATCATTTGGCCGAGGACGCCGTCAGCCAGGACATAGACGGGGGTGCGCCATTTGAAGGCCAGTTCAAAGGCGAGCATAGTGTAGTCGCACATTTCCTGGACTGAGTTGGGGGCGAGGACGATGTTTTTGTAGTTGCCGTGGCCGCCGCCTTTGACGACTTGGTTGTAGTCGGACTGTTCGGGGCCGATGTTGCCGAGTCCGGGGCCGGCGCGCATGATGTCAACGATGACGGTGGGCAGTTCTGCTCCGGCCAGATAGGAGACACCTTCCTGCATCAGGCTGATGCCAGGGCCGGACGAGGCGGTGAAGACGCGGTGCCCAGCAGCGGCAGCGCCATAGCACATGTTGATGGAGGCTTCTTCCGATTCTGCCTGCAAGAACTTGCGTCCCAAGGGCGGGTAGAAGCGGGAGGCCTCATGGAGGATTTCGCTGGCCGGCGTGATTGGATAGCCGAAGAAGCAGTCGGAGCCGGCGTAGAGGGCGCCGATTACGACTGCGGTATTGCCTTTGATGAGTTTTGTTGCCATGTTATGAGTCCAATGCTGATTGAAATTGCGGACAGTCGTGTGGGGGAATCAGGACTTTTTCAGCGGGATATGGATTTTGATCGCATGCGGTTCCGGGCAGGTATAGAAGCAGTTTGCGCAGCCGATGCAGCCCTCGCCGAGGTAGACAGCGGCGTGATAGCCGCGCTCATTGAGGGTGTCGCCGATAGCGAGTACCTTCTTGGGGCAAGCGTCGACGCAACGGCCGCAAGACTTGCATTCGAGCTGGTTGATGATGGGATAAGGCTTGTTTTTATCAATGTCCATGGCGTCATGGCCTCCTATGGGTGACGTCCGGTAAAACCGAACGGCGGCAATTGCCAAGTCAGGGCAAAAGACTTGACAATGCCGCTTTGAGGGGGAAAATCAGAACATATTACTATAGCACCGGCCAGCTATTTGGAAAATCGGCAGGTGCTAAAAAGGGTGGGAGGACAGCGATTTTTTTGCGAATGTGGCAGTCTTCTGTAGTGCCTTGACAAGGCACCAGTTTTGGGGGTGGCCTATCCCCGGGCTAAAGCCTGGGCATTGAACAGAGGCAAAACAACAGCACCCAAGCATCTACGGCACGCCCCTCGCCCCTAAGATAAGCCCCTCGTTTCGCCCTTGTGTGCTGACGTCAGGCGGGTTATTCAGCCTGGACGACTTTGAAGTGGCGTCGTCTGAACAGGCTGATGAGGCTGCCGCGTCCGACCAGGTGGCCAGCGCCGACTGCTACGAAGATGCGGTGGCCGTGGTTGTTCAGGCGTTCCAGCTGCGAGAACCAGGCGTCGTTGCGGTTTTTCAGCATGCGTTCCTGCTGGTCAGGGTGGTTGGTAAAGCTGCGGCTGATGAGGCGTGCCAGGGGTGCGGCGTCGCCTTGGCGCCAGAGCGTGAGCAAATGGCGTGAGAATTCTGGCATGGCTTCCAATTCATCCAGCAGGTTGAGGATGAGCGTCTCATCGGATTCTGCGCTGATGGAAGCGAGCAGGGCAAGTTGCTGTTCCGGGGTTTCCAGGCAGTGGATCGCCTTGTTTTCGGCAGTTGCTCGCGAAAACAGGTAGGTGTCCAGTCCGAGTGCTGAAGCCAGGCCGTTTCTGCGTAGTGCGGCTGAGGTCAAGGTGGAAGAGCAGTACCAGGGTGTGAGCGTGCTGAGCAGGGGCGAGGAATATCCCAGGCTGGCGGCGGCGGTCAATAGTCGCTGCCAGGTGCTGGCTGACAGTTTGTTAGGCAGTGATTCATCCGGGGGCAGGACGCCGCGAGCCTGGATTGCCGCCGCGAAGGCTGGCGAGGACACTTGCCGCAAGTCGGTTTCGAACGCTGCCATGTCGGCGGCGTCGTAGGCGTTTTCGACTGACGGCGGCAGCGGATACATGTCAGGTACACCGAAATGGAGTACCCCGAAGAAGGCGACCGGTGGGGCGCCGGGCCGGGTCGCCGTCCAGAGCAGGGGGCGGGACGGCGGCGGGTCGTTGCCAGTAGTGTTGGCCGGGGCGTTTTTCATGCTGTTGCGGTGTCAGACGTCGTTGAGTTGGGAGCGGCCGATGTTCAGACAAAGCGTCTGAAGAAGGCTGCTTCCTGCTGGGCAAAGTCGTCGAACTGTTCTTTAGGCACGCCGTATTCGCAGTGGATGCTCACCGGTCCCTGGAAGTTGAATTTACGGAGGACTTCGAAGACTTGGGTCCAGTTGACCATGCCTTGGCCCGCCGGAGTCAGGTGGCGGGATACCTTGCCGTGGCCGTTGCCTTCTTCGCGCGTGATCATTATGTCTTTAGCTGCGACAATGCTGAGCCAGGGCTTGAGCATGCTGGCGGCCATAGCGAAATCTTCGCCTTCGACGCGGAGATGGCAAGGGTCGATGTAAGCGCCGAAATATTCCGGGTCAAGCCCTTGCAGCAGATGGGTCATGGCCGCGCCGTTCAGGCCGATATTTTTGTTGCTGTGGGTGTGGTAGCAGATTTTGATGTTGTAGCGGCGTGCGAGCGGGCCCCAGGAGAGGATGGCGGCGCGGGTGCGGGCCAGTTCAGTGGCATAGTCCATGGTGTCGGGATGGAATGGGAAGTAGCCGAGTTTGAGCAGTCTCACGTTGGCGGCGTCCATGGCGGCGAGCAGCGCTTCGGCGCCTGGCTGATCAGGCCGCAGAAGAGAGCCTTCGCCAGTGACCATGCCGACATCAAGGCCGTTGTCCCGGAGGATGTTAACAGCGGCAAGGAGTTTTTCCGGGTGTTCAGGGTCGACGGGATGGCCCTTGCGGACGCAGAGGTCGAAGCCGTCCAGCTGCCACTGTCGGCCGACCTGGGCCAATTCTTCGATGGAGCGTTGCGGCATCAGCTTGGTGAACATGAGAAGTTTCATGGAGACGCACCGATTTGTTATAGATTAGGGAGAAGCATACAGGCCGCAAGGGCCATAATCATGGTAAAGAATAATATATCACTGGAAAAAATATTGCACCGGGGTATTGTTGTTTTATCCGCAGATGACGCAGATGACGCAGGTTTTTTTAGGGCGTGTTGTACGGAGAAACAAGACGTGCTGCGGCAGAAATGCTAAAGGCGCGAAACATACGGCAAGCTGAAGCTTGAACTACATGCTCCTGCATGCGAGGGACATACGGCAAGCTGAAGCTTGAACTACGTACGGCAGCCACCGTCCACAACATCCATTGCCGCGGCGTTGGTCTCCGTGTTGTTTGCAAACATTCCTGGTCGAGGTTACTGTATGCCTGCTGTTTTTCGGATGAGTTTTTGAATTGGACAAGCCCTTATATGCTTTTGAGGCACACGACACGATGAACAATACTGACTGGCAGAATCCGTTTAGTGGGATGTTTCATGTTATCGGATTGTGGGCGTCGTCGGGTCGGGCGGATGCGGAACGGGTTGCGGTTGGCATAGAACGGCTGCTGGGCTGGGGGCTGGAGGTGGTCGTTCCGCAGTTGCCAGGCGATCCGCTGCGCTATTTGGCTGCTGCGGATAGCGTGCGCCTTGCACATTTGCACGAACTCCTTGCCAACCGCCGGGTAGAGGCGATTCTGGCTGTGCGGGGCGGCTTTGGGGTGACGAGATTGCTGGATGACATCGACTGGGCCGTTGTCCGGCAGCGAGATTTACCGACTATTGGCTATAGCGACTTTACTGGTTTTCTGCTGGCGGCTTGGAAACAGGGCTGCCAACGCCTGGTGCATGGCCCCATGCTTTGCCCTGATTTGAGCAGGAAGCCGTTGACACCAGAGGAAGCCGCCGGTGCCCAGGCAGCCATGCAGTCGCTGGCAGCATGCCTGCGCGGTGATGAACGGCTGCTGCCGTCGTCCGCGTTGCCGCTCGTCTTGCGGCCTGGCCAGGCGCGTGGCCCATTGGTTCCGGCGAACTTGTCGCTGTTGACGGCTCTGTTGGGGACGGCACATTGGCCTGAATTGGACGGATGCATTCTCGTGGTTGAGGACGTCAACGAGGCAGCGCATCGAGTGGACAGGATGCTGACTCAGCTGCGTTCGGCCGGCGTCCTGTGTAGTCTGGCAGGACTGGCTTTTGGACAATTCACGGCTGGCGAAGACAGCGAATATTTGCCAGAGGCGCTGGCTGACTTTGCCGACGCTGTGCCCGGACCGGTGTTGGCTGGCCTTCCTTTTGGCCATGTGCCGCATACGATCAGCCTGCCAGTAGGCGCGACTGCGATCATAGACACGGCCGCCGCGCCCTCGCATCGCCTGCAACGCGGATAAGGCGCCGCGCATGGCAGGAAGCGGCCAGCAGAGGCCAGCGAGGTGCGGTCATTGGCTCGGTGCTGGGGTTTTCCGTTAAGGGCACGATTTACGAATGATCAATTCGTGCCGAAGATGGAGTTTACGCAGAGGGGTTCTTTGCTTGTTGGCGATGCGGTGGGTGAGCAACTCCCAGATTTGCGCGGCGAAAAGATCGTTGCCCAGCCCCATGGTCGTGAGCGGCGGCGTGTAGTATTGTCCGATTTCGATATTGTCGAAACTTGCGACCGCCACGTCAGTCGGGACTTGGAGGCCATGTTCTCGGAGTGTGCTGATGATGCCCATGGCAAACAAGTCATTGGAGGCGATGATGCCCTGGGGCGGCTGTTTGTGCCTGGCGAGGAAGCTCTTCATTGCCTTGGCTGCCGCTGTCAGGGCGCTGTCGGTGATTTTGACTGGCCAGAATTTGGCTTGGGCTTTCATTCCGCGCTCGGTCATGGCCTGGAGGTAGCCCAGCGACCGCTCGTCGGAAAAGCCTGTTTCCGGGTGTTGGGTGAAAAAGCCGACCGGGACGATTCCCTGGTCGAGCATGTGGCAGGTCAGGCGGTGGCAGCTGTCGCGGAAGTCGATGAAGGCGTAGTCAGCCAGAGTTGTTTCAGGGGAGCCGAAGATGGTCACGGGCAGGGAGGTACGTTCGCAGTCGGCAAGGATTTTGCCGAGCGGCTGGTCGTCAAGCGGCCCGGCCAGATAGCCAAGCACCAGCCCGTCAACGCCGCGGGACAGCAGGTCGGAAATGGTATCAAGGTTATGGGTTTGGCGATGGGATATGCCGGCGCTGATGAGGCGGTAGCCGTCTTGTTCCGCCAGTTGGCGGAGGCGTTCGCAGAAGTCCATGCGCACCGGATTGTTGAGTTCCGTGACGGCGACGCCGATGGTGAACGATTGCTTCAGCACCAGGCTGCGAGCGTTCATATTAGGGCGATAACCGAGTTCCCGGGCGACGGCTTTGACGCGGCGGCGGGTGTCAATGGCGATGTCGTCCTTGTCCCGCAACGCCCGGGAAACAGAGTTGATGGAAAGTCCGACCCGTGCGGCGATGTCCTTCAAGGTCACAGGCATGGTGTTTTCTCCTGGCAGAGGCGTTTCAGCGGCCGAGCTGGGCTTTCATCCAGGCATAGAACGTATCACCGATCTGGCGGTAGCCGGCTGGCGCAGGATGCACGCCGTTGCTCAGGCGGGTGATCTGGGCCTCGTTGCCCACGTTGACAGGCTCAGTGGTCTTGGGGAAGTTGTTCTCGCAGTCAAGGTTGACATGAGTCGGGATGAGGGACAGCAGCGGGTCGGCAGACTGGCCGAATTTTTGCAACATGGCCTGGTTGAGGCGGTGTTGGTTTTTCTTGTATTGCCAGCGGGTCTGGCCGCAGGCGTAATTGGCGCCAAAGGCGTCTTGGGAGGCAGCGCCTGGGGTAACTAGGCCGACGCCGATGATGGCATAGGGGGCGGCTTGGCGGAAAGCTGCGATAAGGACGTCAGCGGACGAGAGAATGTCATCGATGCGTGCTTCGAGATTGTCGTCATTCGCGCCGAACACGTCATTGACGCCGAGCTGGAAGGTGACGATGTCAGGCGGGTTGCCGTTGTTATAGAGTTTGAAGTAGTTTTGCAGGTCGATAGTTCCCTTGCCCTCGTCGTCGACGACTAGGAATCGGCTGGGGATGTTGGGCGGCGTCGGGTTTTCCTTGGGATGGGGCTTGGTTTTGCTGATGAAGGTTTTCCAGGCCCAGCCGCCCCAGCCTTCATGGGCGACGCCTCCTGGCTGCGGTTTGTAGCCCGGGCCGTTGGAGCCGACCATGGTGATGGCGGGGTTGTCGTCGCCGGACATCAGTTCGAAGACACGTGCCGGGTATACGCCGGCATTGGTCAGGCTGTCGCCGACGATGAGCACGGACAGTTTACGGCCCTTGCCGGCGTCTGGCTTGGCCACCACGATTTTGGTCTCGGCCTGGGCGACTAGGCCAGTGAGGCCGTAGACGCTCACCTTCCATTTGAACTCGCCGACGTCTTCGGGTTTGGGCAGGAAGCGCCAGCGTTTGGCGTCATTGCGGCCTTTAGCGCAGATGACGTCAAAGACGTACGCATCTGGATTGGGCACCAGGACGATGTTGTCGAAGTAGACATTGATTTCCACGCCCGGGACGGCATAGATGACTTCCGGCAGTTGGAGGCTGATCGGATTGGGGCGGGGCGGTGGCAAGGACGTGGACGGGGGCGGAGACATGGGCGGGGACGGGGCAATCATGCAACTGCAAGAAAGAATGGCCGTGCCACAGGCCAAAGCGTACATCGACAGCAGGTTTTTTTTCATCATGGCTCCTTGAAGTTTGCAGGAATGGCGACGCTGTTTATAGTGAATGGAGATGCAGCAAGTCGCCCTTGAAGTACAATAGCAGAGAAAAGGCGCAGTGAAAGCCTGTTTCCTGAAAAAATCTGCTGTCAGCGTTTTTCCCGCCGATTTAAGGAGTCATGCTTTGATGAATGAACAACAAATCTGCGCTGCTGATCCTCGCCTGGAGCGGGTTTTGCTCACCCAGGAAGAAATCCGGACTCGGGTCTCGTCCCTGGCTCGTGAGATAGCCGAGCGCCACCGACAGGCGCCGTTTTATCTGATCGGCGTCTTGAAGGGCGCTTGTTTTTTCCTGACTGACCTGGCGCGTGAACTGTGCTTGGCCGGATGCACTGAAGTGCGCCTTGACTTCATCCGCACCAGTACGTATGGGAATGAGGTCAAGAAAAACGGCGAGGCAGCGCGGTCGGTACGGATCGAGGGACCCTGGACGGAGATGGCAGGCCAGCGGGTGATCTTGGTTGACGACATCCTGGACCAGGGCTTCACCCTGGCTGCTCTGCGCCGGCATGTTCTGACCACGCTGGGGGCTGAGCAGGTGGAGACGTGCGTGTTCCTGGAAAAGGATTTGCGCCATCCGTCGCCGGAAGTAGCGGCGCAGCGGGCGTCGTTCAAGGCGGACTATGTCGGGGCTAGGGTTCCGGACCGCTGGGTGGTTGGCTATGGTCTGGACGTGGCTGAACTCTACCGCAGCCTGCCGTTTGTGGCCATAGTCAAGGAAGAGCATTTCCGCTAAAGAGCATATTGATACTCGGTGTTCCGGCAAGCTGCTGAATAGGGGCGAGGGGCAGGGAATTTCGTCGGCTCGTCGATTGTAGGGAAGCGGCAAGCACAGTATATTATATAGTTTTTTTCACTGTTGCGGCCCTGTTCGGCAATAGTTCTTGGTGGCATTACCCGGGTATTGTTTGAAGGAGATTGGACGATGAAGGTAGTATTGGCTTATTCCGGCGGTTTGGACACTTCCTGCATTTTGACATGGCTGCGGGAAAAGTACAATGCCGAGGTCGTGACGTTCTGCGCTGACTTAGGGCAGGAGGAGGAGTTGACCGGCTTGCATGAGAAGGCCAAGGCCACCGGCGCGGTCAAGTCATACATTGAGGACATGACCGAGGAATTCGCCCGCGACTTTGTTTTCCCGATGTTCCAGGCGAATGCCATTTACGAGAACCTGTATTTGCTCGGCACCAGCATTGCGCGGCCTCTCATCGCCAAGCGTCTGGTGGAAATCGCCAAGGAAGAGAATGCCCAATACATCTGCCATGGCGCGACCGGCAAGGGCAACGACCAAGTCCGCTTTGAGCTGACTGCCTACGCGCTCAATCCGTCGATCAAGATCATTGCCCCGTGGCGCAGTCCTGACTGGACGTTCAAGTCGCGGACGGATTTGATTAAATACGCCGCAGAGCGCAAGATTCCGATTTCGGTGAGTGCTGCCAAACCTTATTCGATGGATCGCAACCTACTGCACATCAGCTTTGAAGGCGGCATCCTGGAAGACCCGTGGTTGGAGGCGCCGCCGGAGACGCACGTCCTGACCACGCCGTTGGAACAGACTCCGAACGAGGCGGAATACGTGATCATCGAATTTGAGAAGGGCATTCCAGTGGCGGTCAATGGCAAGCGTTTGAGTCCTGCCAACCTGTTGCGCGAGCTGAACCGCTTGGGCGGCAAGCACGGGATTGGCCGGATTGACATTGTCGAGACGCGTTTCACCGGCATGAAGGATCGCGGCATCTACGAGACTCCGGGTGGGACAATTCTTTTCCATGCCCATCGAGCCATGGAGACTATCTGCATGGATCGCGAAGTCATTAGTCTGCGTGACCAGTTGATTCCGCAGTATTCCAAGTTGGTCTACAACGGCTTCTGGTTTGCGCCGGAGCGCGAGTTCTTGCAGGCTGCGATCACGCAGAGCCAGAAGAATATCACTGGCGAAGTGCGCTGCAAGCTCTACAAGGGCAACTGCCTGATCGTCGGCCGGCGCTCGCCGTACACCCTGTACGACCCGGAAGTGGTCACCTTTGAGGCGGACGATGTCTACAACCAGGGCGACGCCACTGGCTTCATTAAATTGAATGCATTGCGTCTGCGCATCGGCGCGATGGCCAAGAAGCCGGCTGAAGGCTGAGGGGCTTCGCGTCCATTTGAAAGGCAGGGGTTACCAGCCATGCAGATTGAGCTGCTGAAAGGCAAGTTGCACCGTGCGACGCTGACCGGCTGCGAGATTGATTACCCGGGCAGTCTGTCCATCGACCGCGATTTGCTTGACTTGGCCGGGATTTTTCCGTTTGAGAAAATTTTGGTAGTCAACCAGACCAACGGACAGCGCTTGGTCACTTACGCGATCGAGGCCGCCCGGGGCAGCCGTGAATTTTGTCTCAACGGCGCTGCGGCTCGGCTTGGCATTCCCGGCGACATGGTGACGATCATGGCCTTTGCCTTGGTTGATCCTGCCGAGGCGTCTGGCTGGAAGCCCAAAGTCGTGGTTCTGGCTGACCAAAATCGTCAGGTCAAGGTTCTGCGATGAAGTCGCGGCGGCTTCGGTTCAGTCAGAAGGCTTCGGTGCAAACATGAATGCGTTCGGGGTTTTCGGCCTGGTTTTTCTGTCCTGCCTGTTGCATGTATCCTGGAATGCGTTGAGCAAGGGCTACGAGGATCGGGAGGCGTTCACCTGGATGGTGACGCTGACCGGGCTGTTGTTTGCCGTGCCTTGTTTCGTCATCAGCCGTGCCATCAGCCCCGGTGCTTTGAACTGGCCGGTGCTTGGATATGCCGCTGCCTCCGGCTTTTTTGAAAGCCTCTATTTCATTTTTTTGTTTTGGTCGTACAAGCATGTTGACTTAGCGGTGGCGTATCCCTTGAGCCGCGGGGTGGCGCCGGTAGCCACGCTGATTTTTGGCGGTTGGATTGGCGATACTTTGCAGGCAGCGCATCTTCCTGGGGTGCTGGCTGTCTTGGCTGGAGTCGGGCTGCTCAGTTGGGACGCATTGCGGCGCGCCCCAGTCCAACGCAGTGCCTGGTGCGGCTTGGCGCTGGCCGTGCTGGCCGGCGTGGGGATTGGAGTGTACCATCTGTTTGACCGGGCGGCGGTTACGCTGTCACCGCCGCCGTCAACGTTCGAGTATATGCTGTTAATGTATGTCTTCATGCTGTTTTTCATCACTCTCTGGCTGTTGCCGATGCCGTGCATTGGCGGTCGGTTGGCGCTGGAGTGGCGTCGGCGTTGGCGGGTCGATCTGCTGATTGGGGGGATCTCGCTGGTCGCGTATCTGCTGATTTTGGTGGCCTTTTGCTATGGCCATGTCACGCTGGTGACGGCTGGGCGCAATATCGGCATTGTCATGAGCCTGGCGGTTGGAGCGCTGTTTCTGAGAGAGAAGATCAGCTGTTGGCAGGTCGCTGGCGCCCTGCTGGTGACCGCTGGCGTGATCGGGATTTTCCTGGCTGGCAGCCTTTGAGTGCTCCGCGTCAGTGGCGCTGGCCATTATGTATGATCGTTTTCAGGTAAGTTTTTTGAGCAAATAGGACTGCAAGCATTTATGGAACAGGACAAGATCAGGAACATCGCCATCATCGCCCACGTCGACCACGGCAAGACTACACTGGTTGACGAGCTGTTCAAATTCGGCGGTATGTTCCGTGACAACCAGAAAGTGGCCGAGCGCCTGATGGACTCCAACGACCTGGAGCGCGAGCGGGGCATCACCATCACTGCAAAGAACGGCGCTTTTTATTATAAGGACTTCCGCATCAACATCATCGATACGCCTGGACACGCTGATTTCGGCGGCCAGGTCGAGCGCGTGCTGAAAATGGCCGATGGCGCCTTGCTGCTGGTCGACGCCCAGGAAGGCCCAATGCCGCAGACGTTCTTCGTCCTCAAGAAAGCTCTTGCCCTGCATTTGCCGATCATTGTCGTAATCAACAAGATCGACAAGCCTGCCGCCCGCCCGCACTGGGCCGTCGACCAGGTCTTTGACTTATTCGTGCGTTTGAACGCGCCGGATGACATCCTCGACTTCCCGGTCGTATACGCTTCGGGGCGGGATGGCTATGCGGTCGACAATTTGGACGATGAGAAGCGCGACTTGGGGCCGTTGTGTGAGCATGTCATTCGGCGGATTCCGGCGCCCTCCGGGTCGTCGTCTGACCCGTTGCAGGTTTTAGTCAGTTCGATTGATTATTCGCCCTACCTTGGCCGTCTTGGCATCGGCAAGATCACGGGCGGTCATTTGAACATCAACCGCGACATCGTGGTCGTCATGCGGGACGGGGCGATACGGCCGGCTCGGATCACGAAGGTGTTCCGGTTCGAGGTCAACCAAAAAGTCGCTGTTGAGACTGCCTGTTGCGGCGACATTGTGGCGATTTCGGGGATGGATGACGTGACGGTCGGCTGCACCTACACAGACCCGCAGAACCCGTGCCCGCTGCCGCCGATGGAGATTGATCCGCCGACGATTTCCATGAGTTTCATCCCCAATGACTCGCCGTTTGCGGGTCGGGAAGGGCAGTACGTCACCTCGCGGCATCTGGCAGAGCGCCTGGCACGCGAGGTCATGTCAGACGTGGCGCTGCGCATTTCGCCGTTAGGCGAGGGGATGGGCTACCAGGTCGCTGGCCGCGGGGAGCTGCATCTGTCGATTCTGATTGAGAAGATGCGGCGAGAGGGGTATGAATTCCAAGTGACCCGGCCGCAGGTGATTTTCAAGATGGAGGGTGAGAAGAAGCTGGAGCCCTTTGAGGAGTTGACCGTTGACGTGGATGAGACCTGCGTGGGCGTGGTGATGGAGAAGCTCGGCCATCGCAAAGGGCGCATCCAGACGATGGAAACGGCCAATGGGATGGCGCGCCTCGTATGCCAGATTCCCACCCGCGGCCTGCTGGGCTATCGGTCTGAATTCCTGACCGACACCCGTGGCCTGGGCGTGATGAATTACGTGTTTTACGGCTATGAGCCATACGTTGGCGACATCCGTTACCGGACGCGCGGCGCCATGGTCAGCATGCTGACGTGCAAGACGGTGGCGTACGCGCTGTTCAACTTGCAGGAGCGCGGCCGGCTGTTCCTAGACCCGGTCGTCGACGTCTACGAAGGCCAAATCATTGGCGAACATTGTCGGGAAGGGGATTTGATCGTCAATCCTGCGAAGGGCAAGAAGCTGACCAACATTCGGGCCTCTGGCTCGGATGAGGCGGTGATTTTGACGCCACCGGTGCGCATGAGCCTGGAAGAGTGCATTTCCTACATCAACGAGGATGAGCTGGTGGAAGTGACACCGGCAGCGATTCGTTTGCGCAAGCGTCGCCTGCACCGATAAGGGAACGGTTGGCGTTGGCGAGGGTCAAAGAACCTGTCTTGGTCCGGCCTGATTGTCGTGTTTGACGGCAGGACGGTTCGTGCGGGAGCAGCCGGTTCCGTTCACCATGCAAAGGAGTCCAAACTATGACATCGACCAGAAAAGCCCGGATGGGCGACAAGCTGTTGATTCATTATGTCTGCCGTTCCCAGAACGGCCGCGTCCTGGAAAGCACGCATGCGGCGCCGCCTCCGGAGATCGTCCTGGGCGGGAAGGACATTCTGCCAGCCCTGGAGAAGGCGTTCGTAGGCCTGACTGCCGGTGAACGCAGGCATCTGGTCTTGCGGCCTATGCAGGCGTTCGGCGATTATGATCCGGAATTGGTGGAGACCGTTAAGCGGACGCAGCTCCGCCTGGGCGTAGAGCCGATGCCAGGCATGGTGGTCGAGGTGGACCAGGGCGACGGCGAGCCGATGCCGGGGCGCATCATTGAGGTCAGCGAGGACAGCGTACTGGTAGATTGCAACCACCCGCTGGCCGGAGAAACCCTGGAGTATGACCTGACCCTGGTGGAAATCAAGGAATAGGGGCTGAATGCGGAATGCTGAGGCGCATTTGTCATTCATCATTCGTCATTTATCATTCGTTAGGGGCGAGAGCGCAGGCAGGAACCTATTTCGCGGCCGGCGGCGGAGTTTTCCGCTTTTGCGCTGGTTTTGCCTTGGCGTCCTTTTTGGTGGCTTCTGCTTTGTCTGGCGTTTTTGCGTCTGAAGCCTTGTCCGGCCTATCGGCTGTTTTTTTCTTAGTGTTTTTTGTCTGCTGGCCATGATTGGTCGCAGCTTCGGCCTTTTGGTCGGCTTTGCGCGAGCCGTGGTTTTTCTTTGCTGTTGCGACAGGCTCTTCAGTCGGGCTGGCGGCCTCCTTGGTTTTTTCGGCTGGCTCAGTGGGTTCGGGGGGGGCCTTTTCGATCACTTCCTTGACGATGGCGTTGATGATGGACAGATCGAGGTCGGCGTCATCCAAGTCGAACTCCTCGTCATCCAGGTCGAGGTCTTCGTCATCCAGGTCGATGTCATTCAAATCGTCATCGTGGATGCCGGAGAGGTCAAAGTCATCCGAGTGCATATCCTCGTCATCGAGTTCATCGTCGATGGCTTTTTTTCGTTTTTTCGAGTCATGGCTGCGGTCGTAGTCGGCGGTCGCCTTAATCTCTTCTTCGGATGTCGGCTTGAAGCTGACGACGTTGAGGATGTCGAGGCCATCGGATGCGTCGTGGGTGACGTAGCCAAGAAATTCGAGGTCAATTTCTTCGCCTGCATAGCGTAGCAGTCGTTTGACGAATTTGCGGGAGACGATGACATATTCATCTCCGTCTGTGGTGAAGACGGAGATGGCCGTGTCACCGGCGGTGGAGTCCTCGAAGATATCCACTTGGCCGATGATTTGGAGCAGTTTTTTGGTGTTGTTGTTGTGGTCGGTGCTGGTCATGGCATCCTGGCGATTAGCGAGGTTCTAGGGTTGTCGGCGGGTTGCGCAGGCTGTTTTTTTGATAATGTAGCAAGCTCCGGTCGTCCTGCTACCATCGACGAGACAAAAAGTGCCGGGTTGAGCCTTGAGTCGTGAACAAAGGTCTTTTTCGGGGGGCTTTACGGCGTTGTTTTAGGCTGGGCGCGGATGTGGTTCAGGTATTCCAGTTCTTTGGGCAGGGCGATGTCTTCGCCGCGGTGATTCTCGCCGTAGTCGTGAGCGGCGAGGATGGCGATGTCATCAAGGGCCAGCTTGTTGCCTCGGAAGACGACGGTTGCTTTCATGTTGACGTTGATTTTGCGTCCCGTCTGGAAGTCTGTGATAGCGTCGCGGAGCAATTCCCGGAAAGTGCCGGAATGGTGGCGGGTAACTTCGGCGTAGGGCAGGTCCTCCGCGTAGAAAATGAGCAGGTTTTTCTGGCGCAGCAGGCTGAACACCTCGGCCAGGGCCTGTTCGATGGTGATGGCGCCTTGGCGAAGGAGTTCTTCCTGCTTGGAGAGGTCCAGGGTGCGCAGCTGTTCAAAGATGTATTCGCGTTTTTTCTGATCGATCCAGCCGTTGGCATGAATCATCGACGCTGCCATCTTGGCGTTGTACTCCTGGTCGCCCAGGAGCATGGCGACATCGCCGCCATAGTGGTTGACAATCGCCGCGACCAGCGTTGACGGCCGGACGTGGAAGCCGATGTAGAGCGGCACCGGCACCTCCCGTATGTCATCCGGATAGCGAGCCAGTATCTGCTGGCAGAACGTCCTGGCCCGGGTGAGGAATTCACTGGCGTAGCGGGTGAGGTAGCCAGTCAGGACGGCGAAGAACCAGTCGCCGTCAAAGGGGCATTTTTCGTTGCAGAAGAGGACGCTGCGGTTGAGCTTGACGTGTCGTTCATAGAAATGGACGAAGATGGTCGCGATCCGGAGCAGGTGGAGGACAGCGCTGATGTGGCCGCGGAGCTTAGGCAGATAGGGGTCAGAGGCTTCGGTTTCGCTGTCGCTGATGTAGGTGTCGTAGAGGGACTGGAGATTGTGGAATTTGATTTCCTGTTCGCGCAGGGTGGTTTCGCTGAGCCAGTCGAAATTGAGGTTGCGCCAGTTGGCCGGGTCGATTTTAGCGGCGGCCTTGAAGAATTTGGCGTCAACCGTATGGTGGAGGAAGCTGGTGGCCAGTTTGAGGACTCTTTCCTTGACGCTGTCGTGATGCCATCCTTTGCGATTTCTGGGGAGCCTTCCGGGGGGCAGGTCTTCGGTGAAGTCAAAGTTTTGGTTGATGGTGACGTGCGGGGCGATGTCGTTAGCCTCGGCGTGTTCCAGCAGCATTTTAAGCGAGCAGGAGATGAGGCAGGTGACGTAGGTGATGGCGTCGAGGGTGTCGGCCTGGAAGTTCGGGGGCAAAGAGAACAGGGCGTAGTTGCGGCAGGTGAGGTGCAAATGCAGCAATTCATAGCCTGCGCTGCTGAAGTTTTTCAGTACAGCGGTTTGGACCCGGAACGGGTACCAAGCGATGTTGTTGCGGGCGCCGTAGGCGTCGAGGATTTCTTCCAGCTGGGTGGCTTCCGCTTGCAGGACGTTGAGGAATGGTCGGGTAAGAACGCAGTGGTCGAAGTTCTGGTGCTGCAGTTCGCGAGCGATATAGAGGAGTACGCCCGCTCGTTCAGCCATGAGATCCTTGAACTCCTTGGGGTCGACGTGGTCTTTTTTTACGGTATCGGTATCGGTCTCGGTATCATTTTCATTTTCATTTTCATTTTCATTTGCTTCGAGGGTCATGGTAGTCCATCCTTCACAAGTGCGGTTTGTCAGTGGTGCGGGCAGTTCCAAAACAAAGGCAATCGGATGTACTCTATGTCGCCAAGACGAAAAAACAACGCCGGGGCAATAAAAAAATCGCTTTGCGGCGTAATTGGTCATCGATTGATACTCGGAGTTCCGGCAAGCGGCGGTGCCAGGAGCCTTAGGGAAGGTGCTTTGGGGCACTTCTTCGAGTATTTTAGTGCATTTGCCCGCAATTAATTTATGCTGCGAAGGATGGCGTGACGTGAATGTTAGGCGGCGCTATTATTTTGGCTCATTCCATAAAAAGCTATCTCCTGCCTTAGCTCCGCTGATCAGCTCCACTTGTCCGTCTGGCAAAGTTCCGGTTTTGACCAGTTGCCTTAGTTGTTCGCCGTCTTTGCCTTTCAGGGTGACATATTTCAGCTGTCCGATTTTCTGCACAGCTTCTGCTGGCAGCGTCAGCACCCGTCGTTTGCCCAGGGGGATGTTGCAGACTGCGAACATGCCCGGCATCAGGCCAGCCGCTTTTTTTTCCAGGCAGGCATTGATCAGGAACGAGCGGCTTAGGGTAGAGACTTCTGGAATAATTTCTCGCACCTGGGCGGCGTATTTGTCTCCGGTTGCTTCTACTTCGGCATGCAGCACGTCTCCGATTTTCACGGCGGCGTACAATCCTTCTCGCAGCGGCACGCGGAATTGCAGTTTTGCCGGATTGAAAATACGCAGCAAGACGTTTTGCGGCGTAGCGAGGTCGCCTGGCTCGCAGCGTCGTTCAGAAACCATGCCGCTGAAGGGCGCTTTTATCTCGCTGTATTGCAGGTTAGTCTGCGCATATAGCAGCTCCTGCCTCAGCACCGCCACTTGCGCCTGCGCCGTATTATAGGCGTTGGCTATAGTGTCATAGTCGCGCAAAGACACTGCATTGGCATCCTTCAGCTTTCGGAAACGCTCATATTCCGTGGTGGCAAACTCCAGCCGACTCTCCGCGCCCTTCAGGTTCTCCGTGACGGCATCAACTTGCGCCTGCAAGTCAGCGGATTCCATTCTGATCAGCAGTGCGCCTGCTTCAAAGCTTTCGCCGGCGCGATAGGGTATTTCGACCACGCGCGCAGAAGGCAGGCGCGACACGATGTCGATCTCCTCGCGGCTGCGTATGCTGCCTACTGCTCTGTAGTAGCTGTCGATTTCGCGCTCAGCCAGGACCTGCCATTCGCCTGTCTCGGTTTTAGCCGCCAGCGTTCGCTCGCCCGGCTCCACCTTTTTTCCCCCGGAAATCATTCCGGCCTGGTAGAGCATGGCCCAAACAATAAAAACCACAACAAAGATTGCAAACAAGATATAACGCAATGTCTTCATAGCAGGCTCGCTTTTTTTCTTAGTTAGTCTTAGTTTCCGCTGTTTCTTTAGCTAGCAGGAGATAGATGGATGGGATCACCAGCATCGTGAAAAAGGTGCTGGCTAGAAGTCCGAAAATCAACGCCCAGGCCAGGCCCGAGAAAATCGGGTCCAGGGTAATGGGCCAAGCTCCCATCAAGGTAGTTATGGCGGTAAGCATGATCGGCCTGAAGCGCACGGCGCCGGCCTCTGATATGGCCTTGCGCAAGGGTTCTCCTCGCGCCACGTTCTCCTCGATGAATTCGATAAGCACGATGGCGTTGCGGATGACGATGCCGCCCAGCGCGATCATGCCTATCATGCCGGTAGCCGTAAAGAAGATAGGGCTGGAGTAGCCGCCTACTTTGGTGCCGGCAATCAGGTTCAAAAGCCAGAAGCCGGGCGCAATGCCGATAATGGTCAGTGGGATGGCGCACATCATCACCAGCGAGAGGCTGACGCTGTTGGTCTGTATAATCAAAAGCAAAAAGATGCCCAACAAGGCGACCGCGAAAGCCAGCCCCAAGTCCCTGAATACGCGCAAGGTGATTTCCCATTCGCCTTCGCCGGCCCACTTCACCCGCAGGGATTCAGGCAGCGGCTCATTTTTCAGGGTTTGCAGTTGCGTCTGCAAAATCATTTCGCCGGGTGCGCGCCCCACACATTCGGCAGTGACAAAAACGACCCGTTCGAGGTTTTTATGCATAATAGGCAGCTCTGCCGAGTCAGGCGAAAATTGTCCTAGTTCGGCCAGCGGCACGGCGCTGCCATTGCGTCCCTTGATGGTCAATTCGGAAAGTTTCTCCAGGTTATGGCGGTCTTCGTAGTCAAGGCGCAAAATCAGGTTCAGGGGTTGTCGTTCGCCTTCCACGCGCAAATCTCCGAGATGCGCTCCGGAGACTGCCGCGTTCAGGCACTGCGTCACGTCGCCCAGCGTCACCCCGTTCAGGGCTGCTTTGTCTGCATCCAACTGAAAGACCAGGCGTTGCGGCGTGTATTTGTTCATCCTGTCGATTTCTGCGAAATGGCGTGGATCACTGCTTCGCAGTCTATCTTGCAGGGTTTCGGCGCCGGCATACAATTCGTCGTATGACATTGCGGCGTTGCCGTACACTTCTGCTGTCATTGTCGCCAGCACTGGCGGGCCGGGCGGTACTTCCACGATGTTCAGCATCGCCTTATACGGTTCAGCGAGCGCATTAAGGGGATCGCGGAAGCGCAGGGCGATGTCATGCGAGGGCATGCGTCGTTGGTTTTTGGGCACCAGGTTGATGCGTATATCGGCCTGGTTGCCTCCCTGGCGCATGCGGTAATGCCGCACCAGCCCATTGAAATCTATGGGCGAGGCCAGCCCCACATAGCTCTGGTAGTTAATCACTTCGTTTTGACGCGCCAGGAAATCTTCCACTTCCAGGACCAGTCGCTGTGTATCTTCAACCGTAGCGCCGGGCGGCAATTCAAGCAGCACTTGCAATTCATCGCGGTTATCATAAGGCAGCATTTTCAGCGGCACTTTGAAAACCATCAGCAGGGTCGATGCGCCGGTCAGCGCCAGCACTGCGACAACCAGCAGCCAAGCGTTGCGCTTGCGCAGGAATGGTCGGATCATGCCGCCGTAAAGCCGTCGCACCCAGGTCGGCGCACCTTTTTCCGTCTCTCCTCCTTTTAGTTCGCCGGTACGCTTCTGCAACAGCTTCAAAGCCATGTAAGGCACAAAGGTCAAGGCGCAGACTGTAGAGAACGAGACGGTCAAGGGCACGTTGATCGCCATCGGCCCCATATAGGGTCCCATCATGCCGGTGATGAAAAACATCGGCACAAAAGAAACGATAATAGCCACCGTAGACATAATCACCGGCGGCAAAACCTCTTTGACTGCGTACAAGGTCGCATCGCGTGGTTTCAGGCGTCCCAGCCGTATATGGCGCTGCACGTTGTCGACATTGGTAATGGGATCGTCAACCACCAGTCCCAGGCTTAAAATCAAGGCGAATAAGGTCACTCGGTTAAGAGTGTATCCGAATAGATAGTTGGTAAACAAGGCCAGAGCAAAGCTGACCGGCACTGATAATCCTACCACTGCGCTTTCGCGCCAGCCCATAGTTAGAGCAATCAGCAGGATGACTGTCACTATTGCGAAGAACATGCTGCTGATCAGGCCGCTGACGCGCTCGTCTGCCGAGTGTCCTTGGTCGCGGGTGACGGTCAATTCCAAGTCATCTGGCAGTATCTCGGCCTTGATGCGTTCGGCTTCGGAGACGATTTTGCGCGCCAGGGTGACTGCGTTCACGCCGGCCTTCTTGCTCATGGCCAGGGTCACTGCTTCCTGTCCATTGTGCCGCACGTAGTTTTCCGGGCGTTGCGTCCCATCATCAACCTTGGCCACATCGCTTAGGCGCAGCAGGCGTTCGCTGTCCTCTCTGACCACGATATTGGCCACTTCTTCAGCCGAGATTGGGTTAGGGCCGGTCAGCAGCAGGTACTCTTTTCCTTGCGCCAGAAATTGCCCCACTGTGCCGCCGGCATTTGCCAGGCGCACGGCTTCGCCTAGTTCAGGCAGGCTGATTTGCATGGCGCGCATATACTCTATCTGCGGCTCTATGCATATCTGCCGCACCAGTCCGCCAAATATTTCCGACCGTGAAATATCCGGCACTGAGTCCAGCCTGGCGCTGAGTTCTTCGGCAAATCGCCGCAGTTGCAGCGAATCGTAGTTTTTTCCGGAGAGGGTGAGGCAGACTATCGGTACGTCATTGATGCTCACCGGCAGCACTCGCCAGCCCTGCACGCCAGCCGGGACCATGTTCAGGTTTTCCTCGATTTTGTCCCGTAGTTTGACCATGGCACGGTCGCGGTCTTCGCCCACATAAAAGCGCACCGTCACCATCGCGCCGTCCCTGAAGCTTGAGGAATAGACGTGTTCGACCCCATCCAGCTGCCAGAGCAGGCGTTCCAGGGGGCGGGTGACCAGCTGCTCGCACTCTTCCGGCGAATGTCCAGGGAAAGAGACCTCGACATCGGCCATCGGCACGATGATTTGCGGGTCTTCCTCCCTGGGGGTAAGCGTCAGGGCTATGATGCCAGCGCATAGAGCCGCGACGATGAAGATAGCTGACAGCGGCCCGTTCAGAAAGAGCCTTACTGTCTTCATAACCATATTATCTTGCGCCACTGTTATCTTCCGTTAATTGGAGTTTTTACATTGAACAGGTCAGCTAAATCAAGAAATGCCGTTGCGCTCTGGTTTGACCGCAACGGCAAATTTCTTGCTCTGCTTCAGGGCGTTTCAGCGTTTTGCTGGCGCTGCATCCTTCATGGAAGCCGCCAAGGCGAGCAAGTTTTCCTTGCTTTGCACACCGCTGACCCTTTTGACTTCTTTGCCGTCCTTGAACAGCACCCAGGCTGGTATGCCGCTGATCTGATAGCGTTTCGCCAGGGCTTTTTGCTCATCGACATTCACCTTGGCTATGCGGACGCCTTCGGGCAAGTCCGCCACTGTTTCGGCGATGATAGGCATCTGCCTACGGCAGGGGCCACACCAGCCGGCCCAGAAGTCAACCAGCACCGGCCCGGAGGCAATGGCTGCCGTGAAACTATCTTCAGTCAGATTCTCCACGCCGGTTATCTCCGGCTGAACAGCCTGCTTAGGTGTGTTAAACATCCGGCTCCAAAGCCAAACCACCACAAAGACAGCAACAACTAAATACCAATATTTGACAAAAGGACATACCGTGCAACTACCCATAATTAAAACCTCCCTTACAGTAAAATGACTTGACAGTACCGAGTTTTTGCCCATTGTTCACTGGGGTCATGTGACCGTCTAAAAATAATGCGATTTTTTTA
>MWEG01000017.1 GCA_002070945.1 Lentisphaerae bacterium ADurb.Bin082
ACCCCACGCCCGACGCTCTGGAATTGGACGGCGGACGGCTTTGTCCTGCGGGAACCGGACGCCACCTTGACGGTGACGGGAAATATCGGCCAATTGGGTGACGGCGATGCTGCGGCGACACAGCAGGCCGCGCAGCTGCTGGCTTCGCGCCCGGCGCCTGCGGCAGCGGCGCCGTTGGCATCAGCGCCGCTGTCGGTTCGCTGGCGCCAGGAAGTAGCCCCCTATGCCGGCGTGAGCTGTATTTTTGACGACAAGGCGGCGATTGCCTCACACAAGACGCTACGAGTGGTGAACCTCGCCGATGGCCAAATTCTCTGGCAGCGCGAAGTTTCCGGCGCCATTGGGCGCCTCGCATGGTGGCCGCAGGCCGGACTGCTGCTGACCGGCTGTTGGGATGATAAGTTGCATGGGTGGGACGCCAAGGGCGAAGCCCTCTGGACGTTCACCTCGGAAATGGCGCCGGAGATGCAACGATTCCCCCCGTATTATCAAAGAGCGGCAGCGCCCGGCATCCGGAGCATTTTGCCGCACGGCGAAATGCTCTATGTCGGCAGCGCCGGTACGCTGGAAGCGCTCGACCGCCAGGGGCAGCTGCAAAAACGGGTTTATGTCCAGTTCGGCCCGCTTGAAGAGTTGATTCCGATACCCGACAGCCATGATGTACTCGCTCGCCGCCTGGTAAGCGGCGATCCCGTTCTGCATCGCGTCTCTCCAAAGCTGACCGTTCGGCAACAGGGCTGGGGTCATGGCTTGCGGGATTATCTCGGTTCCTTCGGATACAACCAGGTTATGCATCAGTTCGTGCTGTTCTTCCGGAATGGTCAGAACGAACTGCGGGTGGCCAACGTTTTCAATGGCGTGCAGAACCGGCTGGTATTGCGCGATGCCGACGGCAAGGCGCTTAACGAAGTGAACTTCGGCGCCGGCAAGACGGCGGCCTCCGTAACCAATTCATGTTATGATCGTCCGGCCATGCTCGACACGACTATGCGCAATGCCGCCATCGTCGATCTGGATCAGGACGGGACGCCGGAAATCGCCGTCGCCACCGCCAACGGAAAACTGTACGTTTTCGACCAGCAGCTGAAATTGCTCCGGATGCTGACGCTGCCGTCCGGGCCGCGTACGCTGGCTGTTGGCGACGGGGAATTTTTCCTCGGCTTGCATGACGGCGCCATTGTCCGGCTAGCGGCGCAAGGCGACTTGCAGCTGGTCGGGCGCTTGTCCGGAGCGGTGTTGACGCTGGACCGGGTCGGAGGGCAATTGCTCGCCGGCTCTGCCAAGGGCGAACTCCTGGCGCTGGCGCTTGAATAGACTTAGGCAAAACAGGGTCAAAAGTGAATTTTACAGTCGGCGGCTTCCTTCGCCGCCGCCTTCACCCAGTAACCTATTCACGAGGAGAAACGCATGTCACGTCTCTGCACGATTGCCAGTCTTAAAAGTTTTTCAAGTCGCATCCAGCATGACCTCAGCGAACCTTACCAAAAAGGCGTCGATAAGATGATAGCTTTCTGGGAAGGGCATGTGGCGCTGGTTTTGCCCGACCATCCCGACCTGATCGTCACCCCCGAGGCCAGCGACCGTTTTATGAACATCCCAGCTCCGCAACAGCGCCAGGAGTACTACCGGGTTCGCCAGAACCAAGTCCGCGACTTCTGGTCCAAGATAGCCCGCGACAACAACTGCCTGGTGGCTTATTCCGCCTGCCGGGAAATGCCGGATGGGACGTGGCGCAACTCCACCCAAATCATCGACCGCAAAGGCGAGGTTGTCGGCGTCTACAACAAGAATCACCTGGTCGTCGCGGAAAACACTGTCCACGGCATCCTGGCTGGCAAAGACGCCCCGCTGATCAAAACGGACATCGGGACGATCGGCTGCGCCATCTGCTTTGACCTCCATTTCGAGCAACTCCGGAAGCAGTACGAGGAAAATCGTCCAGACCTGCTGGTTTTCAGCTCCATGTATCATGGCGGCTTGATGCAGAACTACTGGGCATACTCCTGCCAGGCTCATTTCGTCGGCGCCATGGGCTGCGGCGACCCATGCACGATCATCAATCCGCTCGGCGAACTGGTGGCTGCCAGCACCAGCGACACGCCGTACGTGTGCGCCGAAGTCAATCTCGACTGCCGCCTGGTGCACTATGACGACAACGTCAAAAAAATCCGCGCCATGAAAGACAAATACCAGCGACACGTCACCATCACTGATCCAGGCCGTCTCGGCTGCGTCATGCTCACGTCCTGGCACGAGGAAAAATCGGTCATGGACATGATCCGCGAATTCGAGATCGAAACCAGGGACGAGTACCTAAAGCGCTCCCTGGCTCAACAAGAGATCGGCCGCGAGCCATAAGGCAAAAGACGCATGCGCCTGGAGCTGGCTGGTCGGCTCCAGAGCGCAGGGTCACTTGCGGCCAGCCTTTACGCAGTCGCGACCTGATCATGGTCGAGCCGGAAATGAGCGGTTGCGAACATTGGGCGATAATAGCCTGGAAGGATGCATATTCATCGCTTTCCCAGCCGTGACATTGGCCAAGGCAGTCATTATAAACCTAAAAAAAGGAACGTCATCATGATCAGGGCTTTTTGCGACAGCGACCGTGAAGTGATCATAGATATCGCTAACCGGGCGTGGGCGCCGATTCGACGGATGTCCAGGAACGCTTTGGGAGACAAAATCTCCGACTTGCTGGTCGGTTCGGCCGGGGATAGCAGGAGCAAGGGCGAGGAAGTCCGGCGGAAAACGGAAAATGCGCCAGGGGATATCCTGGTCTGCGAAGAAGACGGGAAGGTGGTGGGCTTCATCTGCTTTACGACCGACAATGAGAAGAAAATCGGGACGATCGGCAATAACGCCCGTGACCCTGAATGTGACTTGAAGGGCATTGGCCAGCAAATGTACCAGGCCGTCTTTGAGATTTTCCGCAAGCGCGGCATGCAAGCAGCCCGCGTGATCACCGGTCTTGACGACGCCCATGCCCCGGCGCGACGCGCCTACGAGAGAGCCGGATTCAATCGCAAGTTGACGAGCGTGACCTACTATATGGAATTGTGACGGCCGTTCTGACCACCCTAACAGCGGCGATGAACGTCGAAAAACATGACGTGGGCTGGTGTCCGCAATCTATTTGTACATTACCCGAACCAGTGAATGTGAAAGAACGTTTGCCATGAAAATCGCCATGCTGTTTTTTGCCTTGTCTTCGGTCGCCATGCTGTCGGCTCAGCCGGTCATAATTCCGGTTGACAAGCTTGTGCTGCTGGAGGCCGAGCAGGCGACGTTGTCATCGGATCGTGCCGAGGTCACAGCAATTCCGGTTGGGAAAAACCGCCAGGGCGTCACTCTGGCGCCGGGAGTTGAGGAGAAAAACAGCCTGGACCGGGAATCGCCCCCCGACCTCACCTTTGTCATTCAGGCCGAGCGCCCAAGCCGTTTTTTACTGAGCAGCAGAGCGGATGTTGACGAGCATGGCCTGAAGCTGATGCGCAAAGCCCGCAGCAAGCATCAGTCCCTGTTCCTCAAGCTTCAGATTGACGACCAGCGGCCGACGCGGCGCGTCGCATATCTCCCCTTGACCGAGTCAAAGCTTTATCGCAGGACTCTTGGCAAATTCACGCTGAACGGTGAGGTTCAGCAGCTGAAGGTCTGGCTCCCGCGCGGCCTCCGCCTGGATAGGATGGAGGTGACGACTTACCGCCCGCCGCCGGTTCCGGAGGCAGTCGTGAACTACCAGCCGACCGTGCTGCCGCCCAAGGGGCACCCGCGCCTCTGGGTGACGCCGGACACGCTGCCGCAAATCAAGGCCAACCTGACTCATCCGGAGCATGCCGCCGCCTGGGAGAGGGTCAGCAAGCAGGCCATAGAGCCGTTCGTCTTCACGTTTGCGCCGAACCGCGAACTCACCCATAACACGAAGCTCGAAGACGCGGCCGCGAACAAGGCTTTTTATTATCTTATGACCGGAGAACGGAAGGTCGGCCGGGAAGCGGTGCAGCTGATGCTGGATTATCTGCCCCGGGTGGAATACGGCAACCAGCTGGACATCACCCGCGAAATCGGCGCCGCCATCTACGCCGCCGCCAGGGTCTATGACTGGTGCTATGACATCATTTCCGACCCTGAACGCCAGTTGCTCCATCAGCATTTGATGCGCTTGGCCGATGACATGGAATGCGGCTGGCCGCCCTTCAAGCAGACGATCGTCAATGGCCACGGCAATGAGATGCAGATTAACCGCGACCTTCTTTCGATGGCTATCGCCGTCTATGACGAAGACCCGCTGCCGTACCAGTATTGCGCTTGGAAAGTCCTGGAGGAACTCGTGCCCATGCGCCGCTTTGAATATGAATCGCCACGGCACAACCAGGGCATCACTTATGGCAGCTATCGATTCGGTTGCGAAATGCACGCAGCCTGGCTGTTCAAGCGCATGTCAGGCCAGGAAGTCTTTCATCCGAATATCAAGAATGTCCCCCTCTACTGGCTTTACATGCGGCTGCCGGACGGAGACATGCTTCGCGACGGCGACTGCGTCGCTTTTTCCGGCTACTGGAAGGCGCAGCAGACTTTTCTGCTGTGCTACGCCTACAGCGGCAGCCGGTTGCTCAAGGGCGAATTTCTGCGACAGGGCGGCCTGTACCGCGACCCGGTGCTTTTCCTGCTCGTCAATGACCCTACTATCGAGCCGGACGACGATCTCTGGCAGCTTCCGCTCACGATAGATTTCGGGCCGATTCTCGGGGGCATGGTTGCGCGGACTGGGTGGAATTTCGGCTTGATGGCCGGCGACGTAGTGGCCGAAATCAAGGGCGGCGGGTATCATTTTGGCAATCATCAGCTTGCCGA
>MWEG01000018.1 GCA_002070945.1 Lentisphaerae bacterium ADurb.Bin082
CAACCTGATGCTTCCTGGCCAACTTGGTGATCAAATATCCCGGGATGTACTTGAAAAACTGATTGATGACGGTTAAAGTACTTTTTTGCGGACTCACGCTGCCTCCTTGGGTTTGGTAGACACATCTTGGTAGTGGGGGTCCGCTTACTGTATCACAGCAGTGTTATTCAGTCAAGAACATAGTCCTATGGGATGGCTGTGAAAAATTTATTAATAAAACAAAAAGATATTCTCCCAAAAGATATAGTGGTTTTGATAAAAATGCAGATGCCATTTGTAATCTTAAAAAAATATTCAACTATTCCAAAGACATTCCCTACTGGCTTGTTAGCTATAATGATAGAAGTTATCCTGACATAAACACCATGGTAGAGATACTTGAAGAATACAAAAAAGTTCAAATCAAAAGAAAAATATATACTGCAGGTCGGGGGGGCAAAGGAAGCGTAGCTGGAAGCAGCGAGATTCTTTTTGTTTGTATGCCATTCTGAATAAGGAGATATCGAGGTGGGTAACTTTAGAAAAATGGGACGAGGAATTTCGCAAACAAAATATGACTAATCCCCTCGACAATTCTAAATTCGACTCATTATTTCCTTTAGATGAGTCGCTGAGCATAGATTTTTTGCGTAAATTGTATCGTGGCGATGGCTACACTGGACGGGCGTTGACCAAGTTTTACGGTTTTCAGACTCTATGGCACCATAGCCCAGACCATACTTTTGTTCCAGTCGGAACCTTACAAGCAAAGCATTACGGCTTTTTCAAGGAAAAAGAAAAAGGAATATTTACGTTCAAGACCGGAAGAATCGGATGGTCGCGTGACAAATATACCGCAACCTGGAAACCACCTGCCTACAAAAACTATCAATTCAGATACGATTTCACTCTGCGCTTTCTTCATTTTGGCAAAGGTTATCTCTTTTCTGGCAATGAATTTTTATGTTCGTTCAATTATCCTGTTAGAGGGCCATCATCATATCAAACAAAAGACTGTACAGGTTTCTTTCAGCTGAAAAATAGCTCGAAAATTCATTTTCTCATTGAACCTGCACATCCTAAGCAAACAGATTCACATCCAAACTATTATATTCACCGTGGAAAACTCTATCCCTCACCCCATATAAACACATCTCCGTTATTTCCTCAATCTGAAGAATTATCGGAATTGCAATCTCTGAAAAAAGAAGAACGAATGTTACTTGTTGTCCTCGCATTAAAAGTAAGATTGCTTTCGGTTTATAGATAATGCCTTAGACTTGGTTGAAATCCTGCTGCATCCAGGGTAAAGACACTTTAGTGGACAGTGGACAATGGACTTTTGTGGACTTAAATGGACGTTAGTAGACGATGGACTGTGGACGTTAATGGACGTTAGTGGACAGCGGAGCGAGGACACGGAGGTTCCGGTGCCGGGGTAATTTGCCGCTATAGCTGAAAATCAGCGATGGAGTGTTCTTTCCGAGACTGCGGCTTTACATTCCGCCCGGCTGGGAATACATTAACTTGCAGAGAGCAAAGCTGCCGTTTTGCCACCTTTTTCTGCTCCCTGTTCCGCCGGGACACCCTATATGTCATCACGTCAACCGACAATCTGGATTATGGCCGGCGAGGAATCCGGCGACGGCTACGGCGCGCGAGTCGCTACCGAGCTGCTGCGGCTGCGACCAGACTTGCGCGTGACCGGCATGGGCGGCGCACAGATGCGGTCTGCCGGCGTCGAACTCATGGTCGATTCGTCTGAGCTGGGCGTTGTCGGCTTTGTCGAAGTCTTGAAAAGCCTGTCTTTCTTTGTCCGCCTGCTGAATCGTATGGCTGCTACCGCCCGGCGTGAACGGCCCGAGGCTGTCTTGCTCATCGACTATCCAGGCTTTAATCTGCGCCTGGCCAAACGGCTGCACGCTGCTGGCATCCCGGTGGTCTATTACATCAGCCCGCAAGTCTGGGCCTGGAAGAAGAACCGCATCCCCAAAATTGCCCGCGACGTCACTCGGCTGCTGTGCATCTTCCCGTTTGAGCCAGCCGTGTATGAAGGCTCTGGCCTTGATGTCCGCTTCGTCGGCCACCCCTTGTTGGAAATCCTGGCGCCGCTCCGCCAGGCGCCTGCTACGCGCAACCCCAATCTCATCCTTCTGCTGCCTGGCAGCCGCACCTCTGAAATCCAGCGCATCCTGCCGATTTTCCTTGACACTGTTCTTATCCTGCACCGTCAGCACCCGGAGTGGCGCTTTGTCATGCCGCTGCCGCGCGAATCCTGCGCCAGCTTGGCCCGGGGCATCATCCAGGCCCGGCCGCCGGACAGTGCCGTGGATGTGACTATCACCGTTGGCGACACCCGGCAATGGATGCGTCGCGCCGCTGCTGGGCTGGCTGCCAGCGGGACGGTCACGGTCGAAGCCACCATTCTGGAGTTGCCGCTTGTCGTCGCTTACAAATTCGGTTGGCTGACCAGTAAGCTGGCTCGCCGCCTTATCAAGCTGCCATTCGCCTCTATCACCAACTTAGTGATGAACCGCTCTGTCTTCGCCGAATGTTTGCTGGATGACGCCACCCCTGCCAAGCTGGCGCCGGCCCTGCTTGACATCATGCCGGGCGGCCAGCGTCGCCAGGAAGTCTTTGACGGCATCCAGGAATGCATCAGCCGCCTCGGCAGCACCACCCAGGCCAGCGCCGCCGTTGCCAGGAATCTCCTTGAAGTCGCTGGCCTCCCCGACTCCTGACCACACACCTACCTATAGACCATGCCATCATGACCTGTTCAACTGAACCATTAGGAATCACTGTCCTCGGCAGCGGCAGCCGCGGCAACGCCATGCTGATTCACAGCGGCGACGCCGGCATCCTGATCGACGCCGGTTTCAGCCTCAAAGAACTCCGGCGACGATTGCGGGCGGCGGAGCTGCCGGAGTCCATTGTCCGGGGCATCATTGTCAGCCACGAGCACAACGACCATGTCAGTGGCCTGCGCGTCTGCGCCAATCATTTTCAAGTTCCGGTGTTCATGACCAGAAAATGCGCTGACGTCATGCGTCACCGCGACGCTGACCTGGGCCAGCTGTCGCTATTCGCCCCTGGGGGCGCCTTTTCAGTCAGTTCCTTCGAGATTGAGCCCTTTTCTGTTTCGCACGACGCCAACGACCCAGTCGCTTTCGTGGTTCGGCGCGGTCACTGCAAGATCGGCGTTGCCACTGACCTCGGCCATGCTGGCAGCACGGTTGAATACCAATTGCGCCACTGCAATACCATAGTCTTGGAAAGCAATCACGACCTCAACCTGCTGGCCGCTTCCAAGCGCCCTTGGCCTTTGAAGCAGCGCATCATGGGGCGCCATGGACACCTGAGCAATGCCGCCTGCGCAGAGCTCTTGCAGCGGGTCGTTGATTCCTGCACCAAGAACATCATTCTCGCCCATATCAGCCAGGAATGCAACCGGCCTGACATCGCCGAAGAAACGGCGCGGCGCAGCCTGGCACAGATTGCGCGGCCGGACATTGAATTGACCATCGCTGGCCAGGACAACCCGTCGGCGACGGTCTGGAACAGCTTTTAAGGCCCTAGCCGCCATGACAGAGGCTCCTGAACCATTGCTGAAAGTCTGCGATCTGCGCGTATGGTTTCCCATTCGCAAAGGCGTGCTGAACCGCATCGCCGGGCAAGTCCGTGCTGTTGACGGCGTTTCCTTCACCATTCTTCCTGGCGAGACCCTGGGGCTGGTCGGCGAGTCTGGCTGCGGCAAGACGACCCTTGGCCGTGCCCTCATGGGCCTGGAAAAACCAGCGGGCGGACGGATCATCTTCAACGGGCAGGACCTCGGAGCCCTGACTGGCCAGGCACGACGCCAATTGCGGCGGCATAGCCAGATGATCTTCCAGGATCCGTTTTCCTCGCTCAACCCGCGCATGACTGTCCAGGAGCTGGTCACTGAGGGCCTTGTTCACCACCGGCTTCTCCAGGGTCGCACGCGCACGGAGTCGGCGCGTGAGCTGCTGGCGTCCGTCGGCATGGACGGTGACTGCCTGTTCCGTTATCCGCATGAATTTTCCGGCGGTCAGCGCCAGCGCATCAGCCTGGCGCGCGCCTTGTCGTTGCAGCCGCATTTTCTGGTCTGCGACGAGCCAGTGAGCGCCTTAGACGTCTCGGTTCAGGCTCAAGTCATCAACTTATTGCTGGACTTGCGCGAGCGACATGGCCTGGCGTACTTGTTCATTTCGCACGACCTCAGCGTTGTCCGGCTGATGTCCCATCGGGTCGCGGTGATGTACTTGGGCAAGATCGTTGAATGCGGCGCCACCTCTGATGTCATGGAAACAGCCTGCCATCCCTACACTCGGGCTTTGCTCTCTGCCGTCCCCCGACCAGGCAAGCATCAGGACAAGCGCATCATCCTGACCGGCGACCTGCCCTCGCCAGCGGCGCCGCCGCCCGGCTGTCCCTTTCATCCACGCTGCCCGCAGGCCCTTCCGGTTTGCGCGCAGCAAGCGCCGCCGGTTCGCACCCTGGACAACGGGCACTCCTGGGCCTGCCATATTACCCCGGACTGAGAATTCAGGACTAAAGTCCTGACACTGAACAGAGATTTTCCATGTCCCAGGTTTCTTCAGCCTCTTCGTCTTCTTCGCCGCCTCGGATTGCCGAAGTGGTTTTCAACATATCCCTGGACAAGGGCTTCGACTATTTCATTCCCGATGCCTTGTTAGGCCAAGTTCGCCCAGGTGTCCGGGTCCGCGTCCAGCTCAAGCATTCTGAGCGTCCTGCCTACGTCATTGCTGTCAAGGCGCACTCTGAGCGCGCTGAGTTGAAGCCGATTCTTGCCCTTGAGAGTTCCCGGCAGCAGATTCCTGCTGCTCTGCTTCGTTTGAGCGACTGGTTAGCCGACTATTACTGCTGTCCTCGCGAGCACGCTGTCCGGGTTTTGTTGCCGGCGGTCGTCCGCAGCGGCAAGATGGCTCACAAGCGGGTGATGTACATTTCCCTCGGCTTGAAGTCTGCCAGCGTTGACGCTGACTACGAGAAGCTCACTCCAAAGCGCAAGCAGGTGATCACGACTCTTCGCCGGTACGGCGCCATGCCCTTGCAAGAGCTCCTGGAGCTATCCGGCGCCTCGGCCGGGGTTGTGACTTCGCTATGCCAGGACAAGTGGCTGGTCAAGAGCATGCAGGTGGTTGCCCGCGACCCTTTTCAAAACGACCTCATCCAGCCGGATTCGCCCCGCAGCCTGACACCAACGCAGCAGCAGGCTTTGACCGCAATCAACGCTTCCCTTGACCGCCAGGACGCCCAAGTCTTCCTCCTGCACGGCGTCACCGCCAGCGGCAAAACTGAAGTCTACCTCCAGGCTATCCAGCACTGCCTTGAACTCGGCCGCGAGGCCATCATCCTCGTCCCTGAAATTTCCCTCACCCCCCAGACCTGCGAGATTTTCCGCCGCCGTTTCGGGGACATGGTCAGCGTATTGCACAGCGGCCTCAGCGATGGCGAGCGTTTTGACGAGTGGACGCGCATCAACGAAGGCCGGTCGCCGATCGCTGTCGGCGCTCGCTCCGCGCTGTTTGCGCCTTTCCGGGCCTTGGGTCTGATTGTCGTTGACGAGGAACACGAGGGCAGCTACAAGCAGGAGGACTCGCCGCGCTACCATGCGCGCGACGTCGCGGTCGTCCGCGGCAAGATGGAGAAGGCGACGGTGGTGCTGGGCACGGCGACGCCCTCGCTGGAGTCCTACTACAACACCCAGAACGGCCGCTATCAGCTGCTGGAAATGCCGGAACGGGTGGGGAACTACCGCCTGCCAACGGTCGAAATTATCGACATGGCCCAGGAAGCCGCCATGACCGGCAAGGCCCAGCTTTTCTCCAAGCGCCTGCGCGAGCTGGTCCATGACCGCCTGTACCGCGCTGAACAGACCATCTTGTTCCTGAATCGGCGCGGCTACGCCACCCAGCTTCTCTGCCCTGACTGCGGCTTTGTCGCGACCTGCGACAATTGCAGCGTTTCCTACACCTACCACCGACAGAATGGGCTGCTGCTCTGCCACCTCTGCGGCGCCCAGTTGAAAGCTCCTGACAAATGCCCCAGCTGCGGCAAGGACGGCATCCGCTATACCGGCGTCGGCACCGAGAAGATCGAGGCTGCGGCTCGGGGCGTGTTTCCCAAGGCCGAGATCGCTCGGATGGACTCTGACACCATGACCAGCAAAGACTCCTACCGGGTGGTGCTTGATGCGTTCCGGGCCGGCCGGATTGACATCCTCATCGGCACCCAGATGATCGCCAAGGGCCTTGACTTCCCCAATGTCACCTTAGTCGGCATCATCCAGGCTGACAGCGGCCTTTACCTGCCAGACTTTCGCAGCGGTGAACGCACCTTCCAGCTGATCACCCAGGTCTCTGGCCGGGCTGGCCGCGGCGAGGTCGACGGGCATGTCATCTTGCAGACGTACACGCCGTATCATTTCGCCTTGCAGACCGCCATCCGGCACGACTTCACGGCCTTCTATGCCGAGGAATTCCCCAGTCGCCAAGCCCTGGCCTTCCCGCCCTGCACGCGCATGGTCATCGTCCATTTCCGCAGCACCGAATTCGAGCTGGCACGGCAGGCGGCCGAGGAATTCGCGGCGGAAACAACGCCGCTGCTTCCCGAGGGCACCCAGGTGATCGGCCCCATGCCAGCGCCGCTGGCCAAGGTCAAGACCTATCACCGCTTTCAACTGCTCCTGCGCAGCGAGAAAATCCTGGCCATCATCCGCATCCTCCGGCCTCGGACGGTCGGGCGCAAACCGCCGAAAAACGTCGACATCTACGTTGACGTCGATCCGCGCAGCCTGTTGTGATAACGCCTAAGCCCCGGGCTAAAGCCCAGGCACTGGACAGAGATAAAACAGCTCACCCCTCTCGCTTTTGCTTTTTCGGCTTAACTGGCTCAAAGCTGGCGATGCTGGGTCGCCGGGCATGCACACCCTCGGCCTCGGCGCAGAGCTGCTCCTGGACAGACTGCGCACCGGCCTTCTTGCCCTGGGGAGACAGCCAGGTACCGTCGGGCTGCAAAACGCGGCTTTTAGGCGGACCTGGCGTACAATAGAGGCGCAGCATGTCAATCAGTCGCTTCTGAGCTTGCTGGTCAATGACAGGCACGAGCAATTCCACGCGGCGGTCGAGGTTGCGGGGCATCCAATCCGCGCTGGAGATGAACACGTTCGGCTTGCCGCCATGATGGAAATACATGATGCGGGCGTGTTCGAGGAACCCGTCCACTATGCTGACTACCGAGATGTTCTCGCTCAAGCCAGGCACGCCCGGCCGCAGGCAGCAGATGCCGCGCACATTCAGCATCACCTTGACGCCGGCCTGCGACGCATTGTAGAGGGCGTCAATAAGCCGCCTGTCACTCAACGAATTGACCTTGACCATAATCAGGCTGCGCTGGCCGCTGCGGCTGCGGGCGATTTCATCCTCGATCAATTCCAGCAGGCGCTGCCTGATAGCGACCGGGGACATGGACAGTTGCCGGAATTGCCGCAGCGTCGAATAGCCGGTGATGGCATTAAAGAAGGCCGAAGCATCCTGGCCATAATCGGGATGGCACGTAAAGTAGCTCACATCTGAATAGATGCGGGCCGTGCCTTCATTGTAATTGCCGGTGCCGAAATGCATGTAGCGCCGGATGCCGTCGCCGTCCCGCCGAATGACCAGGCAGACTTTGGAATGCGTCTTCAGGCCCTTCACGCCGTACAGCACCTGGACGCCTGCTTCCAGCAGCGCTTCGGCGTCAATCATGTTGCGCTCCTCGTCAAAACGCGCCTTCAGCTCCACCAGTGCAGTGACGCTTTTGCCGTGCCTAGCTGCCTTGGCCAGCGCCGCGACAATTGGGCTGGTGCGACTGGTGCGATACAGCGTAATCTTGATCGCCAGCACCTTGTCATCCTCGGCAGCCTCCTCGATAAAGCGCACCACTGGGGCGAAATCCTCATACGGATGGACTAAGAGAATATCCTTGCGCGCCATTGTTTTAAACATCCCGTCGCGCAGGTCTGCGTTCATCGGCGGCAGCGGCGTCCAAGACGGGCGCCGCAGGTCATCAAAGCCGGGCAGGGAAGTCAACCGCATAAACGTCGCCAGGCCCGTCGGCCCCGGCGTCAAAAACATGTCACGCGCCTGCACGGACAGTTCTCGCTGCAAGAAAGCCTGCATAAGTTCAGATGCTCGGCCGTCCAGTTCCAGTCGTACGCATGGACTCGACTTGCGCGATTGCAGCACTCGCCAGATGTCTTCGCTGAGGTCCTCGCCCGCGTCTTCATCCACGGTGATGTCGCCATTGCGGGTGATGCGGAAAGCGACGCATTCCTGGACTGTTTCGCCCGGGAACAACTCCTCTGGCCAGAAGCTGACCACATCGTCCAACAGCAAATGCCGCACTGCCTTGTCAGGATGCGTCGGCAGCACGACATGGCGGTCCAGGACAGCAGGCAGGGGCACGACCGCGTAGCGCGGCGTCCGGCTGCGCTCGGCCGGTGCCAGGCGCACGGCCAGGTTCAAGCCGAGGTTGGCCAGCCGCGGGAAAGCACGACCTCCGCCAACCGCAGCCGGCGCTAGCACCGGTGCAATCGCGCCGACGAAATGGTCATGCAGATAAGAAACCTCCTCCGGCTCCAAGTCCTCCTTGCTGCGCACCCTGACCAGGCCGTGCGCCGCCAAGTCGCGCTCAATCTCATCCAACTGGCGATAGACTGCTGACAGCAGGGTCCTGGCCTTGATGTCAATCGCTGCCAGCTGCGCTTCCGGCGACAGGCCAGCCAGGTCAGTGATGTTGACCCCTTCGTCTATCAGCAGACGCAACCCGCCGACCCGCACCATGAAGAATTCGTCCAGGTTCGATGCTGTAATAGCGAGGAATTTCAAGCGTTCCAAGAGCGGCGCCGAGGTCACTTCGGCCTCTTCAAAAACGCGCCGGTCAAAATCAAGCCAGCTCAGTTCTCGGCTGAAATAACGGCCGCTGTCCTGTTTCAAGGAAAGTTTTGACATTTTATCATTACCCTTTCGGCGATTAGGCACGTAGCCAGCAGGTCTGCTGTGCTATCAGTGTTTCAGGACTATCTCCAGGCCGAACAATTCTGTGAAAAAAGCTCCCTTATGGGTCACTGCGAGCCTTTCCAGGCTCAGGTCGCGCACGTTGGGTATGCGGAAGACGAGACTCGTCTCGGTCAATTCCAGTTCGACTTTTTCCACGCGCCGGGAGTGGGTTCTGTCAAAGCAGTCGGCTAGGCGGAGAATAGCGATCAGCTTCGCGAGCTGCAAGCGCTCCTCCCGGTCGAGTCCATTGAATTCCTGGTCGTTGAAAGCCGGTCGTGCGTGGCGATGATAGCGCGCCACGCAGGCTGCCAGCGTCTTTTCGCTTTCACTCAAGCCAAACAAGTCGCTGTTTTGGATCAGGTACTGGGAATGCAGGTGGTGGCTTCGGTTGCTGACATAGAGGCCGATCTCGTGCAACAGGCCAGCGACATGCAAAACCAGGAGAGAGCTGCGGCTGAAAGTATGCAGCGCCGACAAGACCTTGGCAATCTGCATGGCTAGGTCAGTGACCAGCTTGGCGTGCTGTTCGTCAAAGCAATAGTGGCGTCCCAAGGCCAGGGCTGCGTCTATCACCTGGTTGTGGAAGACCTTGTAGTTGACATTGCGGCCGACCAGCTCGGCCAGCAGTCCTTCTCGCATGCCCTGGTTGGTGACATAGACCGTCTTGCGCCCCATCCGGCGCGCCAAGGACGTATAGGTCATCAAGGCCGGCGCCAGCGTCTCCGCCACCTGGTAGCTGAAGCGGAAATTCCGCACCAGCTGATCCGGCGTGCTGGCCAGGACGTCTTTCAGGAACCCCTCCAGCTCTGTGGTGGGGACGGCCAGCAGGCCGTCAGCCGGCCAGTCTTTGCGCAAGGCCCGCATCGCGTCCCGAATCAATCCGCCCGAGAGCATCAGCTCGAATTTCTTCCTGACGCCCTGCAAGGGGCCGTGCACCTGCTCAACCATGCGGCCGACTTGCGTATCCATGATTTCCCGGAACTGCACGGACTCCAGGCCCAGGCCCTCATCCTGCTGCACTAAGCGCAGAGCCCCGAAATGGTGGCTCTGGAAAAACCGCACCCTGCCCTTTTCAACTGCCAGCACATCCGTGCCGCCGGCGCCCATCTCCACGCACAGCACCGCTCCGTTGCTGCCAAACGGCTTGCGGCCGATATACGGCAACGTACTCAAAAACATGCACCTGCCGGTGTCCTGCGCGTCCAAAACGCGGACCTCCAGGCCGGTGGCGATAAAGACGCGGTCAAGAAACGCCTCGCGGTTGGCGGCTTCGCGGACAGCATTGGTGGCGACGACCAGCAGGCTGGAAGGGTGAACCGGCACGCCATTCTCCGCCAGGATGATCTTGAAGGTGTTCAGCGCTCGGATGCATTCCGTCATGGTCTCGCTGCCGATGGCACCGGTTTTGAAGCAATCGGCGCCCAAGGAGACGTTCTGCTCCGGCTTGTCCAAAATATGGAGCTGCCGCTGTTCATCGACCTGGCCAATGATCATGCGGACGGACGCGGAGCCGATTTCAATGACGGCGACCGGATTCACCCTTGCACGGTTCACCCGCGCACGCTTGGGCTTGAGCGTGTTTTTCGGTGTTGTCTTCATTTTTTGCCTTGTCCTGCCTTTGTCCCCTCAAGCGTCAGTGCCATCACCTGCTTTGGCCTGAAATCTGCTGACGCGCCCAAGCGGCAGCTCCCTGCGCTGTCGCCCTGTCGCCAAGCTTAGCGGCGGCAACCTTGAACGTGCCGACAAAGGGGGGCATGACCCTGGCCGCAGCCACCTCGGCGACCTCGTTCTTGAACAACGTCGGCATGGCCTCGACTAAGCCGCCGCCAAGCACGACGATGTCCGGGCCGAGCAGATTGACGGCGTTGCTGACCGCGACGCCGATCCAGCGGGCTGCCTGCCTGATGATGTCTTCCACGGCTCGGTCGCCATTTTTGATTGAGTCGGCCAGGATGTTGCTGCGGATAGCGGCAACATCCGTGCCGGCGTTCTTCAGCAGCCAGGGCGCCGCGCCGCGCTGGGCAGCTCCTGCCGCCGCTACCGCGATAGCCATTCGACTAGCCAGCGCTTCCAAGCAGCCGCGACGGCCACAGCCGCACTGCGGGCCGTCAGCCATCATCTGTAGATGGCCGATTTCCATGACGGATCGATTCGCGCCCGTGAAGATGTCGCCCCGGTAAACGCAGCCTCCGCCAATGCCAGTGCCAGGGAAAACCCCTAAAAGACAATGGGCATTTTTGCCGGCGCCAAAACAATATTCGCCGAAAACACCGGCGTCAACGTCATTCAGAACGGCGGCTGGACATTTGAATTCCGCTTCCAAGATTTTTTTCAGCTGGACGTTGGTCCAGCCCATGTTCGTCGCGCTGAGCAGGACGCCGCGGTTGTGGTCCACCGGGCCGGGGCAGCCCATGCCGATTCCGGCCAGCTGCTCCGGACTGGCGCCGGCGCTGTCCAAGGCTTCGCGAATCGTCTGAAAAATACGCTGGAGGGTGGCTTCCATGCCTTCCTGCGCCTTAGTCTTGCGTTTCTGAAAGCCAAGCACCTTGAAGGCGTCGTCAAAGACATGCGCACACATCTTGGTTCCGCCCAAGTCAAATCCCAGCCAAAGTTTTTCGGCTTCCGCCATAATGTCTCATCCTCTCTAATGTTGATGCTTGAAGTAGAAAACCACCCGGAGCTATGCGCCGGGCAGGGACGGTTGCTAGGCAGGAAAGCCTGATGCTCTGCGCCGGCCGCCCTCAAACGCACTTGGCCTGGGGGATTCAGCCTGGGCAGGCAATGGCAATCCTGGGTTTAGTCTATCAGAAAAGCCGTTGCTGCGGCGGCCAGAGCCAGGTGGTCCTGGACGCCGGCCGTTTCCCGGATGCTGTGCATGGCCAGGATTGGCGTGCCCACGTCCAGCCCTTCCATTCCGAGCAAGGCGGTGCAGGCCGGGCCAATGGTACTGCCGCAAGGCATGTCCGAGCGATTGGTGAACGCCTGGCAAGGGATGCCTGCCTGTCGACACTTGGCAGCGAAACGCTCTGCACTCAAGGCGCTGGTGCAATAACGCTGCGAGACATTGGTTTTGATGGCGACGCCGCCGCCGATGATTGGCGTGGCGGCGCTGTCATATTTGTCCAGGTAAGATGGATGCACGGCATGGGCGGAGTCCATGGACAGCAGTCGTGAGCCAGCCAGCGCCCGCAGGCAGTCCTCCGCGTCGCCGCCCAAGGCCAGGACTATGCGGTGCAGGACGTCGCGCAGAAACGCCGAATTGGCCCCTTGTGCGCTGACGCTGCCGACTTCCTCATGGTCAGCCAGGAAAGCGACGCTGGCTGCGGCGGCGGCTGGCGCTCCAACCAAGGCGGCGATGGCCGCATGGCAGGAGGTTAGATTGTCCAGCCGCGGCCCGGTGAGCAGATCGCGCTTGAGGCCGCCCAGCTGGGCCGGCGTCTGCTCATACAGGAACAAGTCATAGCGGGCTGGCGTCTCCACCGGGCAGCCGGCAGCGTCATCCAGGCGTCGGCGCAGGTCTGCTGGCGACGCCTGGCCCAGGCAGGCGGACAGATGCTGCCGGGGGTTGTAGGCGACCCCCTGGTTGACGTCACGGTTCAGGTGCAGGGCCAAGTTGGGGATGACGGCCAGCGGCTCGTCCAAGTTGAACAGCCGGACTTCCAGGCCGCTGGGCGTTGCCCAAACCGCCCTTCCAGCCAGGCCAAGGGGCCGATCCAGCCAAGTGTTGAGGATGGCCCCGCCATAGACTTCCACGGGAACCATCAGCAGGTTGGCGGCATCGGAGCTGCCGGGCAGCTTTACTTTCAGGCCAGGACTGTCCGTATGGGCAGTCAACAGACGGAATCCTGCCGCCGCCGACCACTGCGCTGGCAGCCGAAACGCAATCAGCGCCGAGCCGTTGCGCTCCACCACATACTTCCCGCCAGCCTTCAGCGACCACCGCTCGCCTTCGGACAGGCAGGCAAATCCGGCTGCCTGCAGGCGCTGCCGGGCATTCGCGGACGCATGAAACGCAGTCGGACTGGCGTTGATATAATGCAAAAGGTCATCAATAAGTTCTGCCATGGCCTTTTTCCCTGGCACCTGCCTGCAAAAAAAACGCTCTCTGCCATGCCGGAAAAACTTTCCGGCACAAGCAAACTATACACCGTCATTCGCGCTTGCGTCAACTTTGCTTTGCGTTTATAGTATACTTTTCACCAATTCCTAACAAACGAATCCCCTGTCTGTCCTTTCTGGGCGATTCTTTTCCCAATGCCGGCCACGCTGCCCTGGCCTTGGGGGTGCTGCGCGCCGCTGGCTGATAGCGGAAAGAACCAACCAAAGGAAATTGTCATGAATGGAGAAATCATTGTCGTAGGCACTGTTTCCGATGATCCCCTGGCCAGCGACGTTGCGTCCAGCATGAAACAGGAAGCGGACATCTCGGACCTGATGTCCATCAAGTGCTTCGCCAACTCGGAATTTTGCCCGCGTTTCCTCTGCGACGAAAACGACATGACCAGGATCGGCCGCAGCTTGGAGGGCAAGACCGTGGTCATCGTGTCGTCGTGCAGCGGCGAATACACCCGCAATTCCCGCGCCATGCGGACGTTCCTAGTCGCCCGCGCCGCCAAAGACAATGGCGCACAGCGCGTCGTCCTAGTCGAGCCGGACTTGTTCTACAGCGCGCAGGACCGCGGGCCGCGGCCAGAACACGGCCGCGTCGACTTCACCCGCTCGGAGACCGACTACAAGAAGTTTGACGGCCAGCCATTTTCGGCTGCCCTGTATGCCGAATTGCTGAGGACCAGCGGGATTGACGACGTGCTGACAGTTCACAACCATTCGACCTCGGTGCAGGAATTGTTCACGCGCCAGTTCAACGGCAATTTCCTCAACATCTCCCCTGCCCGGCTTTATGCCGACTACCTGGCCAACCACGAGTTTGTCCGGCATCCGGAACGTCATTTGGGCTTTGTGCTGTGTGCGCCTGACCGGGGCGCAGCGCATTTCGTCTCGGAAGTCTACGCCCATCTGACCGAAAACACCCGGAACATGCTGTTGCCGATGACGCCGTCCCTGCTGATGATGGACAAGGAACGCTGCAGCGAGCGGAAGGTGATCATCAAGGCGCACAAGGACAGCCCGACCTGCCTGGAGGACATCGCTGGTCGGGAAGTCGTCGTCTTTGATGACATGGTCCGCACCGGCAACACCATCGTCGAATGCTGCAAGAGCCTCAAGGCAGCCGGCGCTCTCCGAGTGATTTTCGTGGTCACCCACTTCTATTCATCGCCGGAGGTGAAGGAGAATCTGAATGACGCCTCGGTGGACGACATCATCACCACGAACACTCTTCCCAGCATCCTCAACCGTGACATGCAAGGGCGTTTGCGGCGCAAGATGCTCATCTTGAAAATCGAGCGCCTGATCGTCAACACCCTGCTTAGCGACGTGCTGCGAATCGGCCCGCCGAGCTTCAAGCGGCAATACACCATTGACATTTCCCGCAAGAATCCCCGCTGGCGGCGCACCATCGACTTGCAGGATTGAACGACGGGCATCGCCGCGGAATCGCCTTCCCATGCTCTGTTTCTACATTAAAACTTACGGCTGCCAAATGAACGAGCGCGATTCCGAAGCGCTCGCATGCCTGCTCGAAAAGCACGGCCTAACCCCAGCGGCATCAGAAGAGGACGCAGATGTAATCATCCTGAACACATGCAGCGTCCGTGACCAGGCGGAGCGCAAAGCCATCGGCAAGGCCGGGCTGCTGAAGCGCCGGAAAGCCGTCAAGCCGGAACTGGTGATCGGCATCATCGGCTGCATGGCGCAGAACCGCGGCGAAAGCCTGCTGGAGGAACTGCCGCATCTCGACTTTATCGCTGGCACTGACCGCCTGGCTGTCATCCCTGACCTGATTGAACAGGCCCAGGCTGGGCGACGCCTGGTCGACCTCGCCCGCGACACTGGGCCAACGCCGCCCGAGGCCAACAGCCACCAGCCTGGAAACATCTGCGCCATGATCTCGGTCATGCGCGGTTGCGACCAATTCTGCTCCTACTGCATCGTACCCTATACCCGCGGCCGCGAACACAGCCGCCCCATCCCGGACATCGTGGCCGAGGCGACCCGCCTAGTCGAGGCAGGAACCAAGGAAATTCTCCTCCTAGGCCAGAATATCACGGCCTACGGCCTGGCGGAAATCCGGCGCCGAGACCAGCAGCGTCCGCCGCCTGACCAGTCGCCGTTCGCCGACCTGCTGGAGGCCCTCAATGACGTGCCTGGCCTGGCCCGGATCCACTTCACCTCGCCCCACGTCAGCTTTATGAACGACCGCTTTGTCGACGCTGTCTGCCGACTGCCCAAAGTCTGCAAGGCGTTTCACATCCCGCTGCAATCCGGTTCAGACCGCATTCTGTCCATGATGCGGCGCTCCTACACGGCGGCAGAATACCGCGATCGCATTGCCGCCATCCGCAGCCGCCTGCCTGAAGTGGCCTTCTCCACCGACGTTATCGTCGGCTTCCCAACCGAAACTGAGGAGGATTTCCGCGAGACCCGTGAACTGATGGCCGAAGTCGCCTTTGACATGGCCTACATCTTCCGCTATTCGCCGCGAACCGGAACTAAAGCCGCAGAAAAATTCCCGGATGATGTGCCAGAGGAGGTCAAACACGAGCGCAACCAGGCGCTCCTGGATGACTTGGAGCAAGCGGCGATAGTGCGCAACCGTTCTTTCCAGGGGCGTGTCTTGGAGGTGTTAGTGGAAGGAGTCAGCAAACGCAATCCTGACCGCTGGACCGGACGGTGCGACCTTAACAAGACGTGCAATTTCGCGCCGACGCCGGGTCTGGCACCAGGCATGCTGGCGCCCTTCCGGGTGCTGCGAACCTCGGCTAATTCCCTGTTCGGCGAAATCGTCTTGACCTGAAGCTGCGGCGATTGTGGACAGTGTGGACGGCGTGGATGTACGTAGTTCAAACTTCAGCTTGCAGTACGTAGTTCAAGCTAATTATTCCCCCAAAAACAGATAATGAGCCTACGATGATAGTCCTTGGCATTGAGAGCAGTTGCGACGAGACCGCGGCTGCGGTTGTCCGCAATGGGCATGACGTCTTGAGCAATGTGATTTCCTCGCAAATGGCGTTGCATGCCGGGTATGGCGGAGTCATTCCGGAATTGGCTGCGCGCGAGCATCTGCGCAATATCTCGCCAGTGGTGCAGGAAGCGCTGGCTGCCGCTCAACTCACCATCGCCGACATTTCAGCGATTGCGGTCACCAGCAGCCCTGGGTTGATTCCGGCGTTGCTGGTCGGCAATGCGTACGCCAAAGGCCTGGCTGCCGCGCAGGGCATTCCGCTTATCGGCATCAATCATTTCTTGGCCCACATCTATGGCAGTTTCCTCGGCCAGCCGGAAATTCTGGCGGATCGCTCGTCCTATCCCATCCTGGCTCTCGTCGTCTCTGGCGGACACACCGCCATAGTGCTGATTGAGGCTGACGGCAGCGCCCGCATTCTCGGCAGCACGTTGGACGATGCCGCTGGCGAGGCTTTGGACAAGGCGGCCAAAATCCTTGGCCTGGGCTATCCTGGCGGGCCAGTCATCGACCGCATCGCCAAGACTGGCAATCCGCAGGCGTATGCTTTTCCGCGTGGATTGACCGGAGCTGGCGGCAAGGCTGTCAAGCCTGAGCATCGCTATGACTTCAGCTTCAGCGGCGTCAAGACGGCCCTGCTCTATGCAGTCAAAGACAAAACGCTGGACGAGGCAGGCATGGCTGATGCGGTCGCCAGCTATCAGGAAGCCGTCATGGAAGTACTCGTCAGCAAGGCCATGACTGCTGCCAGCGACTTCGCCGCGCCGCTGATCTGCTGTTGCGGCGGCGTCGCCTGCAACAGCCGACTGCGAGCGCTGATGACCAAGGAAACAGCCCGGCTCGGACGGCGCCTGCTCGCAGCACCCCCAAAATTCTGCACGGACAATGCCGCCATGGTCGCCGGCCTGGGATGGCACTATCTCCGCAAAGGCTTAGTGGACGATTTGGCCATGGGGGTCGAGGCGCGACTGAACCGCTCCCTCGGAGTCCTGCCCTTTGCAAGCGGCTGAAACAATCGCGCATCAACCATTCGCGTTGGTTTGCAAAAACTTCCGAGAAGACTACAATAATGCTCTAAGCCGGAGCGAATCAAGGAGGCATCCCAACCAACCGGAGAGCAAATATGTCCGACCGAACCAAAATGTTGTTTCATCGAATGCTGGCGTTGACGGCTCTCTTCTGGCTGACGTCGGCATTACCGCTTTCGGCCGAGCATTGGCGGCAGCCCTCTGAGGCGACGACGCTGCGTAGCCTGGGCATCACCGCCGTCTCGCCTGAGGCCCAGGCTGCGGCCATGCGTCTCGCTGATATTCTCCGCCGCATCTATCCAGACGCGGCCTTTCCGCTAGCTTCAGAAGGCGATGGTCAGACCGGCATCGCGGTCGGCACAGTCCAGGATTTTCCGGCGCTGGCAGCGGCACTGAACATCACGATTGCTGGCGGCGACCCGGCTGCTGACCAGGGTTATGAAATCAAAACCTATCCGCAGGGCATCGCCGTGCTGGCAGCGACGGTACGCGGACTCGACTTTGCCGTCGCTGATCTGCTGCACGCGCTGGGTTACCGGTGGTTTTTCCCGATGCCGAAATGGGAGGTGCTGCCGGCGGAGCCGCCCGCCACCCTCGGAGTCCATATCCGGGAAACACCAGACTACATCTCCCGCCGGATATGGCCAGGATGGGGACTCTGGCCCTATATGCGCGGCCAAGACCAAGACACCCCTCGCTGGGAAAAATTAAACCGCAAAGGCGGTTTCGATCTGCGCACCGGACATGCGTACGAAAGATTTGTGCAACAACACCAGAGCCAGCTCCAGGAGCATCCCGAATACCTCGCACTCGTCAAGGGCGAACGCAAAGGAAACAAGCTCTGTACAGCTAACCCCGGCCTGCAAAAGCTCTTCTGCGATTGGATTGTCGCGGGTTTCACCGGCAATCCAAACCTGGACAGCGCCTCGGCTGACCCATCCGACGGCGGCAACTGGTGCGAATGCGAGGCCTGCGCCCGGCTCGGCGAGCCGTCTGACCGTGCGCTGTTCCTGGCCAACCGCGCTGCTGAAGCCGTACGCCAAGCCGGCTTTACCAGCAAACGCATCGGCATCTACGCCTATAACCTGCACTCGCCGCCGCCAGCTGGGACGGCTGACCGCGATGTGGTCGTCAGCATAGCGACGATGTTTATCAAAGGCGGCTGGAAAGTCGAGGACCTGATTGACGGCTGGCAGGCGCGACAAGCGACAATCGGCATGAGAGAGTACTACTATGGCAATACCCGCCCGGCAAGCGGCTGGGGCGGCGACCTCAACTACATCACGAGCACCATACCTGACTTTTATCGCCGCGGCGCCCGCTACATGACGTCAGAATCCACCGACGCCTGGGGAAACGCCGGCATGCCCAGATATGTGGCCTCCCGCCTGCTCTGGAACATCAGCGAAGACCCCGCCGCCATCATCAACGACTTTCTGGCACGCGCCTTTCCCCGCAGCCAAGCGGAAATCCGCTCGTATTTCAAACTTATGAATGGCCCGAATCGACCGATTCTAAGCGACGATCTGCTCGGGCGCCTCTATCGCTGCCTGGCCGCAGCGCTGACTCTCGCTGACGGGTCGCCAGCCGAGCAGGCACGTCTATACGACTTGGCCGCCTACGTGCGAGCCGCAGAGCTGACCCATGCCCTGGATAACGCCCCGACCCTGGAAAATTACCTGGCGCTGATGAACTACGCCGCCGCCTCGCGCGACCGCCGCATGGTGCATGCGTATTCTATGTCACGCGACAACCGCCCGTTCCTGCCAGCAGCGCTAAGAGGCCAAACCATCCCTGACATCGACTGGAAAACAGACAAGCTGATCACCGACGCCGAAATCGACGGCTTTATCCAGGCTGGCATCAAAAACTTCGCGCTGCTGCCGTTTACGCCGATCGCTTTCAGTTCAGACCTGAAGCTGGCGCCCCTGGCGATCGCCCCCCAACGCGGCGAAATCGGTCCAGGCCGCCACATCCGCCATTTCCATCTCTGGTCGGACGGACAGCCATTCAAGCTCGGTGTGACCGGCGGCCTGATCGCTCACTATCGTGACCGCGGCAATGTCAAAATCTCCCTGACCCAGATTGGCGGCCCGTCCGAGACTGGTGAACTCGAAACTGTGGTGTATCACGATGCATCAACGCCGCCAGACGGCCAGCCTTACACGCTGTCCGTCATTCCCAGACACGCTGGCCTGCACCGCCTGGAAGTCAGCGATGGCAGCGACAGCACGCTCCTGGAATGGCCAGAGGGACTGCCGGTCGCCATCTTGGTCGACCGCGACAATTATCCAGCCACCAACGGCACCCTGTTCTTCTATATCCCAGCCAACGCAGAGACGCTCGGCTTCTATGCCAAAACCCAACGCGGACTGCTGCAAGCGCCGGATGGACGCACACTCCTGAACCTCCAGAACCATAATGGCCACGGCATGATTCCAATGCCGGAAGACTGCCGAGGCAACGTCCTGACGCTCAAAAATTTCTCCGGCACCTTCCGACCTCTCACCGTGCCCCCTGTGCTGTCGCTCTACGCACATCTGCTGCTGCTGCCAAATTAGGGGCGAGGGGCGAATGCTGAATGCTGAATGTTGAGGCGCATTTCGTAATTCATAATTCATAATTCATAATTCATAATTCGTTAGGGGCGAGGGGCGAGTTCCGGCACTGAAGTGCCGGCACTGGACAGAGACACGCATACAGGCTTGAACTACATACTACAAGCTGAAGCTTGAACTACATGCTCCTGCAAGCGAGGTAGATACGGCAAGCCGAAGCTTGAACTACATACGCCGCTTTCTCTACGCAAACATATTACACCATGGTTACAGCTTTATGACAAAATTTTACTCTCTCACCGTCGGTTTATTGTCGGTCAACTGCTATCTCGCCTGGTCGGAGGACAGCGGCGATGCCTATATCATCGATCCAGGCAGCGAAGCAGCCGGAGTTGCCTCGGCCATCGCTGTGCGCAAGCTTATTCCACGGGGCATTTTGCTCACGCATGGCCATGTCGACCATATCGGCGCGGTGCCGGAGCTGGCGCAGCAGTTCAAAATTCCGGTCTGGATTCATCCGGCTGACCGCGGATTGTATGGCAGTCCGGACAATGCCATCAATCCCTGGATTCCAGCGGTTAAAGGCCTCCCGCCCAGCGTAGACACCCTGCCTGCAGCCGCTGGCATCGACATGAAAGTCATTCATACTCCTGGACATACGCCCGGCGGCGTCTGCTACTATTTCCCGACCAGCGGCGTTCTGCTCAGCGGCGACACGCTGTTTCGTGGAACCATCGGGCGGACGGATTTTCCCGGCGGCAACTATGACACCCTGATCAGCTCCATCAAGAACAACCTGCTGACTCTTCCAGACGAGACCAAGGTCTGCGCCGGCCACGAACAGAGCACAACCATCGCCCGTGAGCGCAGCAACCCGCTGTTCCGCTGAAAAAACGCCGCCGCCGCACGGCTTGCCTGGCGCCGCAAAAGCTGCGGCCCGGAACACGCATAGCGTTCCGGGCCGCTTAGAAAAACTAATCTTGAGACGGCATCCGCCTCTGGCGGCCGCTGTTTTCAGCCGGCTCTGCGCATCAGGCCATCCACCAACTCAGTCTTGGACTCTTCCTCCAGGCGCTTGTAGAACTCTGTCAGCGCTTCCATTTCCTTCTGGCGCAACAGATAGCTGCGCACGTTCTCAGCCATTTTGCGAGTTTCCTCGTCATCCGGCACGATGCGTTCCTGGAGGTAGACCAGGACATAGCCGCCGTACGTCTTTTGAGGCGGCAGGACACTCAGCAACGGCGCCTTGGCCAAAGCCGTCATGAACGCCTCCTGGTTGCGGACGTTGAAATCCGTCATCTCGCGGCTTTTCATCCGGCTGTACGGCTTGGCCGGCTTGAACACGGTTTCCCCGGCCGCCTTGGCCAAGTCGGGTTCTGTCTTCAGAGCCTCGTTGATACGAGCCGCAGCAGCCTTCGCTTCGCTCTCAGCGTTGCCCATCGCCAAATGGCGCTTGTAGACATTCTTCAGCGTCGCCATGACGCCTGGGTCATCTGCCGGCGAATTCAGGCTGGGCGGCAGGACTTCCAACAGGCAAGCGACGTGCGAGCCTTCCGTGCCGCGAACCGGACGAGTGAACGGGTCTTCCTTCTTGGCACCAAAAACCTGGGTCATGACTTCGCGCTCACGAGCCAGACCAGTGGCAGCATAGTTGTGCTGGACGACTTTGTCAATCTGGCTCACCTCCAGCTGGGCGTTGCCCTCGGTCATGGAGTTGAAAATCGCAGCGGGGTCGGCCTTCGCGTCCTTGTCCAAGGCATCAGACCAAGCCGTCAACAAATTTTCGGCCAATTCAACGGCGGCTTCGTGCGCCAAGTCAGCGGCCTTTTCCCGTTGCAGAATCGGCGTCAATTCCTCCCGGACTTGCTCCAAGTCGCGAGCCGGCTTCTTCTCCAGCAGCTTAGCCAAGACAAAGGAAGTCGGCGTTTCAATCACCTTGCTGACCTGGTTGAGTTCAAGGGCGCCGTAGGCCGCCGACAAGTCAGCGTCAAGCTGGGCAAGGTCCAGGAAGCCACTGTCGCCGCCCTTGGCCTTGCTGGCCTCGTCTTCTGAATAGTCTTTCACCAAATCCTCGAACAGCACGCCTTCGCGCAGTTTGGCTGCGGCTTCCTCAATCTTGGCCTTCTTGGCGGCTTTTTCCTCGGCGCTAAGTTCTGCCGGGGCGTTGACGACAACCTGTGCGACGCGCACTTCGACCTTCTGGTATTCGTCCTTGCGCGCCTCGTAGCCCGCCACAATGTCGCTTTCAATCAGAACGACCTTATCCAGGAACGTCTCTGTCTTGAAGGTCGCAGCACGGAACGAGCGTCTTTCCGCCTTGAAGAAGGGCATGACCAGCTCTTGCAGCCCGTTGCGGTATTCCGCTGCTTGCCGATTGCGCTCTTCTTCGTCAAGGGAACTATTGCTGGCCAGGGTGGCGTTGAAGTCATCGGCCAGGTCCCATACGGTCTTCACCGCTGGCACCTTGTCCTTGAAAATGCCGATTTTCTCATCATAGAAGGCCATGGCCCGCTCTGTCAGCAGTGCTTCGGCGATTTTTTCGCGGGCTTCGTCATTCAGTTCAGCGGGCTGGATGCCGGGCTGCAAGTCAGTAAGGCAGGCGACGTAGTACATCCGGCCATCCATGACGGCAGGCGTGATGGCGCCGACCTGGCTCAGGGAGCGGATGGCATTGGCCAGAACGACATGCCGGCCTTCCATGCCTGGCAGCTGGTCGCCGACGCTGAACAGCCCAGTGGTGCTGACAGCGGCCTTGGCGCCTTCCGCGACTTCCTTGAATGTGGCGGTGCGGGCGTCGCCCTCCAAGCCAGTTAAAGCCGCAGTCAGAGCCGCAGCCAGGTCGTTCGCCTGCTTCTTCGCCTGCTCGGAAATCTTGCGGTTGCGCAAGGAAGCGACGATCTGGGTCTTGACTTCCTCCAAGGTCTTGTCCTTGTAGAGGCGATCCTTCATGGTCTCATACTGGCGGGTGATCTCTTCCTCGGTCGGCTCAATCAGGGCCTTCATGGCCGGATCAGAGGTCGCCGCAGTCCGCAAATCATCCATGGACAAGGCCGCCACCATAGCTGCACGCTGTTTTTCCCAGGTGATCTCGGCCTTCCGGGTCGCGAAAAACTGCTCAATGTCCTCTTTCGAGGGCTGCGCCGCCTTAGTCGTGTCCTGGTTGAATTCGGCAAATTGCAGCGTGTACACTTCCAGCCAGGGGTTGACGTCGGCTTCGTCAACCTTGATGCCCTCAGTCACCTGTTTTTCCAGGCGCTTGATGATTATGTTTTCTTTGACGATGTTGTCGAAATCGGCTGCCGTCAGGCCGGAGCGGGCCAGGAAATTGGTCTTGAACTGCCCAAACTGCTCCGTAGAGAAATTGCCGTCCTTGCCGATGAAATAGGGCATTTCGTGAATGGCCGCCACGATTTCGCTGGTGTCGACCTTGGCCAGCCCGCGCTTCTTGGCCTCATGCATAGCCCGCATCCGGCGCAACGTCTCCTGGACTAGGGCTTCCTGGCTGGATTCCTGTGACAAAAAACGGTTGTAAAGCAAAAAGGAACCCAAGTCCGCAGCGCGCATCTTTTTCGCGAACTCCCTCGTCTTCAGCTTCTTGCCGTACATCTTGCCGAGGCTGTTGCGGCCGCTGGGGCCGCCGCCGAAAATATCGCCCGGCGTCACGAAGACGACGAACATGAGGCTGATGATGATGCCCAGGACGATATAGGTCTTCCGGCCATGCTTCTCAAAATAGCGATTGAAATGCGAAATGATCATGCTGACTGGGCCTTTCCTGCTCTGATTATGTTAAAATCGACATTATGATTTCTTCTTGCTGCGCTTGTTCTCGCCGACGTCATCCCCGCAAGCCGATTCATCGTCGTCCCGCTCCAAGCGCAGCTGTGTTTTCAGCTCTTGACCGCTGCGCGAATGGCGCTGATGCCGGCTGCTGCGCCGCCTTTGGCATTATAGACGCTGCTGCCAGCGACCAGGACGTTGGCGCCTGCGGCTATCACTGAACCGGCGTTGCCGGCTCCGATGCCGCCGTCAACCTCTAAGTGAATCGGCCGGCCAACGGCTTGAATCATGGCTTTGATTTCCCGTACCTTGGCCAGCTGCGCCGCCATGAAGGACTGCCCGCCAAAGCCTGGTTCGACAGTCATGACCAGCACCATTTCCACCAGCGGCAGGTACGGCGCAAGGCTGATCGCCGGCGTTCCAGGCCGCAGAGTGATGCCAGCCGTGCAGCCGGCATCGTGAATCTCGCGCAAGGTCGCGGCCAAGTCGCCTTCGCTCTCAACATGAATCGTGATGTGGTCAGCACCGGCGTCAACAAAAGCGGCCACATAGCGACTGGGCGACGACAGCATCAGATGAACGTCAAAAGGCAAGGACGTCAACGGACGAATCGCCTTCACAATCGCTGGCCCCATTGACAAATTAGGCACAAAATGGCCGTCCATGATATCGATGTGAATGACGTCCGCGCCGCCTTTTGCGATGGCGGTGACGCTGTCTCCAAGGCAACGGAAATCCGCCGCTAAAATGGATGGGGCGATTTGCAACTGGTCAACTGAAAGACTTCGCATGGTCCTGTCTGACATCGTATTCCGCCTGTGCTGACTTCCTGTTCCGCAGCTGGCGACCGCTGAGACGGCGCCGGGATTGAGTTTTCCGCCTGGGGCGCATTTACGTAAAAAAAACGGACACAGAACCCTGTGTCCGTTGACGCGCTTAGGCCATTTCACCTGTATGTGATTGTTGCCTGGAGGCCATGACGCAGCTTCTATGCCAAGTCGGCCTAGGGCCGTCAGGCCTTGGTGATTTTGTCGGAACGAATACAGGCTGTGCAGACCTTGAGGCGTGAAACGCCGCCATTGACCCGGCAACGAATCCGCTGCAAGTTCGGGCTGAAGGTACGCTTCGTGTTTTTCACCACGTGCATACCGATACCGCCCTTTTTCTTGGCCAAACCGCGGCGAGTAATATGACCGCCGACAGTCTTGCCCTTTCCGCAAATGTCACAAACTTGGCTCATAGTGCACCTACGTCAACGCGCTGTGTTTATAGTTGGTAAATTAATGATCTTGCAGGAAACAAAACAAAAACGCCTGTCTGCCGCAGGCCATGTCCAAAAAGCAATGGTGGGATGGCCGGGACTCGAACCCGGGACCCCCGCATTAAAAGTGCGATGCTACTACCGACTGAGCTACCATCCCCCAAAACCGGGACATGCAACAAAATTCCCAGGCATATCTGGAAAAAATGCAAAACTAAATATACACCATATCTTCCGCAGCGCAAGCCTGTACGTGGAACTTTTTTGTTAAGCCGCCGAAAATCGTCTCCGCGATTAGCGCGAGCCGCCTCATGCCTTATATTTTCATCATCCGGCTTAGTCCGGCACTGTCTTTCTTGCGTCAATTTAGAGTGCCTGAGCTGTCACGAGGTCATTATGTCAAGCGCAACGCCTTTCAAAGTCGCCCTCATTGCCCGCGAGCGCGACAAAACGCCGTCCTGGGTGGTTGACCGCCTGGCGGCCATCCCTGGCCTGGAAGTCATCTATGGTCATTGCGACACCGAGGACAAGCTCCTGGCCAATGCCGGGGATGCGGACATGATCTGGACCATGGGGCGCACACCGGCCTTGACCCCGGCCGTGCTGCCCAAGTTGACGCGCTGCAAGGCCATCTTGCGCAGCGGCAGCGGCATGGATGGCTATCCCGTGGAGGAAGCCTCCCAGCTCGGCATCTCTATGTGCAACTGCCCGGAGTCGATTTCCGAAGCGGTGGCGGAGCACGCCGTAGCCCTGCTGTTTGCGCTCATCCGGCAGATTCCCTTCAAGGACAACGCCATGCGCGGCCTGACCAGCGGCGTCAAGGGCGGCGGATTCCGGTGGCATATCAGTGGTCGGACGCTTGGGCTGGTCGGTTTCGGGCGCATTGGCCGCCGGGTGACCGAGATGATGGCCGGCTTCCGGATGAACGTGCTGGTCTTTGACCCGTACACAAACCAGGACGTCATCCGCCAGGTCGGCGCCAAACCAGCCGGCCTGGACGAGCTGCTGGCTCAGTCCGACTACGTGTCGCTGCACTGCCCGCTCACGGAAACGACCCGGCATTTGATCAATGCCGAAAAGCTGGCCCTGATGAAGCCCGACGCCCTCCTGATCAACACGTCGCGCGGCGGCGTGGTTGACGAGGCCGCCCTAGTCGCGGCTCTGCGCGAAGGCCGCCTAGGCGGCGCCGGGCTGGACGTGACTGATCCAGAGCCGCCGGTTCCCGGAAGCCCGCTCTTCAGCCTTGACAATGTAATCCTCTCACCGCATTGCGCCGCCGCCTCGGCCGATTTTGAACGCAATTTCTGGGAATGCTCCATCCAGGTAGTGCTGGAATGCATGCGGGGCGACTATCTCTCGCACTGCATGAACCGCCAGCAACTGGTCAACCCAAGGGCATGACCGCAGGGCTGGCCGTCAGATGCTTTGAGCCAATTTTACAACGCATTGGGAAATTACCATGACCGACTTCAACCCTTGTAGCGATGCTGCTAGCCCGCGCCCGCTGTGGGCACCGTGGCGCATCGCGTATATCCGAGGTCCCAAGGCCAAAGAATGCTTTTTCTGCGTCAAAGGCGACCGCGACTGCCTAGAGGACCACGTCGTTTACCGCAGCAAACTGGCCTTTGTCCTGCTCAATGACTTTCCGTACACTTCCGGCCATGTCTTAGTGGCGCCCTATCGCCATGTTTCGACGCTGACGGACTTGACTGCGGGCGAACGCCAAGACGTCCTGGACCTGCTCATTCAAGCCCAGGACGTCCTGACCAAAGTCATGCAGCCGCAGGGATTCAATGTCGGATTCAATATAGGTGAAGCTGCTGGCGCTGGCGTCAAGGATCATGTACACGGTCATGTAGTGCCGCGCTGGAGCGGCGACACCAACTTCATGCCGGTCTTAGGCGGGCCGCGGGTAGTACCGGAATCGCTTGACGACACCGCCCGCCTCCTCCGAGAGGCATTTGCCGCCATTTGAGTCTTCAACAGCTACGGCTCGCCCCTCGCCCCTAATGAATTATGAATTATGAATTATGAATTATGAAATGCGCCTCACTCAGCATTCACCATTCAGCATTCACCATTCAGCATTCAGCGGTCAGCCCATCCGTCGAAGGCGTGGTCGATGAATTCGACGATTTCGGTTGGGTCTTCGAGTCCATGCGGGTGGTGTCCGCAGTCTGGCTTGACGATTAGTCGGCAATTGCCGCCGCCCTGCATATAGTTGCAGAGCAGCGGTATTGAGTTGCGCTCCACGTGTACGACTTCGTCCGCGCCGCCGCAGACATGGATGACTGGTATGCCGGCGCGGGCCAGCTCGTTGGCGCGTTCGATTGGCGGGCGGTACTTGTCCCTCAGTTCCTGTTCGGTCAAGCCGTACATCTCCAGGCAACGGATGTACTCCGGCGTTCCGGCCAGTGCGGGTCGGCATGGCCAATTCCGTATATCGCAAACTGGTGCGTCAGCATACAGGCAGGCGATCTTATCGTGGTTTTCCAGGGCCCAGTTGTAAATGAACAGTCCGCCGCGGCTGAGGCCAATCATAGCGGTGCGGGCATGCAATCCGAGTTGGCGGGTAAAAGCGTAGAACGCATCGAAATGGCGCATCGCCTTGGGCGCGCCAAAGTGATGCTGCACGTCCATGTAGGCCAGCACATAACCGCGCCGCACCAGCTCCACGTCGGCATTGGCGAAGGCGCCGAAGAATTCCGCCCGCCAGGCCCAGCGACGGTCAGCCCGCAAGCCCTTGGGAAGCACCAGGCGGCAGGCGCGGCCATCGACTTCGCCACGACAGCATTCAAAGCCCTCCCAGGTCTCCACGCTCCAGTCTTGAATCATCTTGTCATTCACAAATGGCCTCCTTGATTTTCATTCCTTCTACGATTGCGCTTTCCGAATGGCGGTTCTATAGTATAAGTCGCCATTTGCGCCCTGCAATCAACCGAGCGCGGACATTTTTATGGCGTTCTCCCCTTCCCTTCAGCCTATTCCTACGTGGAAAGGCTCCTTTCTTTCGTTGAGGTCGCCCATGCCTGTCCTTGAAGAACTCGTTCCGCTGCTTTGCGCCATGATCCGCATAGACAGCCGCAACACCTTGCCCCTGGGCGCCCCGGGCGAACGCATCGCCAACGAGGAAGACATGGGGAATTTCGTGGCGGAACGCCTGACCGCCCTTGGCTTTGTCGTTGAAAAGCAGTACATTGCGCCGCTGCGGCCTAACGTCATTGGCAGCTATCACGCCAGCGACAGCTACCCTACCCTGGTTCTCAACGCCCACCTGGACACGGTCGGCTCTGACGGCATGACTATTCCGCCGCTTGACCCCCAGATTCGCGACCAGCGGATTTACGGGCGCGGCGCCTGTGACACCAAAGGCAGCCTGGCTGCCATGCTGAAAGCCTGTGAACGCATGATTGCCGACAAGCTGCCCCTGAACCTCATCTACCTCGCCACCAGCGCCGAAGAGACCAGCTGCCAAGGCTCGCCCTTCGTCGACCTCAGCCGCTGGCACGTCGACGGCATCATAGTCGGTGAGCCGACTATGAACCGCCCTGTCATCGCTCATAAGTGCCACGGCACCCTGGAGCTGGTCTGCCGCGGCCGCGCTGCGCACGGTTCGCGCCCGGAGCTGGGCGACAACGCCATCTTCAAAATGGGCAAGCTGCTGGCTCACTTGGAAAACACCGTCATTCCGGAGCTGGCCGCTATCACCTATCCTGGCTTTACCAACGGCTGCACGCTGTCTGTCGGCCTGATCAAAGGCGGCGCCAAATCTAACATTGTCCCTGACGAATGCCGGATCACCTGCGATATCCGCCTGGTGCCCGAAGCCGGCGAGCCGGAAGACATCTTCCGGCGGCTGGCTGACGGAGCGACTGCCGCACTCGGATTCCCCGTTGAAATAGGCCATTCCCATTCGGCGCCAGCCATGCAGACAGCGCCAGACCATCCCTTCACCCAGGCGGTCCTGGCCGGCGTCGCAGCTGCCGGCGTCGACGCCACGCCGCTGACCGTCACCTATTGCACGGACGGCGGGCAGCTGTCCCAGAAAGGCCATCCTTGCATCGTACTCGGCCCAGGCGACATCAGCGTCGCCCATGCCGCTGTCGAATACCTTGAAATCGCGCAGCTGGAGCAGGCTGTCGATGTCTACGAGGCGATTGGCCAAACCATGGCCGCCGGTAAACGCTGAGCGGCTTGGCCGCCAATTCATTTCCCCACCCAATCCCTTATCTTTATTCGGAACTCGCCATGTCAACCAACACTGACCGCATCCGCCTCGGTTTCATCGGCGTCGCCAACCAAGGCGTCCTCAACCTGAAAGCCTTCTGGAAACTGGATGACGACTGCGTTGTCCGGGCTGTCTGCGACGTTGACAGCCGCCACTTGGATGCAGCCAAAGCCCTGGTTGACGAGCATAACGGCGATTCCTCCTGCCGAGCCTTCCACGATTTTCGTGACCTTAACCGCTGGGACGGCATTGACGCCGTGGTCATCACAACGCCGGACCACTGGCATACGGCCATGGCGATTGACGCTGCTCGGGCCGGCAAGGACATCTACCTGGAAAAGCCGCTCACGCTGTTCGTCTATGAAGGCCGCCGGCTATGCCAAGTGATCAAGGAGACGGGGCGCATCCTTCAGACTGGCAGCCAGCAGCGCTCGGCCGAGGAATTCCGCCGCGCCTGTGAACTGGTCCGCAACGGCTGCCTGGGTAAAATCGAGTGGATTGAAGTCCAGATTCCGCCTAACAACAAGACCTGCGAGCCGACCTGGTCACCAGAGCCGCCGCCGCCAGAGCTCGACTATGATTTCTGGCTGGGGCCGGCGCCCGCAGCGGAATATCATCCGCAGCGATGCCATTACCAGTTCCGTTTCATCCGCGACTATTCCGGCGGCCAGGTCACCAATTTCGGCGCACACCACCTTGACATCGTGCAATGGGCCCTGGGCATGGACGAGTCTGGCCCAGTCGAAGTCTGGGGCGACGGCGAATTTCCCACCAGCGGGCTGTTCAACACCGCCACCCGTGTTGACTTTGGCCTGCGCTATGCCAACGGCGTCGAAGTGCGCTGCATCACCGGCGCCAGCAAAGTCGTATTCCACGGCGCCAAAGGCACGTTGGATGTGAAACGCGGCAAACTGGTGACCGACCCGGAAAGCCTGGCTGACGCCGAACTGCCGTCAAATGCTGTGCGCCTGTATCACAGCGACAACCACCAGGCCGATTTCCTGAACAGCATCAGAACCCGGAAAGACCCGATCTGCTCGGTTGAGACGGGCCACCGCTCAGCGACCTGCTGCCACCTGGCCAACATCGCCATGCTCCTGAAACGCCGCCTGCAATGGGACCCGGTCGCCGAATGCTTCCCGACCGACGCGGAAGCCAATGCCATGCTCACCCGGCCCTATCGCAAACCCTGGACGCTGTGAACGCAGCAGCCAGGACAAGGCAAGTCACTCCATAAATAATGACTGCCTTTTCCGGGGCAATAAACTGGCGCTGGGGCAAAATAGCCCTCCTCATCTGGCTCTGATCAGGACGTCGTTCTTGCCAAACACCCAGACTTGCCCGGTGTAGTTCAGGCCTTGGGCCGTGTATTCGGCGACATGCTTCTCTGCAACGGCCTGCGGACTGTTGAGCGAATCGGCATGACCGTCAAGATAGCCGAAATTTCCGCTGGCGCCGTGCGCGGCGATCGAATAGCTCCAGTTGAAGTTGGATGTGAGGTAGACGTACGATGTCTGGAAGCAATTATCGTGTTGATGGAGGGTGTTCCTATAGCTGTCGCCCAGCAGAGTGAAATCGCCTGGCTGACGCACCTTCTTGACCACCAGGAAGGCGTCCGCGTAAGTGGGATTGCGGGAGCTTTGCACACTGAGGTAGATGCCAGTTGGAGCGTGCCCCGTGGCCATTCTGGCGCCTAACGTGCAGTACTTGCATTTGAACTTAAAGGTCTCCCGGCCTGGGCACATCGCCTCATTTGGCATCGTCGGACTCGACATGTAGCCGCCCTCGGCCAAATGGTCGATCCAGGCCGAACTGTTAGCGATCTGAAGCCCAATCACGTCATTATAGTCGGCGGCGTACATGATATGCGAAATAAGAGACTGCTTGATGTTGTTGGTGCAGGCGATGGCCCGCGCCTTGTCCCGCGCCTTGCTCAAGGCAGGTAAGAGCATAGCTGCCAGGATGGCAATGATGGCGATAACGACCAGCAACTCAATCAAGGTGAACCTGTGCTTCCTGTTCATAAACACCTCCGCTGCTTGACGCCTGAGTAAATAGGGGGGATAACAGCATAATAGCACGATAATTATAATAATTTATACAACGAATATGACAAAAAAGCAAGTCGGCATAACAAAATAATTTTCATAATCGGTTACCGCCGTCCACAACGTCCACTGTGTCCACCCACGTCCACTGCGAACGTCGCGCAGGGCTGCAACATACGGCAAGCTAAAGCTTGAACTACGTACGGCAGGGCTACACGTAGAGGATTTTTTCTGGCGGGATTTGCATATCTTTCCGGTTTCGGCTATAATATATGTTGCGAATTAATTAAGGTCGGTTGATTAAAGTCGCCGCTCTTGCTCGTCCACTGACCGACGGAGCCTCTACGTCATCTGTCATCATATCACCCTCACAGCATATATGGAGTTCACGCCATGAAAACGATTTTCAAAGTATTGTCTTTCACCCTGATTGAACTCTTGGTCGTCATCGCCATCATCGCCATTTTGGCGTCGATGCTGCTGCCGGCTTTGAGCAAAGCGCGGGAGAAGGCCCGTTCCATCTCCTGCATCAACAACCTCAAGCAAGTGATGCAGGCCTCGATTTTCTACATGATGGACTATGAAGACGCCCTGCGGGTCAACTACAACTGGACTTCAGACTGGATCGGCTGCCTGTCGCGCTGGAATGGGGCCGATTATCTCAGCTGCAAAGTCACCACCACCAGCGGCCCGCCGGAAGTGGTCTGCCCTGGCCGACCGCCATCCAAGCACATTGGCTCAGTCAATGGCACCTACCGTGCGTTAGGCAACCGCGAAAGCCAAGTTCCACCCGGCTACGCTAAAACCTGGCCTGGAGTAACCGCTGGCTACTGGGACTGGGCCATCCTCACCATCAAAATCCAGAATCCATCCAACTTCATGATTCATGGCGATAGCCTCAACCCGACAATAGCCAACGCCGACTTGTACGGCGACCAATGGTCCTGCCCGTCCTTCACCAGCTCCACCAGCGCCAGCGGCTTCTTCCTCGGCGCACATGGCAACAGCGGGAATTTCTCGTTCTTGGACGGCCATGCCGCTTCCGTCAATTCCGCTGGCCAGTTTGCTGACATCGTCCGCTCTGAATACCCTACCAACATCGCGGTCTACGTCTACGACAGCAACCGCAACCGCGTCGTCAAATAAGCAGAATAGCGGGCACCAGGGCGCGCCTTCGCTGCCTGTTCCCATTCTTTCCATTTCCGGTTTCATGAATCGCTTCGATTATTTCATCCGCCGCCTGTTGCTGGTTCCGCCGACCTTTATTGGCATCACGCTGCTCTGCTTTGCGGTCATTCAATTTGTTCCGGGGGGGCCGGTCGAACAGGCTTTGATGCGAATGCGCGGCGGCGGCGCAGGCGGCGAAAGCGCTGCCACGGCTTCTGAGGGCGCAGCCGCCATCTCCGAGGAACAGCGCGAGGCCATCCGTCGTCACTTCGGGTTTGACCGGCCATTCTTAGTCCGCTACGGCCAATGGGTCTGGCGCGACCGGCTCGGCATGCGCATGGAGTCCTATAAATTCCCCAACAAGACGGCCTGGCAGCTGATCAGCGAGCGTTTTCCGGTATCCCTCATCTTTGGCCTGACCGGTTTTATCTGCACCTACCTGGTGTGCATTCCGCTCGGCATGATGAAAGCTCTCAAAAATGGCAGCACGTTTGACGTCATGTCCAGCGTCATCGTCTTTGCCGGCTATGCCGTGCCGGCCTTTGCCCTAGGCATGGTGCTGAAAATGCTGTTTTGCGGCACGGTTGACGGACTCTGGGACATCTTCCCGGCTACTGGCTTTCATTCCCGTGATTTCGCCGACCTGACCTTTCTGGGCAAGGTCAAGGACATCTTCCAACACATGTTTCTGCCTGTACTCTGCTACATGGTCGGCAGTTTCGCTGTGCTGACTATCCTGATGAAGAATTCCCTGCTGGAGCAGATCAACAGCGACTATGTCCGCACCGTCTATGCCAAAGGCGCCGGCACCTTCCGCGTGCTTTGGGCGCACGTGCTGCGGAACGCCCTGATTCCGATCGCCACCGGCTTTGGCGGCGTTCTGACCCTCATGTTCTCCGGCTCAGTCATCATTGAGCGCGTCTTCGAAATCCCTGGCATGGGCAGCCTGAGCATGGAGGCCATCGTCGGCCGCGACTATCCCGTGTTCATGGCCATACTCGCCCTGACTTCCATCCTCGGGCTGATTGGCAACATCTTCTCCGACTTCTGCTATGTGATCATCGATCCGAGAATTTCCTTCCAGGCGGAATAATAACTCGCAAAAAACAGAACGCGGCAGGGCGCTGATGATGTATCAGCCCTGCCGCGTTGCGGTTATGGCAGTTGCGTTTTTTTCGCCGAGTCCGCCTTCAATAATCGCCCAGGCATTCCACTAGTTTGATTGCATGCTCGGCAAGGATTTTGCCGGTTTTTGGCCCCATGCGGCTGCCGTCTCCCAGAGTTGTTTCATAGCCGCCGCGTCTGAAGGCCGTCTCGGTCGGCAGATATCCCAGCATGCCATTGGCGTGGGTCACCACCATCGTGTTCATAGGCCAGGTTTTTTCCTTGATCCACAGGCCGAATTCCGTAAAATATTCGGCTGGGATAGCTGCCAAGCAGGCATTGCCCAGGCGGATCACCTGCACTTCAGCCGGCTGATACGGTTTTTTCAGCAACCGTGCCAGAACTTCTGGCATGTGGCGTTCATAGATGTCCGGGTCGACAAATCGCTGGGCGCCCTTGGCCTTTCCGGCGGCTTCCCGTGCGCTTGGCTTGCGCACCGGCACTTCCACCGTGATGCTGGCCACGTCAACTGTCGGCGCATCCTCGAACACCATGTTTTCAATCACGCCCCATGCGTCTTCCGCCAGCATTGCGCCGATTTCCTCCATGGTAGGCGACAGCTTCAGATACGGATTTCCGGGACTAATATTGCCGCAAGCGCCATTGAGGAACACGGTTTCCGGGCAGCCTTTGGCCTTCAAGGCCGCTGCCAAAGCTGCGGGATAGCCGCCGGAAGCAGCAGTGTCGCCGCCGTGATGGACGGGATGGCAGGCGAAGTTGACTATGGCGCCCAGCAGCGTTCCTTGCTCATCGCGCACCGCCAGCACGGCCACTTCCGGGTCAATCGGCCCTTCCACGCACAAGGCGGCAGGGTGGTTGAAGCCTGGAGCATGCGTCACTGTGAGTCCATTGCGCAAGGCGGTCCGCCGGTTGTGCGACACCCGGAATTCAAAGCAGCGGCCAAACCCGAGCCGAGCCTGGACGCGCTTCTGCCAAGCCTGGCCAAAAGTCTGCACAGCCTTGTCAATCAGCATCTCCAGGTAAACTTCATCCCGGAGCACGTCGCCGATGTTAGCGATGGCAGGTCCAGCGTGGTTATGCGTCGCCGCCACCATGACAGCTTCGCCGGGAAAGCCGTACTTAGCCTCGATCCGACGCCTGATTTCATTCGTCGTAGACCAGCGGATGCTAAGCGTATCGAGTTGAATCAGAGCCGCCCGACAAGGGCCTCGCTCAAACACCGCCACCCGGACAAAGAGCGGGTCAAGGACGTGGTCAATGACGATGTCCTTCAGCCAGCCGATCTTGCGCGTGCCTACAGCCGGGGTGATTTCGCTATGAGAAAAACCTGCTTTCATCGTAGAACTCTCCTGAAGCTGGTGATGGTCTCGCCGGCGCAATGCCTGAATAGCGCCTCCTCCAACTCTTATAATATCTTTGCTTTTGCAAAAAGCAATTCTGCCTGTCCGCCTTTATGACAGCTCTCGCCGGTGCTATAGTAAGGCCGAAACCCATTTTTTCCCACTTCATTTTTCGATTGATGGTCATGCAAGCACAACTTTTCGAACCGACATTACGTCAAAGCGTTGTTTCCGGGCCTCGTTTTACGCCTGGCAGCGACGGCGTTCTGGTGCGCGCCACCAACTGGCTTGGCGACAGCCTGATGACGCTTCCGGCAGTCTGGCGGATCAATTCCCAGCTGACTCGGCCGTCGAGCCTGACCATACTGTGCCCAGACTCGCTGCGGCCAATCTGGCAAGCCTGCCCTTGGGTCGACCATGTGATCGGCATGGCCGGAAAACGCATTGCGCCCGCCGAAGTCAAAGCCGTGCGGAAACTCCGGCCAGGCATAGCCATCGTGCTGCCCAATTCGTTCGGCTCGGCGCTGGACGTCTGGAAATGCCGGATTCCGGTGCGAATCGGGCGAGCTGGCCGCTGGCGCTCCTGGCTGTTGACGGCGCACCTGCCAGAATGGCCGCGCGGAGAAAACGCCGGCGTCTGCCACCAGCTGTCCTATTACCTGGAGCTGGCTGACTGCCTTGGACCAGTGCAATGGGGCGCTGATTTTCCGACGCTGCGCGTTGACGCTGACCGCGCCGAGGCCCTGGGCATGAGCGGCGACAACTGGGTCGTGCTGGCGCCAGGGGCGGCGTATGGCCCAGCCAAGCAATGGCCGCAGGATAATTTCCAGCAAGTAGCGGCCTGGCTGCTGCGACGGGATTTGCGGGTCGCGTTAGTCGGCGGCGGCAAAGAGCAGGCCGTTGCCAAGGCCATTGCGGATGCTGTTCCTGGCGTCCTTAACCTGGCTGGCCGCACGTCCATGACCGAGCTGATGGCCGTCTTGGCCAGTGCCCGAGCTGCCGTCGCCAATGACAGCGGCGCCATGCACCTCGCTGCCGCCTTAGGCACGCCAGGCGTCGCCATTTTCGGCTCCACCGACCCTATTGGCACCGGCCCGCTGGGTGCGCCCTGGCATATCCTTGCCGCGACCGCACCCTGCCGGCCCTGCTTCCGCAGAACCTGCCCGCTCACTGGCGCAGAAGCCTACACATGCCTCGCTGAAATCACCCCAGACGACGTGACCAGCACCCTTGCGAAAATACTCTGAGGAGGGGCGAGGGGCTGAATGCTGAATGCTGAATGCTGAATGCTGAGGGGCGAGAAGTAGGCGCAAGGCGTCATACGTAGTTCGGGCTTCAGCCTGCCGTACGTAGTTCGGGCTTCAGCCTGCCGTACGTAGTTCGGGCTTCAGCCTGCCGTGTCTTTGCGCCATTGTCCACTTCTGTCCATTGATGTCTACGTCCACTCTCCACTAATGTCCACTTCTGTCCACAGTCCATCGTCTACTAACGTCCATAAAAGTCCACTGGCGTCCATTGTCCACTGTCCACTAAAGTTCCGGCACTAGACGGAGGCACGTAGCGGCGGACAAGTTCGCCTTAGAACTGTCGTTGCTGCTCCTGTTTCCGGAACACGGCCGGAGTCCGGCCGCGGCAGCGGCGAAAGATGCGGCTAAAATGTTCTGGGCTGCTGAATCCGCAGAGCTGAGCGACCTCTTTCATGCGGTAGTCCGTGCTGATCAGGTAGAATTCAGCCAGTTCCAAGCGTTTAGCCAAAACGAGATCGCTGAATGTCTGGCCGGTCAATTCTCGGATCAGGTGGCTGGCTCTGGAGGTTGACAGCCCCAAATGCGCAGCCATGCTGGCCAGGGTGATGCCAGAGCGGCAGTGCGTAGCGATGAAGTCTTCAATAGCGGCGTTCCGACTGGTTGCGGCGGTCAGAAGTTCTCGGCCGCCCCAGAAGCGCGCTGCCAGGCCTTCAGTAAGCACCGGCAGAACCCGCAACAGCCGCTGGATGTACTCAGGGTCAACCGGTGGTCGAGCCGCTTGGGCATGGCTGTGCCGCGGCCGCCACAAGCCAGCAAACAAAGTGCCGACATGAGCGCCGTTCCAATATATCGGCGCCACGACTTCCACTACTCCGGCGTGGCAGCGTTTGACAAAAACGCGTTCCCTCCGTCGCTCCACCCGCCGGTTAAGGCGATGCATGCAGTCTTCCTGGCAAATCTCGCGCTCGCATTGACCGCACAAAGCGGGATAAGTCTTCCGATGCGAGCCGCGATTGGGATCATACTGCAACCGACCGTGTCGGACGTTCAGGCGTCGGGAATGATCATGGACGCAGAGACGGCATTCCGCCAGCCCTTCCCAAGCCTGAAAAACCTCTTCCAAGGCGCCATAGCCCCCTCGCTTGCCCGGTGTGCGCATGCCTGCCCCCTTCGTCAATGCTGGGCTATTTGGCTATACTATAATATCAGCCATTCTCGTTTTTGGGAAAGATTTTCTTCAAGTAAGCGCTTATGTGTCGCCCCTACAGGGCTCAAGGTTTAATTACGTCTTACCCAGGGCGGCGCGAACCCTAGCGGGTTCGCTTGCCCTGGGCTAGTATGTTATGGCTCTTCAGGCCGCCAGCAAGGCACACGTCAAGGTTAAGCTTAAAATTTAAACTCCATGCGGCTGGCACCGTTAACAACGTCTGCAGATGCAGAGCTGCAAATGCCCTGAAGGGGCGAGACATACCAGCCCAGGGCAAGCCGGGCCGTCAGGCACGGCGCCGCCCTGGGTGAAGGTGGAATATAGCTGGGAGCCCTGAAGGGGCGAGACATAAATTAGGTTGTGGACGGGGGGCCACCCTAAAGTTTTTTCGTGTTTTTCGTGGTTAAAAAAGCAGGTTGTGGAAGGCCGTGGCACTGCTTCACAATTTCAGCAGGCCTTTAGCGGTTTCGCCCAGGATCAGCGCCTTGTCGCCATCTGGAATCGGCAGGTCCTGAATGGCGTCAATGGCGAAGCGCATTTGCATATCGCTTTGCAACGGGACGTCGGTCCCGAACACGAGCCGTTCCGCTCCGATAATGCGGACGGCGTGCGCCATCACGTCCTTGTAGGCATACATCAGAAAATGGGCGGTGTCAACCCAGACATTCGGCAGCCGCATGGCCGCGACTGTCTCCAGGCCGATCAGGTTTGGGAAATACGGATAATTGCCATTTTGATAGAGTCCGGCCAGGTGCGCCATCACGAAATTGGTTTTAGGATGACGCTGGGCAAAGCGAGCCACCAGGGGCGCGGCGGCAAAGCCGGTTCCAGGCATGCAGGAGGTATGGAACAGCATGAACTCGACCGACTCCGCGATTGGGTCCAGCCAGCGCAAGGCCTCGGGCGATTCCATGGAGAAGCCATGGTAGTCAGGATGGATTTTCACTCCGCGGAAGCGCGGATTGCTCGTGAGCAGGGACAAGTCGTCGGCGCTGGCTGGGAACATTGGATTGACGACTACCAGGCCGTACAGTCGGTCAGCCTCGCGGAGGGTCTCGTCCAGCTCGCGGTTTCCCTCCTGGGTGTCATACATGATGGCGCGTGCGCTGGACACGCACAGCTTGTCCACCCCGGCCAGACGCGCCAACCGCTCCAGCTCCTTGCCGTCAGCCTGCCAGAACGGCGCAAAATTGATGTTGCCCAAATGGCCATGAATGTCGATGATCATCGCTGTATCTCCCACTGTCGGTTCGACTTCTTCAATCCATCGGCCATCGGTCGACGGGGCGGATGATTTACTGCAAAGCCTGGCGAAAGGCCGGGATGCAGAACAACGTGTCAACAGCGTCAAACAGCAGTTGCTGCTCGGTCCAGGCGGTGATGGCGTTCTGGGTAGGATAAACGCCTTGGGCGGCGGCCAGGAAAATCCTGCCGGCGCGGGGGTTGCCGATCTGTTCTGGCTTTGCCACCCGAACCATGAAGACCACTTCTCGCCCGATGCGGCCATCGGCGAGCTTCACTGTCCGGCCCGAGTTGGCCTGGGGCACGATCGCCCTGGTCACTCGACCGCGCATCGGCGCTGTCACCATGGCGGCAACGCCAGCCGGACTGGGCAGGACAGCGTAGCCGCGTTGCCGCAGACCAGCTTCCAGGCGCTCTGCCCCTGCGGCGTAGACACCGGCCTGCGCCGAGTCTGAACTCAGGCCGGAGCAGGGATAGACCATCAGAATCTGCGAGGTGTCCCAGCCGGTCGTCTCTGGCGGATAAGTTGGCAGAGGCCCCAAACCGCCTGGCTGGATACGCTTCCCTGCCCGGCTGCCAGCAGCGCTGACGTAGCCCGGCAGGGTTAGGGCGACAAGCGCAAGCGCCAGCCAGGACAACGGCAGCCATCGCCCGCTGCGCCCCGGTTTCCGCCGTCTTTTTGCCTTGTCTAGTCCTTGCGCCACTATTTTCCTCCCCATATCGCCTGCAAGGCCGAGTTTGCCTCCTGCTCACTCAAACGCCCATCGCCATTGCTGTCATACATTCGGATGATTTCCTTTTCTACGGCTGACCTTTCTGCGGCCGTCATCTCGCCGTCGCCGTTCCGGTCGAGCCACGCCGCTCCACCGCCTGCTTCCAGCAGGAGCTGCAGCACCACGTCATGGTATGCGCCAAAGCGAGCTGCGGCCTTACCTCCAGGCCAGGACGGCCCTCGGGCGTGCCAGACGGAAACCGGCGCAGTCGAGCTGACGGTGAAAGAAGCGGAGCGTTTAAGCCACGGCGTTGTGCCGCAGCTGGCCGCAATCGTCGCCCGTTGTTCGCCCGGCGACAGCTGCAACGGCAGAACCGTGAATTCCGCAGGCAGGCATTGCCAGCAGCGAATGTCAGCCTGCGGATTCATCAGCTGGCCAACCGCATCGACAAAAACGCCGCCGAGCATCATCCCCATGCCGGCCAGCTGCACATCGGGTTCATCGCTGGCATACATCATGCCCATGCCGGCGCCCACCATCACCAATCCGGTCACCTCGGTCGCGCCCTTGATCATGGCTTGCGTGGCCAGGCGGTCGTCCATGCGGCGTCCGCCCCGCGTCGAAGCCTGAAAATTCAAATTGCCCAGCCATTGCAGCATATCCTGTGGCTGGTTGTTATTGACGGTCATCGCGTATTGCAGGGGCTGGACTGGCGGTTCCATGCAGGCGATCAGCCGAGTCTGGCCGTACTTGCCTCCGCGCATCATCGTCGGCCCCTGGCCGTTCCAGACCATGGCCAGCACATTAAAGGCCATTTGCTCGGCGCCGCCCATGCGATGGCGTTCCAGCCATTCGAGGACAGGCCCGCGGATGCCGCGGTTTTCCAGCTCGCTGCGGTTGCCCCAGCCAGCGATCCGCCGCAGCCAGGGCGACGGCGGGATGGCAGCCGGCTCACCGTCGTGACAGGCCAGGAAATATTCGGCCGTGGCGACCGCAGCAAACCCCTGGGCAACGTCTGGCAACGACATGTAGGCGCGGAAAGTGCCCAGCAGCATAGCGTCGCGCTGCGCATGCTCACCTCGCAGGTCATGGCATTTGGCGGCCAGGAAAAAGAGCAGCCCGTAGTCGGCCTGGTAGGTAGCGTGTTCAGTGTCGCCGTCCATAAGCAGGCCGCGCTTGAAGCTGACCAGGGCTTTTTCGGCGTCACCGTTTTCGAGCAGCCAGAGTCCATAGAGCAGGTACAGGGTAGCTCGTTCGTACGGGTCGCCCTTGTACACTTTGCTGGCTTCGCTGCCCCACAGGCTGGCGGCTTCCCGCTCGGTGGCCTGGTCATAAAACCGGTCAAGCAGCATCACGGCCTCTTGCAGATAGCGGCCGGCAGCGGCGCGGTCATTCCGGAGCAGAGCGATTGACGCCAGTTCGCACAGGTACAGCGGCTGGCTCGCGTGGCGCTCTGTCGCCATGCCGGCAAACAGCCTCTGGGCAGACGCAAGGTCCTCGCTCTGGTGGAAAAGCGTCCGAGCGCTCGCGGCCGTGGCGGCCATGGCGTCAAGCTGGGCTGGCGATTTGCGCACGACTTGCGAAGGCAGGCGGGCGCAACCGCAAGCGACCACGGCGAGCAGAACCGTCAAAACAAAGCCGATATTTCTATTTTCTGACACGCCTCACCGCCTCGGAGCCTGGTCTCAAACACTCTTTGCCTGCGCCTTGACTAAACCTGCGACCGCATTCAATATTCAGAAAAGACGACTTGGTACCCGCCCGCGTTCGAAACCGGGCAAATGAATTCCAGGTGATGCGTCTGTCCTCTTGGCAGCGCGAAAGTCTTGCGGGCCGACTGGTGAATTGGCGGCGCAAAGACACCGGGGCCGCCGGCATTCTGGCGCCCCTTGACGTCGCTGGGGAAGCTGGCGCCAGGCTGCGGGGGCGCCATGGCGACCGGCTGGTGATAGAAGGCCGCCTGCGCTGACAGGTTGATGTCACGGCCGCGCCGGTTCCAGAAATGCTGCCCGCCGCGATTGCGCACGCCGACGCGCACGATGGCGTAGCCCGTGGCCTGGTCGTAGGTCAGCGTTTCGTAGGTGATTTCAATTTGGTCGCGCAGCGACCTAGTTCCGAGCAGGGAATAGCGGTCCGGCCGCACGAACACCAGGGAATCCTCCCCGGCAGTGTTAACCCGGTCAACTGAATACGTGGTCGTACACCCGGCTGCAACCATCATGCCGACAGCAAAAGCGGCCAAAAGACCATGACGACATGTCATCTTCATTATGCGTTCTCCTTCACTTGCCAAGGCTTGATTCGGTTTCTTGTCTTCGCTGCGGCTGCCGGTCAATAGACTACTCCGCCGCGCTGGATGGCCTTTTTCGTCTCATAGCGGCCAGCCCAGATTTCCTCCTTGGTATCAGGCGCAATCAGCTTAAACGTCACCACGATATAGATTTCTTCGCTGCCCCGGACGTAGCGCGACTGGCTGGCGATGTTGCCGGTCAGCGTGTACTCCACCCGCTCCAGGCCGCGCGTCATCTTCTGGTCCAGGGCGAACATCTTTTCCATGACCGCGATTTTGTTATCGGCCTTGACCAGCATCACATTGAGGTGCTTGTTGACGTTTGGCGGCACCTGCATCTGGGCGGAGCGCTCGATTTCAGCTTGCAGCGCCTGGCGGCGCTCCCTGGTGAGGGCGCCGCTAGCTGGGCTGACCATTGCGCCGGTGTTGTCATACACATCCACGCTTTGCCCGGCTCTGGCTCGGTCTTCCATCAGGTAGATATAGTCGACCAGGTTGATCATGCCTTCCCGCTGCATGCTTTCAGCGATGAATTCGCCGGTCAGGTAGTATTCGGCGCCCTCCAGGCTCCCGGGCGCCGTGAAGAAGACCTTGCCATTGGCGCGGCTGGCGATCTTCGCACGCAGCATGGCGATGAAGCTGTTAGCGTTGAGGCCGACTAGGTTGGCGTTCAAGGCCGGGGTAACGGCGATGATTGGCGGCTTGGACGCATTGGCAATCACCGGCGATTGCAGGATGCTCTCCGCGACTTCGTCAAGCATCCGGTCGCGGGCGGCCTCAATCTTTTCCTGGACGATCATGTTGCTCTGGCCGATTTCATAGTCATCGCTGGTGACAAAGCGTACCCTGCCATTGCTGACCACCATCAATTCATCCTTGAGGGCGTCGGTGATCATCCTGGTGTCCATCATGATGGTCGAGCTGTTGCTCAGCGGCTGCACCACGATGCGGGTAGTGTCCGCCGCCCGAGCAATCTCCGGGACCATCAGGATTCTCGGCCCCATTTCCGAGGCGCACTGCTTGATTTCGGCGGAGCCGAACGGATTGTGGTCGACTTTATGGATATCCAGCTGCACAGGCGGCTTCGGCTGCGTCCTGCAGCCAAAACCGAACATCACTGCGGCCAGAACCGCATACGTCATCACCTGCCATGCCTGTTTCTGTTGCATAACTAGTTCTCCCTCTTACATTACCTCGGGCCAGGCGGGCAGCCCACCTCCGGCCGAAACTTGTCTTAGGCAGCGCCGCCCAGCTCAAATAACCGTGATTTCGCGACCGTAGCTGGAGAGCAATTCGCCGCCGCCGGGGCGTACGATGACGGCGTCCTCCCAGCGGAAGCCCATCTGGTTCTCGGTCAGGAACATGTCCTGCATAAAGACCATGCCGTCCTCCAGGATATATTTACTGCTTGTCTCCATGAAGGGGTATTCGCACTCCATCTGGCCGCAGCCGTGCGCCGGCCCATACAGGATGGCATGGCCGTAGCCCTGGGCGCGGATATAGTCGTGTACCTTCTGGGCGACCGAGCCAGCCACGCTGCCAGCCTGCATCAGCTCCACGGTCAGGTTGGCGGCGTCCAGCCCGACTTGCAAAAACCGGCGAATGCTGTCCGGACAATGCCCCAGGACGACCGGCCGGCCAATGCTGCCGCTGTAGCCCTCAACCTTGGCGCCAACGCTGAAATGGACGATTTCGCCGACGCCGATTTTACGCAGCGTCGGCCGGCTGATGGCATGGGCGGAATTAGGCCCTGAGCAGCACCACACCGGGTAGCCGGTGGCCTCGGCGCCATTGGCCAGCATGGCGGCCGTCGCAATGCCGCACAATTCAGCTTCAGTCATGCCGGGCTTAACCGCCTCCAAAACAGCTTTATAGCCGCATTCCGACACTTTGGCGGCCTTCCTCAGGCAGGCGAGTTCCGCCTCGCTTTTCTTGATGAAGACCGGCCGGACCAGGGCGTCCGCATTGCCAATGGCGTCAAACGACCCTAAGGCAGCGGCGATGTTCTTCATGATGACATACGGCACCAGGGGATAGCCGGCAATGCCCAGGCGCCGCACGCCGTACTTGCGCAGCACGTCGTCCCAGGTCGGCAGCGTAGTGCCGGGATACTCTGGCTGGCTTGATTCCCGGAAATCCATGATTTGGATAATCTTGGAAATCCGCGAGCGCGAGGTGGCGTAGTTGAGGCTTTCCGGCCCGATGATCAAGGCCGGCTCATGCCCAGGGACGACGAGAACACCTGCCGTCTCAAAACTCGGCCAATAGTCAGACAAGTAGCGGACGCTCGCCGGCTCGCATTCCGTCGAGAAAAACAACAGGCCGTCATAGTCGCTTTTCTCGGCAACGGCGGCCATGGCCTGCCAACGGCGCTGAAATTCGGCTTGGTTCAACAAAGTGCTTGCCATCATCAATCCTCACATGTTGATAAGGTGGGTGACTCTATTCCGGACGCACCAGACACGGCGCCAGGCCGGAGGACTCCTGTTAATATGTCGCGCCCAGACGCATTGGCAAATTGAAAATGCGTTTATTGTAGGGCGTTTTCATCCCGTTCGGATGTCGTAACAATTTAATTTGGTATATATTATCATTTTGTTGTCGACGTCTAAGGCAGCGGATCAGGTCAATCGGCAGCGCCTGGCATTTTGACCGTCGCGCCGCCTAGTTTGTTTCCTTCTGCGGGCTACGTTCATCTAATGTTCTTAAAAGGAAGTTGCATGCTCCTCGCTTTACAGGCTGCCCTTCTCGGCATTGTCCAGGGAATCACGGAATTTCTGCCGATCAGCAGCACCGGCCACATGATCATCGTGGATGAATTCATCCGTTTGGATGAATCATTCAAAAAGGCTTTTTTCGTCATCGTGCAGCTTGGTTCGATTTTGGCTGTCCTGGTCTATTTCCATGACCGCCTTCTGCCGCAGACAGCGCTGGCCGACCCGCAGCAGCGGCGCCGGACGGTCGACCTGTGGCTGAAAGCCGGGCTGGGGGTGCTGCCGGCCGTCCTGGTCGGCGCTATTTTTGGCAGCGCCATCAAAGGCGCCCTGTACTCCTCCACGCTTGCCGTCGCCATTGCTTTGCTAGTCGGCGGAATCGTGCTGATTATCATCGAACGGCGTCCGCAGACAGGAACCGTGGCGACGACGGAGCAGCTCGGCTATGGCCGGGTTCTGGCCATTGGCGCCATCCAATGCATGGCCCTGATCCCAGGCGTCTCACGGTCAGCGGCCACTATCATCGGCTCGCTTCTCCTCGGCGCCTCCCGCAGCTGCGCCGTCGAATTTTCGTTTTTCCTGGCGATACCGACTATGTTCGCAGCCTCTGCCTACACGTTCTACAAAGAAGGGGCGGCCTTGAACGCCAAGGAATGGGTAGCCGCCTGGTTCGGCTTTCTGACGGCGTTTGTCGTTTCCTGGTGGGTAATCGCCCGCCTGATGGACTTTATCCGGCGCCGAGACCTCGCGGTCTTTGGCTGGTACCGCGTCATTCTCGGCGCCATCTTGATCGCCTTGCACCTCGGGGGCTGGCTAAGTTAAGTCCCCCCCGACGCCAAACCGAAAGGACGGAACCAAGCATGAATTTAGACAGAGCTTCCACGTCAAACATCCTCACTGATCTGCGCACCCTGACCGAGACTATCGGCGTCCGCCTGGCAGGCTCCGCTCAGGAAAAAGAGGCGGTCGACTTTCTCTGCGAGCGCTTCCGGCAAAATGGTGCCCAAGTCGCCGTGGAAGGCTTCCCTACCGCCGTGCGCGATGTCACTTCCGAAACTTTAGAAATCGAGCTTGGGGGTCGATGGCAGCTCTTTCCGGCTTCGTTGTTCAGCAGCGTACCCGGCACTGCTGGCCAGACCCTGGAAGCGCCGCTCGTCTTCTTTGCAGGGCCGGTCGACTACCAGCGCCAGGACTTGTCCTGGCTGCGCGGCAAGGCGGTCGTCCATCTCGGCTGCCACATCGAATCACGCGCAGACTACCGCCGCCTGATCGAGGCTGACCCGGCCTTTCTGCTGTTCGTCGACATCCGCTATCCCGGAGTAATTCCGCTGGCGGACGGCATGTTTCCGGCCTATACCCGCGCCATTGGCGCCAAGCCGACCGTGAACGTGGCCTACATGGACGCCTGGCGCTGGCAGCAGGAGGGCGCCACGCGGGCCCGCCTCCGGGTGGATGGCGGCATGCGGCCAGGCCAGGCTGCCAATGTCATCGCCGAGCTGCCCGGAGCAGGCCCGGGCGCTGAAACCATCTATGTCGGCGCACACCATGATACCCAGGCTGGCACGCCTGGCGCTGACGACAATGGCAGCGGCACCGTCATCCTGCTGGAAACGGCGCGGCTGCTGGCAGCGCGACCGCGCCGCCGTACCATCCGCCTGATCGCATTCGGAGCGGAAGAGCAGCTCTCGGTCGGCAGCGCCTCATATATCCGCCGCCACCGGGCCGAGGTTGAGCGGGACGCCTGCTTCATGCTCAATTTTGACAGCTGCGGCGCTGCTCTCGGCTGGTATGAAATCAACGGCAATGGCCCAGCCGCCATGTTCGAACTGATGCGCACAGCCTTCCGGAAGCATGACCGCGAAGTCAAAATCACGCAAGACCTTGTCCCTTACACCGACCAGTTTCCGTTCCTGGTCTGCGGCGTTCCTGGCCTGTGGGTCTCCCGCCGCTGCTGCACAGCCGGCCGATTCTGGCATCACCGCCGCGACGACGACCTCCGACACCTTGATCCAGCCGAACTCGCCCTGCAAGCCGAACTCGCAGCCGGCGTCCTCGACAACCTGGCCAACACGCCAGAAATGCCGTTCGACCGCACCCTGCCAGCCGCCCAGAAAGCCGACGCCCTCACTATGTGGAATGACCTCTATGGCGGATTCACGCCTTGACGAGCCGTTGCCCTAAAGGCCGCACACCACCATAAACTCCAGGTGCTTTCATCATGTCCTTCGCTGCCACACTGACTGCCGAACAACGCCGGAAAGGCAGGCTGTACGCATACGCCTCAACCTGGTGCGGATGCATCTCCGAGGTCTTGCTGGACAGCAACGCCATCATCATCCTCTACATCTCCCTGCTGGGCGGAGGCGACTCCTTCTCGCTCTTTTCGACCAGCCTGACCAGCATTGCCTACGTCCTGCTGATGCCGCTGATGTCATTTGTCGTCGACCGCGTCGGCCTGAAGCGTTCGACCGCCATCGCCTGCTGGACCGGCATGACGGCCTTTCTGATCATGGCTCTGGCGCCGATAGCCGGAGCCTCAGCGCCGCACATCGTCATTGCCGCCTGCTTCTTGTACTGCGCGTCGCGGCCGCTGTCAGCCACGGCCTGGTATCCTTTGCTGGACAATTTCCTGCTGCCGCGCGAACGCGGCGAATTCTTCAGCGTCATGCGCTCGTCGTACATGCTCCTCAACACCGTGTTGATTTTCAGCCTGGGCGCGGTCATGGGCCGCAAGCCGCCGTTGTGGCTGATCCAAACCGTCCTCGCGATAGCCGGGTTAGCGCTCCAGGGCCGCAGGTATTTCGTCAACCGTTTTCCGGCTGAATTCGAGCTGCCGCCGGTGCGACACAAGTTCTTCCAGTCGCTGGGCATAGCTGTCCGCAATTCGCCGCTAGTCGGTTTTTCGATCTACTGCTGTTTTCTGTATTTAGCGACTAGTGCGGCGATTCCTCTGAGCCTGATTTACTCGAAAAGCGTACTCAAAGTCGGCGGCAACGTCCTGGTGATGATGTCTGCCGCCGGCCTGGGCGGCACCATCATCGGGTACTCCTTTGCTGGGCGTCTGCTGAAAAAGCTTGGCGCCAAGACTATCATCATCGTCGCCCACATCAGCTTTGTCGCCGTGTCATTCAGCTTTTTCATGGCTAGCCCGGCACGGTCGTATGCGGTTCCGCTGATTGTCGGCGCCACCTTGTTCAACGGCTTTATGAGCGGCTGCTTCTTCGTGATGCATTCCACGGAGATGATGGCCTTGGCGCGCCCCGGCAACAAAACCATGGCCGTGGCCTTCTGCAGCACTCTCAGCAACCTCGGCACCGCGACCAGCCGCGTCGGCGCCACCCTGATCGTTGCCAGCGGCATGCTCGCCCCGAGCTGGACCTTAGGCAAAACCACCATCACTATGCACCAGACTATGTTCCTCATGCTCTTCATCATGGGCACGTTTTTCCTCAGCCTGCTCGTCCTCGTCCCCGCCATAATCCCACAGCATGACGACTATTATGTCCCAAATTAACAAGCCTGAAACGACAGGCCATAAACCTCCCACGCGCCATGTCAAAACACTCCTGCCTGAACCTCGCCCTCGCTCTCCTGCTCCTGGCAGCCGGCTGCAAGACCCGTCCGACGGCCGCCACGGACGCCGCTGCTCCGACCGTGGTCGGCTCGTCTTCGGCCTCGTGTCCGGCGCAATGGGCTCGGCCGCTGTCTCACCCTGGGCTTCCTAACTTTCACCAGGTCAACGACGTTCTCTACCGCTCGGCGCAGCCAAGCGCCGAGGGCTATGCTGCCGCCGCCAAGCTCGGCATCAAGGCCGTTCTGCGCCTGCGCTCGGCCAGCGACAAGAGCGAATCGAATCAATGGATCAACGCCGCTGGCCTGGCCCTCCATGACGTGCCTATGGCGGCCTGGAATATCAGCGACGACGACGTCATCCAGGCGATGCGCATCCTCCAACACGCCCGCCGCGACGGGCCTTTCCTCGTGCATTGCCTGCACGGCGCTGACCGCACCGGCCTGGTCTGCGCCGTCTACCGCGTTCTCTTTGAGGACTGGCCTCGGGAAGACGCCATCGCAGAATTGACTGGCGGCGGCTTCGGCTTTCATCCCCTGTTCGCCAACATCCCGCATTATGTACGCACCTTCGACGCAGAGAAAATCAGAGCCGCAGTCCTGGCTGAGCCATGACCATCGCTCCCGTATGATATGCAACCCAAGCAACTTTCCGCGGTCTTAACCCAATATCACCACCGGAGATAGAACCTCCCACCTGTTCATCAATTCCACGGAAAGGACATACATTATGGAAAAAATCGTCATTCTCGGCAGCGGCCCGGCCGGCTTGACAGCTGCGCTCTATGCGGCCCGTGCTGAACTGGCGCCACTCGTCATCACCGGCAACCAGCCGGGAGGACTGCTCACACAGACCTCGGAAGTCGAAAATTTCCCTGGCTTCCCGGAAGGCATTCTCGGCTTTGACCTGATGGAACGCTTCCAGAAACAGGCCGAACGCTTCGGCGCCAAAATCCAATATGGCAGCGTCACGGCGGCAACACTGACGCCAGACGGCCCCCAGAAGCTGACTATGGACGACGGCAGCACCATCGAAACAGCCGCCCTCATCATCGCCACCGGCTCCAGCCCGCGTGAACTCGGCATCCCCGCTGAAGCCGCCTTGAAAAACAAGGGCGTGTCCTACTGCGCCACCTGCGACGGCCCCTTTTTCCGCGGCAAGGAAGTGGCCGTAGTCGGCGGCGGCGACTCTGCCCTGGAGGAAGCGCTGTTCCTGTCCCGGTTCGCGTCCCAAGTCCATCTCATCCATCGGCGCGGCGAATTCCGCGGTTCGATCATCATGCGCGAGCGCGTTCTCGCCAACGCCAAGATCACCGTGCATTGGCACGCGGTCGTCGCCAACTTAGCTGACCCGTCCGCCGGGAAACTCACCAGCCTGACCCTCAAAGACCCACGGAACGGCAACACCTCGCCATTGCCTTGCGATGGATTGTTCGTCGCCATCGGCCATATTCCAAATACTGCGCTGTTCGAGGATGCATTGACGTTGAACAACGGTTATATTGTACTGATGTCAAACGAAAGCTCTGCCACCAGCATCCCGGGCGTCTTCGCTGCCGGCGATTGCGCCGACCAAGTTTACCGGCAAGCCATCACAGCCGCCGGTATGGGCTGCCGGGCCGCTATTGACGCGGAACGGTGGCTCGCCAGCAAAAACCAGTAAGTAATACACAACACACACTAAGGAGAAACACATCATGTCAAACAAAGTCAAAGATATCAAGGAAACAGAATTTGACGCCCTGATCGCCAAAGGCACCGTGCTGGTTGACTTCTGGGCGCCCTGGTGCGGCCCCTGCCGCGTGCAGACGCCCATCCTGGAAAAATTGGCCGCAGAACTCGACGGCACCGCGACCATCGCTAAAGTCAACGTCGACGACGAGGCCGGGCTGGCCGCTCGCTTCAACGTGTCCTCGATTCCGACGCTGATCGTCTTCAAGGATGGCAAACCTGTCCGGCAGATGGTCGGCGTGCAACAAGCTTCCACCCTGAAAGACGCCCTGGCCTGACCACGGCAAACTTCAACCCAGGAGTCCCTGAACTCACTTAAAACCCCCGGCTCGACGGCGGCAGAGCAGACAGCCTGCCGACGTCGAGCCTTAGCCCGTTAAGCCAAGAGCATCCATGAACGACGTTTCCGTTTACAGCTTGAGTCCTGAGGGCTGGCTGCTGGCGATCGTCTGCGCCCTGGTGGTCGGCATGTCGAAATGCGGCATGACCGGCCTGGGTACGCTGGCGGTGCCGCTCTTGGCGTCGGTGTTGCCGGCGCGCATGTCCACCGGCGCCCTGCTGCCTATGCTGATCATGGGCGACGCTATGGGCGTGACCCATTTCAACCGCCACGCCAACTGGAAAATCCTGATTCGGCTCATGCCGCCAGCGCTGGCAGGCATCTTCCTCGGCTACTGGCTGCTCACTCAGCCTTGGCTGAATGACATAGTCATCCGCAAAAGCATCGGCGTCATCGTCATCGCCCTACTTGTTCTCAGCCGCTGCCGGGACCGCATCCGGCTTGACATCGGCGACGGGAAGCGCATGAACGCCGTCGGCCTGACTATAGCTATCCTGTTCGGCATCACGGCCGGGGTCACGACCATGATCGCGAACGCAGCCGGGCCGATTTTGCTTATCTACCTGCTTGCCATGAACTTGCCCAAGGACGAATTCATCGGCACCAGCGCCTGGTATTTCTTAGTCCTGAACTGGTGCAAGGTTCCCCTGATGATGCACCTGGGCATGATCAACCGGGACAGCATGATGTTCAACTTGCAGCTCTTCCCGGCTGTACTTGTCGGCGCTCTGCTCGGCATCGCCCTCGCACAAAAAATGTCTAATAAAAGCTATACGATTTGGGTTCAAGTGTTAACCCTCGTAGCGGCCTTAAAGCTGCTGTTCTAAACCAAGTGCAAAGGAGTGAAAACGATGGACAAAGTTCGTCTCGGCATCATCGGCGTCGGCGGCGTGGGCACTAGTCATGCCAAGCAGGTCATGGACGGTCAAGTTCCGCGCTGCGAACTGGTCGCTGTCTGCGACATTGATCCAGAGCGCATGAAGGGTTTCCCAAAGCAGAAGCAGTTTTCTGACAGTGCTGAGCTGATCCGCTCCGGCGAAGTCGACGCCGTGCTGATCGCCACCCCGCATTACGACCACACCACGATTGGCATTGACGCCCTCAACTGCGGCTTGCACACCCTAGTGGAAAAGCCGATTTCAGTCACGGTGGCTGACGCCAAGCGCCTGATTGCCGCCTACAAAAAAGCCCAGAAGAAGAATCCCGACATCCGCTTCTGCGCCATGTTCAACCAGCGCACCGACCCGTACTACATCAAGATGCACGAGTTGATTAACAAGGGCGAACTGGGCGAAATCCGCCGTTCCAACTGGATCATCACCAACTGGTTCCGGACTGAGGCCTACTACCGCTCGGGCGGCTGGCGGGCGACCTGGGCTGGCGAAGGCGGCGGCGTCCTGGTCAACCAGTGCCCGCACAACATCGACCTGTACCAGTGGCTGTGCGGCATGCCCTGCGCCATCACCGCTATTGGCGGCCTGGGCAAATACCACGACATCGAAGTCGAAGACGATTGCAGCGCCCTGTTCGAATACCCCAACGGCGCAACCGGCGCATTCTTCACCTCAACCGGCGAAGCCCCCGGCACCAACCGCCTGGAAATCTGCGGAGACAGGGGCAAGCTGGTCCTCGAAATCAGCCGCGGCGGCCGCAAGCTCGAATTCGTCCGCAACGAAGTCCCGGCTAACATCTACCTAAAGGAATCCAGCAGCGGCTTTGGCGCTCCGCCGGTCTGGAATGTCGATATCCCCATCTCCGGCGGCGCTGGAGAGCAGCATCTCGGCATCAAGAAGAACTTCGTCGCTGCTATTCTTGACGGCGCGAAGCTGATTGCGCCGGCAGAAGAAGGCATCCGCGCTGTCGAAATCGCCAATGCGATGCAGTATTCGATGCAGATCGGCAAGCGCATCGAACTGCCTATGGACGACAAAGCCTATCAAGCGCACCTGAAGAAACTGATCGCCAACTCAACCCACAAAAAGAAAACCGACAAAAAGGTCAACCTCGACCTGAGCAACTCGGTCGTCTGACGGACTGGTCTCCCAGCCGCCGCTCCCGACATCTTGCCGGGAGCGGCGCAGGCCAGAGCATATAGCGCAAATAGATGTGGACATGGTGGACATGGTGGACGGCGGCTACCGTACCTAGTACAGCCTTTAGGCTGCCGTAATTTTCGCGCTTTTAGCGTTTCCCTACACAACACACCCCCAAAAAAATCTGCGTCATCTGCGGATAAAGCCACAGTTTCTCGCCCCCTCGCCCCCTTGCCCTCCATATTACTCCATGCTCCGCAAACCTCTTATTGGCCTAACTTGCAGTCTAGTGGAAGACCGCTGCCAGCTCCCCACCGCATACACTGACGCAATCGCCGCAGCTGGCGGCCTTCCCGTCGTCATTCCGCCCCTCACCGACCTGGCGGAAGTCACCGCCTGCCGTCATCGCTTTGACGGCTTTATCATCATCGGCGGCAACGACATTGCCGCCTCCCGCTATGGTCTCGACCACCACCCGGAGATGACCACCCTGCCGCCGCGCCGCGAAAACTGGGAGTTCGCGTTAGTCAGCGAGCTTCTCGGCCATTCCCGCCAGCCGCTGCTCGGCATCTGCCTTGGCTGCCAAATCATCAATGTCGCGGCGGGCGGCTCGCTTTATCGCCACCTTCCCGAAGACCTGCCTAATGCTGGTGAACACCGCCGCCTGCATCCTCCAGCCGAAAATGTCCACCCAGTTCGCGTCGTTGCCGACTCCTCGCTCGCCGCAATTCTCGGCGTCACCGAGTTGAGTTGCAATTCCTCGCACCACCAGGCCGTCAACGCTGTCGCTCCCGGTTTCAGCGCCCTGGCCTGGGCGGAAGACGGCGTTATCGAGGCCATCGGGCCGACGTCGCCAGACGGTCGCTTTCTGCTCGGATTGCAGTGGCATCCTGAGCGCATCCATCAACAACCGCCGCACGACCGGATTTTCACCGCCCTGGTCGAAAATTGCTGAGCGAGTGACTTTCCACCATGCCCCTGCCCGCCAACACCTCCCTGCTCAAACCCTTGATTGGCATCCGCCGGAGCCTGCTGCGGCGCGCTATCGGGAAAAATTGCGCCAATGCCCTGGGAGCAGCGGCAGGACTCTTCGTCCTGCTGGAATTGTGGCAACTTGGCTTCAAGTTGACTGAAAGCGCGGCAGCTCTCACAGCCAGCGTCGGCCTGCTTCTCATCGCTGTCGTATTCCTGTTCTGTCATGTCCGCTTGCTGCTGCGCCAGCCCAGCCCGACCCAGTTAGCGCTGGTCATTGAAAACGCACGACCCGAGCTGCTGGACGCCTTTGTCTGTGCTGTCGAACTGGAGCAGAAACGCGCCTCCGGCGCTCCGTTACGGCACATGGAAGAGAGCCTCCTGGCTGACATCCAAGACCAATATGCTGATGACAATGCTTTTTTCGCCGCCATTTTCCGATCGCACCTGTCTTGGCGGCGACCATTGCTGCATGCCATAGCAGCGATTACCCTGGCGGTCATCGCTGTCCGCAGTGACGCTCTGGCCAAAGCGACGTATGGCCTGCATGACCTGCTGGCAGGCCAAAACACTGGCATCACCGTCGAAATGCCAGCCACGGAAATGCCGGCTGGCAGCGACGCACGTGTCCTGGCAACCGTCCATCGCTGGGAAAAACAAGCGGAAATCATTTACGCTGACGGCAATGACGAAGTGCGCCTGCCCATGCCAGCCACCCAGGATGGACGCTTTGCCTTCACTTTCTATTCGCTGGCAGACAGTGTCCGCTTCCGCATCGTCACCCCAGCGCTCACGTCGCGCTGGCACGAGCTGCCGGTCTTTACGCCACCGGCCATCGACGCTGTTACCATGACAGTCACGCCCCAGGCCTACACCGGCAGGCCGATACAGGTTGTCGACGTTTTCACTGACCTTGGCCTGATTGCCGGCGAGACTCTCACTGTGGCTATCGAGGCGCCCTTGGCAACCGAAGCCTGGCTGCTGTCTGATGACAACGACGCCCAGGCTTTCCAGCCAGCCAGCAACGACCGCCTGGAGCTGACCTGCAAGCCTAAACAGACAGGCCAGCGCCGGGTGCGGCTGCAAGACGCAGCTGGCCACCGCGTTGACAGTCAGCCGTTCACTATCACGGTCAGCCCTGATTTGCCGCCGATCATTGAACTGCGGGCGCCAGAGCAGGACACCCAACTCAAACCCGGCGACGCAGTGCGGCTCTCGCTCTTTGCAGGCGACGACTTCGGCATCAACGAGGTGACCCTGCAATACTCCATCAACGGCGGCCAGCGCCAAAGCATCAAGCTCTGGGAAAACAACGGCAAGGAGCGCCAGCAGGAAGTGGAATACAGCGAAATCTGGGACATCCCAGGACTTAAACTGGAAGAAGGCGACTTAATCAGCGCCCAGGTGATCGCGGCCGACAACCGCGAACCAGAACCGCAACGCGCCCGTAGCGAACTATTCTTCATCGTTATCCGGCCGGAACAGGAAACCGCCGAGTCGGACGGGGCGTCTGGACCGCAGAAAAAAATGGATATTTCTGATCTGCTGGCAGAATCAAAGCGTCTTCTGCGCCTGACCTGGGATGTTCTAACGCTGGCAGATGCGCCCCGGGCGCGAGCAGCCAGCGACTTAGTGCGCGGCGTCCGAGAATTGGAATTGGAAGTCCGCCGCCGCTTCAACACCATCCAGGAGGAATCCCAAGGCATGGTCGCAGAACCGCTGCCCACCCTGTTCACGACGTGCAGCCACGAACTGAACCAGGCCGTCGCCCTGCTTGAACGCAATCTGACCGAAGAAAGCATCAGTCCCCAGGAACGGGCTCTGGCCGCCCTCGTCAAAATCGAAACTGAGCTGCTCCGGAATGCGATGAAAAGCAAAAAATCGCAGGAAGGCAGCGAGGATTCCGAGGGAGAGCAACAAGAGCAGCAACAGCAGAGCGATCCCTCCAGCCAAGCAGAGCAAGCCCAGCAACGCCTGGAAAAAATGCGCGAGATGCTGGAAAACCTGCGGCGGTTGACGCAGCGCCAGGAAAGCGTGAATGAAAATGTCAACCAGCCAGGCGCGATTCTATCGGCCCTGGCTGCGAAGCAGGACGACATTGGCGCGGATGCTGCTGACATCCGCGACGAACTGACAGCCGTACCTGAGGCAGCCAGCGCCGCTGCCAGCGTCCGCAATGCCGAGCAGGAAATGTCGCGGGCGTCCAGCGCCATGCAAGCCGAGGATGCCCGCACCGGCGGCATTCATGGCGCACGCGCCAGGCTGCAACTTCTGGCCGCACTCCGCCAACTGGAAGACGCTATCCGCAAAGCCTCGGCTAATGCCATCGCGCAGCTGGCAGAGCAGGCCGCGCAACTGTCTGAAGCGCAAAAGCAGGCGGCGAATCAATCGGAGCAGGCGGCGCAGGGCGCTCAAGTCGACCACAGTGCCGCCCGCGAGCAACAGCAAAAACTCAGCCAGATGACGGAAAAACTGCAAGAACGGCTGCGCCAGACTGCGGATGGCATCCAAAAGGATTTTCCTGACGCGGCCCAGGCGCTCCGGGAAGCTGGCCGTCAGGCTCAGGCGCGCGGCTTGCCCGAAAGCCAACAGCGCGCCCAAAACGCCCTGCTCTACAAGCGCTTTGACCGCGCTGCTAAAGAACAAACCGACGCGGCCAATTATCTGCAAGCCCTGGCCAATGACTTGCATGAAGCCGGCGGCAAACTGCCCCCAATGAGCGAAGAAGAACTGCGTGATGCCTTGCAACGATTGCAAGAGCTGGCCAGCCAGACTGAAGCAGCAGCACGTGATCAGAACCAGGAACGCGCCCGCCAGCGGCTTGACCAAATCCGCTCCGAGGCCGCCCAGACCTTGCAGCCATTCGCGGAAGCCTTCAAGGACCAGCGCCTCCAGCAAATCACGGACGATATGTCCATGCCATCCGGCGAGGAAAGTCCCAGCGAGGCGGCTGACCTGATGTTCCAGCAATTCCGCGCTGCTGCTACCGTGCTTGAGCAGCTGCTCGGCAAAATGACGGTGGAGCGCAAAGTCAAGCTTCACCGCGACGTAGTGACCCCGCCGGAAAAATACCAGCGCCAAGTCGAAGAATACTTCAAGGGACTGGGGCAGGATTAGGGATGGAGCTTATTCATCCGCAGATGACGCAGATGACGCAGATTTTTTTTGGGAGGGGTGTGTGCTGCAAGGGAAACCAGCCACACAGCGGCAAAAACGCGAAAAGCGCGAAATATACGGCAAGCTAAAGCTTGAACTATGTACGGCAAGCTAAAGCTTGAACTACATGCTCCTGCAAGCGAGGGACATACGGCAAGCTAAAGCTTGAACTACATACGGCAGCCTAAAGGCTGTACTACATACGGCAAGCTAAAGCTTGAACTACATACGGCAGCCTAAAGGCTGTACTACATACGGCAAGCTAAAGCTTGAACTACGTGCTCCTCGCCCCTCCGTCCAGTGTCGGCACTTTAGTGCCGGACGCACCGCACCTCGCCCCCTCCCCAAAGAGCCAATAAAAGGTGGCAATCTCAAAAACACGCAACAGATCACCTCAAAAACACGTAACAGATTGCCTCAAAAACACGTAATTGACCTTAATTTTTAACCGCCAAGACACCAAGGACGCCAAGGAGGGCACTAAGATTTTTAGGGTTTATCGTGCAGCAGCAAAACGCTAAAAGCGCAAAATTAAGGCAGCCGCCGTCCACCACGTCCACTATGTCCACTATGTCCACATCTATTTGCGCCGTAGGCGCTTAACCATGCTTAACCCCAGGCTTTAGCCTGGGGGCAGGTGCACCCCGAAAGTGGTGCCTTGTCAAGGCACGACAGCAGACTGACCCATTGCATAACATCACCGGATTGCTCAAATTATCCCCTAACGCAACTGGAAGTCTTGGCTTTTTCGCTTATATTTTGAGCAAAACTGCTTTAAAAAGCAAAATTGCTCAAAACCCAAGGAAGGAAGGCAATGGAAATAGCCCGGGACCTCTATTTGCAGAAGCTCATCGACAGGATGCATAACACAATGATTAAAATTGTGACTGGCATCCGCCGCTGTGGCAAGTCCTATTTGCTTTCCAAGCTATTTCGGAAGCATCTTCTCAAGACTGGCGTTCGTCCCGACCATATCATTGAGCTTGCCCTGGATGATCGCCAGAATGCGGCGTTGCGGCATCCCGATGAATTATTGAAATATGTATATTCCCAAGTCAAAGATGCCGACATTCATTACATCCTCCTGGATGAAATTCAATATGTCGATGATTTTGAAGGAGTCCTGAACAGCTTTCTCCGCAAAGACAACTTGGATGTATATGTAACCGGAAGCAACTCAAAATTTCTATCTAGTGATGTCATTACCGAGTTTAGGGGACGTGGTGATGAAGTGCATCTCTTCCCCCTTTCATTTGGCGAATACGCGGCGGCAATCGGGGCAGACAAGCGTGATGCCTGGCAAATGTATCTGACTTACGGCGGGCTGCCGTTAACAGCGACGATGTCTAGCCACGAGAGGAAAGCCGAGTACCTCCAGCGGCTGCTTCAGGAAGTCTATTTGAAAGATATCCTGGAGCGGAACCGTCTGTACCACACTGAGGAATTGCAGGAGCTTTTATGCATTTTAGCTTCGGCGGTTGGTTCTTTCAGCAATCCGCGAAAACTAGCCGACACGTTCAAATCCACGAAGAAAGTCACCCTTTCCGCCAATACCATCGCCACCTACGGAAGCTATTTTGAAAATGCCTTCCTCCTGCATCGCGCCCAGCGCTATGACATCAAAGGGAAACGCTACATCGACTCTCTATATAAATATTACTTTGAGGATATCGGTTTGCGGAACGCATGCCTGAATTTCAGGCAAATGGAAGAGAATCATCTGATGGAGAACATCATCTACAATGAACTACGGATGCGCGGCTACAGCGTGGATGTAGGCATTGTACCCATCCAGGCAAAACAGCCTGACGGCAAATATGCAAGGCAAAGGCTGGAGGTCGATTTTGTGGCCAATCAAGGCAACAAAAGATTTTACCTTCAGTCAGCTTTCAGAATGCATGACGAAAAAAAAATCGAGCAGGAAAACCGCCCCTTGCGCCATATCGACGATTCATTCACAAAGATCATCGTCGTTGGTGACGGCGGCCTAACATGGCGAAACAATGATGGGCATGTCATGATCAATATTCTGGATTTTCTCTTAAATCCTGATAGCCTGAAGCTCTGACTTTTGGGTAATGGGCAAGAACTTGTGACAGAAAGGGAGATTTGACACTGCGAGTGTGCTGGTAGGCGTCTGGTAGTGCCCCTACTGGGCACCAGTTTGGGGGTACGCCTATCCCCAGGCTAAAGCCTGGGGTTAAGCATGGTTAAGCGCCTACGGCGCACGTGGATATGACTGTAAGCGTGATGCATCTTCACCATCTGAAAGCCTGTACAAGATACGTGCCTTTGCTCCGCTTGTCCATTACTGTCCATTTCTGTCCACGTCCACTACCACTAACGTCCACTAGTGTCCACAGTCCATCGTCTACTAATGTCCACTAAAGTCCACTGGCGTCCATTGTCCACTGTCCACTCATCCAACCTTCAATTTGGCGCAGCAATTCCTTGCATGACGCCACGGGTGGCTTGACGAGTTGGAACAGGCTCTGCTGCAAGCATTGTGCGTGGTCTGGGCAGCGCCTGGCGTCAAGGTTGGCTTGCAATAGGTCAATCAGAGCGGTTTCCTGCTTTTTCGCATCCTGGCTGGCCAGATAGAAAGCCAGCGCCCAGGAAAAGGCATATTCATGCGAAGTGAGGTGAGCCTGGCTGCGCTCCGCACTTAGCAGTCGCTCCAGGCGCACGGCGCTTTTGCGGCGCTTGCACAGCTGCAAGAATTGCCGCCTGCGCTCTAATTGCAGCTGCGGGCGTCCCTCTGGCGTGAAGGGCATTTCCAGGAGGCAGGCGACGCCCTCGTTGAGCCAGGTCGGCAGATGCTCCTCTTCGGCCCAGTACAGCCACAGCAGCCAATGGGCGACTTCATGGCGGATGATGTGCCGGCTGCGCTGGCTCAAGTCCTGGTCCAAGCGCAAGACGGCGTATCCCTCGGCAAGATAGACGCAGCCGGCCGGAGCCTCCCAGCGGGACGGCAGCCCAGGCAAAGAAAATCTTTTCCTGGTGAAGCTGACTTCCACCACGAGCGGCCTGCTCACCGGCTGACGCTCGCCGCGCAGCAGGGTGTCCGCATCAGCCCAGGCTTGGCAAAGCTCCTGAAGGATAGCCTGGCTGAGTTCCGGGGAATCGACGCCCTGGAGAACAAAGCGCGGCGTTGTTGCTGCCGCGCCTATCTGCCCTTGGCTCTCCTCAGCCCACGCTGGCAGCGAGCAAAGGCTACTGGCCAGCAGCAGCGCCAGCAGGACACAGCGTCCCATCCGGAAGCACTTGGCGTGTTTTCTCAAAATAATCATCGCGGTAGTAATCGCAAATTCTCCGGATCAGCTCGGCGGCGTCTTCGGAGCATGGCTCCGGCGCCTGGCCGCGGCGTTCAAAAAGCCGATAACGCCCGTAAACTTTCTGGTGAAAAGCGCTGGCCTGGTTCATCATGCGAAGCGCTTGGGCGGCGTTTGCCTCATATCCTTTCCGACGCAGGACAGTGCTTATGATCCAGCCCTGCAACGGTCCCATTCCGCGCCCATAGTAGCCCGCTTTCACGTAAGTTTCCATAGTAGCGAGAACCTGCTTCAGCAGGAACTGGTCATGCGCCGACCACGAATGATCACTCCATTCGGTCAACTGCGAAAATTCTTGATTCTGAAGAATCGAACTGGCGGTAGTGACATTGTCAAGATCAATGCCAAATTCTTGTTTTACAAAGGACTTAATGATAGTGGGTTCGTTTTTTTCGCCGAGTGCAAAGGGCGGCTGCAAGTCACAGCTGCGCCAGATTTCATTGAGGAAGCCGATGCAGTAGAACTGGTCGCGCCGCCCAGGGACATCCTGCATTTTATAGTCGAAAGTGGCTTTCAGGATAGCCGTATCCTGCGACCAGGCGCACAGCGTCTCGCCCAGACGGCGGCGCTGCGCTTCGTCCAGCTTCCCACGCAGCACCGCAATTTGCCAATAGTCTTGCGGAAATGACCTCAAATCAGATATGCCTGGACTAGTACGCACATGCATGATTTTAGGTCGCCCCTGCGGATCATAAAAGAAGACACCCGCATGGCTATAATCCCCGGGTGGGTTGCCATAGCGGGCGTAGATTACCGAAAGGATGGAAGGACTTTGGGTTAGAAAGATATCCCCGTCTTGCAATAGCACGCCATTAAATTCTGCCTGGCCGGCCACCGTCATGGTCAGGCCGGCCAGGATTAGGTAAAATGCGACTAGCCTCGACGCCAGGCCACCGAGGCGCATGTCAACAAGCAGAGTCATGAACTGCCCCATTTACCACAAGTAGGTGAACTTGCAGTCAACGCCCCAGTTGCGGATGTCGCTGCTGTCAAACAACTGCCGATATCCCAGCAGCAGGTTCCAATTTTCGCTTCTCCAGCCGACACGCACAGCGCCCTCAAAGTCATCGCTGTCCAATTCCTTGGGTAGCTGGGAAGAATGATTGTAGTAAATGGAGGCCTGGAGTGGAACCTGCCTTGCCAAAAGAGTAGTATAAGTCAGGCCGAGCCGGTGCGTACCCAGTTCGCCGTCACCAGTCACGCCGTCGTCGCCATCGGCATTCTTATGGCATTGATAGAGGTAAGCGAACCAGAAGTCCCCAAAGCTGAAGGTTCGCCCGGCGCCGAAGCCGCCGCCATAATGCCACGTATCAACCTGATCGTCCCTGAGACGGCTGTCGTCATACCAGGCATGTTCGCCGCCGAGGCTCAGGAAAGCCGCCAAGTCAATCAAGTCAACGCTCTGCCGCAACAGATAGTACTGCGGAACAAATTCGAGGCTGAGCGCAGAATAGTCGGCACGGTCCATCAGCCCGGTGCCCCAGAATTCCTCGTAGGACAGGCTGCCGCTGAGGATTAGACGCTCCTTGACTGCATGCACCCGCGCCGTGGTGCGCCACAGGCGGCCGTAGGCATCCTCGCCAGTCAGACGACGCAGCGCCTTGTAGCGGTATTCATCATAACTGCTGCTTAAGCCAAAACGCAACTTCCAGGCGCCAATTTCCATAGGCGGGTTATAGCGCGACTTAAACGGTGAACCGTCACCTTTTATAATACGCTTCTTGTCCTCCTTTATGAACTTCTTATATTCGTCATCGCTCAGTACCTTACCATCTCGTGTCCAATATGACCCGGTAGAAGTACTGTGCCATTCCCATTCTGGTATATGCTCATCATCCTGCTCACGCCCCTCTCCAACCAGGTCCATGACCTCCCGGTTGCTGCCGACGCTGTTGCCAAACTCCCTTCCCATATATATGGACGACCCGCTGCTGTCAGGGCTGGGGCTGGGGGTGTAGCCGCCGCTGCCGTCGGAGTTACCGCCGCCGCCGGGGCCGGAGCCGATGGCATCGATGACGGTAGATGCGTTTATATCCGTATGAGGGATATCGCCGGCTGAGTCGTGGTAGGTGACAACGACATGACCCGTATTGCTGAAATATGCATTGTACCAAACATTTTGCTGGCTAGGGCCGTAAAACAAAGATGGGTTGAATTGCAGTTGGCTGCCATTCCAGCGGAAGCCTTCGGCGTAATTATGCACGGATGATTGTGCAAACGCATTTGCCGTGATTAAAAACAGCAGAACAATCAAACCTGACAATAGTCCTTGCCGCATCTTCTTCATGATTTCCTACTCCTTTTTTTGGGGGGATGGGGGTGAGGGGGTGGAGGCTTTGGACGACATACAAACTTAGTGGACAATGGACAATGGACGTTAGTGGACTTTAATGGACGTTAATAGACAATGGACTGTGGACTTTTGTGGACGGTAGTGGGCGTGGACTTTAGTGGATGTTAGTGGACGGTAGAGCAAAGATTAGTTTTCCGGAAAATCTTGCGCAAAAAACAGAATTTGGGTTAAGAGCAGTACAAAAATTTTGTCTTAGGGTTGTTGCTTTGGCGCCTCGTTGCTTGCTTGCATTTCTTAACCTTATCTTTATGCAGGAAAACATCTTTTTAGTTGTTTTCGCAACCATCGATAGCGGCCAAAATATGGCGATTTTGCTATTATTCGCTGTTCCACCGCGCAACAACTCGGCATAATGGATAAACTATACGCCTGCAACTTATTTGTCAAATCATAAGTTAGTTTTTTGTTAATATATGAAAATCTGTGTAATTGGTCTGTCTTCTGTAGTGCCTCTCCGAGGCGCTGAGTTTGGGGTATGCCTATCCTCAGGAGAAGCCCCGGGTTAAGCATGGTAGTGCCCCTAAGGGGCACCACTCTTGGGGGTATGCCTCCCCTCAGGCTGAAGCCTGGGGTTAAGCATGGTTAAGCGCCTACGGCGCAAATGGATGTGGACATAGTGGACGGGGTGGACGGTGCCTGCCGCATCGTACGTAGTCGTACGTAGTACAGCCTTTAGGCTGCCGTACGTAGTTCAAGCTTCAGCTTGCAGTACGTTTCGCACTTTCAACGTTTCTGCCGCTGCACGGCTAATTCCCCTATACAGCACACCCTAAAAAATCTGCGTCATCTGCGTCATCTGCGGATAAAACTTCCCCCTGCGCAAGTGCAATTTCCGCGCTGGTTCATCCTTTCAGCACTGACATTGGCTTGAGTCTTACCACGATTTCGGTCAATTCTTTTTGCGCCTGCATCACTTCGTCGATGTCCTTATAGGCTTGTGGCGCTTCGGAGAGGTCAAGCAGGCGCTGGCCCGCATTTTTGCCTCTGCGTCCGCTTGCTGTTTTCCAGGCTTCCCGGACAATGCCTTTCATCGCCAAGTCACACTCTTCCCGGCTCAGCCGCTGGTTGGCGGCGGTGCGGCTCATCACTCTTCCCGCGCCATGCGAGCAGCTCATAAAAGACTCAGGATTGCCCAGGCCGCGCACAATATAGCTGGCGGTTCCCATGGAGCCTGGAATAATGCCCATCTCTCCCTTTTTAGCACTGGTTGCGCCCTTGCGGTGGATGTAGTAGGTACGTCCGAAATGCTCCTCTTTGGCCGCATAATTGTGGTGGATGTTGATTTCGCACAAAAATTCAGCTTCGGGCAGAAATTCTGACACGATTTGCTTAAAGACATCCATCATGCGGTGGCGATTTTCCAGGGCATATTCCAGGGCGAATTGCATATCGCGGAAATAATCCTTGCCGTCTTTTTCCTGCACGGAAAAAAATGCCAATTCAGGATCAGGCAGACGCACGCCGAGCTTTTCATTGTATGCCCGCGCTTTTTTCTGATAATATTGCTCTACTCTCGTGCCCAGGTTCCGGCTGCCGGAATGTATCATCAACCAGACTAAATCCTGGTCGCTTTCTTGCAGCTCAATGAAATGATTGCCGCCGCCGAGCGTGCCCAGATTTTGGCGATCCAGCTCGCTGACAAAGTCAGCCACTTGTCCATTCTCATCCAGATAGCGTTCAAAACCTTGCCATGCTTGCTTGCTGCGATGCGACCGGCCTTCGCCAACTGGGATGAACTTCTTGAGTCGATCCTGGATATCGCGTCGCAAACGCGGATCGCGCAATTTCTCTATCGGCAGGTTAGTCTGCACGGCGATCATGCCGCAGCCAATATCAACGCCAACAGCGCTGGGCAGCAAGGCATCTTTAGCCGCGATCACGCCGCCGATAGGCATGCCAAAGCCAACATGACAGTCCGGCATCAGCGCCACACGATGCTCCAAAACCGGATGATTGGCCAGGTTGATAGCCTGCTGCAAAGCGCCTGGCTCGACTTCAGCACACCAGCTCTTGATAGGCAGGCGCCAGCCAGCTTCAAATTTTTCCCATTGCATGTTAAGCCTCGTTTTAGTGGACGTTGTGGACATTGTGGACGGTGTGGACGGTGTGGACGGTGTGGACGGTGTGGACGGCGGCTACCAAGATTTGACATTTTTAGCGTTTCTGCCGCTACACGGCATGCCCTAAAAATCTTAATGCCATCCTTGGCGTCCTTGGCGTCTTGGCGGTTAAAAATAGATTGTGGACGACAAGGCTAAGGCCAAGCGCTCATCGCAATATAATGAACATTGACAAAAATCAAGTCATTATCTCTCTGTTTTCTCCAAGTCAACAATTTTGCAATTCTCTTCTATACGTTATATTTACATCATGGCAATGCAGAATCGGGCTGGGGTAATTGTCGAGAAGTGGTTGGAGTCATGTTTAGATTTTTGATGTATATGCTACCTTGGCGGCGTTTGCGCCTGGCCATCACGATAGCCATGGTTCTGGCGCTGGCGGCGCCCTACCTGGCGGACCGCACCCGCGCTGGAACCTCCCCAGACGCTGCCGGGCCGGTGACCCAAACGCCGCCGCCAGAGCCGTCCCAACCCAGCGCTGAAACAGGCTCCGCCGCCTCGTCGAATCCCCTGGATCACCTGCAAAAACTCGAAGCGCTCAAAGCCTTGGAGTTCACTAACCAGGGTTTTGATTGGCGCCGCGACTGGTGGAAATACCTCATTCTCGCTTTAGGCTCGCTCACGGTTCTCTATTTCGGTTTGCACATCACTAGGATGGTCTGCCGACTGGCCGTCTCCGTGTTCTGCGTCGGCGTCGGCATCATTGGCGCTCTTGTTTTGGAGCCGCGCCTGGCGCCGATGCTGGCCAACTATCTTCCTGCCAACGCGGCCCGGCTCTTCAGCGCCCACCACGTCGGCTATGTCATCGGTTTTTTAGTCAGTTTCGGCGTGGCGTCCATCATTCTCAACTGGCTGCCCAAGCCGTCTCTCCATCCCCGCTACGGCAAATGACCGGGGAGCAACTGCGGCCTTCCCGAATAGCCGACGACCGCAGCCAGCCGAAGTCGGCCTGGCTTGACGCCCACACTCCGCCTAAGCTGTGTAATACGACAGAACGACCACTATGCCTGCAACAGTCAGTTTAATACGTCTTGACGGCTATGATGACGATGCCGCAGTTTTAGCGGCGCTGCGTCAGGCGCTGGCGCCGTTTGGCGGCATGGGCGGCATTGTCCGGCCTGGGCAGAAAGTGCTTCTCAAGCCTAATCTCGTGGCGCCTTCGCATCCTGATTTGGCAGTAACCACGCATCCGGCGATTCTCCGAGCCGTTATCCGCCTGGTCAAGGAAGCGGGCGCTACGGCTTTAGTCGGCGACGGCCCTGGCGTCGGCGACACGCGCTCAGCAGCCAAAGGCTCGGGTCTGCTTGACGTAATCAAAGCCGAAGGCGCACTCCTGGCTGATTTCAATGACACCGAGGTCTATGAAAACCAGGACAACCGCATTGCTCGACGCCTGCACCTGACCAGCCATCTGCGGCAAGCCGATGTACTCATTACGCTGCCAAAACTGAAGACGCACGTGCAGATGGCCTATACCGGCGCTTTGAAAAATCAATTCGGGCTGATTCCCGGCTCAGCCAAGGGCCAGTTTCACTTTCGCTTGCAAAACCGCGACCATCTGGCGGACCTGATGATCGACATCAACCGGCTGGCCCAACCGGCCTTAGCCATCATGGACGCTGTCGTCGCCATGGAAGGCCCAGGCCCCAGCGGCGGCACGCCGCGACACCTGGGCGCACTCGTGGTCGGCACTGATCTGACAGCGGTGGACACGGTCTGCTGCGCCATGATCGGCCTGTCAACCAAAGATGTACCGATTGCCCTGGCTGCGCAGCGAGCCGGATTCGGCGTCGTTGACTTGGACGACATCACCATTGTCGGCGGCAACCTGGATGACTTCCGCAAGGGCGATTTTGTGCTGGTCAAGGCGCCGGGCAACATCATGCGCATCCTGCCTTTGCCTGGGTCGATGCTGCGCTGGCTGCGTCGAGAGCTGACGCCGCGACCGGAAATCAACCCCGACCGCTGCATCCACTGCCGGCGCTGCGAACACGGCTGCCCAGTCCGGCCCCCTGCCATTCTGCCGCTGGCCGAACCTGGCCGCCAAGTCAATGACAGAACCTGCATCCGCTGCTACTGCTGCCATGAATTCTGCCCAGTCAAGGCCATTGACCTCAAACGCAGCCGCTTAGAACGGCTCTTCCATCTCAACGCTATCGCTAATGCCGGCGCACGCCTAGTGGGAAAACTCGTCAGCTGGTGGGATTTCCGGCGCTGGCTCCGGTCTCGCGCCAAACCGCACGACAACTCAGAATAACTACTGATTCATGCCCCCTAAGATTGACCATCCCTCATCGCCGCCGCCCTGGTTAGACCGCTGGCTGACGGAGAGTCAGGTTTCCGGACTCTTCCCGCCTAACCTGCGTCAAACCGCGCTAATGGTGATGAAAAACGAAAACAGCTTTACGCTGCGCTGGACTGAAGATTCGCTCCAGGCCAGTGTCGGCGCTCTCTCTGTCACCTGGAAGCTGACTGCTGACACCTGGCAGCCGCGCTGCCACTGCGGGTATCCAGGCGCTGCCTGCCCACATGCTTATTGCGCACACGTCCTCTTGCGCGCTATATGCAGCACTCAAGGCTGGAAAATGCCCAGCGCCAAGCCGCAAGCACCGCAGCAGCAGGCGCGACCTCAGCCCAATCGCCAGCAGGATATATTTCTGGACCAGCCGGCCAGCCATCGCGGTCAAGCTGCGCCCTCGCCGACGCAGATGCAGCTGGAAGTGGAAGTCGACGCCAAGCTCGCTCCTGGGCAAGTCGGCGTGCGCTTTTACCTTATTCGCGGCGACGACCGTTTTTTGGCGACGCTGTCCGCCGTGCGCAACTATGCGGCCACCGCGACAACGCAGAAAGACGCTTCACTCTCTTGGCGCCAATCCGACCTCGATTTTCTCGCCTGGCTGCTTCCGACTTTGCGCCGCCTGCCGCGTTCCCAGCTAAGCATGCGGGCGCTTGCCTTGCCGGAAAGCGACTTCCACCGCTGGCTCAGCCGCTGGTCTGCCCACCCTCGCTTCATCGACCGAAAAACGCGCGAGTTTGTCAACAGCGCGGGTTTGACCACGCCGACGCAGATGATCGTGGAATTGACTGACCAAGGCGAATGGGTGCAGGTGGCTGCTCTCTTCATATTTGCCAATGGGCGGCGTCTTCCGGCCCATGAGCTGCTTTTACACCTCCAGAACTGCCCAGAGGCCGACCCTTTGCGCAGCATGATCAGGAACTTCGAGCCGCCGATCTCCTGGAAGACGCTGAATGAATATTTCCGCAAGAAAAGTCCGCGCATGGGCCGTCAATACTTGGCAGAGCATCTGGCCGAACTGATTGACGGACGGCTTGACCTGGTCAGCGGCGATTGCATCACCAGGGTCGAAGTCGAAGCCAGCGAGCTGAAACTGACAGTCAACCAGAAAAAGCAGCAATTCATCCTCCGCTTTGAGCACCTTGGTCGTCAGCTCGACGCCGGAGCGCCGCTCAGCCAGGACGCCCGCCTCCAGGAGCACGGCAGCGGCTTTCAGCTCAAGACCTACGGCGGCAGCCAATTCGCCTGGATGCAGGAGCTCTGTACGCGCCTGCGCGCCGGGGACGGCATAGTCGAGGCCGGCGAGTTGCGTCTTCCCGCCCTTCCAAGCAAAGCCGTCGAACTGCGGAAACTCTGGTCTGAGGCGCCGGCCAGCGTGCAGAAGACGCATTCCCAAGACCTGGCCGGCCTTCTCCGCGCTGAGGGCGACAGCATTGACCAGCCCAGCTTGCAGCTCCACTCGCGGCAAGGTCTGGTAGCTATGAACGTCTCCTGGACAATCGGCCAGGATTCGTTCTCTTTGAGCGACATCCAAGAAGCCCGACGCGCTGGCCGAGTCGTCCTCCAGGGGATGAACGGCGGCTGGCTCTACCTTGACCAAGAACGCCTCAAGGCCGTGGCTGACGCCTTAGACGACGCCGGACTGGCAGACGGCGACCTGTTTCTCAAACACGACGCACAGGATAAAATCAAACAACTGGGCAAGACCGTCGCCTGGAAGGTGGACCATGACAGCCGCGACTTCTATTCCCGCCTGCGTACAGCAGCCATCCCGGAACGGCTGCCGCTGCCACCAGAGCTGGCGATGATTCTGCGCCCGTATCAAAAAAACGGCGTCGACTTCCTGGCTGACCGCTGCCAATGCGGCGCTGGAGCTATTCTAGCAGACGACATGGGGCTGGGCAAAACCCTCCAAGTGCTGGCGATGTTGACCGCCTGGAAACAGCATGTCGTCGCGACCGGAGCGCCCTTCCGGGTGCTGGTGCTGTGCCCAGCCTCCGTGATTGCAGTCTGGCTGCAACAAGTCCGACAATTCTGCCCTCAACTCACCGCTATCGCCATCTTGGGCGACCGGAAAACGCGAGCCAGCCTTCTCCAGCAAAAAGGCGTCGATCTGTTCGTCACGCACTACAATTTAGCCCGGATTGACAACGATTTGCTGACAGCGGAGCGCTTCACGTTCGTCATTTTAGATGAAGCCCAGGCGATCAAGAACCCGCAGGCGGAAACCACCAGGGCCGTGAAAAACCTGCAACGCGAGCACAGCCTGGCCCTGACTGGCACGCCGTTGGAAAACCGCCTGCTTGACCTCTGGTCAATCATGGACTTTCTGAATCCCAGCTACTTAGGCGACGGCGAAGCCTTCCAGCAAGCCGGCCTTTCCCCGGATGGCCTGACCCGCTTGAGTCGACGGCTGGCGCCGGTCATGCTGCGCCGCACCAAGGAACTGGTCGCGCCAGAGCTGCCGCCGCGCACAGAACAGTTGATTCCGGTTGAAATGGACGCCGAGCAGCAGGCCTTCTACGATCACATCCTGGTTCAGGCACGCCAGGCTCTCAGCGACCAGGGCGCGGCCGCTGTGCTGGCTTCCTTGACCCGGCTGCGCCAAGCCTGCTGTTCGCCGGAACTAATCCGCCCTGCGGCTCGGGAAATCCCCTCGGCCAAGCTCACCGCCTTGCTCGACAACTTGACTGAACTTGGCGCGAGCGGCCATTCCGCCCTGGTGTTCAGCCAATTCACCAGCATGCTTGACATCATCGCCAGGGCCCTGACCGAACGCGGCATCGTCTATTTCACCATTACCGGCGAAACACCGGTCGCTCGCCGCCACGAGCTGGTCCAGCAATTCACCGATAGCGCCGAGCCGGCCGTTTTTCTGCTCAGCCTCAAGGCCGCTGGCGCTGGCCTCACCCTGACTAAGGCCGATTACGTATTTTTGTTCGATCCGTGGTGGAACCCGGCGGTGGAACGCCAGGCGATCGACCGTACCCACCGCATTGGCCAAGACAAGGCCGTGTTCGCCTACCGACTGATCACCAACAACACCGTAGAGGAAAAAGTCCTTGCCCTCGTACAGCAAAAACGCGAGCTGTTCGACCGCGTCATGGACGGCGCTGCCGAATGGGCGCCGGAAACCCACTTCAGCCTGGCTGAATTACGCTCACTACTGGAATGACCATGCCAAACCAAACTGACCAACCCTTTGTCTGCCAACGCTGCGGCGCTTGCTGCCGCTGGCCAGGAATCGTCCGCCTCCGTGAACAAGAAATCGCGCCCATTGCTAATTTTCTCGGCATGACCGAAGAAGCCTTCATTGAGACCTACACGCGCCTGGCTCACAACCGCCAGTCGCTGATCTGCGGGGAACGTGAGGACGGCGCCTGCATATTTCTGACTCCTGACAACCTGTGCCGCATCCATCCGGTCAAACCCATGCAGTGCCGCACTTTTCCCGGCGAATGGGACGTACCGCCCGAGTACCGCAAGCTCTGCAAAGCCCGGCAGAGCCAGGCCGACCTTGGCACCAACGCCAACACCCCAAACGTCATCCATGTACTCGGACATCCGATGCTTCCCCTGGATTGCGCCGCCCACTCGGCTGACGCACAAGTGTTCAACTGCCATAACTTCTGCGTTCTTCTCGAATATCTGCATATTCCCTACGTCTATTACGGCATCAAGGGTTCGCAGCTGCCAGGCCCAGTCGGCGATTTCATGGACATCGGCCGACCGACCGGCACCTGGCGCTACGGCAACCGCTGGCACATCACCTACAACCAGCGCCTCAGCCGACGCCTGGAGAGCAACCTGGGGCCGGAAGGCAAGCCAGAGCTGATCGCCTCGCTGTATGGCGCTGCCCAGTCTGATATCGACCCGCAAGGCCTCCCGGTCTTCGAGCCAATGGTCGGCTATGACCATTGCTGGACATCCTACCGGGTCTTCCCATCCTACGCGCATCAGCATGCTATCTACGCCATCATGCCGGAGCGAACCCGCGACGACCGGTTTTTCGACACTGTCATCCCGCATTTCATCGAACCGGAGCACTACGGCCTGGCTGAGCCGCCAAAGGAAGACTACTTGCTTTACCTTGGGCGGGACGTCCCGGCTAAAGGCATTGGCCTGGCGCGGCATTGCGCCGAGGACACTGGCCTTCGCCTGGTCACGGCTCATTCTGGATGGCATGGCAAGGCTAAAGCCAAGCTGATTGGCCAGGCCCGGGCTGTACTCATGCCCACCCTGTATGTCGAGCCTTTCGGCTATGTCGCCATTGAAGCCCAGATGTGCGGAACGCCCGTCATTACCACGGACTGGGGCGCCTTCGTCGAAACCGTCGAGCACGGTGTCACTGGCTTCCGCTGTCGAACTGCCGCTGAATTCGCCGCCGCTGTCAGGATGGCACCAAAACTCAATCGCACTGCTATCCGCGACGCTGCCATCAAGCGCTTTAGCGTCGCGGCTGTCGCCAAACAATATGCTTCTTATTTCCAGTTCATCTGGAATGTTCACAAAAATGGTGGATATTATAGCCGTGACGCTTTCCGGGACACTACTTTTCCGTGGTTGTCTGAACAACCGTAATGATAAAGAACAAGACAGGAGTTGGAACGATGGCCAAAGCCAAACCAAACAAAGACATTCTCGACGACCTTTTTGGCGCCGATGAAGAGAAACCGCGTCGTCGTCGCCGTGTGGCGGCGCCTGCGACGCCTGGAGCAGGCCCGAGCGGCCCGGCGATGTCTGGCGGCCCCAGCGGCCCGGCCATGTCTGGCGGCCCCAGCGGCCCGGCCATGTCTGGCGGCCCCAGCGGCCCGGCCATGTCTGGCGGCCCGGCTATCAAAGGCAAAGGCGCAGCCCCGGCAGCCCCGACCTCGCGCCGGAAACGCCTTAACAAAGATGAGATGAAGTCCCTCTACGGCTGACGCTGGCACTGGAAACGCCTTGCCACCGGGGCGATCATACCTGCACCGGTGGCTTTTTATTTGATGGCAGGCTGAAGGCATGCGAGAATCCCGGGCTAAAGCCCGGGCACCTAACGAATGATAAATGCTGAATTATGAATTATGAATGACAAATGCGTCTTCAACATTCAGCATTCAGCATTCAGCATTCAACATTCAGCATTCAGACCCTCGCCCCTAATCTTTGAGGTCTTTCATGTCGCCGCCATATTTTTGGGACATTGCGCTGTTGGTCGGGGTTGTAGGGATGTCGGTCGGAGTGGCCTATCTGTACCGTCCCGCGCACAAGGCGTTGATTCTCAGCCTGCCGATTCCTTCCAGTCTTGCTTTGTTGTCCCTGGGGGAAAATGTCAACGCCAGCAATGTCCTTGGACTCACCTTGCTGTTGTTGTTCACGCACACGGTCCGCCTCCTCTATGTCAACGTTGGCATCGGCATCGTGCCCGCCATTGCCGCCGGGGTACTCGTCTATTGCGCCCTGGGAATAGGCCTGCAGAAAATCTACCCTATGACCCAAGCGGGCTTCATTGTCGCATTAGTCTGGAACTACCTTTTAGCCGGGTTGATGATGCGATACTTCCCTCATCGCGACGAGCCTGGCCAACGCAGCCAAATGCCGGTCGGACTGAAGGTCATCATCCTGACGGCGGTGATCAGCGGCCTGATTTTTCTCAAGCGTCAGCTGGGCGGCTTTATGACCGCCTTTCCCATGGTCGGCGTTGTGACCGCCTACGAAGGCCGTCATTCGCTCTGGAGCCTCTGCCGGCAAATTCCCTTGATTATGATGACCATGGGCGCAGTCAATCTCGTCATCTACTGCCTCACCCCGTGCCTGGGGCTCGGAACGGCGTTGGCCGTGGCCCTCGGCCTGTTCGTCGTGATAATGACGCCGCTCCATCGGTATCAGTGGAACAGAAAGAACGACAATGACAGCGGCAACAACGGAAGAAAACAAGGCGAGCTGACAGCGCCCGGATGAAAATATTAAGCCTTGTTCGTTGGCTCATTGGAACTTCCGCCTGTACATTGAGTTGTGCTAAAAGATCATTTGCAAAATAATGGCCAATATTTTCCCGCAACGACGGACTGTCACCGTGCAAGAACACGAAATAGCGGCAAGGCGGCTCAGCTGCTTTTTCGCGCATGACAATCCACAATTTCCCTCCTAATTTTTCAGGAACACCGGTATGACTCCTGCCCCACCACCCCGGATCAAACGCATCTCTCTTAGGCGCCTTGTCCTCGTCTTCGCCATCTTGGCGCTAGTCGCATGTCTGGCGGTAATCGGCGTTGCGCTGGCTCGCAACCTGCGTAATGCATCTCGCATCCAAGAGGCTTTCAAGCTGGCAGACAGCGGCACTGATGACAAGCTGGCGTTGAGGCTGCTGCGCAACTGCGTCCAAAATGACCCTCACCAGGAGGAAGCCTTCGTCAAAATGGCCCGTATCTACGAACGCCTGGGCGAATGGAACAAGGCGGCGGCGACCTGGCAATACGCGATCAGCCTTAATGCGACGCAGTCCGACTACGTCAACGCACGCCTGCTCGCCCTGTTCCGAGGCCAAGACTATGTGGCTCTCGCCACCGCCCTTGATTCGATGCGGCAAAACGAGACCCTGACGCCGCCTCAAGCCGTGCTGCACGCCCTGGCGCTCTGTAAAACCGGCCGACTAGGCAATGCCCGCGAACTGCTGGCGACAATTACAGACCAGGAAGCACTGGCCTCGTCAACCGGAAAACTGCTGGCCATTTACGTCAACGCCAGAAGTACGCCCAGAAAGGACGTCATCGCCGCCCTGACCGAATGCACCAAAGACCCGGAGCCGGCCGTCGCCTTTGACGCTATGGACGCCTTGGCAGGCGTCGCTATCGCAGACGGCGATTTCGAGCAAGCGGAAAAATGGTTCCTTGAAGCCAGCGCCCTCATTCCGGAATCAGGCCAAATCAGACTGGGGAATTTCTATTTTCTCCGCCAGGATTTCGACCGTGCGCTGCCCGTGTACCTCGAAGTGCTGCAACGTGACATCAATCCTGACATCGCGACCCGTGTGGGCGACATCTACGCCAGCCGGAACGACCGCGACGCGCTGCAAGAACTCTATAAAAAATACCGGCTCGGCAACAAGGCGATCCTGCTGGCCGGGTATTACCTGGAGGCGCTTATCGCCTTCCTGGATCGTGATGACGCCAAGCTCGCCGACGCCTTGAAGCGCCTGAACAACGTCTACAACACCCCGGTCGCCATGCTGATGACGCTTTACTCGGGCTTGCAGCAGAACCAGATCACGGAAGTCACCAAGGCTCTCAGCCTTATCCAAGCCAACCACCCCGGCAGCACCATCCAGAAGCGGGCTATGGCCATGGTCATGCCCTACATCGCCGCCCTGGCGGCCAACCAGCGCCTGCAAGACGCCGCCCAGCTGGCCATCATCATCCGCGATGAAAAGGCTCCCGAGCTTCTCCTGGAGCAAATCGTCTTGACAGACAAGCTGAGCCGCGGCATCCTCACTGGCAATGAGGTCTCTGCGGCCTTGAGCCGTTTCCCGGAAGACCTGCAAATCGTGTACATCGCTGCGATGTTCGCCTTGTCCCAGGGCGATTACGCTGCGGCCCGCGAACGCGCCCAGGCAAGCATGCGCATCGATGACACGAAGGTGCCGATGCAGCTGATATACCTTTTCGCCCTGGAGGGCCTGGGCGCCAAAGACGAGCTGGCCACCGCCTTCAAGCAGTTCAGAACCAAGCTGCCGGATGACGCCAACCTGGCGAGAGCCTACTTGACGCACTGCGCACGCCATCAAAAAATAGACGAATTGGAAGCGCTGCGCAAGGAATCAGACAGCAAAACCACGCCCGACTTCCAGGCGATTGCCCAATATGCCGAAGCAGAGCTGGCCTGGAAGCGCCAAGACCTGCCGGCCATGATAGCCGCCCTGCAAAAAGCCATTGCGCTCAAGCCCGTCAATGTCCACGATTTTGTCGAAGTTGACATCGCCTATCGGGCTGCTTTCTTGCTGGCGACCGCGGATGTCATCGAGCCGGCCATCGAACTGTATGAAACAATCGCTGATTACTACAGCCAAAAGCCCTTGCTGCTGGTCAACCTTTCTGAACTCTACGCTGCTCATGGCCAGCCAGAAAAGGCCCTGGCCGCCGCCTTGAACGCACGCCAGCTCATGCCGACTTGGCCCGTCGCGAGCGAATGCTATGGCATCCGGCTGCTGGAAAGCAAGGACTACGCCCGCGCTGCCGAGACCCTGGCGCCGCTGCTCCACCAGCAGGAACGCTCAGACCGCGTATTCGATAGCTGGACTAAAGCGATGGAAGGCCTTATCCGCAGCCAATTCGCGGCAGGGCAATTCGAACTCTGCCTGGCCTCCTGCACCGCCCTGGCCAAAGAAAAGCCCAATCACCCGGTCGCCGCTGAATTCACCCAAAAGGCCAAGGATAAACTCGATAAGCCAGCCCAATGAATGCGGCTGATGGCCGATGGGGGCGAGAAACTGTTGCTTTATCCGCAGATGACGCAGATGACGCAGATTTTTTAGGGTGTGTTGTGGGTGGAAACCAGCCGTTCAGCAGCAAAAACGCAAAAAGCGCGAATATTATGGCAGGCTAAAGCCAGAACTACGTACGGCAGGCACTGTCCACTAACGTCCACGTCCACTCTCCACTGATGTCCACTTCTGTCCACGGTCCATCGTCTACTAACGTCCATTGTCCACTGTCCACTAAAGCGCCTTACCAAGGGTGCTTAGCGCGGCAGTTTTTCCAGCGGGCGAAACAAGAGGATAGCCCATTTCATTGTTTTGCAATAAACTGAAGGAACTCGCGAACCTTTGCCTTGTCCTTGAACGATCCCTCGACTCTGTCCCCGTTTGTGAACGATATAAGCAACTCATATTTTCGGAAATCGCCACATCCCTCATATACGGAATAGTCGTCAATGAACCGCAGTGCGTCGTCAATCGTTGCAAATTCATTCATGCGGCCGTAAAGCGGAATTACGACCACTTTTTCGACCGTGCGTTCGAATCGCTCTTTCAAAGATGCCATAAAATTATCGATTTCTGCTTGATTCTCAACCCTAATCCGCCTAGGAGGACATCCGAAAAACACCTTTTTCCGAGGCGTTTGTCATCAACGTTGTCAAATATAATCTGGTCGCCAGATTGAATCAAGGCCAGGAGACCGAAAATCTCTTTGGTGTCGCCATAGGTCAGCCCCTGACAATGGCCATCCTGGCAGCATATTTTCAGCGTTTCTGCCGCTCTGCGTCGGTGAACGCGGTAGACATGGCGGACAGCGTAGTCCAATCTCGCCGCGCCCCTCGCCCCTATTCTTGGCGGTTAGCCCTCAGCGTGTTTTCCGTGGGGCGATGGCGGCCTTTTCAGCAGCCAATCTGCGGCTTCGGCCAGGTCTGCGGCCAGATAATCGGCGCCGTGATTCGGCCGGCTGTCATCTAAGCGTAGCTGGATGGTAGCCAGGCCAAAGGCGCGTCCCATCCTGATATCGGCCTCGCTGTCGCCAATCATAACTGACTGCGCTATGTCGACGGCAAAATCGCGGCATGCTTGTTCGAGCATTCCAGTAGCTGGTTTTCGACAGCGACAGCCGTCCTGGGGATGATGCGGGCAGTAGTAAATAGCGTCCAGGGCGAGTCCTTGCCGTGCGAGCAGTTCCCGCAGACGTGCATGGACAGCGGCAAGGTCGTTTTCCGTCAGCAAGCCGCGACCGATGCCGGACTGGTTGGTGACCAGGACAAGGCCATAGCCGGCTGCCTGCAAGCGCTGGAGTCCCTCCAGGGCGCGGGGCGTGAACTCAATCCCGGCCGGCTCGCGCAGATACTGCTTGTCAACGATCAGCGTATCGTCACGGTCAAGGAAAACATAACGCTGGCGCATCTTTCGGCTCCTTGCATTGACCTGGCCTGCGGCCGGTCGCCTTCTTGGAACCGGCTCGGCATGAAAAAAGCCCGCCCGAAGTTCCCGGGCGGGCTCTGTGAAACGACATGGGAGTGGCGGGGTTGACGGGATTCGAACCCGCGACCTTCGCCGTGACAGGGCGATGCTCTAACCAATTGCGCTACAACCCCGATGTGTCTCGCACAAGCAATCTGCTGAAAAGGATTGGCGGGGTTGACGGGATTCGAACCCGCGACCTTCGCCGTGACAGGGCGATGCTCTAACCAATTGCGCTACAACCCCAATCCAAAATTCAGCTAAATTGACAGTATTATAATTTATCGCAAGTATGTCAAGATGCAAGTCGCCTACCTGCAAAAATGTACAGCACTGCCGTCAATCGGTCGCCCGCCCTCGCCAGCCTGGCCCTCACGCCAGCAGGCGGGCGTAGAGTTCAGCATACTGACGGGCGATGGTCGCTGCCTGAAAACGGCGGACATTGGCAAAACCAGCGGCCACTAAGCCAGCCCGATAATCGCTATCCGCAGTCATCTTGAGAAGCCCAGCCCGGATGGAGGCAACGTCAAACGGATCGACGTAGCAGGCGCCGCCGTCGCCGCCGACCTCGGGCAGGGGCGGCGTCAGCGAAGTCAGCACGGGCCGGCCAACGGCCTGGGCTTCAATGACCGGCAAGCCAAATCCCTCGTATGTTGACGGAAAACAGACTAGGTCGCACTGCTCGTACTCATGCAGCATCTGCTCGTCAGACAAATTTTCCCCTTGGGAAAAGTCAATGCGACGCTGCTCCAGTTCGCGTTTCTGGGCGTCATGCAGCGGTCCGATGATCCGCAAATGGCACGGAATGCCCTCCAGGGCGGCTATGGTCCGCTCCAGGTTCTTGTTAGGCGTCACATTGAAATGGAGAATTCGCGGACAGTCTGGCCAGGTGGCTTCCGTCTTGTGAACGAATTGCGGCTGGAGCGGGTTATGAATGACCACGACCTTTTCCGGGGCGACCGGCGTCAGGCGGAGCAATTCCTGCCTGGTCTTTTCTGACACGCAGGTGACAGCTGTGCAGCGGCTTACAGGCCAGTCGACCCAGAGCTTCTTCACCAGCCAGCGCCGCCAGCCTCGGAGTTGCGCCAAGTAGCCGCAGTCGTGGATGGTCAGCACCGACTTTCGGCTGCCGAGACCCAGGACGCAATAGTTGACGTCGCCAGTCACATGCACCAGCTCCGCTTTCACGCGCCGAGACCAGGCGATATTCACCAGGACATTCCAGAATGAACTGCTTTCCCGCGGCACTTGACGCGTGGCACCCGCAATGCCCTGCGAACGCAACTGCGCCAAAATCGGCGCAAACACGCGCTCAATGCTGTATGTGCCTGGCCGACGGCGAAATATGTAGGCAATGTCCATGCTGCGCTTATTCTGATTGTGCTCCGAGGGCCTGTTTGACCGCGCCCTGGCGCGATTCAGCATTCGTCAAACACTCGCACGTAATCGACTTCGAAGAATTCCGGCAGGGTTATCTGCTCCAGGCGCGGGTCTGGCGCCGGGGGATTTTTCCGATAGCCCATGCATTCCGTGGAGACGAGGATGAATTGCTCCACGTCAGAGACCACGTCGGTCACGCGGTGGACAATTTCGCCATCGGTGTAGAAAGTATAACCATCCCGGCTCCAGTCAACAGCGAAGCGATGCCAGTCGTCCGGCGTTTCTTTCAGGATGTAATGAGCGTGGCCGCCAGCGGGTCTCTGGCAATCACGGCCATAGCCGTTCCAGATGTTCCCGCAGCGCATCTCCCGGCCGTATGGGAAATCCTGGCTTTCCATGATGTCGCATTCGACCCCGCATTGCCGAGCGTCAGGATGAGCGCCGACGGACGGCGACTGCAACCAGAAAGCCGCCCACCAGCCTGGCTGGCGGTTCAAACGGCAACGGATTTCATAAAAGCCATATTTGTGCAGAAACTTCGGCTTTTCATATTTGCCGAAGGGCCAGAAGCCGTTGGTGTCTTTCGGGATGTCATAAGTCAAGGACGCAGTCTGCAAATGCGGGGAGCAGTACTGGCCGTCTTTCTTGACGACATGCAATTGGAGATGGCTGTTTCCGTCCAAGACAACGCCCTCGGTTGTAAAGGCCGGAAACGGTTTGCCCCAGAAATTAAGCCGGAAACCCCACTTGCTCGTGTCCAGCTCGGTGCCGTCAAACTCGTCATTCCAAACCAGATTCCAGTTCTTTGCGGCAGGCAACAGACTCGGCTCATGGCCAGCATACGCGAATTCTTTCATGATGATTCTTCTCCTGTGGGCTGAAAGGTGACGTTGCATCAAGCCGAGGCCAATGGCTGCGGCCATCGTCATGGCGCCGCCTCTGGCCCCGCTCACATTAACGTTAATATAACGCTCTACGAAACAAATGCAATGTTACATATCGTAGCATTAGACGTGGTCTTTTCAAGGTGCTTATCCCACAAGGCGCTTTTGGAAATTTCGTAGGCGTCCTTAGCATGCCGAATTGCCTCAGTCATAGCGTAGTTCAGGCTGGTGCTGAACTTGCTGGCTGGCTTTCTTGGCCGCCGTCGGCATCGCAGCCAGTCATCGCTGCATCCCAGAGGCCATGGTCACACGGGGCGCGGCGGTTCGGGCAATTGCGACGATGGCAGAGCTGGCAGGCGGTGAAATTTCGATTGAGGGGGAAATGCACTCCGGCCGCGGTCTTGTTCGGCAGCATGAGCATGGATTCGGTGAGAACTACTCCGGCAGCCGTCGTGGCCTCGCGGCCAAGCGCCTGAAAAATCTTCGCGAGTTCCGCGATGTCCCACACGCCGGCATCGCCGGAGCCTGGCCCCATGCCGGACAAGCGGGACAGACCGTGCTCTTGGCGGATAGTCGCGGCCAGGTGCGTCAATGCGGCCCGCAGCATGACCATCTTGATTTCCTCCAGCCAGTACTGCTGAAAAATGTCCAGCCCCTCGGCCAGGGCCTGGACCTCTGTCCCGCAGGTCGCGCAGTAAAACCACAGTTGTTCCTGGTCGCTGAGTACAGACGCCAGAGCCTGGCTGCACAGCTCGATGCCATTGTCCACGACAATAGCGTCCACTCGCCGGGCAGCAATGCGTCCAGGTCGATAGATGGCTTTAGGGCGGCCAATCTCCTGCGCCCTCGCTGCCAGGGCTTCCAGGGCCTCCCTGTCTGCCGGGTCGTCCGGCAGGTGGACGGCCTTGGCCAGCGAGGCTGTGTCAAGCGTAAAAGGAATATCCACGAGGTGAGATGTCGCTGGCATGATGATTCTGTCGGGTAGTTTTCAACGACCGGTGCTGCCGAAGCCGCCGGTGCCGCGCTCGGTGTCGGTCAGGGTTTCCACTTGGGTCAGCACTACGTCTGGGAGAGCCTGAATGACCATCTGCGCGATGCGTTCGCCACGCCGCACCGTGTATTCCTGGCAGCCGGTGTTGATAAGGATCACCCCGACTTCGCCGCGATACCCGGAGTCAATGGTGCCAGGGCTATTCAGGACGGTGAGACCGTATCGGACAGCCAGCCCGCTGCGCGGACGCACCTGCGCCTCGAAGCCGACCGGAATCTCCAAAAACAGACCGGTGTGAATCAACGCCACGCTGCCCGGCGGCAAGGTCACTTCCTGCCGGGAAAAAAGATCAAACGCGGCGTCATCAGGATGAGCCTTGACAGGACAAAGATCAGTCGCGTCCTCAGACATACGGAAATTGACGTTGATGGGCATGCGCGTCTCCTAGGCTGGCAAAAAAATATTCCTGCCGGCAAACCCTGCTGTCGTTTCCGGCCACTTTGCTCCAACAATATACTTCGCCGGTTGTCTTTGCACAACCCGACAGAAGCGTCAAAGCGCAAATGGCGGAATCAGCGGCTGGTAGGTTTTCCATTCCTCTGGCTTCCAGAAGACCTTAGCCAGAAAAAGCCCTGCTGCTGGCGCACTTTCCGCTGCCTGGCAGCGATCCTTGGCTTCCAGAACCCTCACGGCATCCTCGGGCGCGGCGCGACCAGAGCCGACGTGGACCAAATAACCGGCTAAGGCGCGAACCATCTTGTACAAAAAACTCTCGCCCACGGCATTCATGAAAATCAGCCCGCTGTCTTCCAGCAGTTCCAGGCGATACACTGTCCGCACCGTCGTCTCGACTTCCTGGCGGGAATTGGCAGCAAAAGAGGCGAAGTCATGCTCGCCGACCAGGTGTACGGCTGCGGCCCGCATGGCGTCGACATCCAGCGGCCGGGGCGTCCGCCAGACAAAACGCGCCCACAGCGGATTGACTTTGCGGCCTGGCGAGATGCAGTAGGTGTAGGCTTTGCCGGTATTGTGCGCACGGGCGTTGAACCCAGGCTCGCGCACTGCCGCGCTAAGCACGACGATGTCATCCGGAAGCCAGCGGTTGAGCTTGGCGACTAGGCTCTCGGGAGTGAAGTCAGCCGAGGTCGGCGCCGTGAAGCTGACTTGCTGGTCAAGGGCGTGAACCCCAGCGTCGGTCCGGCTGCAACCGTATATCTTCAGTTCCGGACAGCGAAGCAAGCGCCTAAGTCGCGTGAGCAATTCGCCCTGGACCGTCTTGACCGTCGACTGCACCTGCCAGCCAGCATAGGCTGCGCCGTCGTATGCGACTCGCAAATGCCAAGTCACCTCCGGGGACGACGCCTCTGCCGGCGACAAGGCCGATTCGGCAGGAGTCCATGGGGCGGCGGATGACGACGCGACCGCAGATGGAAACGTCAAATCAGTCATAGTTTCCTGGCCTCTAAACGGTCTGCCGGCAGCGGCTTCAAAAACCGCTGCCGGCAGAAGACTGCATGACTCCATGCACTCGGTAACACGCGCCTGGACTTAGACTTCGGCAAGGCGCCGAAATGTCTTATTTCTGGGCTTTGATGGCAGCCTGCGCCGCAGCGACCCGAGACACCGGTACCCGGAAGGGCGAGCAGCTGACATAATCCAAGCCGACTCGGAAGCAGAATTCGACGGAAGCGGGGTCGCCGCCATGTTCGCCGCAGATGCCGAGCTTCAGGTCCGACCGCACGGAGCGGCCTTTGGCGGTCGCCATTTCAATCAGAGCGCCGACGCCGTCCTGGTCAATCGTCTGGAACGGGTCTGCGTTCAAGAGGCGCTGGTCCAGGTACTCTGCCATGAAATTGCCGATATCGTCGCGGCTGAAGCCGAACGTCATCTGGGTCAGGTCATTTGTGCCGAACGAGAAGAATTCGGCGCTGGCGGCCATCTTGTCAGCAAGCAAAGCTGCGCGCGGGATTTCGATCATGGTGCCGAGCTTGTAGGGCAACTCGGGCAAGTCGAAACGGCGCAAAATCTCGGCGTGAACGCGCTCTATGATGGTCTTGCTGTGCTTGAATTCGCTAACATCGCAAGTGAGCGGAACCATGATTTCCGGAATGACTTTCTTGCCGCTGCGGATGAGTTCCGCCGCCGACTCGAACACGGCCAGAGCCTGGTACTCCGTGATCTCCGGATAGGTGACACTGAGGCGGACGCCGCGATGCCCCATCATCGGGTTGCTCTCCTGCAAGGCGTCGACGCGCTTGCGCACTTCTTCCTCGGCAATGCCCAAAGCCTGGGAAATTTCCTGGCGTCCGAGCTGGGAATGCGGCAGGAATTCATGCAATGGCGGGTCAAGCAGGCGGATGGTGACAGGGAGACCGTCCATGGCTTCCATAGCGCCCTTGATGTCGTGCTTCATGTACGGGAACAAGTCCTTGAGAACGGCAATCCGGTCGGCTTGGGTGACGCAGAGGATCATCTTGCGAAGCAGGAAAAGCGGCTTGGCCGAACCCTCGCCATAGAACATGTGCTCCAGGCGGAACAGGCCAATGCCTTCAGCGCCGAACGACCGCGCCTTGGCCGCGTCAACAGCCGTGTCAGCATTCGCCCGGACAGCCATGGTGCGGTATTTGTCAACCAACGACATGAAATGCAGGAACTGGGCGTAATCCTCGCCAGCAGAAGGCTCAACCAGCGGCAGGGCGCCGTCATAAACCGTGCCAGCGGAACCGTTGATAGTCAGGACATCGCCTTCGCGGAAGACGCGGTCGCCGACCTTCATCGTCTTGTTGGCGGCGTCAATCTGCATGCCAGACGCGCCGACCACGCACGACTTGCCCCAGCCGCGGGCGACGAGCGCGGCATGGCTCGTCATGCCGCCGCGGGCTGTCAGGATGCCTTCAGCCGCACGCATGCCCTCGACGTCCTCGGGGTTGGTCTCCTCGCGCACTAAGATGACTTTCTGGCCGTTGCGATGAGCCTTCACCGCGTCTTCGGCGGTGAAGTAGATTTTCCCGCTGGCTGCGCCGGGGCCAGCCGGCAGGCCCTTGATCAGGTGCTCGGTGCGAGATTCGGTCTTAGGCTCGATGATCGGCAGCAAGAATTCAAGCACCTGGTTCGGGCCGACCCGGAGCACCGCCGTCTTTTCATCGATCAAGCCTTCGTTCAGCATGTCAAGCGCCATGGTGATGGCGGCCTTGCCGCCGCGCTTGCCAGTCCGGCACTGCAACATATAGAGCTTGCCGTCCTGGACCGTGAACTCAATGTCCTGCATGTCGCGATAATGCTTCTCCAGCTTCAAGCGATAGCCATCCAGCTCACAGTAGATTTCTGGCATGACTTCTTCCATGGACGGGACATGGCGGTTCTGGTCGGTCTTGGTGGCGTTGTTGAGCGGATTCGGCGTCCTGATGCCAGCGACGACGTCTTCGCCCTGGGCATTCTGCAGCCATTCGCCAAAGAAGAGATTCTCGCCTGTGGCTGGGTTGCGGGAGAAGGCGACGCCGGTGGCAGAGGTGTCGCCCATGTTGCCGAACACCATGGCCTGGACGTTGACGGCCGTGCCCCATTCATCGGGAATGCCTTCGATGCGGCGGTAGGCGACCGCCTTGCGGCCGACCCAGCTCTTGAAGACGGCGCCGATGCTGCCCCAGAGCTGCTCGCGCGGATCATCCGGAAACGCGGTGCCCAGGACTTCCTTAATGCGGCGCTTGAAAGCGTTCGCTAAGCTCTTCAGGTCCTCAGCCGTCAAGTCCGTGTCAGACTTGTAGTCCTTGATGTACTTGAACTGGTCAAGCAGTTCATCCAGGAGCCGACGGATGCCCTTGCCCTCGAACGGCTCAATGCCCTCGGCCTTCTCCATGACCACATCAGCGTACATCATAATCAGGCGCCGATAGGAGTCCCAGACAAAGCGCTCGTTGTTGGTCTTGGCGATCAAGCCGGGGATGGTGCTGCTCGTCAAGCCGATGTTCAGCACCGTGTCCATCATCCCAGGCATGGACTGCCGTGCGCCGGAACGGCAGCTGACCAGCAGAGGATTCTCCGGGTCGCCATACTTGCTGCCCATGCGGGCCTCCATCTCGGCCAAGCCCACCTCAACCTGCTTGGCCAAGGCCTCGGGAAACTTCGCGCCGCCGGCAAAATAGTCGGTGCAGCATGCAGTGGTAATCGTGAAACCCGCCGGAACGGGCAGGCCCAACCGGCACATCTCGGCCAAATTGGCGCCCTTGCCGCCCAGCTCGTTGCGCATGGAGGCATCCCCTTCAGCCTCGCCCGGGCCAAAGGAATACACATATTTAGGAGAACCCGAGCACTTGCCGGACGTGACGTCGTTGCTGTTTTTCTTCATGTTCCTTTTCCGTGAATTGTTGAAATTAAAGATGCTGTAAAACCGAAAACAAACTGCGCATAAGGGTTAGTACGGCGAAAAAACCCCTTCCCGAAAAAAAGCAAGGACGCCGCCGAACCGTGATTGCGCCGGCCGGAGACGTCCCATGCCGTCAAAACGGCAAAAACTTACTTCGACTTGCGCTTCAATGACTTGACGCGCTCCTTGATGCGCTCGATATAACGCTTGCGACGAACCCGTTTCAATTTCTTGCGATGTTGCTGGCTCATTAAGTGTTCCTTACATGCTGCCTGAGGTTAATAATGCATTTGTCCGAAAAGAGAGGGTCAAAGAATATATATGCTCAAATGCTATTTGTCCAATCGATAAGTGATGAATAGTGAATTAGAAGTGAGAGCCAGGTAATGCGTCAGTCATTGATACTCGGAGTTCCGGTGAGCTGCGGAGCAAGGGCGCCTCGGATAAGGCACTTTAGTGGACAATGGACATTAGTGGACATTAATGGACGTTAGTAGACGATGGACTGTGGACTGAAGTGGACATTAGTAGTGAGTGGACGTGGACGTTAATGGATGTTAGTGGACTGAGGCGCGAAGACACGTGTCCTCCACAGACCTTCAGCCGGCAAAAATGTATCATGCCTACAGTCATATTCTTTTGCGCCGTAGGTGCTTAACCATGCTTAACCCCAGGCTTCAGCCTGGGGATAGACGTGCCCCAAAACGGGTGCCTTGTAAAGGCACTACAGAAGACTGACCCATTACGATGTGAACACCGTGCCGCAGGGTGCGCCCCCTCTCGCCGTATCTCATACAGGTTCCCGCAAGTCTCCGGAACGCATCAGGAAGCCCGCTCTAGAGATGGAAAGCATTGTGCCAGCGTGCAAGCAGAATCATGCTCAAGCACAAAATGCCTATGATTCTTCTGAAAACCACTTGTAAAAGGGTGCGCAACGGCCTATTTTTTCACCGGTTCCAGAAATCAGACCCCACCCACCCAAGGGGGGACCTCCCTCCCTAGTTTTGTCGCGCGCGAGAGGTGCGAGCTTATATCAATGGCTGACCCATTACCGAGGAGCGGGGCGCAAGGGGGCCACCGTCCACGACGACCAGTCTGTCCACCCTGTCCACGGCCACGCTGAAAGCGCCGGGCATACCGATGAAGATGCTTGTTTTTCATCCTTTCATCGTTATAGTTTGAATTACATCATGCTTACACCGCATATTCCTAACCTAAAATTCATCTAAGATTCACCTAAGGAGACGCCTTTTATGAGACGCATCACCACAATGCTGTTTGCCGTCGTGAGTTCAGCCCTGCTTCTGCCCATGGCCGCATCAGCGCAGGCGCTGACGTTGCGTCGGCCAGAAAAAAAGCTGCTCTATTTCGGATGGGGCGCTGCCACGCCAAAAGCCATCGCCGAAAACCTGGCTGACATTGAAGCGACGACTCCGTTCGATGGCATTGGCATCACCATCGTGGAGTCACGCATGGTCGACGGCAAAAAAGTCAGCTATGAATCGCAGCGCATCTACAAAAACGAAGCCTGGAAGTACGAATATTTCGCTGAGAGCATCGCCTATCTGCGTAGCCTAAAGCCAAAACGCCTGACGCACAACTTCATCCGCACCTCGACGCGAACCGGCCCGCACGATTGGTTCTCTGACTCCTACTGGGCCAATGTCTGCAACAACTTCGCCCTGATGGCGCGCATCGCCAAGGAAACCGGCATGAAGGGACTCTGCCTGGACCTGGAAGACTACAAGGACACCGGTCACCTGTTCGCCTACAGCCCTGACATGGGCGCGAGCTATGCCGACGCCAAGCTCAAAGCCCGCCAGCGCGGCCGAGAATGGATCGACGCCATCGGCAAGGAATATCCTGACATCACCCTGTTTTCCTTTTTCCTGGTCTCCCTGGCCTACCCGATGAGCGATGACGTCAGCGAAATCGGCTCGCGCTCCTGCGCCCTGTTCCCGGCCTGGCTGAATGGCGTCTATGACGGCCTGCTCCCGGAAATGACCATGGTCGACGGACACGAGAACATGTTCTACCGCAGCGGCGACTTTGAGCGCATCATGCACTCAACAGGCTACTTCCGTACTAACTTCCGCCAGATTTTCGCGCCGGAGAATCTACGCAAGGCCCTGGCCCAAACGCAAATGGCGCCAGCAATCTACATGGACGCATTCTTCCCGCGCGACTTGAACGACCCGAACAACAAATGGAATATCTATCCTGGTCTGACAGACATCGGAGAACGCCTGCGGCGCCTGCAAGGCGTGCTGACCCACTGCATGACTGTGGCGGACGAATATGTCTGGACCTGGAATGAGCGAGTGCAATGGTGGCCGAAAAACAACCTGGACGCCCTCAACCAGCGCGTTCCCGGGATCAACCAGGCGCTGCGCTGCGCCAAGGGCATCCGCGAAGTCGAGGCCATGCTGGCAGAACAGCCGGCGTCCCCGAGCATCCTGGCCAACGGCCTTTTCACGGCTGCGGCTGATGACGGCAAAACGGCTAACGAAGATCAGCTGCGCACGGCAACACCCTTCTGGAGCGTCTATGTGTCCAAGGACAGCCCGGTCGGCACCTTCACTCCAGTTGCTGCCGGGGGACCGTCCGGCGGGCCGGCGGCTGTCGCGGCTGGTTTTGCCCAAGGCTGCGTCATCACGTCTCTGGCAACAGTCACTCCCGGCGAATTCCTGCTGCTGCGCGGCCGAGCCAAGCTGGAGGACTGCGCTGTCGGCGATGCCACGGTCGCCTGGAAGAAAGATGCAGCCGGCTGGTGGGTATGGGATGAGACGAAATACCCGCTCGCCCGCGCCAGTCTTTCTGCCGTGCCTGGTTCAGAATGGCGCGAATTCAAGGCCCTCGTGCAGGTTCCGAACGAAATCACCTGCCTGGGCCTGATGCTCAATATCGGCAAACAACGCCCTGGCAAAGATAAAATCACTTTCGCTGACATCGAATTGCTCCGCGCCTGCACGCCCTGACGCCCTAGCAGCGACCCGTCCATCAAGATAATCATCATGAACAGCCAACCTCACCGTTGTCCCCGCTGCGGCTCCGTCCACGTCAAGCCGACCTCATCCAGCTACAGCATGCCGCTGGGCTGTCTGGGCGGCCTGCTGTTCGGCTGGTGGGGCTTGCTGGTCGGACTGCTTGGCGGGGAAAAAATCAAGCTGGTCTGCCTGCAATGCGGCCATACCTGGCCGCTGCCTGGCCATGCCGATGCAGGCTGCGGCTGCGCCATCCTGATCATCATCATCGCAATCATAGTTTTTATTGGCGGATGCTGAGACAAGTCTTGGAGTCCTTAATTATGAAACACCTGCTGATCACCGTCCTGGCCCTGGCGACTATAGCTGCCGGAACGACGACAACAGCCCAAAACGCGCTCACCGCCGCCCGTAAGAAGATCATCTCACTAGGCTGGGCTAAGAGTACCCCAAAAGACCTGGCGGAGAACTTGGCGCTGATCGAAAGCAGTACGCCTTATGACGGCATGCACGTACACCTGGTCGGCGAACAGACTGTTGACGGCGTCGTCAAAAAGTACAGCTCGCGCTTTCCCTTCCAGGCAGAACGCTGGCCGTATTCAGCGTTTGCTGAAAGCATCGGCTACTTGCAAGGACTCAGGCCCAGCCGCCCGCTGGAACTCTTCATCATGACGACGACCAGGTCCGGCCCGCACGACTGGTTCAGCGACGCCTATTGGGCCCAGGTCTGCCACAACTTCGGCCTGATCGCCAGAATCGCCCGCGAAACCGGCTGCCGGGGCCTTATCTTCGACGCCGAGGACTACCACGACTCCGGCCATCTCTTCGCCTATTCGCCAGACGCTGGGATAAGCTACGACGACGCAAAGATAAAAGCCCGCCAGCGCGGCCGAGAATGGATCACCGCCATGGCTGAGGCGTATCCTGACATGACCTTGTTCGCCCCCTTCTGGGTCTCCCTGGCCTACCCGTTTGGCGACAATCCCAATGCCAGCGGCAGCCGCTCCTGTGCTTTGTTCCCAGCCTTTCTCAACGGCGTCTATGACGCCCTGCCCCCTGGCATGACCATCATCGACGGCAATGAAAGCTATTTCTATCGCAGCGGCGACCGATACCAAGCCATGCATGCCACCGGCTATTTCCACGCTAATTTCCGCCAGCTGATCGCGCCGGAAAACCTGTATCGGGCCCTGACCCAAACCCAAATGGCCGCCGCACTCTACCTCGACGCCTTCTTCCCGGCTAATCTCAACGACCCGAACAACCGCTGGGACCTCTATCCTGGCCAGGACGACACCACCCGCCAGCGCAACCTCCGCAATGTCCTCTTCCACTGCTTAGCCGTCGCTGACGAGTATGTCTGGACTTGGGGCGAACGCATCGTCTGGTGGCCGCAAGACGCTGCCGACGCCTTGAACCAGCGCCTGCCCGGACTCAACGCCATCATGCGCAGCGTCAAATCCGTTGAGGAAGCCGAAGCCGTCATCGCGGTAATGCCGGTTTATGAAAACTTGCTGGCCAACGGCAATTTTGAAGTGGCAGCCCCTCCGGCGATCCCAGACGCCACGGGCAAACTGCCGCCCCCGCCCGGCTGGAACGTCTGGGACGAAGAGCGCGAGGAGCGCAAAGGCGCCTTCTACCTCAGCCCTGGCGCTGGCTGCAATGGCTCTGCCGCCATGACTGGCGCAGGCTTTGTCCGCGGCGGCTGCGCCATCACCAACGTCGCTGTCCAACCTGGCGATATCCTGCTTTTGCGCGGCAAGGCCCGCTGCGAAGAAAACGCTGCTGGCGAAGTCACCGCCGCCTGGAAACGCACTGCCACTGGCCGCTGGGTCTGGGATAACTATCGCGCCCCGCTCGTCCGCGCTAGCCTGCGTGCAGTGCCGGGTTCAGAATGGCGTGAATGCAAAACCCTAATCGTCGTGCCCGACGAAATCGAAGGCCTCGGCTTGCAGCTCGGCGTCGGCCGACAGCGGCCAGGGCAAGACAAAATCCACTATGACGACTTTGAACTCATCCGCCTGCCGCCCTTAACGCCGACGCCTTGAACGGCATTTCGGCCACTGCCCGACGCAGCTGGCCTTTCTCTATCATCCCATCATGTCTTAAAACAAGGAGCTGAAACATGACTTACATCCCGGTCGGCCTGGAAATGTACTCGGTGCGCAAGGAATTCGCCGCCAATCCCTACGCCACCATGAAAGCCGTCAAGGCCATGGGCTATGAAGGCGTTGAATTCGCTGGCCCTCCAGCCTGGGGCGCCGACTTCTACGCGGCGCTGCTGAAGGAAACCGGCCTGGTCTGCTGCGGCTGGCATACGCCCTGGGAAAGCCTCCAGCCGGAAAAAATCGCTGACACTATTCGCCTTAACTTAACGGTCGGCAACAAATACGTCATCGTCCCGGGCATCAAGGCCAGCACCCACGCCGACTGGCTCGAAAAAGCCATTGCGATGAATGGCATCGCCGACCAGCTGGCAGTCTACGGCCTCCGCTGCGGATACCACAACCACGCCCAGGACTTCGCCCTGCTGGACGGCAAGACAACCTGGGACACATTCATGAGCAACACCAGCGACCGCGTCGTCATGCAGCTTGACACGGGCAACGCCCTGGCTGGAAACGCCAACATCATGCAGACCCTGAACGACTATCCCGGACGCTGCCAGACCATCCACCTGAAACCCTACAGCCGCGCCAAGGGCTATGAACCGCTCATCGGTGAGGATGATTGTCCCTGGAAGGATATCTTCGCCTTCTGCCAGACCAAGGGCAACACCGAATGGTACATCATCGAATACGAATGCCCAGCCTACCCGGCCCTCGAAGCCGTCGAAAAATGCCTGGTCGCAACCAGGAAACTGCTGGAATAATCTAACCGGCACTGAAGTGCCGGCACTGGACGGAGGCGAGGGGGCGAACTGAACTACAAACCGCAGCCCCCGTCCACTTAAACTGCCTTACCCGGTGTGCGCCTAGCGATTACATCATCACTGCGTGATCAAATACTCGGAATTATTGCAAAGTCGCATTTTTCATGTACATTAGAACCTTGCACGGGGACATGTTCGAACCGTTTTCGGACATGCCCCGCTGAACAACCTCAGGAGGATTTGACGGCTCAATCCGGATTGCCCGCCATTCCGGCAAGGAGATTTTCTTATGAAACTATCGGGCTGCTATACTGCCATCGTCACCCCTTTCCGCAACGGCGACGTCGACTACATCGCTCTGCGGAAGCTGGTTCAGCGGCAAATTGCCAACGGTGTGACCGGGCTGGTGCCGGTCGGCACTACGGGCGAATCGCCGACGCTCAATTACGACGAACACAACAAAGTCATCGAATACGTCGCCAACTTAGCCGTCGGCAAATGCCAGGTGATCGCTGGAACCGGCGCCAACAGCACTGCGGAGGCCATTGAGTTGAGCAAATTCGCGGCTGGCGTCGGCGTTGACGCCACCCTGCAAGTGACGCCCTACTACAACAAGCCGACCCCGGAAGGCCTGTACCGCCATTTCTGCACAGTCGCTGACGCCTCCGGCCTGCCAGTCGTCCTCTATAACGTGCCCGGTCGCACAGGACGGGAGATTCCGGTTGACGTCATTGCGCGGCTGTCAAAGCACCCTCTTATGACAGCGGTCAAGGAGGCCGGCGGCAGCGTGGAGCGTGTCAGCGCCATCTTGGACGCCTGCGAGATCACGGTTCTCAGCGGCGACGACAGCCTGACCCTGCCGATGATGTCAGTCGGCGCCAAGGGCGTCATCAGTGTGGCCTCCAATGTCATCCCTGCGGAAGTCGCCGCCATGACCAAAGCCGCCCTGGACGGCGACTACGCCACCGCTACGGCCATGCACCAGCGCCTTTTCCCGCTGTTCCGGGACCTGTTCCTGGAAAGCAACCCGATTCCAGTCAAGGCCGCCTTGGCCGACATGGGGCTGATCGCGGAAGAATACCGCCTGCCGCTGTGCGAAATGGCGTCGGCAAACCGCGACAAACTTCGCCTGACTTTGAAAAAACTGGGCTGCAAAATAGGCCAATGAAACCATCTGACGACTGCACGCCCGCCGCCAAGACGGCAAGGCTAGCTGGCCTTGCCGTCGACAGCCGGAAACAGGTTTGCCTACAGGCGGCGAGTGCAAAAAACACCAGGAGCAAGATGCATGAAGAAGGTCTTCTTATCAGCTTTAGCGACTGTCTCGCGCATACGCATTGACCAGGGCAAAATGGCCGATGGCGGGGCGCAGCCGGTCGAGGCGCCGGGGGCGGAATGGATCGTCCTCGCACGGACTCTGCTGGCGGTCATCGCGACCGCAGCCGCCGGAGTCGTGCTGTGGATGGTCAAAGACCGACTCATCGCCGCGCTGCTGGCGACTGCGGCCTTCGTCGCTGTCCGCTGCACACTGTCTGCCAGCTATGAACGCGAAGGCGCCGTCGCCATCGTGCAAAAACTGCGGCCCGGGAAATGGCTGTCCGAGACGGAGCTGTATTACCGCAACGCGATTTTCAACCTTCTGCTGCTTTTGCGCTCTCTGGGGATTTTCTGCCTGTGCCTGCGTTATTCCTGCCTATGGCTGGTGCCGTGCGCTGCGCTGGCCACCGCAGTCATGACGGAATTGACCGCTGCTGACGGCGACAGCCGCGCCGCCCTGCCGCGCCATTGGCTGATGGCTGCTGCCATTGTCCTAGTCACCACCGGTTTCGGCAGCCGGCTCTCGCCCGCACTCGACGGCATGTTCATCCTGGGGCTCCTCGCCACTGTCTTCGCCTGGCTGCTGCCAGCCATGATCACAAAATTCTGGCCGGCGAGCGAATTCACCAGCCTTGATCAGGCCCGGGCCGTGTATCTCTACCTGGGCGAAATCGCCATCCTGTGCGTCGGCCTGCTGGGACTGGCGCTATAAACAACCGCTCAGCGCATGCGCCATTGCCAATGCAACGCCTGCCCGCCTGGTCACGATCGCATCCTGGATGAGCTGTTCGTTCACCCTGATCCTCGTCGGCAAAAAGGCAGGCGTTCTTTTCGGTTATGGCATGTCAGGAGTCGCAGCCCCGTCCAGCGGCAAAGTCTGACAGATAGGCGAACTTCGGCGTCAATTCACCGTCGCGCACAATAGTAGCCCCTGCAATCACCGGGTCGTCGAGATATTTGTCCAACAGTCTGGGGAAAACGATTTTCGTGAGTGCTTCGCCAAAACTGCGGCTTGCATCCAGCGGCATGGCATTGGGCAGGGTATCGACTGCCATGCAAGTAATGTTCTTAGGGGAGCTGAAAGCCGGTTCCTCTTGTTCGCTTTGCGGGTTATAATCGTAGTAAGGTTCGCTATGGGTCGAGGCTCGCAGCGTGGACTGGATGCTGCCCGGTATATCGCAGGTCACATCGCCAATAATCTGCAAGCGCATATTTTTATCCCGGAGCTGCTCTTTGGTTAGGTGGATGGGCGAGGCCGGGTCCCAGAAGTGGCAGACCAGGAGGACGTCCGCCGCGAAAGCCCATGGCGCAAAGCAACTTTTGTAATGGGTGGGGTTCTGGGTCAAATCACTGAAGGAAAAGGGCTGCTCCGGGTGGGACTTGTGCTGCAGCATGTCTTCCACCTTCAGATAGGCATAGAATGCACCGGACTCACGGGGGCGTGTAAGAAACTCCCGGGGACTCAATTCTTGAAAGCCGATGTGCCGAATCAGGTGCTGTGCGCCTTCCGAGGCGCGGCCGCTGCCGGTAATGATGATTTTCAAGGGAAACCGGGCAAGCCCGTCAGTCAATTTATAAGCATGCTCCATAGTGAAATTTCGGTCAGTCGCCGGGAGGGTGAAGGCGCCGCTGCGCAGCCCATAACCGCGCAAGGTATTGTAGGCGCCGACAAAACCCGCCCACCAGCTGAATGAACTCAAGCGCTGATTCTGTTCATCCACCAGGTATTCATAGTCGCTGAAAGTTATTCCGGAAGCGATCAATTTCTGCAACAGGGCCTGGTTATGTTTCTGGAACTTGGCCAGATGACCGAAAAAGAAATAATGTTTGCCAGGAAGCAAGGCTTCCAGCTTTACTTCTTTGATTCCAAAAAGCACGTCGCAGTCATCAAGACTGTCCACCACGGCAATGCCTGATTGCCGGTAGGCATCATCCGTATATGCTCGAATCGAACTACTTTGCACTTTGAATTCCGTGCCGGGAAAAGTATGACGCAAGGCGACAATCTGCTCCGGAGTGAGGGCAACACGATTGTCTTCCGGAACCTTGGTCTCACGAATAATGCCAATTTTCATGCTTAACTCCTAAAAGTGCATTCAACAGCAAAGCCTGCCTGTCCTGAAATCCCGCCAGGCAGCCATCCTAAATAGAAAAATTAATGTACTGCCGGATTGCGCCTGCGCCATTTGCTGTTTGACAGTTGCTGGTACTACTATCATCACAAGATTTCGCCCATTGCCAGGGGGGGGTTGATTCTGCGGTCACGCTGGCCAGCATTTAGGGCGGATCAGCGTTTCCGGCAGGTCTGGCGCCACGGCCTTGATGGCCTGGAACACGTCCATCGGCAACGGCCCTGCCGCTGCCAGGCGGATGTTCTCGCGCAGCTGGTCAACGGTGTCAACACCGGTCAAAACGCTGTTTTCGCCGGGCTGGGTCAGCAGATAGCGCAGGCACAGTTCCTTCAATGGCAGGCCAAAGTCCGCCAATTTCCGTCGATACGGCAGCAGCGGCGCCAAGGCGGCTGGCACGCGCTCCTCTGGCATCAGCAGCAATCCCTGCAAATAGACGCTCCTGATGAACGAAAAGCGCCCTTGCGCGGCGCGCGCTGCCAGCAAGCCGTCAAATCGATGGTCAAGCACATTGCAGGGTGCCTGGACATACTCAAGAGCAACGCCGGCCTCTGCATACGGCGCACTGTCAACCGACACCCCGACGCCCTGAACCAGACCCTGCTGAATCATCCCGGCCAAAATCGGAAGGCGACCGATGTCGTCCTCGCGATGCAGCAGCGCGACCGGGAGAACATCCAGGCGCAGATTCGCCAGCGAGCGTTGCAGCGAGGCGCGGATGAATGCCTCGGGGTCAGCATCGGCTGGCATCGGTGGAATCTTGCTGACCACCGTAAAATGCCCTGCCAGCCCGGCGCGCTGCATCACCTGCCCCAGAATCTGCTCGCTGTCGCCGTAGGCGGCTGCGGTGTCAAGGGCCGTGACGCCGCCATCCGCCGCCGCCCGCAAGATAGCCTCGACCTGGTCAAGGTCCGGCTTGCCGGTCGTATTGGCGATGCCGTAGCGCATTCCGAATTGCACCGTGCCCAGCATCAGGCGGGAAAACCGTTTCTTGTCTGTCATGTCACCCCTTCGCCCTATCTTTTGACGGTTAGGAACGACCTAAGCACCTTGGCGAGCTGCCGGATCGGCATCGTCTGCAAAATGATATGCCCTGGGCCGGTGATGACCGTATTGAAGATGCCCTCGCCGCCGAAAACCATGTTCTTCAGGCCAGGCACCGTGCGCACGTCGATCTTGCAGGTCGAACTCATGGCTGCCAGGTAGCCGGTGTCCACGATCATCGACTGGCTCTCTGCCAAGTCATATTCCACTGCCGTGCCGTCAATCTCAATGAAGACAATCCCGGAACCAGAGAATTTCTGCATGATGAAGCCCTCGCCGCCAAAAAGCCCAGCGCCGAATTTCTTCTGGAAGAACATCGACATCTCAACCGTGGGCGAACTGGCAAGAAAGGAACCTTTCTGGGCGATGATTTCATGGCCAGGACTGATTTCGAACGCCCTGATGCTGCCTGGGAAGCTGGAAGCAAAAGCGATGGTGCCAGCGCCGCCAGTCGCCGTGTACTTGTTCAAAAACAAATTTTCCCCAGAAAGCATGCGCCCAAAGACTTTGCCGACGCCGCCACCGCTGGATGTCTCCATCTGCATGTTCGGCGTCATCCAGCTCATGGCACCGCTTTCGCAGTGCATCGCTTCACCGGCTTCAAGAGTGCAAATCACGGCTGGCAGAGGCTCACCGATAATCTGATACTGCATGGCTGCTGTCTCCCCTGTGTGGCCGCAAAGCCGGCCTCGGCCAGCCCTGCGGCGGTTGTTTTTACTATTGGGCCATTTCCACTTCCAGAGCCTGGCTGGGTTCAAGAACGATGATCGGCGCCAAGCCTTTGACTATCTTGAAGTAAAAATCATCCAGGACGCCGGTGGCGCCGACGGTGACATCGACGCGCCAGAAAGCGCCGTCCTCGCCGGGCTGGGTCTGGAGCTTCTGCATATCCACGGTCAAGGTGCTGCAATCAAAGGCAATCTGGCGGTCGGTCGGCGTCTGGACTGTGGCTTTGGCGGTTTCTCCGGGCGGGCCGGCTTTGAGCCAGGCGACGAACGAGGTCGCGCCCTTAGGAACATAAAAATAGAACGGCGTGGCGTCTTGGATGAAATGCACGCCAGCGTCAATGGTGTTGGAGAAAATACCCCAGCGGGCGTTGCTGACTTCAAGTCGGTAGAAGTCATTCTTGAGGTCAATGCAGAGGGTGTAAACCTTGCCGGCCTCAGCCGCAAAAGTCAACGGCTCGTCAGCTCGAAACACACTCCGGCTGAGAAGTTTGTTCTCCTGGTCATAGACATAGCCCCAAACAGAACCACCGTACTGGCGCTTGGGAATCAGCTTGACGCCGACGTCGCCGGTCGTCTCTGCCAGGAGAGCCAAAGTCTGCGGCCCGCGCACGCAGTACCGGGTGACCGGAGCAGGCGCCGCGATGGTGGCCGGCTTGGCCGACGCAATCTTGGCCGGCGGCCTAGGCAGGCCAGTGGCCTTCTGGCTGATGTACAGCGCGTACTCCGGGCTGCTGATGAAATCGATGAATCGGTCGTAGGACACCTCCAGCGAGGACTTGTACGTGTCGGGAATCATTTTCTTCTCCCGCAGATTCCAAAGCAGAATCGAGAGGTTGACGCCGAGCCGCTCCAGCCGGAACCTAGCTGGCGCATCCTGGATTTTGCCCAAGGCCGAAACGTACAGCCGTTCGAATTCCGGGAAATTCGCGGCATAGACTTTGCGGAGCCGGTCTTGCGAAAGCGTGTATGTCTCCGTGAGGTTCTCGATGTAATACTCCTTGGTGGCGCGATCCAGCAGATGGTAGAATTCCTGCATTTCGGCGCTGCCCTCGGCGTAGGCGTGGTCGCAGAAGTCCCGGAACAGGGCGTTGACGTCAGCCAGCGGGTTCCAGGCGAGCTTGGCCAGCAAGTAATTCGTCGCCGCAGCATGGCCCCAGGCGGCGTGGCCATAGACATAAACGCCCTTCATCCGGTGCGTCTTAATCCGTGGATACAGGAACTGGAGAATTTCAAGGCCGGGGGCGTTGGGCGCACCCAGGGCATTGGCGACATTGTTAGGCAGGTCGTAGAATGCGAGATTGGTGGTGATGTTCGGCCACTGCGGCAGCAGGCTGTCAAACAACTCCTGGGTCTGAGGCCGGTACAGGGTGTAACCATAGTCAAAGGAAGGTGCCCAGACCAGGAAGATGTTGGGCTCAAGCTTGAATGGCTTGCTCGGCGGAAACACATAGCTGGCATAGACATAACCGGCCAGAATCTTGTCTGGAAAATGAGGCCTGACCAGCTTGGCGACTTCATTGTAGAAGTAAATGACCGCCGGAGTGACGGACAATTTGCCCCGCGGGTCAGTTTCATAATAAGACTTGCAGGTCTCGCATTCGCACCAGCCGCCGCCATCAGACGGCGACAGCGAAAAGCAAGTTGAATGCGGATTGCGGGTGAAATAATCGCAAGCAGCCTCTGCAAAGCGGCGAATAGTGCTGGGGTTGGTCTGGCAGAGCTTATAGTAATCGCCAGACGGCGGCGTGCGCTGCCCGCCAGAAACCATGTACCACTCCGGATGCTCAGTAAACATCTCCGGCGGACAGGTGCGAATCCAGTTGTGACCGTGCGACAACAGCAAGCTGTAGCCGAGCTTCTGGCGCCGTGACCACTGCGCGACCCCGGCGGCATTGGGCTGAATGTAGGGCAGACGCCGATTGAGAAAACCGGGCGCCTCCACTCGCTCCGTATCCGGCACGCTGATAGTCGGACGCTGCGGCACATAGTCGCCCTGCGGTCCGGGCATCAGCCAACGCACGCCAAAATAATCTTCCAGGAGCGTAGCCACGCCGTTGCGGGTGCCATTGCTGGTGCCACCCTGCGGCGTCCGCTCGCCCTGGGCAGTGTCCGGCCCCAGGATGAACAAATCTCCGTTCAAGGGCTTGATGCGGAACCCCTCCCATTCCAGGCCAGCGCTAGTCACCCCAGCGGCAGTGGCGGCCTTAGTCGCGCCCAGGGAAATCATCGGCTTCGCCGCCGTATGCACAATCGCCAACTTAGCGCCAGTGACCTGCTGGCAGTACGCCTGCAAATCCGTCGCCGCCTCAACGACCGAAGGTGGAGCGTCTTCCTCAATGTAAATGACAAACGAACTCCGGCCATCCTTGACTAAATCAAGGCCAAAGACGGCACCAGCAGCCAGCACAACCAAGGCAAGAAGAATACGCTGACAATAGCGACGCATGATGTTCTTTCCTCCATGACAAGGGTTCAGGACTCGCGCGAAAAAAGGACACATCTACAAAATACGCGCCCTGACGACATTGTCAACCAAACCGCAAGGGGAAAGTTGGCTTAAAAGCAAGCAGAGACGAGACGGCTATTTTATCCGCAGATGACACAGATGACGCAGATTTTTTTAGGGTGTTGTTGTACGGGAAGCCCAGCCGAGCAGCGGCAAAAGCGCGAAAATTATGGCTGCCGCCGCCCACTACGTCCACCCCGTCCACCATGTCCACAAAAAATCGGATAGCCAATGGCGCAACGGTACATTTTGAGCAATTTTGCTTCTTAAAGCGGTTTTGCTCAAAACTCTGCGGCGCGGATGCGGCAGTGTGCGCCACCTGCAGGGTCAATAATCCTCGTCGTCAACAGCAGATTCCATGCTGTCAACCAGAATTTCCCTCGGCAACATACCCACCTGGGGGCCGACGACGCCACGCTTTTCCAGCTGCTCCATCAGGGTGGCGGCCTTGTTGTAGCCGATGCGCAGGCGTCGCTGAATGTAGCTGATCGAGGCTTTCTGATCCCGGATGACAATTTCCATGGCAGCCCGCAGAAGACTGTCGTTGCCATTGTCAAAACCATCGTCGTCCTCTTCAAAGTCTTCCGCCTCGGTCGGGCTGACTGCATCGGCAGCCGTTTTCAGCAGGTCGAAGTTCTGGGCGGTATCGCCCTGGGCAGAGCAGTAGCGCACCACGCGCTCAATTTCCGCGTCAGTAACCATGGTTCCCTGCAAGCGCTGCAAGCGCGAGGCGGTCGGCGGCTTGAACAGCATATCGCCAGCACCTAACAGACTCTCAGCGCCTTTGCCGTCGATGATCGTGCGGGAATCGACCTGGGAAGACACCTGGAAGGCAATCCGAGTCGGGAAGTTGGCCTTGATGACGCCGGTGATGATGTTGACGCTGGGACGCTGGGTAGCGACGATGGCATGGATGCCGACAGCGCGCGACATCTGGGCAATGCGAGCCAGGCCAGTTTCGACTTCAGTGCGGCAGGTGAGCATGATGTCAGCGAGCTCGTCGATGATGAGCACGATGTACGGCATCTTGGCGGGAATCGGATTGCCCTCCTCGTCCACCGGTGGTTCGCCAGATGGCGGCGGACGGCGATTGAACGTCTCCAGGTTGCGCACACCGACCTTGGCCAGCACGCGGTAGCGACGCTCCATTTCCTGCGTCAGCCAACGCAACGCCAACACTACCAGCTGCACATCCGTGATGACCGGAACCAGCAGATGCGGCAACCCGCGATACACGCTCATTTCGACGACCTTGGGGTCAACCAGCATCAGCCGCAGCTCGTCCGGCGAAAAACGATACAAGAGCGACAGGATGATGCTGTTGAGGCAGACCGACTTACCGCTGCCAGTGGCACCCGCAACTAGCAGATGCGGCGCCCGCGCCAAATCCAGCACGACGTCAGCACCCTGGATGTTCCGACCCATGATAATCGGAAGCTGACCTTGAAAAGACTGCCACGATTTGCCGGCCAAAAACGTCCCCCCGCGCACAATGTCAGCCTGACGATTCGGCACTTCGACGCCGACGTAATCCTCGCCCGGCACCGGCGCGAGAATCCGCAGGCTCGGCGCGGACACGGCCATGGCCAGGTTGTTGGCAATGGCACTGACTGCGCTGACTCGGACGCCGCGGGCGACATGGACCTGGTACAGCGTCACCCGCGGGCCGCGAATCGCTGACCCGACGTCGGCGTCAATGCTGAAGCTGTCCAAAGTATCCTGAATCTGCTTTCCGGTGGCGGTGATTTCGGCGTCATCGCACCCGGCGACGTCATCGCCGTGAACTAGCAGCTCCAGCGGCGGCAATTGATACGGCTGCTGCAAGACCGGCGCTGGCAAGTCTGCCCTAGCGACCTCATTCGCCTGGCTCGCCTCGGTTGCTGCTGGCGCATCGGCGACCGACGCCGAAAATTCGAATTCCAGTTGTTCTGGCTGGCCGTTTTTCGGCTGGCGGTCTGGATCGATGCTTGGCTGCAATCTTTCGTCGTGTTCCTTTTCCTGCCAGAGTTTTCGCCGCCGTTGTTCGCGTGCGCCCTGCTTGGCATAAAAGCGCCGCTGCCATTTTTCCAGCATGCTCGGGCTGACGTCCTTGGCCTTGTCAACGTCGTCGGCGCTTCCCTGGTCAGCGGTTGTCGCACCGTCTTGCGCGCTTTGGTCAACGGATATCGGGTCGTCTTCACTGGCTGCGGCAGCGTTTTTCCGCGCTGACCGTGCGCCCTGCCACAACGGCCCTCGGAACGCCCTTGCCATGACAATGCGGAATATCCTGCCCACGCGCCTGATTTCGCCCCAGGCTATCTTGCCCAATATTTTAACCAGCCCATCTGCGGCGGCCGTATCCTGCATCGACATATCGTCCTCAATCATGCCCATTCTACCAGTAACTCAGCAATAGCAAGAAAGTCATGCTTTCGCAGAGAGAGGATGTACTATAACCACCGCTGGCCATTTTTCCTGCTGGCCAGGCCGGATTTAATTAATTATCCGCAAATCACCGCCAATGCATCAGTCATTGATACTCGGAATTCCGGTGAACTTCAGAGCCAGGCACCCCGGGTAAAGCGCTTTAGTGGACAGTGGACCATGGACTTTAGTGGACGTTAGTGGCAGTGGACGTGGACGGAAGTGGACTTTAGTGGACAGTGGAGCTTTCGACACGTGTTCTCCACAAGTTTCCCGCCAGCAAAAATGTATCATGCTTACAGTCATGCCCCCTTGCGCCGTAGGCGCTTAACCATGCTTAACCCCTGGCTTTAGCCTGGGGGAAAGCATACCCCAAAACTGGCACCTCGTAGAGGTACTACAATTAGCGCTGAAAACATACTGTTGGGATGGCCGCTATCAATGGGTGACCACTTACCCTCCCCCAAAAAACTGAACCCACCGGGCGTCTTGCAGAACGCCGTCCGACGGCTATATTTGCCAGCGTTGACAATGAGCGCGCTTTTCTGTGAGGCCATGCACTCGGCACCGGCGATGAATGCCGGCGCACGTGCAGTTACACCACCACAGCATGGAGAATAGGTATCATGGCGAATAAAATCAGAGTCGGCATCATCGGTCTTGGCCGCGCAGGCTGGGGCATGCATACCAACGAAATTGATCGCTTCAAGGACATGTTCGAGATCACTGGCTGCTTTGATGTCCTGCCAGAACGCATGGCAAAGATGGCTGAGCGCTACCCAGGCTGCAAGAGCTACAGCTCCGCGCAGAAACTCTACGCAGCTAAAGACGTGGATCTGATCGCGGTGGCTATCCGCTCGCCCGAGCATGTCGAGGCAGCAATAGAAGCGCTCACGGCCGGCAAGTACGTATTCCTCGAAAAGCCGCTGGCACTCAACTACGCCGAAGTGCTCAAGCTTAAGGCCGCCTCTGAAAAACATCCTGGCAAGCTCTTCTGCCGTCACAACCGCCGCTTGGAAGCAGCGTTTCTGCATGTGCGCGAAATCATCGCCTCGGGCAAGCTTGGCGAAGTCTTCGAAATCAAGCTTTGCCGCCACAGCTATCAGCGCCGCAATGACTGGCAGAGCCTGAAAAGCTGCGGTGGCGGCCAGCTTAACAACTGGGGGCCGCACCTGATTGACCACGCGCTGCAATTCCTCGAATCTCCGGTAGAGTCGGTTTGGGGCGACCTGAAGCTGGTAGCCGCCAGCGGTGACGCCGAAGACCATTTCAAGGCCGTCATCCGCGGCGCCAATGGCCGCATCGTTGACGTCGAAGTCTCTGGTGGCGTGGCGATTGGCTCGCCGGTCTACGCCGTGTACGGCAAGCTCGGCACGCTGGTCGCCTACAACGAAAAGGAATTCAAGCTCAAGTATCTCGACGTCGCCAAATGTTCCGAGCCGCCGGTCGCCACCGGCGAAACGCCGCCCATGGAAGGCGGCTTTGGCAGAGCTGACGGACTGGTTTGGATCGAAGAGACCATCCCCGTCGCCCCGAGTTCGGGCGACTGCGTTTCCGACCTCTACAAGTACGTCTACCTGGCCATCCGTGAAGGCCAGCCCTTCCCGGTCAAGAACGAGGAAGCCTTCGAAGTCGTCCGCATCACGGAAATGATCCGCAACAGCAGCAAATTCTGAGAGGAGAAAAATCACAGTATGAAAGAGTATTTCAAAGCAGAGCGCGTCAGCGAAAATGTCTGGTGGGTCGGCGCTATTGACTGGAACGTGCGCAATTTCCACGGCTATGAAACCAGCCGCGGCACGAGCTACAACGCCTTTTTGATCATAGACGAGAAAATCACCCTGGTAGACACGGCAAAGGCATGCTTTGTAGATGAGCTGCTGGCGCGGATAGCGTCAGTCATTGACCCATCAAAGATTGACATTATCGTCTCGAACCACTCCGAGCCCGATCATTCAGGCGCTTTGCCAGCGCTGATCGCGGCGACGCAGCCGGAGAAGGTCGTCGCCTCGGTGGCAGGAGTGAAGACGTTGCGCGCCTATTTCGGCGAAGACCTCGCCATTGATGCGGTGAAGACGGGTGACACGCTGTCCTTAGGCAAGGGCACGCTCAGCTTCGTCGACACCAAAATGCTGCATTGGCCTGACAGCATGGTCAGCTATTACGACCGCGACAAGGTGCTGTTCTCCCAGGACGCCCTCGGCATGCACCTTGCCAGCAGCGAGCTCTGGGCTGACCAGATTGATCCCTCCATCCTCGACTACGAGGCGCGCAAGTACTTCGCCAATATCCTCAATTTCCAGGCGCCGAAGGTCATCTCGCTGCTGGATTCCCTGCCTGGCCTTGGCTTGGACATCAGCATCATCGCCCCTGATCACGGTCCGCTCTGGCGCAAGGACCTGGAGACCATCATCGGCATTTATCGCAGCGCCGCTGAGCAGAAGCCTAAGCGCAAGGCGTTGGTCGCCTATTCGACCATGTGGGGCGCCACCGCGCGCTGCGCTAATGCACTCGCCGATGGCCTGCGCAGCCAGGGCGTCAGCGTCGTAGTCACTGACCTGTACGTTTCGCACCGCAGCGCAATCATGACCGAAGTCAGCGACGCCGGCATCATCGCGTTCGGCGCACCTACCATGAACAACCAGATGTACCCAGCCATGGCAGACGTACTCACCTACATCAAGGGCCTCAAGCCGAAAAACAAAATCGGCTTTGCATTCGGAGCCTACGGCTGGAGCGGCGAAGGCGCGAAACATATCGCTGCCGAACTCGACGCGATGGGCGTGCAACAGCCCATCGAAGTCCGCCAAGTCAAGTACATGCCAACCAGCGAAGACCTGGAAGCATTCTTCAACTGCGGCGTGGAATTGGCAAAAGCGCTGGGCTGAATGCTGAATGCTGAATGCTGAAGACGCATTTGTCATTCATAATTCATAATTCATAATTCATAATTCGTTAGGGGCGAATTCCGGCACTGAAGTGCCGGCACTGGACGGAGACACATAACCGCCCTTGGCACTCGCCCCCCCGGTGGGATATTTGGGCGCAGTTAGGTTTGTGCATAAAATAAGACAATTGTAGCTGTTACGGCGCTTTGGCGGCTTGATATCAAACACGAATCCTATACTTTAGACAGTAATCTCGCTGCTGCTCAAACAAGCAAGTCAAGTCTACAGACCATCACCAACCCAAAGGAATCGCCATGATTAGCTCCCTGCGCAAACTATGCATTTGCATTCTTGCCGCCCTGCCCTGCCTCCTGACTGCCGCGACCTTCAATGGACGCATCTTCCTGGATCAGAATCGCAACGGCCGGCTTGACCCCGGTGAAAACGGCCTGGCCGGCGTCGTGGTCAGCGACGGACATAGCGTCGTGCTAAGCGCTGCTGACGGCCGCTACAGCCTTGACAGTGCCGAGGCCAAGCCGATGCTGTGGTATTGCCGACCGACCGACCACGAGCCTGTCGGCGACTTCTGGCGCTGGGGTGACACCAGCCAAGACAATGACTTTGGCCTGGCGCACTCGCCGCAAAATCGCGACTTCACGTTCATGCAGCTTAGCGACTCGCATTTGGCCTCGCCGGATCGGATGCAAGAATTTGTCAAGCATCTCAAAGCCCTGCCATTCTCCCTGGCTTTTGCGGTCAACACCGGCGATCTCGTCTCCAGCTCTGACGCCGGGGACATCAACCGGGCCATTGCGCAATTTGACGCCTACCAGGCCGGCATTGCGAATTTCCCCTACCCTCTGTTCCAGGTGATTGGCAATCACGATCATCCCTCGATCAGCTATGACAAGCGGGACCTCAACCACGAGTTTTACGGCAAGGGCCTGTACCGCCATCGTTTCGGACCAATCTACTACACCTTCGACTGGGCTGGCGTGCGTTTCTACGCCCTGGATGGCACCGAGCAGCACAAAGGCCTGGGCTACCGAGAAGCACTCGGCGAAGAGCAGCTGGCCTGGCTTGAAAAAGACCTCGCGCTGCTCAAGCCTGGCACGCCCATCATCCTCCTGTGCCATCAACCGCAAGTGGGCATCCCTGGCGCCAGCAGCGGCTTGCGAGACCAGGAGAAACTGAAGAAACTGCTGAAAGGACATAATCTCCAGGCAGCATTCTGCGGACACCTGCACAACAACCACGAAGCGCGAATCAATGACGCGCCGATTTTCGTCACCGGCGCTTTCTCCGGCGCCTGGTGGGGCGGACCTAACAGCGACGGAACGCCGCAGGGCTACCGGCTGATCAGCGTCAAGGACGGCGTGTTCCAACGCACCTCATACTTCAATCGCGAAGGACACAATGCCATCGCCCGCGTGGCGCCATCAGCAAAACAATACGCCAGCGGCAAGCAGACAATGACCGTAAGCGTACTCGACTTCGGCAAGCCTGTGGAAATGAAGGCGTCAATCCGCAATCACGACGTCGCGCTGACGCCAGTGCTGAGCAGCCGCGAACCGCTGTGGTCGCTGTGGACAATGGATTTCGACAGCACGACCTGGCCTGACAGCCTCTACACTTTTGAATTCAAGACGATGCAGGACGGCAAAGAAAGCAAAGGCGTCACCCGCTGCCTGCTGATCAACGGCAATGACGACAAGGATTTCCAGGCCGAAGGCGAATTTGTCTTGCATCTTTCATATTCTCGCGCCGACGCTGACGCCGAGTTGCTGTTCAACGACCATGTCATTGCCACCATTGCCAAAGGCCGTCCCTGCGGCCGCAATGAAAAGGACAGCATCACTCTCCCGCTTGACAAGATTCGCCGCCTGAATGTTCTGACCATCCGCCCGGCGCCGGGCCAAAAAGGCCGCGTTGGCGTCAGCCACGTCGCCCTCAGGCATCAGCGCAAGGACAAACAGGCAGTGAACATCACTGATCCGCGCTTTTATGGCCACAGCTCTCTCACCGTCAATGCCGAGAAGCCCGAAGCAGCCGGCAAACGCTACTTCTCTGTAAGGGATTGACGCCTGCGCCGCTAACCATGTTACTAAGCCCATATTGGCCCCAGTCAGCTTTGCCGACTGGGGCCAATAAGGCAATGGAACTCATTTTTCGCGTTTGCTCATGACTAAACTCCACTACATCCTTTTTGCCACCGTTCTCCCGCTGGCCATCGCTGCCCAGGTGCTGGAATTCCCCAACGCCGATTTTGAGCAAGGCCTGAAACACTGGATCATCGGCGAAAGCGACAGCGGCATGTCCTCCATCAGTGAAGAACAAGCACATAGCGGCAAGCTCTCGCTGAAAGTCCTTGACGACCATGATGTCAAGGGCAGCTGGATAATGGGGCCGACCATCCCCTGTGCCGGCCCGGCCAAACTCATCATCAAGGGCTGGCATTATCCCGTCTCCGGCGCAGGCCTCGGCGTCTACCTACGACAATTCAACCAGGACGGCCAGCGCATCGCCGGCGAGGGACACCTCCGCGGACTCGGCGGCAACAGCCGAAAATGGACGCCTTTCACCACGACCGCATACCTTGAAGAAACCACCCGCGCTGTCCAGCTCTACTTCCACAGCTACAGCCACGCCCGCGTCTGCGCCTACATGGATGATCTGTCCCTGGAGCGCCAAGAATACCTCACCACGCCGCCATGGCCGCCACAGTACAAAATCAATCCACAAGAAACGCATCGCCTCACCGCAGCTGATGTCGTCGGACCCGACGGCATTGTCTACCCTGATTGGCGACGTTGCGGCGTGGAAGGCGGCATTCCTGACATTCCCGCAGCCGTCAAGCTGAGCGATTTCGGCGCCAAGGTCGACGATGACCTTGACGACAGCACTGCGCTCGCTGCGGCCTGCACTGCCCTACCCGCTGACGGCGGCGCGATTATCCTGGACACTGGCGTCTATCATTTCGACCGCCCGGTCACCATCAATCGCGACGGCGTGGTCATCCGTGGCCAGGGCATAGGTAAAACCAAAATCATCTTCCGCTATGGCATTGGCCAGAACGGCATCCAATTCTACTCGCCCAGCGCGAACGCCCAGGTCGGCCCACATTCACGGGTGGAATTGCATGCCTTGCCGACCGGTTTGTATTCGCTGACCATCAGCGCGGGCGAGAAGACCCTCGCCCACTGGACGGCCGGCGTCCACTCTGGCAACAGCTTTGTCACCGCTGTCGGTGGCAACGCCATCCTCAAGCACTTCCCTGCCGGCGGGCCGCTGACACTTGAGGGCACAGCCACCTACAAGGACGGCAGCACTCGGCAATGCCGCCTGCACACCATCCTCAATCCACAGGAAGGCGAAACACCGCCGCCGAGCATCCGCGCCGCCATTCTTTTCCAGGGCGACTTGACCAACACCCGGAGCGAACTCACAGCTGACGGCAAGCGAGGCGACATGAGTATCACGGTCAAGGATGCCACCGGCTTTGCTGCCGGCGACCACATCATCATCGACGGCCCTGCCAGTGAGCGTTGGAAAGCCCTGACCCAAAACGCCTGCCGCTGGGGCAGCTACCGCAAGAACGCCTTGCGCATCAAGGCCATCACTGGCAACACCATTCACTTGGAGCAGCCTCTGCGCATTGAATTCCCCATTATCGACGGCAGCTACATCCGCAAATACCGCCCCATCCAGCGCGGCGGTATTGAAGCTCTCAGCATTGAGCAGACCGAAAACCTCTGGATCAGCGCCGTGCTTTTCCATAATGCCTGGAATTGCTGGGCCAAGGATGTCGAAGTCATCAAATGTGGTCGTTTCCCTGTTTATGGTTCGCAGGCCAAATTCTGCGAATTGCGCAACATGGTCTTTCGCGACGCATGGTTCAAAGGCGGCGGCGGCACTGCCTATGCTGGCTGGGAACACAGCTGGGATTGCCTTATCGACGGCATTGAGACCTTCGCTTTCCGCCACGCGCCGCTCTTCCAATGGTCTGCCAGCGGCTGCGTCATCCGCAATGGCGTCTTCCATGACAGTGATGCTCAATGGCACGCAGGTTGGACCAACGAGAACCTCATGGAAAACTGCGTCGTTTATTCCAGCAGCAAAAACGGCGCATACGGCTACGGCATGTGGGCATCGCCTCCCGAGGACGACGCGCACGGCCCCAACGGGCCACGCAATGTCGTCTATAACTGCGATGTGTTCTCGCCCAAGGCTGGCTTCTGGCTCGGCGGCATGAATGAAAACTGGCTGGTTCTCCACAACCGCTTCACCGTGGACAAAGGCCCTGGCTTCACCACCCGCAACACCAGCTTCGACCACATCATTGCCGGCAATGTCTTTATCCTCAAAGACGACTCCTCGCCAGCCATACATTTAGCCACGCCTGACTGCCTGGGCATCGACTTCTACGACAATCGCGTCTTTGGCAGCGGCATCACCCTCGACCCAACCAGCACGCGACTCGTCAAGGCCCGCAACAACGCCTTGTTTCCGCTCAGCGAACAGCACCTCGCCACCCGGCCGCAACCAGCCGTGCCCTCAATCTTCGAATGGCAACGGCAACAAAAATAGGCAGAGGCGCTGCGAGCGGCTTATGGGGCGCTCTTGTTATCCGCAGATGACACAGATGGCGCAGATTTTTTGGGGGGGCTGTGGTGGGGGGGCGTAAGGGCGGCGGTGCAGGATGTCACTCGACTATTTGTGCGGCGTCTTTGAAATTGATGTATTTCACGTCATTGCTGACCGGGGTCATATCGCCGCTATAGACGACAAAGCCGCCGGTGAATTTGGGCGACAGCTTGCGTAGTTTGTGGATATTGGCAGCAAAGTATTTGTTCCAGGTCATCGCCCCCTTGATTTCGATAGGAATCAACTGGTCGGGCGCTTTTCGGAACAGAAGATCGACTTCCGTGCCGACAGAGTCGCGGAAGAAATACAAATCAGGTTCTGCGCCGACATTGCAGCGTGCTTTCAAGGCCTCGAGGACCACCATATTTTCGAACAACCCGCCAAAGAGCGGGTCGCGGGCAACTTGCGCTGGTTCACGGATACCGAGAAGCCAGGTCGCCAGGCCGATTTCGGTGAAATAGAGCTTTTGGCTCTTCAACAGGCGCTTGCCGAAATTTTCGTAATAGCAGGGCAAACGGAAAATGATGAAGCTCGCTTCCAATATCGAGAGCCAAGAGGAGATCGTGGGCGAAGAGACCCCGATGTCGTTGGCCAGGGAGCTTAGGTTCAGCAGTTGTCCGCAACGACCGGCCAGCAGTTTCACGAAGGTCTCAAAGGCGCTGAGGTTGCTCAGGTTGGCTATTTGTCGGACATCTCTGTCGACGTAAGTGGCGAAATAGTCGCTGTAGAGGGTATGCTGCTCCAGTGTAGTGCCGTAGGCGCGAGGCATAAACCCCTTGTACAGATATTCGTCACGCTCCAGGATGATGCCGGCTTGGCGCAGCTCCTGGATGGATAGCGGCAGCAAACGCAATAGGCCAGTGCGTCCGGCCAATGACTGCGAGATGCCAGCGCTGAGCTGCGGTTGATGACTGCCAATAAGCAGGTACTGGCCATTCTTGCCGGATTCATCGACCATGGTTTGAATATAGCTCAACAGCTGCGGCACCCGTTGAATTTCGTCAAAGATGACCGGCGCTGGATATGCCTGTAAAAATGCCCTGGGGTCGCTTTCGGCAAGGGCGCGAATATCAGGGCTCTCCAAGCTGACGTAGCGCAAATCCGGAAAAGTGGCGCGGGCTAAGGTGGTTTTCCCTGACTGCCGGGGGCCAGTGATGGTGACAACAGGATAACCCGCCCAGAGACGCAAGAGTTGCTTTTGGATCAACCGGGGAATCATGGCGTGCCTCCGTCATAACGACGGATCACAAGATAAGCCTTTGTTTTACAAATTCAAGGCGCGACTTTAAACCTGTAAGAAAAGCAGCTTAGTCTGCAAGCGCCTTTGCCGCCACAACGCTAGTCCTATGCCTCAGTGCTTGGCCAGTTCTGCCATGGCAAGAATATTGGCAGCGGGAGTATCCGGGGTGATTTCACAACCGCCTGACAAAATCAGCTTTCCTGGCGCCTGGGCCAGGGCTTTTCTGGCGGCGGCTTTGATCTGCTCTGGTTGCATATCCTGGATAATTGCAACCGGATCAAGGTTGCCGCAAAGCTTCTGGTGGGGTGAAAGCAGCGGTACAAAAGGAGTCATATCCTTGACCAGGTGATCGATATCGACAATGTCAGCGCCAGTGGCAATCATATCCGGCAAAATGGCTGTAGTATTGCCGCAGATATGCAGTTTGGCGATGGCGCCGAGATGGTGAATGTGAGCCACCAGCTTCTTTTCCCAGGGAAAAGCAAATTCCCGGTAAAATTTCAGGCCGCATTGCGAGCAGGCCGCATCTCCGATGCCGATGCAGTGCGCCCCAGCCTGAATTTGCTTTTCAATAAAAAGCATCGCCAGATGCATTGTCTTGTCAATGATTTCATGCACTTTTTTCGGCTGGTCATAAAGATCGAGGAAGGCATCGCTCATTCCCCGCAGATCGCAGTATTCTGCTAGAGGTCCTTCGACCCAGCCGCAAATCAGCAGATTCTCGGGATTGTGACGGCTGAAAAATGCAATCTGCTCAATCCGTCCAGCAATCCGTGCGCTGGCCAGGAAGTCCTCTGGAGTACATTCTGGAAATGCATCCAGGTTCAGCAGGGCGTGTCCTGATTCCTGCGGCAGACTATCTTCGGGATAATGAATTTTGGCGCCAAAAACTTCGCTTTCGGCGTATGGATCGCTCATTACATTAACCCAGTCCGAGGAAAAGGCTTTGGCGGTCTCTAAGTTGGCCTGGCAGTGGGCTTGGGTGTCGAGACAGAATTCGCGGTAGGGTACTTTGCCGAAGCGTGCGGCAAAGCGCATGAAGATCGGCATGAAGGGAATCGCCTCAGGGCGGGTTCCATTGAGAAAATCAAGGATCAGAGGTTGCTGTGACATTTAAATAAGCTCCCTGTTTGAGGCTGATTTCCTTGGAAGAGAGGCTGGTTTCGTATTCCGTACTACTATCGCCCAACTTCTTGGCTCTGTCAACAATGCAGCCTGCAAGACTGCGCCGCCCAAGCTAAAGACGCTTTAGTGGGCAGTGGACGTGGACAAAAACGGACATTAGTGGGCAGTGGAGCAAAGACACTTGTCTTCCATGGGCTTTCAGCCAGCACAGGCGCAGGCAGGCAGAAATGGCTGTTATCACCGACTGACCGATTACCCATTTCACCTCGCCTGAACACACTCTGAGGCTTTCTTTTTGCTCTTTTGCGCTTATATTTAATATGTCTCGAGTAATGGGAAACGTGAGCGCGGGAACAGAAGCGACGACATGGCGATTGTGACAGATAAAGCGGAACTACTGAAGGAGGTCATGGCCGATCCTGAACACGCGCTGCGTGTCTTCAAGAGCGGTGACGTCCCCGTGCAAATGCTGCGCGATATCGCTGCACAACACCAGTATGTGAATGTGCAAATCTTCCTGGCAGGCTACCAAGACACCCCTAGCCGAATCCTAGAAGAACTGGCTGACACGACGCATAGCCTGGAAGTCCTGGCACACCTGGCGGATAACCCGCGCACGCCGAAAACTGTGCTGCAACAACTGGCTAAGCATGAGGACGCCGAAGTCAGGATGGCCGTCGCAGCCAGCCGCGGAATCAGCCCGCAGACAGCACTTATTCTGTGCGACGACCCACAGCCGGAAATCCGAATGGCCCTGGCTGAAAACAACGCTATCTCACCACGCATCCAAACTCGCCTCAGCGAAGACCCAGTCCCATTTGTCCGCGCTAGCCTGCTGAAATCGTCGCGTCTTGACGAGGAAGTGCAACAGGCCCTGGCTGATGACCGCGACTTCACAGTCCGAGCCAGGGCGATCCTGGCGCCGAAAATGGCCCCTGCCGAACTGCTCAAGCTGGCCGACGCTGACGAACATCTGCAACAACGCCTGCTGCTGACGAGAAAGAACCTCCCTGACAATGTACTCGAATCACTGATTTTCAGCTCGCATATCGATGTCCAGTGCGAGGCAGTGTCGCGCAAAATTCTCACGCCTGATGAAATGCTCGGCTTTGCCAAGACCGGCGACGAGGCGATCAAGGCGCGAATAGCAACACTGAAGAACTTAATCGACCCAGCGCAGCTGGAGCTGGCAACAACAGCTGGCCTGGACACTAAGAAAATCCTGGCTGCCAATCCCTTTATCAGCCAGGAGGCGGCCTTGGCTCTGGCGCAATCAGGGGATGCGGAAATCCTGAACATCCTGGCAATCAATCCCGGCCTGCCGGAAGCGGCTGTACTGGCTCTGGCTAACCTCGACGACCAAGCTATAGCTAAAATCCTGGCAAGCCGCGAGGAATTGTCGCCAGCGGTTGTAACTCAGCTGTTGGAACGCGGCGACGACGAGGTCGCCTACCATTTGGCATGGCATGGCCATCGCGCCAGTAGTCTGTCCAATGCGAGATTGCGGCACCTGGCCAGTCATGTTTTGCCGACGATTCGCACCCTGGCCGCTGGCACCAGACCCCTGCCTATCGCTCTCATGGCACAACTCGCCCGCGATTCGTCGCCTGTCGTCCGCCTGGAATTGGCAGAAAACCAGGACACTGTCCTGTCCATCCTGGAAAGCCTGGCGGCAGACGAAGATAAGGCGGTTGCGAAAGCGGCGGAGGGGGCTATCCAGCGGCGGCAGGCGGCGGAAGCGGAGGGAGCGATGCCGGAGGGAGCAGGGGCAGAGGACGCAACGTCGGACGCAGCGAATCGCCGAGGCAAAAAAGCATCGCTGCTACGTCGGCTGATTGGCAAAGTCACCGGCGAAACATGAGATGCAAGGAATATTTTTAAACACGGATAAACACGGATGAACCAAGCTTGAACGACGTACGTTACGTACTGCAAGCTAAAGCTTGAACGACATACTGCAAGCTAAAGCTTGTACTACGTGCGACGACAAGCGGCAACTAATTTTATCCTTAACATAATCGCATCATATTCCCCTCTTGTGCCATCACTTACTTAGGAGGAAGACATGGCAAAAAAACCAATTCCAACCGCGCCCTTGACCTTTGTCGAAATTGTCATGCGGGCGGACGCTGAGACGATCAAGGCGGCATACGAAGCCCGCTTGAAAGTCGATGCGCTCCTCAAGGAACGCGAAGAAGCCTATCGCCGGATCGCTGAGCTTGAAAATCAGGTCGAGTCCATCATGGGCGAGCCAGGCGTCTTTGTTTTCCCGGAACCGCCGCTGCCAGTGGCAGGCATCGCTAAAGCACCGACCGCCGCCGCCAAGAAGAAGAAAACGCCGGCACCCGCTCCGGCAATGCCGACAACAGCAATGCCAACTGCAAGTGCTACGATAGACACGACCGGAGCTGCCCACGCTGCCGGTAAAAAAGAACCACCAGCAACTTCGTCTGACAAGAGCAAGCCCTGACCTGAATCGTAAACCGGCCATCATCCTGCGCGGACACTTTTTGCACACTGACCGTTCATAATTTGAACAGCAGGAACGATATTTTCCTTTGACGCCTGGTGGGTTGACCGCCTCTATGCAGAGCAGCCGGTATGCAGCCGGTATGCCTAAGAACAGATTCGAGATTCCAGCATGACGCTTTTCCAGGACATCGCCATCATTGACCTGCTTCGCCAACGCGAGGCAGAGTTCGTCGTGGTCTGGTCCTGCGAGCAGAAAATCAAGGAACTCCTGGGCGATGTCGACTTCCCGTTTCCAATGCCGGTCGACTTACCTTCGCAGCAACGTCGCACTATCCGCAAAACCGCGCCACCGAAAAAGCCGCAGCAGCCATCAACCCTGCCGGAAATCGCTGGGCAGGCTATTCCGGTTGACCCAAGCATCTTGTCATCGCTTAGGAAGCTTGACGCATCCCGAGAAAATGCATACCGGCTAGTTTTTCTGCGGCATGGGGTCAAAGATTCCAGCTTTCAGACTGATTACGACTTAATAACTGCCTTAGCCGGATTGCATTGTCCCGAATTCCAATTACTTTCCTTGGAGACTGTCTCTTTCACCGACTTGGATAATTGGCAGGTGGTTGACACGCTTTGGGAAGATTCCCCGTAGCGGCGTCAGAACCACCTTTCAGGCGGGAGGCACATCATTATGTTAACCAGACCCAGACCGACATCACGCCCGCGTCGTTATTCGCCGCCGCCGAAACGGTTCGACTGGCGGACGGCTTGGACCCGTTTTTTTCAGGCAGTTCTGTTGCCGTGGAGCCGTTTGGTCCGTCTGCCCAACTTGTTCACTGTTCCTGGCGACATCCTGGGGGGCATGGTCTTGGCGGCAGTCATCACCCGAACCCCTATCAACGGCTGGAGCCTCCTTGGCATGTCCGTCGTTTCGCTCCTGCTCTATAGTTTCGGCACGATCATGAATGACATCTGCGACTTTCCCGAGGACAGCCGCCGTCGACCGGAACGTCCTCTGCCCAGTCGTCAGATCACCATTCCCCAGGCTACGCGGGCTGCCCTGTTCTGTCTGATCACCGCCATCATCCTGGCTGGATTGAACGGTCGGCGCCCTTTCCTGGTCGCCGTTCTCCTGGCTGGCCTGATCATCGCCTATAATCTGCGCATGAAAAAATACCTCTTCTCCGGCTCGACCGCCATGGGTCTTTGCCGAGGCCTGAATTTTCTCTTAGGCGCCAGTGCCGTGGCCGTGCCTCTCGGCATTTTCCCACCGGTACTGGCTTTGTCAATCCATATCTTCACGGTCACTTGGCTGGCCGATGGCGAGAATCGCACCCAGATTCCTAACAAAAACGTGTTCATACCTGCCATCACCTTTCTGGTTGGATGGCTGGTCACCCTGCCTTTCATTCCCTTAGCCGTGCTGCGCAGCTCCGGGCTGGTCAGCCTGGGCTTCCTATTGCTGGCTGTCATCACCAACCTCTACGCCGCCTTTGCTGTGTTCAATCGCACTACCCCGCCAAGCAAAATGCGGATTCTGATCGGCCGACTGATACGGTCGCTGATCTTCTGGCAAGCGGCCTGGATTACCTTGGCAGGAATGGGACACGCACTCGAAATAGGCGCCCTGGCAGTAGGATGCTGGGTACTCGCAACCGTTATAGGTAATAAGATTGCGAGCAGTTGAAGAAGGAGTGGACAGTGGACAATAGACTTTAGTGGACGTTATATGGACATGAGTAGACGATGGACGATAGACGCCAATGGACGGTAGTGGAAATGGACGTGGACGGCAGTGGACAGTAGTGGACATGCGGAGCTTTCGACACGTATCTTGTACAGGCTTTCAGACGATGAAGATGCATCTTGCTTACAGTCATGCCCCCTTGCGCCGTAGGCGCTTAACCATGCTTAACCCCAGGCTTTAGGCATACCCCAAAAGTGATGCCCAGTATGGGCACTACCGGACGTCTAACAAACAGAACCGCTGTGCCAAATCTCTCTTTCTATCACAAGATCTTGCACATTACCTAATTTTTCGATAAAGTGAATATCATGTCTCAAAATAGAAAGCTATTGCTGGTGCAGTGCGCTGGCCTTGGCTACGAACTTGTTTGCCGACACGACGGTCTTTTAGCTGATCTTGGCTTGCCATTCCAGCCTTGCACGCCGGTTTTCCCTGCTGTCACCTGCACGGCTCAGGCGACTATGCGAACAGCGCTGCCTCCGGCGCAACACGGCATCATCGCCAATGGCCGCTTTGACCGCCGGTCTCGACGCGTTGACTTCTGGCAGCAGTCGGCTCGCCTTGTCCACGGCGAACGCATCTGGGCCGCGTCCCGGCGACGGGGGCGGACCACGGCTATGTTGTTCCACCAGCAAAATCTTGGGGAAGACGTCGACTACGTCATTTCCCCGGCACCTATTCACAAACATCACGGCGGCATGCTGCAAGCCTGTCAGACTAAGCCGCCTGAACTGGAAGCGCAGTTAAACAGCACGATTGGCAAGCGATTCAACTTGTCTGACTATTGGGGTCCTCGCGCCAACCGCCGTTCAACGCAATGGATTACGGGCGCTACTCTGACCGTCATGCAAAAACACGCTCCAGACGTCCTGCTGACTTATCTGCCGCACCTTGACTACTGCCAACAAAGCCACGGCCCAGACGACCACCGGCGGATGGCCTCCGAAATCAGCGTACTGGCCGAATGTCTCGGTCGCCTTGTCCAGTCAGCCGAGCAGCAGGGCTATGACATCATGGTCTGGGGCGACTACGCCATCACGCCAGCGCAACAACCCGTGTTTCCCAACAAGGCTCTCCTTGAAGCCGGATTTTTCCTCTGCCGCCGAGTTGCTGGCCGCCTTTATCCGAATCTCTATGACAGCCGCGCCTTTGCTATGTGCGACCATCAAGTCGCCCACATCTATATCACTAATCCGGAAGACACGCCGGGCGTACGCAGTCTTTTGTCTACCCTGCCTGGAGTAGTCAGTGCCTGTTCCGCTGCCGAGGCCGGATTAGACCACCCTGAAAGCGGCGAATTAGTCCTGACTGCGCAGCCTGGCGCCTGGTTTGCCTATCCTTGGTGGGAGAATGCCAAAGAAGCGCCTGACTACGCCACCCACGTTGACATCCACAGCAAGATTGGCTTTGATCCTTGCGAGCTGTTCTGGGACATCCCATTCCTCTCCACCAGCACCGACTGCCAAAAGCCTAGGGGGACGCACGGGCGCACAGACGCGCCAACCGCCATCGCCGCCAGCAACGGCTTAGCTCAAGTCCGAAACCTGACCAACCTGCTGGACATCAGCCGATTCCTCAAACAACGCCTGCAACCATCCTGAACATGCGCCCGTGACAACCCCTTTGATAAACTGTAAAAATCGTGTCGATAACCTTGTGCATTATTTCTATCATCATCTTATCAACAGCTTATGAAAAGGTTTTTATTCTTTAGATGTCGTTCCAAGTCATATAATTAACCAAACCAACTTGAAAAGTGCCGTTGCATAATAATATTGTATTTAAATACATTTATATAATTTTATTATAGACTGCCAAGACGGTTTGAGGGCCGATTCCGGGTCCGCCAGTATAAACAACACGCCACGGGGAAAGACAGCAACATGAAATTCTCAGTTACGAAAGAACATCTGAATACCGCCTTGAAACGGGCTATGTGCGCCATCAGCCCGCGAGTGACCTTCCCTATATTGAACAATTTCCTGTTGGAAACCAAGGACGACCGCCTGATCGTCACTGCTTCCGACCTGGAGATTTCCGTGCGCACCAGCGTCCCGGCCCTAGTTGAAGAAGAGGGCAAGACGACGCTGCCCGCGAAAAAGCTGGCTCAGATCGCGGCGGCTTTTCCGGTTGGCGACGTCACTTTCATCTGCGACGATGATGAAATCAGCTCCTTGTCCTGCCAGAAGTCCAACTATAAGCTGCGCGGCTTGGATGCTAGCCAGTTCCCGCCGATGGGTGATTTTGAGGAAGTCTGGTCATTCACTCTGCCAACCAATGAGCTGGTTCGCAGCATCGCCAAGGTCTCTTACGCCCGCAGTGGCGACGAGACCCGCAAGCAGCTCAACGGCGTCCTCTTCAGCGTCCGCAACGCAGTGTTGACGATAGCCGCGACGGACGGTCGGCGGCTGGCTCTGATGGAGAAGCCACTGCCTGACGCCACGGCGAGTGACGGCGATGTGATCCTGCCTAACAAGGCGTCGACGGAATTGGCTCGCGGCCTGGATGGGGACGGTGATGTGAAAGTCCGCCTCAACCAAGCCTGCGTCGTCTTTGAAACTAACGACACCGTCATCATGACCAAGCTCGTCGAAGGCACCTATCCGAATTTCCGCCAAGTCATTCCAGACACTTTCACTCGCTCGGTCGCTATTCCCCGCGCCAATTTTGCTGAGGCCTTGAACCGCGTGTCGATGGTCGTCAGCGACAGCAGCGCGTCGGTTCGTCTGCAATTGAATGAAGGCCAGTTGGTCGTTTCTGCCAGCAGCCCTGACGTCGGCGAAGCCAGTGAGCCGGTTGACGTCTCGTACGAAGGCGAGCCTGTCACCATTTCCTTCAATCCGTTGTTTTTCAACGAACCTTTGAAATATCTTGACTGCGATCAGCTGATCATGCAGTTCAAGGATGACTATAGCCCGGTCGTGATTTCCGGCGACGAGGGATTTTTGTACGTCCTCATGCCGATGCGCGGTTGACGCAACGTGCTCCATCACATTCGCCTCACTGATTTTCGCAACTATAGTTCCTGCCGGGTTGATTTGCATTCCGGCATGAATTGTTTTATCGGTCGGAATGGCCAGGGCAAGACCAACTTGCTGGAAGCCGTCTACTACCTGTCGCTGCTCCGGTCGTTCCGAACTTCGCGCCTGGCGGATTTAATTTCATGGAAAAAAAATGGCTTTGTCCTCAGCGGCCAGGCTCGCGACAGTGCTGGTCGACCGGTCGACCTAGCCGTTTCCCAAGGCTTGGAAAGGAAATTGCTCATCAATCACAACCCAGTTTACCGGGCCAGTGATTTCATCAACCAATTTGTCTGCGTCACCTTCATCCCCCAGGATTTAGAACTCATCCAAGGCGATGCTCTGCTGCGCCGTCGCTTCATGGACATCGCCATCAGCCAGTCGTCGCCCGGTTTTCTACGTCATCTGCAAGCGTACGGCAATGCGCTTAAAAGCCGCAATGCCATGCTGCGTAATCTGGACAAGTACCCGCGCACCATGATTACTGCGTACGATTGCCAGATGATTCGGGAAGGCATCGCCGTCGAACTGGCACGCAAGGAATTCGCCCGTGACATCAACCAGTCGCTGGAGGAAAAGTCGGTTTCTTTGCTGACAGCGGAGCGGCGCCTGGAAGTGCGTTACCTTTCTAGACTCAGCAACCTCCTGCAATGCAGCGACGACGATCCTGATCAGCTTGAAGCGACCTATCGCCAGGGACTGGAGAAGTCATACGAGCGCGATTGCCGCTACGGCTACACTGCCATCGGGCCGCATCGCGCTGACTTGAGCTGCATTCTTGACGGCAACCTCCTGAACCGCTACGGCTCCCAAGGGGAATGTCGCATAGCCTCGCTCGCCTTGCGTTTCGCCTGCCTGGACATCATCCGGCGACGACGCGGCGACGACGATGTCACCCTGATTGTCGACGATGTTTTTGGCGAACTTGACGCTTTCCACCGTCGACACTTCTTTGCTGAATTGACGCACGGTTCGCAAGTCCTGCTGGCCTGCACAGCCATACCACCTGAATTAGGTCGGCCCGACCGTCTTTACAATGTCTCCGCAGGAACCCTATCATCACCCCAGGAAAAACATGAAGAAGAATAAATCCGTCCTTTTCGGCTGGCTCGCCCTGCTAGTCAGCATCATCTTGTTCAGCACCGTGGAAATCGTCGGCAAGAAAATCAATGCCAAGGCCACCATTGAGCCTTTCACCATGGTTTTCCTGCGTTTTTTCCTGACCGGCATTGTTTTGACCTGTCTGTCTTTGCCCGGGTATTTTCGGCGGGGCAATCGCTTAGGCTTGAATGACCTGAAGCATTTTTTAGTCAATGGCGCGGTTGGCATCGCGGTGTCCATCAGTTTATTTCATGCGGCTATTGAGATGTTCACCAATGCGTCCTCCTCGGCGGTGGTATTCAGCGCCAATGGCGTTTTCACTGCGGTTCTGGCTCGTTTTATGAACAACGAAGCTTGGAGCTGGCGCAAATGGTGCGCCGTCGTCTTCGGCATTTTGGGCGTATCTCTGTTCATCCGGGAATCCGGTGCGCCGACGCGGGGGGCCATCTATGCTCTCCTGGTCATGTCCCTGGCAGCGCTCTGCTTCAGCTTCAGCGTCTGCTATGCCCGGCGCTATGGCGCCAAATATGGCCCGATGCTGTTCATGGGTGCCTCCTCGCTCATCGGCGGCCTGCTTACCCTGCCCCTGGCCTGGTGGCGAAGAGCCGAAGACACCTGCGCCGAAATCAGCGCAGTGATTCCGGAGATGTTCTACATGGTCTTCATCTGCACCACCCTCGCGTATTATCTGTTCTATATTGGCATCGCCAGAACCACTGCCTTCGGAGCGTCCATGTCCTTTTTCCTGAAACCTGTCCTCGCCTGCATCTTTGCCTGGATTCTCCTCGGTGAACAAATGAACGTATGGACGATGAGCGGCACCGCTATGATTATGGTGGGCATGTCCTTTATCATGAACTTCAAAGCCCTGAAAGAAGCCTGGCGTTCCTGAAGAAAACGCCTAACACACAGCGAGCACCGCCGCCGGGATATTTTTCCAGCGCTGACATTGAATTATCGTTGGCATTTTGCTAAAATTAATTAATTAACGCAAAATCTTCGATGCGACAGGAAGCGGTTTTCCGTCTGATTCAGGCAGATGTTCTATGGGAAGCCGTTGCTACGTCGTCTGGTCTCCAACCCTGGATGCAGTTTGGAAACGACTCATGTCATCTTCAACCGAGAGGGCAAGTCTGCCGTCGATGATGCGACGGTTGAGATGTCTGCTTTCGGCGCCAGCACAGCCATTCCAGGCAAGCCGCTGAAAGCTGATCACAATATTCCCCCTCCGCCTGGTTGTGAATTGATTTCCCTGCTTGGTTCAGGTGGCATGGGCACGGTCTTCTTAGCTCGGCAATGCCATTTGAACCGTCTGGTGGCGGTTAAGATGCTCCATAAGGAGTTTGCCGCCAATCCTGTTTTCATCAACCGGCTCAGGAGTGAGGCGATCACGCTGGCGGCGATGAATCATCCGAACGTGGTGGGCTGCCATGACATCGTCACCACCACCGAAGGTGTCTACTTGATCATGGAGTACATCCCTGGTCAGCTCAGCGTCAAGAGCCTGTTGCTGCGCTTTGGGCCGCTGCCAGAGCCGCTGGTCGTGCGCATCCTCCTGGACGTCGTCAAGGGCCTGGCCTACGTCTTCGAGAAAGGCTATACGCATTTTGACCTGAAGCCGGACAACCTCCTCATCTATCACGATTCCGCCGAGCCGCTGCGCGAAGCCTCAGAACTCTTTTTAGACAAGAATACCCGGGTGACCATTTGCGATTTCGGCATTTCCAAGCAGAACGGCGCGTCGCAGAATCCGTCAGCATCAGAGCCGCCGCCGCCAGGAAGCGTCCTTGGCAGCCCGGCGTACATTGCGCCAGAGCAGGTGTTCTTTCCCGAGGACGTCGATTTCCGGGCTGACATCTATGCCTTGGCAGGTACGGCCTTCTATATGCTGACCAATTCGGTGCCGTTTACGATCACGGAGCGCGACCTCCTGTTGACGCACAAATTGAACCATGACATCCCGGACCCGTCCTCAATGGGGGCGAAAATCAGTCCGGAGTTCGCCGCCATTCTCCGCCGCATGGGCAGCGCTGATCCAGGGAAGCGCTATGGCAACTACCATGATCTACTGGTGGAATTGGAACTTCTGCACGACAAGTACAACCAACAGCTGTACACCGCCTGGAAAGCAGTCCGCCGCCTTGATTTCATCAAGGGCGGAACCGCTGCGCTGCTGTTGCTGGCACTGCTGTTAGGCATCTTTTGGGGCGTGAAGCACGTCCATGCGAAGTACTATCAGGCTGTCCGCGTCTCTCTGGCGACATCCATGGGCTTCTGGCAGGGCGACGGTGACTGGACAGCCGGAAAAGACCCGCAAGAACACACCTGGACCGTGACTGGAAAAAAGGCGCGCGGCTGGTTGAACCTGATTCAGACTATCCACCCCGGACAAAACCTCCAATTCAAAATCAGGCATCCGACGCCGGGAAGCGTCATCTGCCAAATCAAGTACGGTATCGACCAATATGGCATGTTTGTCTGGCGACGGGACGCAGACCTGAAATGCTCATATTCACTTTACGCAGACCGAAAAGTTACCGCTATCGGCGAAATGAACGACAAAAAACCGATCGAGTGGCTGGAATGCACTTTCAAATTGTCGCGCCGGAAAATCATCCTATACGTCGATGGCGAATTAGCCGCAGTGACGCATCTTGACAAGCCGATGGCAGCGTGCCATTTCGCCATCAGGGGCATTAACGCCAACATGGTGCAGATCAAAGAAGTGTATATCTCAGACTTGCAGTCTACGGCGTTTAATGAGTAAGAGGATGGTGGACGGTGGTGCTTGTGTAGTGCCTTTACAAGGCACCACTTTCGGTGTGCGTCTATCCCAGGCCAAAGCCTTAGGGTTAAGCTTGGTTAAGCACCGAGGGCGCAAACCGATCAATTATGGCCGATTACTCTCAATAGAAAAAAGTTAAAATCAATTGACTTACTGAAATTCGGCATTAGCTTACTTCCTAAATCGATTTATCTGCTATTTTACTGCTGGCTATAGGTTTCATTTTTTTGTTATCTGCTGGTTGGTCATTTTTCCTGTCATTGAGCCCTGTGCATATACCTTAATCACCGTTTCGTCAGGAGGTTAACATGAAACAGAAATTGTGCTTCACCCTCATTGAGTTGTTGGTGGTCATCGCCATTATCGCGATTCTGGCAGCGATGCTGTTGCCGGCGTTAGCGAAGGCGCGTGACAAGGCTCGCACCGCTCAATGTCAATCGCAATTGCGCCAAGTAGGCCTTTTTCAGGGAATGTACAATTCAGACTATATGGGCATGTATTATCCTCCGGTAAAAATTACCAGCAATTACAATTCGAATTTATGGGCGAAGATTTTGGCGGCGGAGAATTTTCCAGGGGTTCCCTATAAAAGTTATTACAAGTATTTTGCCTGTCCTTCTAAAGACCCCGCCTGGGTTGGCACCGAGGATCCCTGGGGCGTGACCTACGGGATGAATGCATATATTTCTGCTCCGGCAGAAGGTTCGGTTGCTTTTTGGGGCTACACGCACGCCAGTCCGCTCTTATGGAAACATCCGGGCAGCTCCATCTTATGCATCGACAACCGTTTTCCAGATGTGCATTATAAAGGTTTTTTGGTTCCCGGCGATTATAGGACTTACAGTTGGGGGCACAATAGCAAAACCGGGGTTAATATTCTTTTTCATGACTTGCATGTCGAGTTTGTTTCTACCCAGGGTCTGACCGGCACTGACGCCCCAAAAGTTATGACTAAATACTATTTATGGCATAGCTTGAATGTAAATTCCGGGCCTTGAATGAGCCTGAGCCGCCAGCAAAAAATGATGAAATGCTAACTTTAATTTTTACATAAGCCATGAGCAGGGAATTTTCATGTTCGGAAAAATTAGGGAACCTGGTCTCTTATTAAGTTTTTGCCTTGTTTTAGTCAGTGGGAGCAGTATTGCCATGCCAGTTCGGTTGAAATGTGGCGTTACGGAAAGGAACCAGCGGTGGCAGTCGGCGCCTGCTGCCTGGGCCAGCGATGGGCAGGTTCTCAAGGCTGCCCCCGGTCATTATTCTGAAGAAAGCGCACCGGCGGAAGTCCATTTGACCAAGGCCGGGAAGTATTATGCTGCGGTGCGCTATTGGGAAGAAAAAGACAAACGCAGCAATTTTGCCGTATTAGTGCGCAACAGCGCCTTGGAAACGGTACATTTTGAAAAGGTTGACTGGAATAAATATTTGCCGGCTGCGCGTTCATACGAGGCGGCAGAATATCCACAAACGAGCGGTCCTGCCTGGCACAGCTTCAGCTTTATTGCGGAATTTCCCGGCGATTACTGCATCAGCCTGCTGCCACTGATATATAAGGGGGCGGCGTCCTGGCGTCAGATTGACTGTATGTTGCTTTCTGCTGAACCCATGGATGATTTAGCGAAGTTTGATCTCAGCAGCCTGAACAGCCTTCCGCCTGCGGAAAAGGTCCGCAAAGGTTTTGCTTTGCCTGGGCCGTCTCCGTTCATTGGCAATGTCACACCGGCCTTTCCACTGGGCATTATCAATTGCGGCAGCACTTTCTCTGATCCGGCCAGCCAGATTTACCTGGGGTTCTCCCATGACCATGCCGCCAACTATTATCTGAAAGGAACGGTGGGAGAAACAAGCGGCATCAAGGCTATGCTCTCGCCTTTCAGTGACTATCAACCGGACTTGCAGAAAAAATACCCTAAGCCGCAGGGACGCTTCGTCAATGCGAATGGCGAAGTGGGCAATTCCTTCAGCCTGCATTTTTCCGAATTCTGGGATGAAGTCAACCTTCGCGCCTTAGCAAAAGTCCGCCAGCATTTGGAAGAAGGCAATATCGACCAGGTCTGCATCTCTGGCGAATGGGGTGGATTCTACGACTATTCCGAACTCGCCATCGCTAAATTCCGTCTTTTCCTGGAGGAGCGCTATCAGGACTGCGCCCGCTTGAACGCAACTTGGAATACGAGTTATAGTTCCTGGCAGGAAGTGCAGCCCCCGAAAACCGTCGAGGAAAATCCGGCGGCATATTACGACTTCCAGGAATTCTCAGGGAAAACCTTTGCCAAGCTATTGGCCGCACGGGCCGCACGGGTGAGGCAAGAGGCACCCAATGTCAAAGTCACCAGCCAACTGTCTAATCTCAATATCTTTGGAGCTGACTTCAAGAAAAGGCTGCCAATGGATTATGAAGAAATTTTCAACATTGTCTTCAGGCCCGGTGATTTATTTGGGTGGGATGGCTATTGCGCCGATGATTACATGGGCGCTGAAGTCGATTTTTTAGACAGCATGTCGCACGGCATTCCGATCGTGAATCAGGAGACCAATGTCCATACGGAAGACCCCTTTATCATGAGCCGTACGTTTTGGACGATGGTCGGCAAAGGCGTGAAGGGAATCTATCTTTTCATGTTCCAGGAAGGCGTGTTTCATGATTCATATCCAAAATGGGCTTTGCTCAACGGCGACTTCAGCCATAAAGACAAATTAGGCAGCGCCGCCGACATTGCGCATGAAGTTCATCGCCTAGAGCCGTTTTTCACTGCTGCCCAGAGAGCGTATGCGGTCAAACCGGTCTATGTATATTACAGTCGTCTGGACAGCTTTTATCACGGCCCCTTGCTCTCTTCTTGGAGCGAAGGCGCCAATTCACCCTACCGGGTTTATGAGCTGTTGCGTGGGGCTGGATACGCCGTGCGCTACATCACTGCCGAACAAATATGCGCCGGCGGCTTGGAAGGAGCAGGCGCTCTGGTTTTATCGCAAAGCGAACGCATTCCTGCTGAAGCCAGCCGTAAAATCTCTGAATGGATTCAAAGCGGGGGGATCGCCATTGCCGACATGCTGCCCGGCATCAAAGACCGTGCCGACCGTACCGACCTGAGCTTGATGCGCCTGTTCGGAGTGGAGCCGGCGGCTAAAGAAGCTCCCGCTAAATCCGTGTTGGCTTTGCAGGAATCCAGCCAGGGCTATGGGGAAGTTACCATCAATGCCATTGAAAACAAGGATATTCCTTCCAGTGTTTTTGAAATCTGGCAGCAATTCGATTCACAACATCCCATGCTTAGGGGGATAGCGCCATACACTTTCAGCGGCTTTGGTCGGCAGAAAGTGAATCTCATGGCCGGGGAGACCGTCGGCATGAGCTTTGGGGGCGTCCCGGCTCTGGTGGTCAATGAGCCAGGACAAGGCAAAACGCTCTATTTGGCAGGCATGCTTGGCTCTGTCTATGGCGGCTCTTGCAGCCGATATGAATTTGACGATGCGCATGCGGGTTCTTCGCCACATCGCCTGATTGCAAGTTTTTTGTCCTGGGCCGGTTTGTCGCCGCAGGCAAAAGTGCATCTGGAAGAAAAGAGGGCACGAAAAATCCGGGTGGAAAATCCGTTGGTCGATTCCAGGGGCAATATCATGTTTGCTTTGACCAGCTTCAATGACGGGGCAGTCGAACCCTTCACCGTTGACACTGCCTGGCCGCAGAATCTTCCAAAGCCAAAGCGCTTCTTTGCGGTAGTCGACCATTCCCGCCGGCTCCACCCAATAGACGTTCTGTTTACTGAAAACAATCACATTCGCTTTGTCGTTCCGGGCTTCAGAACTTATGCCGCCCTGTTCGGCTTTCAGGACTTTGGTGCCCTGCTGAGTATGTATGCCGATTGCGAAGAGAGCGGAAAGCTTGCTCAGATCAGCAGCAATGACAACATTCGTTTTACGGTTGAAGTGCATAACCTCTCTGGGAAGACTTTGGAAAAAGGCGAGCTTCGTTTGACGTTGCCAGAGGGATGGAAGGGTGACCGGGAGGCCATTCCGGTAGGCAAATTGCGCCCTTGGCAGAGCAGTCGCAAGTATTCAGTAAGCATGACTGCCCCAGAATATTGCGCCTTGCGCCGGGCTCGCCCTGCCAGTATGACTTTTCACAATTCTCAGGTGCAGTCCACACCCTGCACCACTATGCTTTGGTTTGAAAAGGCCAACTCTGAAAATGCCGCATCCGTCAAGTGAAATCGCCAACACATTACGCCGGAATTTTTTAACCAGGAAACCTCTTTGCCTTCAAGGAACTACCTTTATGTTTAGATGCGTACTGCTTGCTTTGCTTTGCCTTGGTCTGCCTTCCCTCCGGGCCATGAATGATGAACCCGATGAACTGAGCTGGGAGAATTTTTCTCTCAATCCAAGTGCCTTTGCCCATTTCCAAAAATACTGGGCAAAGCGCCCCCTGCCAGGCGCGTCAATGGAAAACTGCCCAACGACTTTTCCGGCCATTAGCCTTTCCCCTCAAGATTTCAAAGAAAATCTTGGCAATTGGCAGATTCATCAGCAGGAGAAGATGGACTTTTTGCAAGCTCGCTATGGGCATGGCTATGCAGCAACGCGAGCTAAGCTACGCGTCAATGAACCCGGAACCTACCGTGTATGGGTAAAATATTATAAGCTCAAAGATTATTTTGCTTCGTTTGCCCTTAGCATCCTGCCGCCTGAATTGCTCAGTTATCAGGATCAGGTTGTCACCTCAACCCAGGGGCAATATTATTCCTATAATTTTGATTGGAAAGAAAACGCCCCGAAACGGCCAGAACCCTTGCCAGTCAATTCCGGGGAACGCAGTGAATTTATCTGGGAAAGCGGCGACTTGGTCGATTTATCCCCCGGTGAATATACCATTGAGCTGTCAACTTTGATTCATGGCGGCCCGTTCACTTTCCGGAAAATCGCTAAAGTCGTGTTATGCGCTGACCCGTTGCTGGAAAATCCGGAAAGCATCAGCGAGAATGGGGAATATCCAGCTTGCGACCCTACCAAGCAGGCTTGGAATGCCTGGAACCAACGCCCAGGCAGCTTCCCCTGGGAAGCCCTAAGCGAGGCGCAGCAAAACTATTACTTGGAATGGCGCAGACAATTTCTGCAAAAGCTGTGCGAGAATCCGGAGGGAATGGCTGAACAACGCCTGGCAGCTAAAGTCTACTTTGACGAGCAGGTTAATTTGATTGGCACTCCCCAAGAGGTCGCTGATGAAAAAAAAGTCATGACCAGCCTGCTTGAGGCGCCGCACCATGCTTTTGCAGAATTTATCGAGGCCGAGGATATGCAGATTGCCCAAGGCTGGAAAATTCAAGATAAGAGCGATGCTTCCGGAAAAATATTAGAGGCAGGATATGAAGACGGGTTAGCCGAAGCAACCAGCAATCTGGAACTGCCGAAAGCCGGCACCTATTATGTCTGGGTCAGATATCATCTTTTCCACAAATACTTCAATATTTTCGACCTCAGCTTTTCTGACAGCGAAGGCAATATCGTAGCCAAACTGGATTACGGACAACCGGAAGACCGTTTGTCCAGGCGAAGCAACCATTTTACCTGGGAATGTCTTTCGGCAGAGTTGCCGGCAGGGAAATTGCGGCTGCTTCTGCATAAAAATGTCGGCAAAGCGCCATATACATTTCGCCGGGTGGACAAAATCTTTATTACTGACGCATCGGCTCAGCATCCAGACACCTTTTGGGCACCTCTTTCCGACAAGCCGCTCACGCTCTGGCAGAGTTGCGACCCCTGGGATGGTTTTGTGAGAAGCAGTGTTCCGCAAGCCGCTGACATTATTGAGCCTTCTTCAGTTTCGCTGGTCATTCCTGAGGGGGATGCGGCCAGCCTGCTGTTCCACCTGCGCAATGACAGCAAGGAAACCATTTCATTGACTCCACGGGTTTCCGGAACCGACTCTGTGCAAATCCGCTTAGTCGCCTATTTGAACACTGCATTGTACAAATGGACCCCGGCAGTTCTGCTGGAACGCCAGCGGATTTTCTTGCCGCCCCATCAAAACACCTCGTTGTGGATAACCATTTCCACGCGGGACACGCTTGCCCAGGGCAACCATTCCGCCAGGATTGAGCTTGGCGAGCGCAGCGTCGATTTCAAGATACAGGTAGTTCCAGCCACCCACAAGCGTCCAGTTCCTTTAGTGGGCGGCTGGTGCAAGCCCCTGCAACGCAGCTCCTGCTGGGAATTATTCAAAAATATCGGAGTGAATCTGGTTTTCAGGACGGTTGTCCCGCCAGAGGAAATGCAGCAGTATGGCATCAAGCATTTTGCTCTCTTTGTGCCGCAACAGGAAGAAGATATGGCTAAGCAGGCCGCCTTGCTGAAAAGCTTGGGTCTGCAAACCAAAGACTGGAGCTATATCATGCTGGATGAACCTACTAAAAGCACTGTCGATAAATGGCTAAGCCTGGCGCAAATGCTGCGCAAAGTTGCCCCGGAAGTGCAAATCTGGTGCAATCCCGGAGAAATTCAAACCGGCACGGCAGACGTGGTGCGCCAAATGCGCGAATATATCGACGTCTTCTGCCCGTACATCAACCATTTTTATGCTGGGGTTTCCAAAGACCAGGAATATCGCGAAAAGGAATTGCCGGAAATTGGCAAAGTCAAGTTGCTTTATACGACTCCCTGCTTTGGCGAGAAGGCACCTAATTCCCCCAAGGAAATCTTGTTCGTGGGGCAAAGTGCTGCCGAATATTCCCGGGATGGCTGGTCGCTTTTCTCGTTGTTCTGCAGCTATACCTACAGCAATTCAATTTGGGATGAAATGCATCCCTACAACGATTGCCAGGCTATCAGCTATTACCCAGGAGCATACGGCCGGACTCTAAGCACCAGGAACATGGAGGCAGTACGGGAGGCCATCCAAAGATACCGGCAATAAGAAGTTGGCGGATAGTAGTACCCTATCCTAACTCCCGCCCTTATTCTTCTATCCACAATGCTGCGCCGCCCGGTGCCAGGATATCGGGACCAGAGATTTTTTGCAGGTTCATTCCATGCAGGTCTGGGGTGGCGGCGACTTCGCCGAAGTTGGCGGTGAAGACGTAAGTCTTGTTATCCGCAGTGAATTTCACGGCGCGGAGCCTGCCTGTCTGCGGAATTAACGCTGTCTGCGGGCTTTTGAGGTCTTTGCGCAGGGCGATGGCGAAGCCGCCGTCGAGGAGTACGGTTCCGGGCGGAACGCGCTGATGCCCGAGGGTCAGTTTGCCGCAGATTTCCTCGACGTACAGCGAATGCAGCCAAGGCCCGCTGTTTCTCCTGATGACTATAGTGCGGTCGGCTGGGCGGTGCAGAACCAGGCCGTCCTCGGCTCCGTAGAGTGCAAACACGGCCAGGCGTCCGTCAATGCCGATGCGGTCGCACTGGAGCCGGCGGGTCTCTTCCTGGCCTGGCATTGGCTCGGTCACGAAAGCGCGGCCGTCCGGCATCTGGTAATAGCGCTTTTGGTTGTTGAAGACGTCGTTGGGGATTTTGACGCCATAGCCTTTGATGGCTTTCAAGGTCACCTCGAAGGTCGTCTCGGCGTATTCCAGCACGAGCATGGTGCTTGCATCAGGCAGTGCTGCGACAGCGATATGGTGCTTGGCATAATCGTAGGGCACTTCGCCTTCGCCGACCGGCGCGACATCGCGCCAGATCGAAACGCCGGCGTTGAGGAAGCCGCCCGGGAACATCTCATGGCAGTGGCTGGCGCCTTGGGACAGCATCGGCGTCTGGGTTGACACTAGTTCGCCGTGCAGATTGCCCTGCCATTCCGCCAGGGAGCTGTCTCCTGCCGGAGCGATGACGCCAGTAGGCCCCTGGCCGCCATGCCAGACAAACGAGCGCACGGCGTTTCCAGAGCGGTCCAGAGTCGCCCCATGAAATTCGTCCTGCCAGGCGGCCGCGGGATTTTTCGGCGTGTCGGCTTTTGGTTGGGGAAGATCAAACAGCCGTCGCCAGTAGGCTCCGTAGGACAGGCACAGGAAGGCGTCCGACTCCAGGCGGGCGAAATAGAAGTAGCTGGTGTCTCGGATGTTGGCCAGGCGTCCGCCATAGTATCCGCCGTCGCCGGTGAAGTCCATGTCCTGCTTGACCACCTTCAGCCAGCCGGCCTCGAAGGAGGCCGCGTCTTCGTCGCCGAGGAAGTCTTCTGCGAGCATCCAGCTGGGGATGGCGTAGTCCTGGCAGTAGGTGTAGCGGGCTCGGGTGTCGCCGCCAATGCGGAGCAGACGGCCATCGGCAAAGGTGCAGGTCTTGACTAGGTTCCAGACTTCGCGCACGTGCCAGTACAATTCCGGCGGCGGGGTGAGGCCGCGCTGCTTGTAGAAGAAGTGCAGCATAGCCAGGTTGGACAGGCAGATGACCATGTAGCCGACATTGAGGTAGCCGTGATGGTCAAGCGACCAGTTGGGGGTGAAGTTGAAGCCGACATGCCATTGCCGCACTGGCTTGCCGTTGAACATGGTTTCGCAGGCCGCGTCCATTGGATAGGACAGCCCGTTCAGCAGCAATTGGGTGGCCTTGTCAAGGTATTCCTGGGCGCGGGGCGCGTCGGGGTACTCAAGAGCGGTGCGGAGCAGGACGCCGCCATTCCAGATATTTGCTTCGGGCCTGTTTTTGCCTTCCGCGCCGACCATGCCGGCGACGACTTCGTACTGGTCAAGGCGCCAGTCGCTTTCGGAAATCATCATGCGTCGGAGTGCGTCTTCGTCTTCGTCGGTCAGATAGTCGCGGATGGCGTCTACGCCGTGGGCCATGCGTTCAACGCCGAGTACGCTGATCCAATGATGGCCCCATTGCTTGCCGTCGCTGGCCTTTTCTGTGCCGGTGGCGTGGGTGGCCAGAGCGTAGCGCAGCAGGTCAAGGGCCGTGTCGATGATCTCTTGCCGGGAAATTGGCAGCGTTGCTTCCGGCAGTTCCGGCGACGTGCCCAGGACGGCTAACGCCGCGAACACGTTCATGTTGCTCTGGGTCGGCCAGTGCAGGGATTCGCCAGTGCCATAATAGCGCAGACGAGGATTGTACTGGGAACGGCGAATGAACTGCGGCATGACGTTGAGCCAGGGCGTCATCAGGTCAAGGTAGCTCTTTTCATTCAGGGACATGGCTTTCCTCCGCGTGAAGGCGCTTGGTTAGATGCCGGCTGGGAAACGACTCGTCCCAGGACTTCACGGTTGCCGGCAGCGGCGGTGATCGCGACCTCGACTAAGGTGTTGGCCGGCAGCCCAGCCGGCGGTTCGAGGCGCACCTGTAAATAGTTGTCAGACCAGCCAGAATCGACAGACTCCAGCAGGACGGTGGCCGCCTGGCCGATTTGACTGGCTGCAAAAGCCTCGGCCTTGGCAGCGGCGACGGCCAGCAGCGTCTCGGAACGGCGCTTGACCAGCCGGGACGGCGGCCGACCCGGAAGACTCGCCGCTACCGTCCCTGGCCGCGGTGAATAACTGAAAACATGCAGCAGACCAAATGGCAGGCTGGACAGAAAATCATGGCAGCTCGCAAAGGACGCATCGGTTTCACCAGGAAAACCGACGATTACATCAGCGCCTAAGCACAAACCGTCAATCCGAGTCAAGGCCATCTCAGCTAAGCGGCGATAGTCGGCCGTGCAATAATGGCGCCTCATGGAGTGTAGTATACTATCTTCGCCGTATTGCAGAGGAAGGTGCAGGAACCGGCAGATTCGCTGGTCTTCGGCCATGACATCGATGACGCGCTCTAGGACTGGCCCTGGCTCAGCCGAGCTGAGGCGAATGCGGAAATCGCCCTTCAGGCTCAAGAGTCGGCGCAGGAGTCCGGCTAGATCAAGGCCTTGGTTGTAATAGGTGGTGAGATTGACGCCGCTGAGGACCAGTTCGTGGTAGCCGTTGTCAAGCAGGGCTTGGGCTTCGCGCAGCACGTCGTCAGCATCGCGGGACCTGGCTCGGCCTCGTGTATAGGGGACTATGCAGTACGAGCAGAAGAAATCGCATCCGTCCTGGACTTTGAGGTTGGCTCGGGTTCGTTCGCCGAAGAAGCCGACGCCCGGAATGGTGAACCCGTCTTGCGGTTCGCCAGGGTCGATGCAGACAAGCCCTTGGCCGGGCTGGAGAAGCGCTGGCAGCAGGGCGCTGAGCGGCGCAGGCGGTGGATTTGGCACGATTAGGTCGGGGCCGTCTTCCATGGCCTCCCAGGCTTCGCGGTCGACCGTCACGCCGCAGCCGATGACGACGAGGAAGGCTGCTGGCCAGCGACGGCGGGCGGCGCGCACGGCCTGCCGGGTTTTCTGGGCGGCAACGGAGGTGACGGCGCAGCTGTTGATGACGAGCAAGTCAGCCGGTGCGCCCCAAGGCGCCAGCGTATAGCCATGACTGGCCAAATCAGCGGCTGCCAAGCCGGTTTCAGCTTGGTTCAGACGGCAGCCTAAAGTGTAAAATGCGACGTTGGGCATCGGCGGATGTCTTAATGCTGTCGACGCAGGCTGGCAGCAGGGATGTTTTCCTCGTCACGGTATTTGGCAACAGTGCGCCGGGCAATTTGAAGCCCGTCCTGAGCGAGTAGATCGACGATTTTTTGGTCGGACAAGGGCTTGTTCGGCGGCTCCTGCTCAATATAAGACAGGATTTTCAGCTTGACGGCGCGGCTGGACAGGGCCTCGCCGTCCTCGCTTTCATAGCCGGTCGAGAAGAAGTGCTTGAAGCCGAATATGCCATGCGGCGTTTGTACGTATTTGTTGGCGATGGCTCGGCTGACCGTGGTCTCATGCAGCCCCAGGCTGTCTGCGATCTGGGCGATGTTCAGCGGCCGCAGCTGGGTGGTGCCGTGTTCCAGAAAGTCACGCTGCTGGATGACGAGTTCTTCCGCGATCCGTTCAATAGTGCTTTGCCGGAGGCCGACTGAGCGGATCAGCTGCCGGCCGTCGTGGATGTATTTCCGGATGCACTGCCGGTCTGATGTGGACAGGCTGGCGTCGTCTTGCAATTTCTCATAGCGAGGTGAGATGCGCAGCCGCGGCAGGTGATCCTGGTTGCGGCGGACGATCCATTCGCCGTCAGGACCGCGCTCAATGAAGACTTCGGGAATCACTTCCTGCGCTGCAACCGAGGCGATGGAGTGGCCAGGCTTGGGATCAAGAGACCGAATCCGGAGTGCGGCCTCCTGGATTTCATCCATGTCAGCGTCAAGCTCCTTAGCGATTTTCGGGATGCGGTTGCGGGCCAGGTCCTCTAAATGTGAGTCGACGATTTCCCAGGCCAGGCTGCCGCGTTCCCGCGACCTTTCCAGCTGGGCCAGGAGGCATTCCCGCAGGGTGCGTGCAGCCAGGCCGGCCGGCTCCAGGCGCCGGATGATCGCTGTCGCCTTTTCGGCGCAATCGAGGTCAACGTCAGCGCCGCGGGCGATTTCCTCGTTGCTGGCTTGCAGGTAGCCGCGCTCGTCGAGATTGCCCAGCACTTCCAGGCAGGCGCGATAGAGTGGATTTTCGGTTCCGACGCCTGGCAACAAGTCACGGATTTGCTCTAAGAGCTGGTCTTGCAGGGAGGCTTCCTCGGTCAGTGAAGCCATAAGCCGGGCGTGGCGTTCTTGCTGGTCGGCTTCGCGGACTGGGTTGGGCAAATATTCATCGAGGGGCGCGTCATCCCAGGCGGCTTCGCGGACTGCATCGACTAGGTTCTCGTCATATTCGGCCAGCTGGGCGGCGCGGTCATCCTCGCCCGACCCCTTGGCCAGGCTGTCTTCGATCGGGTTGCCGATCAGTTCTTCGCGACCCAGCCCTTCCAGCTCCAGGGCGGGATTTTGCAGCAGCTCGGCGGAGAGCGTCACTTCCAGCTCTTGGGTCGTGGCTTGCAGAATCTTCAGCGACTGCAGCATCTGCGGCGCCAAGGTCTGTTCCAGCCGAGTCGTGATGTTCTGTTGCAATTCCATCGCGGCGTTGGTCAGGGGATGAACAACTGGAGACCAATGAAATAGCGGACTCCAGGAAAATTCAGGGAGGTGGCAGGGCGCGGACAACGCAGGCGCCGCAGACAGCGTCAGCTGCGGCTGCGCTCATGCCTTGCGAGCTTGCCGTCGTTTGCCATGAATACGGCTTTTCTGCTGCGATGTCGGCTGCGCTTTGTCTTACAAGACTTGTTTTGCCGCCCGGCGCAGGTTTTCAATCAGTTTGCTGGTGTCGTCCTCGGAGCGGTCAGGATGCGTGCCGACCATAATAGCCCGATTGAGAATTTCCAGGGAGTGGGCGCATTGGTCTTTAGTCAGATCGCGGCGGCACTCGGCGTTTTCCTTGAGATTGTATGGATTCAAGGCCGGGTGGTGTGCGCCTTGCTTGGCGAAGATGGGGTCCCATTCCGTGTAGACATGCCGCCCGGTCTTGCCCGCAATCGTGCAGGATTGGATTTTCTGGAACTCCAGGGCGTGTTCTGCCGAGGGCAGCAGGAAGCCGACGTGGGTGCCGCATTCGTAGTCAAGGCTGTTGGCCTTGAGCGGCTTCAGGCCGGAGTCAGCCGTCTCGGCCAGGATGCGTTTTTTCTGGGTGCGCATCTTGGTGATCATGTCATCAATGCGGTCGAGCTGGCAGTTCATGATGGCGCCCTCGATTTCCGACGCCCGTGCGCCGCTGCTGACAAACGGCGTCCCATTGGCTTGGCGACCATCCCAATAGAACCGGCAGCAGTCGATCATGCATCCCATCCGGATCACGGCCTCGTCGCAGCTAGTGACTACTGCGCCGCCTTCGCCGCACGTCATGTTCTTATAGTAGTTGAAGCTGAAGGCGCCGGCGTCGCCGATGCTTCCGAGTTTGCGGCCGCGGTAGCCGCCGCCCACGCCTTGGCAGGCGTCTTCAATGACTTTAAGATTGTGCCGTTTGGCCATCGCCGTCAAAGCGTCCATGTCAGCGGGCATGCCCCACATGTGAACCGGCAGCAACGCCTTGGTGTGCGGCCTGATAGCCGCCTCCGCCGCTGCTGGCGACATGGTCAGCGATTCGTCAATATCAATCACCACTGGTATGGCGCCGGCAGCCAGAACCGCAATCGCCGAGGCGATGTAGGTGCAGGCCGGAACCAGGACTTCATCTCCAGGGCCGATGTTCTGGCTGACCAGGGCCGCTGCCAGGGACGTTGTGCCGCTGGAGGTCATCAGGACGTGCTTCACCCCGAGATATTGCGCATAGCGTGCCTCAAAATTGGCGCAGGCGCCGCCGGAGCCGTAGCGGAACACCTTGCCGCTGAACAGAACATCGCCAATAGCATCCAGCTCTTTTTGTCCGATTTTGTACATGGTGGTTTTTCTCCAGTCTGGTAGGTGGCCGCCGGCCGTCGGCGAGAAGAGCCTGGGGTCAGGCGTCGGCGTCAGGCCGCGAACAGGTTCTTTTCTCTAATTAGTATACAATCTCCAGCCTGCTTTGCAATCTTTGCGGCTGGCATTCCTGGGTGTCATTTCATGGTTCTGAGATCAGTTTGAGCAATTCGTCGGCTGAGACCGCGCTTGGTGCGTCATGGTCCGCCAGCAGCTGTTCGGCTAAACGGCGTTTTTTTTGGTGCAGGTCCAGGATTTTCGTTTCGATGGTATTTTGGCTGACCAGCCGATAGATGGTCACGGGCTTGGTTTGGCCGAGTCGATGCGCTCGGTCCGAAGCCTGGTTCTCCACGGCTGGGTTCCACCAGGGATCAAGGTGGATCACATAATTGGCGGCCGTGAGATTCAGGCCGAGTCCGCCTGCCCGGAGACTGATTAGAAACACATCACGCTCTCCGCGCTGGAAGGCCGCGACCGCCTCCGCCCGCTCCTTGGCCGGCGTTGAGCCGTCCAAGTAATGGTAGCTCACCCTGCGTTCTTCCAAGATTGGCCGGATGAGTTCGAGATGACGAACGAATTGGCTGAATACCAATACCTTATGGCCATTTTTCAGGAGTTCGTCCAAAAGTTCTGCAAACGCTTTTTGCTTTGAGCTGTCCAGGGTTGATTCGGCTCGCACCAGCTGCGGATTGCAGACTGCCAGGCGGAGTTTCATGATGGCGCCCAGGACATGGAAGCGCAGCTGAGCCGGATTTTGGCGTCGCAGCGCGCTCAGCTCGCTGACCAGGTCCCGACGCAGCGCTTCATAAAAGGCCCTTTCCTCTTCGGACAATTCGACCAGCAGCGAAATCTCTGTCTTGGCTGGCAGTTCCCGCAGCACTTGCGCCTTAGTTCTGCGCAGCAGAAACGGGCTGATTAGCGCATTCAGCTGAGAAGAAGCGGCCTGGCTGCCCTCGCGCTCGATCGGCGTCGCAAAACGCCTCTGAAAATGCCGCCTGGAACCGAGCAAGCCGGGATTGATGAAGTGAAAAATGCTCCAGAGTTCGTCGAGGTTGTTTTCGATGGGTGTGCCTGTCGTCGCCAGCCGGAAGTCGGCGTCGAGCTTCAAGGCCGCCTGCGAGCGCTTGGCGTTGAAATTCTTGATGGCCTGGGCTTCATCGAGGACAGCGACTCGCCAATGGATTTCAGCGACGGTTTTTTCTTCGCTCTGCAACAGCCCGTAGCTGCTGATCATGACTTTGCCGGGGCCCATGTTGGCGAGGACTTCCTGCCGGTCGCCTGGCCCGAAGAGAACGACTTCGAGGCTGGGCGCGAAGCGTTCGATTTCCAAGCGCCAGTTTGCACAGACTGAGGTCGGCGCGATGACGAGCGCTGGGCCTTCCGCAGTCTTGGCAAGGATGAGGGCGATGGCTTGGATGGTTTTGCCCAGGCCCATGTCATCGGCGAGGCAGGCTCCTGCGCCCCAGGCGTCGATCCGTGACATCCAGGCGTAGCCGTCGTACTGATAGGCTCGCAGGGTTGCTCGCAAGCCGCTGGGGATTTCGGGCTGCAAGTTTTGGGCACGGTCAATGGCTTGCAGTCGTTCCAGCCATTCTGGGGCATGGCGCAGGTCGCCGGCTTCGCTCAGGAGGCGGTCGGTCAGTGGCAAGGTGAACAAGTGGAAACGTGCATCCTGGTCACGCAGGTCGCTGATGGTGGCGATTTCTTGCAAGCGTCGTCGGAATGAATCCGTCAAACAGACAATTTGGCCGTCATCGAGTTGCAGGAAGCGGGAATTGCCATTGTCGCGGGCGGAGCGCAATAATTCCTGGAAAGTGACGGTGAGCTGCTCGTTGACTTGCACTTCGCCGGTGACAGAAAACCAATCGCCCTGGCGGCGGGTCTGCAGCTGGACATCGCTGAAGCTGATGGGGCGCGTCATCCGGATGGGAGCGCTTTGCGGCCATTCGACCTGGCAATTTTCGCCAAGAGCTTGGACTTGCAGCAGGAATTCATAGCACGTCTCTGGTTCTGGCAGGCGCCACTGCCAGGTGCCGCTGTCGTGGCCGGCCAGCGCTGGGCAGGCGTTTACGACCGTCTCGGCAGTCTGCTCTTCAAGGGCTGGGTTGCGGACGGTGCGCACGATCCCGCCAGGTGTCGGCTGCAAGAATTCACGAGGACCCTGGCCAGGCGGAAAAGGGTGCGGATGACCAGCGAACGGTCGCAAAACAAGGTCGATGACAAGGCCGCGCTCGCTGGGCGTGAGACGGAAAACCGGCTGGCTCGGGGCAGATGCGCCAACGACGCCGAGAAAATCGAGGGCAATGTCCGAAAGCATGGCGAATTGCTGGCTCAATTCCAGCAACACCGCCTTTGCCACTGTCAGGGCAGTAGGCGGCAACGTGACGCCGTGGCCGAGGTGCGCTGCCACGGCCTGGGCTTGTTGCGAGAAGGAATACAGCGCGATCGTGTTATCCGGCTCATGTCGGGCCGTCAGCCCGTGACCAGGCGTGAGCAGCGGACGCATGGTCACGGTGACGCCGCCTTCTCCCCCGTCCAGGAGCTGGCACCATGGCTGGGCTGGGACAATCGCGGTGGGCGTCGGCGCAGTGCCTGTGCCGTCATCCCAAAAGAGGTTGGCGTGGCCGGTCAAGGCCTTGATGGCCCGGGCGGCGCTGTCTGGCGAAAATGCCTTGCCGTCAAGGCGGTTTTCTAAGATAGCCAGGGCGAGCATGTCCTGGGCAGTGATGTGTTCTGGCCAGTCCGGAACTGCGGCCCTGGTTCGGAACGGCCTGGCTTTGCCCCATTTGCCGCTTTTGCCGAGCCGTTGTTCCATGGGCACAGGCACGACCTGGCCGTCCTCGCCTGGCTGTAAATGCCATACGAGCCGGTTGTCCGTGTCCTTCGTCGATGTAGCGAGAATTTCTTGCAGTTCAGCCAGCGTGTCAAGCCAGGGATGACAGACGGCGACGCAATCAATCAGGGTGTGCTGGCCGACGTTGGCGGCAGGGGTTCCGCTGGCCAGGCGTCGTGCCATTTCGCGGCAGGCCTCAGCCACGGCATCGTAGGCGCCGTTTTCAGCCATGATGGTCACGCGCCGCAGCTGTTCCCGCAGCGTTGGCGCAGGGCAGTCTTGCAGCCAGTAGGAAATCAGGGCATGGAAAAATTGTTGCAGAGGCAGAGCCGCCGCTGCTATCTGGCTGGGGTTGGCTGGAGGATCGGGCAACGGCTGTCGGCGCAAGCGGAAAACCAGGATGCTCAGGTGTCGGCTGATGGCTGTCCAGGTCGGATGCAAGGTGGCGAGAGCGGTGTTTTTGGCGGCCAGGCTGAGGCTGATCTCGGTTTTTTCTCGGAGCAGAGTGAAGATGTAGTAGAGTCCGCCGACTGTACGGAAGTAGTAGCCCTTGGCGCCGCTGCGCAGGCGGATGGCGTACAGCGCGTTCGTGAACAACATCCGGGCGCGTGGATATTCCCCATGCTCGAAGGCTATCCAGGCAGCGCGCAGGTCAGCGGCGTCGCCATCGCAAAGCGCCAGCAGGTTCTCGGCCTCGGCAAGACGGCCCTGCAAGACCATTTGGTCAATGAGCGGCAGGATGGCACTTTGGTACACCTCGTAGCGACGGGCTAAGACCACCTCTTCCAGAGTCTGGGAGGAACGCAGGCGATTCATCAGGTAGGTCTGATAATCCCACGCGCAGATTGACAGCAGCAGGGGCGGCAGTTGCATCAGCCAGTCGCGGTTCATGCCTGCGTCCAGAAACGAAAAGGCATCGTCGTCAGGGTGTTCAGGCGGCAAAAGACGATAATAGTCCTCGTAGAGCAATTGCAGCCGCTCTTCTTGACGCGAGTAGAAGGCATTGCGGAGGTCGCGACGCAACGCTGCTGGGCCAGCCTGGGTGATGTCAGCCGGGCTGAGGCATTGGGTGAACTCCCCGGCTATGGCGTAGTTTTCCGGCTGGCTCAGAAAGTCGCGCGCCAGGGCTTCGCGCTCGCTTGCCGCTTGCCCTGCTGCGGCCTCTGTTGCTGCTTCCAGCTGCCGTTGCCGTTGGGCAGGGGGCAATTTCGCCAGGCGAGGAAAAGCCTCGGCAACGGCGGCGACGGCCAGCAAAGAGTTGAACTCCGAGATGGACACGGGCTGACAGGCAACCGCCAGAAAAGTCATCATCTCGCGGTTGGTCGCGCTCGTCCTCGTTGGCTTTCCACTCAATTTTGTCGCCTCTCTTAGTCGTCTAAAAGCCTTGGCGTTTCCTGGTGTTGGTTCTATCCCTGTGCCTCGGCCAGTTTCAGGCCTTTGCGCGCCATGTTGAGAAAGGCCGGGAAATGGTCGGCTTCAGTAGCTGCTTCCACCAGCATTTGGAAGCCTGGGATGATGAATTGACGATACCACTTCAGGCCGTCCTTGCCCCAGAGTTTCCCGTAGGCGCCGAGAGCTTGCAGAAGACGCTGGCAGGCCGCCGCATGCAGGACGAATTTTTCCGGCGGGATGCCTCCCAGTTCGCGGACTTTGCCGCAGTATTCCTGCCAGGCTGCCTGGCGGATGTCCCGAGGCAGGCATTGGTAGGGGTCATAGAGCAGCGAGCCGAGGTCGTACGCCGCGCAGCCCAGGCGCATGCCCTGGAAGTCAATCAAGTACGCTTCGCCATCTTTGACCTTGACATTGGCGCTTTGCAAATCGCGGTGAATCGGCACTAAAGGCTGCCGCAGCAGCAGTGAACGGATTTGGCAATAGTCATGCGCGGCTTCGCTCCATAGTTCCGGAGCATGCAGATAGGCGTCCAGCATGTTGTTGCGGAAATAGTCGCGCTCCCAGTCGTAAAGCCCCTTGGTAAAGCCCTTCTGCAACGGCAGCTCCTCTAGGCGCGCTGCCTGGTCGCCGAGAACGTGCAGCCGAGCGACTTGATCCACGACTTGCAAAAGAAAATTCTCGCGCAATTGCTGCGGCGCGACTTGGAGGTCGCTTTGGCCAAGGTCGCGGGACACGATTTCGAAGGTGTCGGCTAAATGCAGCTTGACGGCTGGGACATGCACGCCGAGGCGGTCGAGGAAATCGCTGATGGCGGCGAACCCGGCGTTTTCGCGGCGGTCGGGGTTGTAGGCGCACCAGACCCAGGTCTGGTCGCCGCAGCGGATGCGGCTGTATTTGCGGCCACTGCCCTGCTTGGCTAAGGGCTCCAGGACGGAGCGGGCCGGGTCCAGGCCCATGCTGATGAAGACGCGCGGGTCAGGCCGTCGCTCGTCGTTGACGGGTTTTGGCGGCTGCACGTCGTCGCCTACGAAAATGCCGTCAGCATACAGCAATGGCCTGGGCAGCCGGGTGTAGTCCCAGAGTACGACGTTGTGGAGCTGGGAGCCGGCCGGGACACCGATCTCGACGCCTAAGCCCAGCGCGCCTGTGCAGATGACGCCTTTCAGCTCCAGCTCAAAACGCCGCCGGGCCTGTTCGGTCTGGGCCTGCCGCAGATGCCGGTGCTGCCCTAAGGCGCAATCCGCCACATCGCCATGCGCCCGGATGTATTCCTGCGCTGTGCCGATGTCTGACCAGTAGACTTGGCGCTTGGCGACTATGGCCTGGACCGGCAGGCCGGCGTCCAGGGCGCGCTGATAGGCGTCGATGATGTCTGGCGCAGGGCTGTCGTCCAGGTAGTCAAGCACGTCGCGGCGGAAGATATGGACGCCGGAAAACGTGTAGGCGCCATGCTCGCGGTCGCGGAATTTGATGATGCGTCCGTCATGGTTAAGGGAAACGGTCAGGGGGCCGCGGCCGGGAATCAGCAGGCAGGTGATGGCGGCGCACTGCTCCAGGTGAGCGGCGATTAGGCTGCTGAGGTCATAGTCCAAGATGACGTCGACGTTGTGAACGAGAAAATGCTCGGATTCTGGAAGCAGGCGGATGCCCTGGCGGAGTCCCCCGCCTTGGTTGAGGAGCGATGCTTCCATCGACACCCGGATGTCCCAGGAATGCTTCAAAGACAGGCGGCGGCACGCTTCATAGACGCGGTCGCCTTGATAGGAGGCGTTGACGATGATTTTGTCCAGGCCGGCTTCATGCAGGCAGGACGCCGCCAGCTCCAAGAGCGGAACCCCGCAAAAGGGAACCAGGGCTTTTGGCCGGGTCAGGGTGGCTGGCCGCAGGCGGCGGCCTTCCCCGCCGGCAAGGATGAATCCGCTGATTGTAGTCATAGCTGTCAAGGTGCTGCTGAAAAGAATGAATCGATTTCCAGAGGCGGCGACGAGCCACCGCGTCAAAACTACACTATAAGTAATTATTGCGGTTTTATCTATGCACGGGTTCGCAATTTGCCAAAATAGAGGTCACTTGGCGGGCGAATTCCTGGCTGGTGTAGGCTGCCATGTCAACAGCGCCTTGCTGGCCGAGGCGGGCTGCCGTCGCTGGGTCGGTCAGCAGGGATTCCAGGGCGCGCGCAAAAGCTGTGGTGTCGTTGGCGGTGACGAGGATGCCGTTGCGTTCGTGGTGGAGCCATTCGCGGACGCCGCCGACGTCAAAGGCGACGACGGGTACGCTCATGGCCATGGCCTCCGGGCCGGTCATGCCAAAGGGCTCCTGCCAGCGGGATGGAAAGGCCATGACCGCAGCTTGCCGGTAGAAGCGTTCCGGCGTCAACGTAAAGCCAGGGAAGTCAACCCGGTCGGCAATGCCGAGACGATCGGCCAGGTGCCGGCAGAAGTCGAGGTCGCCGCCCTCGCCGACGACAGTCAGATGCCACGGACAGGAGAGCTGAGCCACCGCTTGCAGCAGCAGGTCAACGCCCTTGCCGCGAATGACTTGCCCGACATACAGAATTTCTCCGGGGCGGCTATCTGGTTCAGCGGACGCCGTCGACCGGCAGTCAACCAGCGGCGATAACTTGCGCAGACGGTTCGGCGGGAAGCCGTTGGCGACTAAGTTGCCGAGCATGTAATCAGAGCCGGCCAGGACTAAATCGGCCTGGCGGACAAAGGATAGGTTGCGGCGAAAATCGCGCCAGCGGGCCTGCCGAGCAGCGGTCAGGCCGCACGGCAGGCAGTAGAGACCGCAAGGCAGCGGGCAATTGATTCTCTTGAATGGCAGGTACTTGTGGCGGCGAAAGCAGTAGTAGTCGTGGTCATGCACATAGACGGCGGTCGGAATGCGGCGGGTCAACGCAGCGGCCGGCCCGCAGTCGCGGCATTTGTGCAGCCACAGCCAGTCTGCCCCGGAACAGCGGTGCGATAGGGCCTCAGCGCCATAGTCAACCGTAGCGAACGGCGTTCGAAACAAGTCAGGGTCGCGGCCAGGAAGATCAAAGACGCCGCGGCATTCGACGCCGGCAGCCTGCAAAGCCTGAGCAGACTGAAACACAAAACGCTCGACGCCGCCTTGAAAACCGCCGACAGTGGAATAAAAGACAATGGTGAGCGGCATGCTGCAATCTCCGCAGTTGGCTTTAGCCTCGACGCCTGAATTTTTCGGCTAAGGCGAGGATTTTTTGGCGTTCTGGTGGTTGCAGGCAGGTGAACCAGCCGATGACTAGGCAGGCGCCGCCAATGACGGCCATAGCCACTATGATCAGGGGGAAGTTCCAGCTTTCGAGGGCAACGCGGCTGACCAACAGCCAGGCCGCAAGCAGAATCGGCAGGACCGTCACCAGGGGAGGCAGGTAAACATGCAACAGGTAACGCCAGAACGCAATGCCAGCATAGCGGACAGCGGCCGGCAGGAAGACGAATAAGGCGACGGCGGCATTCGACCACAGCGCCCCATGCGCGACGCCGACAACGCCAAGGCGGTGCGCCAGGAGGATGCTCAGGCCGAGATTGGCGACGCATTCCACCACCGCAGTGCTGGCCAGCAGCCGGTGATGGCCGGTCATCAGCAGAAATTCCCGGGGTGCGTCCCGGAATGCGGCGAATAGAAGAGCGTTGAAAATCATCAGCGTCATGATGGTCGTCACGGTCGCGTCCTCGACATGCAGCCAGACTTTGAGGATGGCCGGCCCTAGCGGCAGAAATACGGCCAGCGCGGTCAGGCCGAGAAAGACTGACAAACGCTGGCTTGTCAGCAAGAGTTTTTGCAATTCGCCGTAGCGACCGGCCTTGTGCAGCATGGCGGCGGTTGGCCCGAGCGTTTCCTGGAATTGGTTAGTGCCCATGCGCATCAGTTCGGGAATGCGCGTGCCTAGCTGATAGATGGCGACCATGGCCATGCTCAGCATGGAGCCGATAATCAGCGGCGCAGTCCTGTGCAGGATTAGGCGGCACAAGGCCATGAGATAGATGAAGGCGCTGAAACTCATGATTTCCTTGAGCACGAGCCGGTTCACTTTGGCTGGCCGCAGCCGCAGCCAGGGCAGCAGCCGTTTTATGACGGCATACATGATCGCGTTGGCAGTCAGGTTGTTGAGGGTGACAAATGCCGCCACCGCGAGCAGCGAGCCGCCCAGCTGGAAAATCAGCCAAATGCCAACCAGCTCGAAAATCTGGTTGAGGATGATGGCCCAATTGCGATAGTGCAGCCGTTGCAGGCCTGTCAGAATCTCTGGGACAATGCCAGTCGGGAAGACTATGGCGCAGCCTACGCCAGTGATGAGGAAGGTGAGCTGATAGTAGGTGTGATCGCCAGCCGGAAGCTTGAGCAGGGATGGCAAAAACAAGGCGCCGGTCAGGCTGAGAATGGCGACTATCGCGCCGATGCATAGATAGCTGGTCAGGACTGCCTGGACAATGCGGGAAAAACGCTCCCGTTCGCCGGTAGCGGCTGACTCGGCAGCGTACTTCTGCACAGTTTTGCCAAAGCCGAGTTCAAACAGCAAAATGTACCCAAACACCGACCACAGCAGGGTCCAGAAGCCATAATAGTCTTGGCCTAAGTTGAAAAGGAGTATCCGGGTCAGGAAAATCGTCTTGAACAGGCGTATGGCCGCCCCTAAATAGTTCGTCAAGGCGCCGTTCCACATCTGCCGCAACAGCGAGCCGCCAGCCGCGAAAGACGGGCCGGAAGGCGCAGTTGACGCAGAAGCGCCGGGCTGGGACGAGGCGTTGTGGGCTATAGGAGATGGGTCTGACATAGGAGAGTGAGCCTCTGACGGCCAGGGAGGAGATGCATGACGTCGACGGAAATGGCAGAGAGCCATGCTATAGTTTACTGTCTCAAAGCAGTTATTGCCATGCCGGAAACAGCAGAAAATAGTGGACAGTGGACCATGGACGTTAGTGGATTTTAATGGACGTGAGTAGACGATGGACTGTGGACTTTAGTGGGCATTAGTGGCAGTGGACATGGACGTTAATGGACGTTAGTGGACGTTAGGCAATGGAGCGAAGAAGCATGGCAGCCTGCATCCCCTCGCCCCTCGCCCCTCGCCCCTCGCCCCTAATCTCGCCTTGCCTGCCCGGAAATAATGTCCTTTCGCCATGCAAAGTTCACCTGGGAAGATTATACTATAGTCAAGACTTCAGCTTTCAGCGCCAGGCGCGCCGCCGCCGGAATTTTGGTTTTGCGCCGGTTTTAGCCTGGTCGCCAACCACCAAGGACGCACCTGCTTATGAAAACTTTGACTCGCCTGCTGCAATCTTATTCTGACACGGCGGTGGCTGTGTCGCCGGATGGCTGGAGCGCCTTTGTGCGCCTGCTTGCTTCCCGTCGTCCAGTCCGGATCGCCGCCTTCACCGGCGAACACTCGGCGGATCGCTCTGGCCTCTGGAGCGATTTCGCCGCCCGTTGTCAGGGAGTTGACCTGTACCGCTTCCGCGCTATTCCCCCCGAACCCGACCTCACCTGCATTGGCCGCATGGTCGATTTCTTGCGCGATTGCCAGGCGGATATGGTCGTCGCCCTTGGCGGCGGCAGCGCCATGGACGCGGCTAAGGCGGCCTATCTCAGCGCACAGACCGGCGCGCCGGTAGAGTCCTTTTTCGGAGTCAACCAATACAGCGACAAGAATAGCCGCCGGCTTGACACCGTCGTCTGCTTTCCGACCACTTCCGGGACCGGCTCAGAAGTGACGCCCTACTCGAACATCGTCGACCGTGACGCCCAGGTGAAGCGCTTGATTTCCGATCCGGCCATCATTCCCGAACACGCCTTTGTGCTGCCGGAATACACGTCTGGCCTGCCGCAACGCATCACCCTGGCCACTGGCTGTGACGCCTTGGCGCATCTCGTCGAGGGCTTTCTAAACGTCGGCGCTGACGCCAACGACAGCTTGGCCAACGAGCGCGCCCTAGCCGGCATAGAGCTGGTGACGCGGCATCTGCCCGAGGCTCTCGCCGATACGGGCGGTCGCGCCGAAATGGCCCTTGCCGCCACCCTGGGAGGCATGGTCATCCGCCATAAATCGACCGGCCTCCCCCATCTGTGCAGCTTTTCCTGGTTTGGCCGCCTTGAGCATGGCCTGGCCGCCATCATGCTCTTGCCGGAATGCTGGCGCTATTACCTCGGCAATCCAGCGGTGCGCGAGCGGACCATGCAGCTGAACGCCATCTTTCCCGGCGCCACGCCAGAGGAAGTCATCGCTGCCTGTCGGCGTTTTCTGGATGCATGCGGCGTCCCCGCCCGCCTGCACGACGTGCCCGGGCTGAACCAGGAACTGCTGGAAACCACGGCCAAAAGCGCCGGCCTGAATCGCATGAAGCTGGAACTGGCGCCAAGACCAGTCGATCCAGACAACAGCTACAAAGTCCTCCTGGATATCTTGCAACGGTCGTGACCACAAGACAGGTTGAAAGAATAGGGGCGAGGGGCGAGGGGATGCAGGCTGCCACGTTTCTTCGCTCCATTGTCTAACGTCCACTCACGTCCATTAACGTCCACGTCCACTGCCATTAATGTCCACTTCTGTCCACAGTCCATCGTCTACTCACGTCCATTAAAGTCCACTAACGTCCATTGTCCACTGTCCATTAAAGTGCCTTAGCCTGGGTGCCTCGCGCCTAAGCTTGCCGACGCAACGAGTATCATAGACTGATCCATCACAAATTTTGTCCCTTAACATCTTTAATTGCAACGCTCCGGTGTTAAAATATCGAAATTGCCATTATAGTATATATTCTTTTTTTGTTGACGCCGGGTCTGTTTGAGCGCTGTCTTGGCGGCGCCATTCGGTTGAGACGAAGCGACCTGGAGCCATTTTATTGACAACGCTTCAAGGAGTCACAGTGGATACCACCGCCCCACTTTTGAACGTCACTCGCACGGATACTGAGCCATGCTGCTTTTCATTGCAGATCGAAATTCCGGCTGAGCAGGTGAAAAAGACCTACAACCAGGCACTTGCAAAGGTCAGCGCTAAAGTGCGCCTGCCTGGCTTCCGGCCCGGCAAGATTCCGACCGCCATCCTGGTCAAGAATTACGCCAAGGAGATTGAGGCCGAAACCCAGGAGCAGCTGATTAATCATTCCTTCAAGGCAGCGATCGGCCAGCAGAAGGATAAGCTGGCTCTTCAAGCTCAGCTGGATCATGACAGCGTTTCCCCCCTCAACCAGGATGCGCCCTTCAGCTATGTGGTCAAATGCGAAGCCGTGCCGGAATTCACGCTGCCGGAGTACAAGGGCGTGAAATTGACTAGGGCGGCCATCAACGTCACCGATGAGGATGTCAAGGAACAGCTCGACAACCTGCTTGACTCCCGCGCCAGGCTGCAACAGGTCGAACGCCCGGCAGAACTGGGGGACTTCCTGAAGGTGAGCTACAGCGCTACGCTTCCCGAAGACTTTGAAGTGAGCAAGAACGGCGAATACCTGGTCAAAACCGAAAATAGCTGGATGGGCTTGCGCGAACCAGAACTGCTGCCAGGAACTACGCAGAAGCTGGTCGGCGCCGAAATCGGCGCTGAAATCAGCCTTGATGTCACCTTCCCGGAAGACTTCCGGGAAACGGACTTTGCCGGCAAGACCTTCCCATACATGATCAAGGTGCTCGAAATCCAGGCTGCGGTGCGGCCGGAGCTGGATGACGAATTCGCTAAGTCATGCCAGGCCGAAAATGTCGAGGACTTGAAAAAACGCATGCGGGACATGATTCAGGAGCGGAAGACTAAAGAGCGCGAAGAAGGATTGCGCAACACCCTCATCGAAGCCATCATGTCCCAGGTCGACTTCCCCCTGCCGCCGACTATCGTCGAATACAACCGGGACAACGTGATCCGGGAAATCGTCCGCGCCCAGCAGCGCAATGGCGTCAGCGAAGAGCAGATTCGCGAGACGATCAAGGAGTCCGTGGATAAGGCCGAGCAGATCGCCCGCCAGAGAACGCGCTTCCAGTATGTGATCGAGGCTATTGCCGACGCCGAGGGCATCAAGGTTGAAAATGAAGAACTGTCCCAGCATGTCAACATCGTGGCGTCGATGAACCGCAGCTCCGTTAAAAAGACGCTTCGTGAGATGATTCAAAGCGGCCAGCTGATGCAAATGTCAGACTCGATCCGTTCGACAAAGACTATTGACCGGCTGATGGAACTGGCTGACATCACCGAGGAGTGACAGAACCCGGGAAGGCCATTTGGCGGCGCAGGACATCCACCATCAAAACGGAAAGAGCATGATGGACATTAAAAACAACGTATATATGCCTTTTGTGCTGGAGCAGACCGGGCATGGCGAGCGCCAGTATGACATTTTTTCGCGTTTGCTCAAGGATCGCATCATCATGTTGGCGACGCCGATCGACGACACGGTCGCCAACCTGATCGTCGCCCAGCTGCTGTTCTTGCAGAGCGAAGACCCTAAGAAAGACATTGATTTGTACATCAACAGCCCGGGCGGCAGCGTGACGGCCGGGCTGGCCATTTACGACACCATGCAGATGATGTCCTGCGATGTGCGCACGTATTGCATTGGCCAGGCCGCCAGCATGGGCGCCATCCTCTTGGCGGCCGGCGCCAGCGGCAAGCGTTTTGTGCTGCCGCATGCCACCATCATGGTACACCAGCCCTCCGGAGGCTATGAAGGAACTGCCGCTGACATTGACATCCACGCCCAGCATATCCTCCATATCCGCAACGTACTCTACGATATCTTGTCAAAACATATCGGCAAACCGGCGGAGAAAATCCGGCAGGACAGTGAACGCGATTTCTTTTTGACCGCCGAAGCAGCCGTGAAGTACGGCATCGCCGATGAAGTCCTTGCTCCTAAGAGCAAGACGACCCGGGCTAAAACCGGGAAATAAATAGCTATGGGGATGAGAGCCTACCGCCCCTCCCCTTTCGAACCGCAAGGCCTTTTCATGGGAAGAAAACGAACCAACGAGTTTCCTCCGGTGTGTTCCTTCTGTGGCTGTGAAATCCGCAGCGAGCGCCAGGGTGTGCAGTCGCCCCTGGAAGAGGTGTACATTTGCGCCACCTGCGCCGAAATCACCAACGAAATGCTGAATTCGATATCGACTAAGGCAGCCAAAAAACGCCAAGCCGACAGCATCAAGGAATTCATGCCGAGGGTGCGCAAGCCGAGTGAGTTGAAAAGTTATTTGGACGATTACGTCGTCGGCCAGGAGCAGGTGAAGCGCGTCTTGGCGGTCGCTGTCCACAACCACTATAAGCGCTTGAAATACCTGGCTGAGGGCGGCGCCATTGCCAGCGGGGTGGAGCTGGAAAAGAGCAATGTGCTGCTGATGGGCCCGACCGGCTCCGGCAAGACTTTGATGGCGAAGACGCTGGCCAAAAAGCTGGAAGTCCCTTTTGCTATCGGCGATGCCACTACGCTGACCGAGGCCGGCTATGTCGGCGAAGACGTCGAGAACATCATCTTGCACCTGGTCCAGGCCGCTGACTTTAACATTGGCAAGGCTCAGGTCGGCATCATTTATATTGATGAAATCGACAAGATCGCCAAGCGCTCGGAGAACGTATCCATCACGCGGGACGTTTCCGGCGAAGGGGTGCAGCAGGCACTGCTGAAAATTCTGGAAGGCACGGTCGCCAATGTGCCGCCTAAGGGCGGCCGGAAGCACCCGCAGGAGGAATATCTGCAAGTCGACACCAGCAACATCCTGTTCATCTGCGCTGGGGCTTTTGTCGGCTTAGAGCAGATCATCAAGCGTCGTCTGGGCAGCCGCGTGCTTGGCTTTCATCGCGAAAAGGCCGCTGGCACGCTTGACTTGACTGAAGACCATCCCAACATTCTCGAATATGCCGAGCCAGAAGACCTGCTCAAGTTTGGCCTGATCCCGGAATTTGTCGGCCGTCTGCCAGTGATGGCAGCATTGCAGGAATTGAGCAGCGACGATTTGATCACTATCTTGACGACGCCTAAGAACGCCCTGGTCAAGCAGTACCAGGCTTTGTTCGCCATGGAAGGCGTCGAGCTTGAGTTCGCGCCAGATGCCCTGCGAGCCTTAGCTGACTTGGCGGTACTCAAGGGCACGGGCGCCCGCGGCCTGCGCGCCATCCTCGAAAGACTCATGCTTGACATCATGTTCAACTTGCCGGAAAAACGCTCCAACGAGAAGATTCTCGTCAGCGCAGACATGGTCAAGAACACTCCGTAATCACAGGGAGGAATGACGCGGTCGGCCGCAGGCCAGCCATTTTTCCTTCGCCATCTTGCTCAAAGGGGAAGCCAGATGACCTTGGGGCGACTTTTCATTCTAATACTCATGACGGTGTTGACGGGACTGACGTTCCCGGCCTCGAACGCATCAGGAGCAGCGCCGGTTCGGCCTTCTATCCGATTCGTCAAGCAAGGCAAAATCACCTATCTTTATCTGCGTGACGTAGCGGCGTACTACGGCATGCGCTATGCCATCAGCGGCAAGACGGCGACCTTCACCTCAGTATATTCGCGCCTGATGTTCACCCTGGACAGCCGGATCATGACCCTGAGCGGCGTCCGCGTCCATCTGGCTTTCGCCATCTCCCGGCAGGGCACGGAATACCTCCTCAGCATCAGCGATTTCCAGCTGCTGATCGATCCTATCCTGCGCTCAACCGCCCTGCCCCGCCGGAATATCCGCAAAATTGTCCTTGACCCAGGGCATGGCGGCAAAGACGTCGGCGCCGTGGCAGAGGGCGCCCTGGAGAAGACCATCAACTTGCAGATAGCTACGCGCCTAGCCACAAAACTGCGGCAGCGAGGATATACGGTGGTCACCACCAGGGGTTCAGACACTGCGGTCAGCCTGGCACAGCGGACGAAAATCGCAAACAAATGGGGCGCCGACCTGTTCATCAGCTTGCATTGCAACGCCGCTGACGCCAGCGTGTCCGGATTGGAAATCTTTTCCGCCACCTGGCATGGTACGCCGCCGACAGGAGACAAGGTGCTTGCCAAGGACCGTTGCCCGGCCAATGCCTTTGATCGCGAAAACGCCTATTTGACCTATACGACCCAGAAAGCCCTGCTTGACGCCACCAAGGCCACGGACCGCGGCATCAAACGGCGGCGGTTTTCCGTCATCCGGGACATCACCTGCCCCGGCATGTTGATTGAAATGGGATTCATCAGCAACAAGGCCGAACGACAATTGCTCCAACAGGCCAATCGGCAGGACGCCATCGCCCACGCCATCGCTGACGCCGTTGATAAATTCCGGGTAGCACTCGCCCCGAAACCGACCCGCCGATGACCAGCCGCCTAACCGGGCCGACGTCTTGGGAGAGAGCCAGGCCGTATCGCTGGAAGTTAGCTGGACGCAAGCACACAGGAGGTTGCCATGCCCTACGTTGACGATTGTGTTTTCTGCAAAATCCTGCAAAAGCAGATTCCCTCGGTGTCGGTCTATGAAGATGAGCTTATCCTGGCCTTTTTGGACATCGCGCCGTTCAATTTCGGCCATGCGCTCATCGTTCCCAAGGACCATCATCACAGCTGCACCACCTTGGGCGACGACTATTTGGCTCGGATGATGCAGGCAGCGCCGCGGATCGCCGCCGCCATTATGCGCGCTACCGAGGCCGAGGGCTTCAACCTCTTCCTCAACAATGGCAGCGTCGCTGGCCAAGTCGTGCCCCATGTCCATCTGCATATCCTGCCGCGCTTTGCCAATGACGGCGTCCTGATGACAGCCTCCACCCGAAAATACGACTCCACCCAGGCCATGACGGATCTGGCGGAAAAAATCAAGCAGCGGATCACCCATGTCTGAATACGATGCGGAATTCACCGAAAAAATCGCCGCCTTCTGCCGGCGCAAGCCGCGCTTCCCGATCGGGGCGTATGCCTTCATGCGTGATGCAGTCAATTTTGCCGTAAAGACGGTCAGCCTGGAAGACCCCAAGGCGAAAGGCCCCCGCCACATCAGCGGACAGGAACTGCTTGATAAAATCAGGGTGTTCCTGCTCATAAAATACGGCCCGATGGCACGACAAGTCCTGGACTACTGGGGAGTGACACATACCGAGGATTTCGGCGAAATCGTGTTTGACATGGTCGGCCTGGAATTGCTGTCGGTCAGCCCAGAAGACAGCATCGACGACTTTATGCATGGATTCGACTTTGACGAAGCACTGGTCAAGCCATTCCAGGTGCCAGGGCCGCTGCCAGACCTGCCGAAAATAGATTGAAGGGACAGTGGACAGTGGACAATGGACTTTAGTGGACGTTAGTAGACGATGGACTGTGGACAGCAGTGGACTTTAGTGGACAGACGCGCGAAGCCACAGCAGGCTGCATACACCCCTACTCTCGCCCCTCGCCTCGCCCCTCGCCCCTATCCTATAGGAGCCAAGATGGAAACACCGACTATGATGACGATTCAACTGCCTGGCGGATGGCTGCTCCAGCACAGCCCAAAGGCTTGCGGCGGCCCTGCTGAACTGACCTGGAATGGCCATGTCGTCCTGCGCGATTTCGAATGCCGAGTCGATGGACTTAGCAACACGGCCTTCAGTACCCGCGCGTTGCGTTTTTTCCACAAGGGCGGACAGAGCGTGGCCAGCTGCGAAGGCCAAGTCAGCCCGTTGTCTGGCCATGCCTTGCGCCAAATAATCCGCTATGGCGCCAATGTCGCCCGCGTGACCTGGGACCTGGCCTGGCGCAAAGACACCGTCGCCAAGATCGGCGTCGAAATCGGCTCGGCGACCTTAGTCGGCACCTGGCGCCGCGTCCTGGTCATTCCTGATTTCACGGCCTGGACGAGTGGCCAGGCCGCCCAATGGCATGACTTGGTGCCGGGGAAAAACCTGGTTTTCAATCCGATTCCGCTGGCAGTCGTCTGCGAGCGCGACGATGGCGTGCAGATCGAGTTTTCCATGGGGTTCGATGTTTGGCGTTGGCAGCGCGGCCTAGGCGACTTTGGCTCTGAACGCTCTCAGGTCGCTTTGGCAGTCAGTGACCAGGAGATGACGTTCCAGCGCCAGATTCTCCAGGGCGGCGAAGACATCATGCCCGAAGCCCGAGAATACCGCTTCTGCTCGCAAATCGCCTGGCGGGCGCCCACGTCAGCCGAGCCAGCCGCCTTCCCGCCCGCGACGACGCTGGAGTTTCAAGCGAATGGCGAGGGGCTGGCAGCGCTGCCTACGGCCGGTTCTGGCGGCGCGCCGTCTTTCGTCCTTGATTTTGCCGCCATGCCGGTCGCGGCGGCCGCCCGTCGTGACGACGGTTCTGGCCTGCCCTGCTGGGAAAGCAATGTCACGCAGCGGGCTGCTCACCGCGCCATCCGGCAGATCGCTGCCGCCGGCACAACCGGCTTTCTGCGCCTTGATGGCCTTACCCCAGGCGGGTGCCAGGACGGCTCGCACTGCGACCGGAAGCATGGCGTCGCCCATTGGGATTTGCAGGGCATTCTCACCTTTGCCAACTGGGCCAGGCAATGTCTCGGCGACGGCTGGACGATGGCCGCGCCGCAACCGCATGACCCCTGGCGCCTGCTGCCGTCGCTGGCCGACCCCCTGGCCGTGACTGGATTCCGAAGCTCGATCCATGAAGAATAACACCCCTTCCATTACCAGCGACCCTTTCGCCGGCATGGCATTGACCGGCTGGTACCCAGGCCACATGCTGAAGGCGACCCGCCAGATGCAGGAAGCCGTCAGCCTGGTTGATCTGATCGTCGAACTGGTCGACGCCAGGGCGCCGGCCTCAACCAGGAATCCGGAAATCCGCCGTTCCTTCCCTAACAAGCCATTCCTGCTGGTTGCCAACAAAACCGACCTGGCCGACCATGCCGCCAGCCGTCTCTGGGAAAAGTGGTTTGCCGAGCAGGGCGAACGCGCCTTTTTCCTGGATGCGCGCCGGATTGCCAATGTCCGCGGACTGGCTGGGCTGTGGCGACAGATTGTGCTGGAGTCCAGAGCCGCCCGCGGGGTGACCCGTCCCTTGAACCGGCCTGTCCGGCTCATGATCGTCGGCGTACCCAATGTCGGCAAGTCAACCCTGGTCAATCGGTTGCACAGCCGCAACAAGGCTAAGGTCGGCCCAAAGCCTGGCGTGACCCGCCATAACCAGTGGATAGCCCTGGACAACGATGTCGAACTGCTGGACACCCCTGGCATCTTGTGGCCGCGCATCCTCGATAAGAAGCATGAATTGCTGCTGACCCTGCTCGGCATCATGAAGGAAGACTTGATTCAGCCGACTCTTGTCGTAGAGTATTTCTGTTGGATCGTGCATCGCTTGGGAAACAGCGAGGCCGTGGCCTGGGATGCCCTTGGACTGACTACCACCCCAAAGGACGGCGCCGAGCTGCTCAATGCACTGGCACAGCGTCGTGGCCTGCTCTTGCCCGGAGGCATCCCTGATCTCGACCGCGCCGCCATCGCCATCATCAAGGACTTCCGCAACGCTAGGCTTGGACGCATCACTTTCGAAATGCCACCGAAAGCTACTGAATGATGAATGATGAATGATGAATGATGAATGATGAATGCCCCTCGCCCCTAACGAATTATAAATTATGAATTATGAATTATGAATTATGAAATGCGCCTCAGCATTCAACATTTAACATTCAGCATTCAGCCCCTCGCCCCTCGCCCCTAAAAAAAGCCCCCGCCCCTAAAATAAGGAGACGCCATGGATGCTCTTGAAACCCTGCTTTTCCGCTATCCGGTTCTTGCCCCTTGCCGAGACTCTTTAGCGGCTGCGATCGCGGCGCTGATCGCCTGCTATGAAGCTGACGGGACGGTTTTCACCTGCGGCAACGGCGGCAGCGCTGCTGACGCTGACCATATTGTGGGCGAATTGCTCAAGGGCTTCACCCATCCGCGCCCCTTGCCACCCGCTGACAAGCAGCGCTTGCGCGAATTAGACCCAGAGGACGGCTCGCTATTGGCTGACCGGCTGCAATGCGGCCTGCGTGCGTTTTCCCTCATGAGCCAGATAGGCATCACTACAGCAGTCGGCAATGACCTCGGCGACGCTCTCGCCCCGGCTCAGCAGCTCTATGGCCTGGGGCGCCCTGGCGATGTGCTGATCGCCTTGTCGACCTCGGGAAACGCCCGTAATGTCGCTTTGGCCGTGCAGATCGCTCACCTCCGGAAGATGACGGTCATCGGCCTGACCGGCGCTGGCGGCGGCCGCCTGGCCCGTCTGGCTGACATCGCTATCCGGGCGCCGGCTCAGCAAACCTACCAAATCCAGGAACTGCACCTGCCGATTTACCACGCCCTCTGCATTGCGGTCGAAAATCATTTTTTCCCGCCTGCGCCGTGAACCTAAGCCGTACCAGTGGCAAGACAGCCAGAGGTTCTTCGCCATGCCTTCTTCGGATACATCGCAACAACTCATCGCTTGCCTGCAACGGCTGGAAGACCTCAATCCAGACCTGACCACAACCGAACTCAGGCGCATCTATGCGCTGGCAGAATCCGTTGGCAAAGAGTTTTTCCCGATTGCCGCCGAGCGGACGGAACGGCTCATCGGCCTGTATCGCCAAAGCCCTGTCAAACAGCGCGGCACCGAAATCCTGGCCGAGTACTTCCAACACCTCGACGCCTGCGCACGACAATTGTGCGAAGCCGGCGAAATCAGCCCGGCTCAAGAAGGGCGAAAAAGCTTCTCCACCGCGCTGGTGCCCCTCAATGAACGGCCGGCTCTGGACTGGTGCAAGATACTCAACCGCGCCGAACCGCCCAAGCCGCTGATTAAGGCGGCTGACGCCTTCCGTCGACGCCATGAGGTGGTCGCAAGCGTCGTGGAAATCGCCTTCCGGGTGATGTGGCTAGTCGACCGCAGCCAGGCAGTCAGCTGGCTGATCGAGTACTTCAAGCGGCAGGACGGAGACCACGATCCCGATGTCATCCGCGACGCCCTGATGGTCGTCCTGGACGACCAAGAACTGCCGCCTTCATTTCTGGCCTGGGCAGAGACCTGGGCCCTGGACGCCAACTTGCTCGAATATTGGCCGGCTGTGACTCGTCTCGCTGACCGGCTCATCTGCCGCTACGGCCTGGCGGCCTGGAACCGGCAGCCAAATCTGCCGCGCCTGACGCCACTGGCGCACCTGCGTCTGCTCCTGCGACGAACGCATAAGCAGGATGATGACAGCTATCTGCTGCATTGGCTGCGCAGCATCTTGGACGAACTCGGCAATGGCGTGCTGCGGTTCATGGCTCTTGAGGCCGCCCTCGATGACTGCCAGAAGCAGCACTGGCGAAAAACGATTCTCCTGGGTGAATTGAAGCGCCTGGCCGCTTACTATACGCCTATCATGCTGGCAGCCAACTGCATCCTTGAACAGCCGGACGGCGCCCAGCAACTGGCTCTGGCCTTCATGGGACTGTACGGCAGAAGCCGCCAGCAATGGGATGAGGCCATGATCGCGATGGCGACGAAAATCATTCGACGCACCTTCATGCGTGATTTGAAAGAATCCCGCACACCAGTCGAGACTATCCGCACCTTGACTTTCGGCGACCAGGCCGCATTCAACTTCGCCAGCGCAGAGCTTGACCTGGCCAGCGAAAAATTTGATTCCATCGCCCAGCGCGAGAAAGTGACTGTCTATCTTTCGACCTTCTATGCCAGCTATCGGCAGACCCAGCTGATCGGCGCCGAAGTCGCCAAACGCTATCGCCGCCTGATGCGAATCCTGCACGAGGACTTCCTGCGGCAAGTACTCGAACCGGAACAGCTGGAAGAACTCCGCCGCGACGGCGCCATGGACCAGCTGGCCAATATGGCCGCCCAAGCCCGAAAATTCCTCGCCCGACGCCGCGATATCGAAAATTCCCTGGAAGAGATGATCGCCGCAGAGATCGACTTCGAACGCTACGTGCGCCAACAGCGAATCAAGGTTTTCCGCCGCCTGGCGATGCAATGAATAAGGACGAAGTAAAGTTGAGTTATCCGCAGATTGCGCAGATTGCGCAGATTTTTTTGGGGGTTTTTTGTACGGGGAAAACAGTAGCACTTGCGGCGAAGGCCCGAAGGGCAAGCAACATGGAAGCCCAGGGTGAGCGTAGCGAAGCCCAGGGTGAGGCGTATAATAATTTTGAGCCCCGCCAGGGGTGACACATAAACGCCATTTTGAAGAAAATTTTTCATAAAAAATAAGATTCTGGCTGATAGTAGTACTCTGTCCACAGCCGCATCGCAGTAAATGCCCCAACAAGGGCGCGTCATGCCAGCTCACGGCAATGCCCTGCGATTGAATTGAAAGTCATGGAAAGCATGATGCCTGTGTGCAAGTAAAATCATGCTATAGCACAAAATGGCTATGATTCTTTCAAAAGTCGTTTGAAAAAGGGTGTGTAATGGCCTATTTTTTCACCGGTTCCAGAAATCAGACCCCACCCACCCAAGGGGGGACCTCCCTCCCAAATTTTGCCGTGCGCGCGAGGATGTCATAGTTGGCCATGAGCCGCAGCCCCATTGCCGTCAGCCCCTGGAAAAATCCCTGCCGCCGCCAATGCCGCTCCAGTCTGGTGCGTTTCTTTGGCAAAGACCTGTCCACCCCATGCAACACGTTTTGGATAAGCCATGAGCGACATTACTATCGTCGAACTGCCGAAATTATACGAGAACATGGACGAAGCCACGGTTGGCCCCTGGCTGGTCGCCCCTGGTGACGCTGTCAAAGAAGGCGACCAGCTGGTTGAATTGATTACCGACAAGACGGTGATTGAATTCGAAGCGCCTGCGTCCGGTGTTCTTCTGGCTATCTATGCCGAGGAAAAGAGCACCGTGCCCCTCGGGTACGCCCTTTGCGCCATTGGCCCGGCTGGCGTCACTCCTCCTGACCTGAGCGCGAGCAACGCCGCGAAGCTGAAGACACACCTGGAGCAACATGCCCTGGGCGGAGACTTGAGCGCCCTGCTCGCAGGATCGACCCCGGAGCCAGACCCGGAACCGCTCCGGAAACCGACCTTCCGAGCCGCGCCCGCCGCCAAAGCCCTGGCTAAGCAACATCAACTCGACCTCGCTGATGTGGCTGCTTTCTGCGGACGGGACATGGTTCACCGCAAGGATGTCGAAGACTACCTGGCCGCAAAAAAACCGGCGGCGGCTGATTCAGCCCCTGCGCCGGCCAAGGTCGCCCCTGCGGCACCGACCGCCAGGCCGACCGCTGCTTCCGCTCCTGCCCCAGCCGCGCCTGAGGGCGGTCGCGTCGCCTTGGTGACCGGCGCTGGCAGCGGCATCGGCGCCGCCATTGTCCGCCGGCTGGCTAAGGATGGCCTCACTGTGGCCATACACTGCCGTTCCAGCCAGGCCGAGGCGAACCGTCTGGCCGAGGAATTGCGTGCCCAGGGCGCCACCTGCGCTGTCTTTGTCGCTGATCTGGCGGACGCTGCTGCTGCCCAACGTCTGGCAAACGATGTCATCGCCAAGTTCGGCCGCATCGACATCCTAGTCAACAATGCCGGTTTTCTGGCTGACGCCACGGTCTCTTTCATGTCTGACCAGCAATGGGAACAAAGCCTTGCCGTCAATCTGACTGCGCCGTTTCGCCTGATGCGCGCCGTTGCCATGACCATGGCGCGGCAACGCTGGGGTCGGATTGTCAACATGTCTTCTGACGCCGCCATCATGGGGTCGGCCAACCGCTCCAACTACGCTGCTGCCAAAGCCGGCTTGCTGGGACTCACCAGGTCGGCTGCGCGCGAACTGGCTGGACTCGGCGTGCGCGTCAACGCCGTCAGCCCAGGCTTCATTGACACCGCCATGACAGCGAACATCACCGACAAGAAGCGTCAGGACCTCCTCAGGGAAATCCCGGTACGGCGTTTTGGTCAGCCTGATGAGGTCGCGGCCCTGGTGGCCTTCCTCTGTTCGCCCGAAGCCGATTACATCACAGGACAAGTTTTCTCCATAGACGGCGGACTGTTCATGGGTTGAGACGCGGCCTCCGGTTCTGCACCGCCCCTGCCGCTTCCCGAGCCTGCACATCAATATGCAAGGGAATTGTCATGCGTACATACATCACTGGAATGGGCCTGGTCTGCGGCCTGGGGAAAGACGTCGACGACGTGTTTCAGCGCCTCTGCGCCGGTGAACACGTGTTTCGGGACATCGACCGTTTTCCAACCGAGCCATACGCCCAGAAGCGGGGCGGCGAACTGCCTCCCGAACTTGAAGACGAATTGCGCGACGCCTTCCCAGATGACGACTTGAGCCTGGCTATGACTGTCGACGCTGGCCGCCAAGCCCTGGCACAGGCCGGCCTCAGCAGCGAAAGCAACCCCCGCCGAGGACTGGTCCTGGCGACCAACTTCGGGGCAATGGAAGCCCTGGAATGGGCCTGGCGCGAACGCCTTGACACCAGCCAGATCGACCCAGCCTCATTCGAGCTTTTCGACGGCATGGCTAACCAGGCTGCCAGCCTACTCGGCTGCGGCGGGTCAATGACCCAAATCTCCATGTCCTGCGCCTCTGGGGCGGCCGCCATGGCGGTGGCGCAAGATATGCTCGCATCCGGCAAGGCCGACCAGGTGCTGGTGGCGGCGTATGACGACCTGAGCGAATTCTGCTGGTGCGGGCTGAGCAACCTCCGCACCATCACGACTGACATCATGCGCCCGTTTGACGTCAAGCGCTCTGGGACGATTTTCAGCGAAGGCGCCGCCGCCATCCTTCTGGAAGCGCGTCCGGCCGATTCTGGCCGCGTCCTGGCGACAGTGGCTGGCGTGGCCACCGGCAACAATGCCTTCCACATCACCGCCCCGCCTAAGGACGCGGAGGGGTCGCGGCAGGTGATGGCAGCCGCTATGGCCCAGGCCGGCTTGGCACCGGACGCTGTTGACCACGTCTGCGCCCACGCCACCAGCACCAGCGCCAATGACTCGACCGAGGCGGGCGCTCTGCGCAACTTGTTCGGCGACCATCTCGGCAACATGACCGTCGCGGCTCACAAGTCGCAGCTCGGCCATCTTATGGGCGCGGCTGGCTTGGCCGAAGCCATTGTGACCGTCATGGCTATGCAGACAGGCGTCATTCCGCCGACGATTAACCTGACTGAACAGGATCCGGAATGCCAGCCGCTGGACTGCGTGTCTGGCGTTGCCAGGGTGAAGAAGGTCGTGACCGCTGTCACCAACTCTGCTGGCATCGGCGGCAACAACGCCGCTATAGCCCTGCTCGCTGGTCATCATCCCGCTGACCCGAAGACCCTGTTGCAACGCCCGGCTGGACGTGTCTGCATTCGCCAGGCCGGCTGGGTACTCCCCGCTGACATCGGTTCGGGTGACGCGCTTTTCCAGCATCCGGAATGGCTGGAAATCAGCACGGCAGGGAATGACCGCTTGGCTGGGTTCAGCCCCAAGCCTTACCTGAAGTCGGTCAAAGGCTACTTGGACCCCGGCGGCGCCATGTTGTTGGCCGCCGCCCGCTTGGCGATCCCGGCCGACGCCGATGACGGAACTCAAGGCAGCCGCAGCCGACGCGGCATCAGCACGGTTACACGCTATGGCTCAATGGGTTCAGGGTACGCCTTTTTCTCGCAGATGGCGAGCAAAGGCCCCCGTACCGCCAGCCCGATGATTTTTCCCCACGGCTACGCCAACACCCCCGGCAATCTCGCAGCCATTGAATTCGGCTACGCTGGGCCGCATATAGTGTTCTACGGACACCAGGATATCCGCGCTGCCTTGGACTTCGCTGCCGCCCGGCTGCTTGACGGCTCAGCCGAAGACATGCTGGTCGGCTTCTACGAATCAGCGCCAGCCTTGTCTTTGCCAGACGGCTGCCAGGTTCTGCATGGCGCGGTGGTGCTGCGCCTCGGCTTGACGACAGCCGACAGCAGCGGCGAACGGCTTCTGCCCGACCTGGCCGCTTTGCCGCCTGCTATGTCGGCTACAGGCGCAGTCAGCGCGTTGAAGGACATCCTGGCGGCCATTTAGGGGCGAGGGACGAGAGACGGCCTTTTATTCCTTGGCTTTTTCCTGCCAGACCTTGACGTAATCCACGGCCATGACAGTGCCGTCAATAGCGTCAGTCACCGGTCCACCGAAGCGGCCGATAGCCAGGCTGAGGAAGATTGGCGCCTCCCAGTGGCAAATAGCATTTTCGCGTCGATCCACTTCTTTGCCATCGAAGAAGAAAATGAGTTCTTTTTCGTTCCATTCCAGGGCGTAGGTATGGAAATCCGCACTGAGGTCAATGGCGGGCACGTAGGGCGTTGGTTCTCGCATGGCCACTTCGCGCCAGGCGCCGTCCACCCATAGCTCCAGCTTGAAAGTATCTATGTAGAGGACGTAGCCCTTTTTGCCATCTATCCAGCCGGTGAGGAATTGCACGCAAGCGACCTCGCGCTCTGCGCCCAAATCCAGCTCGATAAATTTTTCGCCGTTGTATGGCGTGATCCATGACGTGTCGATGCCGCCGTCAATGACGTGTTCTACGCGGTACTGCGGAAAATCCGGGTTGCTGCCGCTGGAGTCGGCGATGGTCGCTGTCCGTGCGTAGTCAATCAGGCCGCCTGGAAGGGGCGCGTTGCTGGTGATGTCCGGGTACTTGCCGTCGTCGAGTTTGGGAAAGACCCGCAAGGATCGCAAGTGAAAACGATCCGGGTGGCGTGAGGAGAAACGGACCTTACTGGTGCGCAGCGGCTGGTCGAGCCGGATTTCATGCGCGGCTTGGCCGATTTTCTTCGACGGAGTCAGGCAGATGCTGTTTGACCAGGAGTGGTGTCGGCGCCTGCCAGCGTCATCTTTCCAAAAATCGCTCAAGTTGTGAATAGTGATGTTGAGCTTATCGGGATAATGCCCTTCATTGATATCGATTTCGAAGTGCTTGACGCCCTCGGGGAGCTTGGCGCCTCCGTGTGTCGTGGTCAGCCAGAAGGAGTTGTTGGTGCCGGTCGCAGCAGCGTAGCGGTAGCGACATTCAAAATAGCCATATTTGAAATGGCGTTTGGTCCAGAGGCTGGCGCTGGTCCAGTCTTGTCCGCCGCGCTGTTCCTTGCGATTGATCAGCTTGAGAATGCCGTCTTCCACGCGGGCGTTCTCGCGCCAGCGGCTGCAAAGGATGTGGCCGCTCGGGCTGTTCTGGGAAACCCAGTTTTGGTCGAGTTGGGCGTCGGAATAGTCAAATTGATCCTCAAAGACTAGCTGCCAATTCTTGCCGACGGGCGGTTCGGCGACCACGGCGCAGAGCATTGACAGCAACAGGACTACACACAGACGATTCATGGAGCGACCTCCGTTTTGGGTGGTTCGGTTGCGGTTGCGGTCTGGTCTTGGCGCAGTTCGTCGTAGATCAGCCGTGGCTTATCGGTCACGATGCCATCAACGCCTTGTTGCCAGGCGCTTTTCGCGGTGCCGGGGTTATTGATGGTCCAGTTATAGACCACGAAGCCATGCAGCCGCGCCTGGCGGCTGGAGAGTTGCTGCGGGTGCGTGTGTCGAATGGATATGCCGCTGGCGCCAGCGCTGCGCAGGTCCGTGAGTTGCTGATCGCTGAAAAACCGGCTGCCGCAGATGACCACGATCTGGCTGCGCGGCAATGCCTCGCGAATCTCGCTGATGAGCTTGGTGTTGCCAGAGCAGCCGACAATGGTGCGCTCGCTGAAATTATGGCGTTTGAGCAACTCAGCCATGGCCGGTACCGCACGCGACTCCTTCAGGTCAATATGCAGAAAAGCAGGGCCTTCCTTCAGCGCGAGTATGGCTTCTTCAAGGGTGCAGATGGACGCCTTGCGGCCTGTCCGCGTATGGGTGACAGTGAGTTTTTTGAGTTCGTCTATAGTCAAATCAGAGGCTGTGCCCTTGCCATCGGTTACGCGGTCGAGGGTGTTATCATGAAAGAGATAGGGCACGCCGTCCTTGCTGCAACGCAGATCGACCTCCACCGCGTCAGCGCGCTGCTCGACGGCGCTGATGATGGCGTCAAGCGTATTCTCAGGATATTCTGCGGAATCGCCGCGGTGGGCAATCACCAGCGGATAGCCGGTCAGGGCTTCGCGAATCAGACCTTGCTCCTGCTCATTCAATGGCGGCAGCGACTCAATCCGTATGGATGACACCGCCACCTTCACGCCGCTGAGATATAAGCCCGGACGGCCAGACACTTGGGCCTGCTCCGGCACGAGGCTCTCCAGGATCAGTTGGCCATCAATGAAGCAGCGAGCCACGGAGCCGACCAGCTCCAGGCGCAGCAATCGCGGCGCCTCGGCAGGCTGTTTGTCCTGAAAACTGCGGGTGATGAGGACATTCCATGTGTTGTCATTGCCATCCCATTTGCCCAGGCAGGCTATTTCCAGGCCGTTGCCGACATTTCTGGCAAAGCGATTAGTGAAGGTCGTGAAGGTGCCATTTTCCTCCTGGTGCCGGCCGATGACGCCGAGCCAGCGGGTTGGTTCGCGTGCTGACAATATGGCTACGTGTGCTTCGATAGCAATGTCCTGGCCTTCTACGGGCGCCAGCAGGCAGCCCTCGCCATGGAGCTTGCCATCGCGCAGCGTCCACTGGCCGCTGAGCGCGGTCCAGCCGTCGGGCAAGGCCGTGCTGTCAGCGCAGTTCCAAGTAATCAGCTCGGCGCCAGTGCGTTGCGTTGGCGCCAGTATTTGTGCGCCGGCCGTCAGGACGATCAGCGACGCGAACAACAAAATCGCCTTCTGCATCTTCATTCCGTTTCCTTTCTCTTCGTCAGCTGCACGGCGCCACGTATTGCCGATATATTGCCGTTAATGAGCAGGCGCGAGCTTTTCGCCATCGTTCTGCTCGTCGTGCGCGCTTTTTACGTCGTTACTTGCCTTTTGCAGCTGCAGGATGAAACGGTCGTAATCCGAGAGGAAGAGCTTATCCTGAGTGATGCGGTATTTTTCAAACTCGCTTTCGGCATGGAGCTTGGCAATTTCAGCCGTTACTTTGCCTGCATCCTGAAGCAGTCCATATTCGAAAATCTGGATAAAGCTATTCAGACGAGTCTCCCAGTCCTGCATGGTTACGGGAATCTTGCGTATCGCCATGTTCTCGGCATAATCCAGGTAAGCTGTGACCAGGCGGTTCAGTTGCTGTATTTCTGGTTCAGAAAGGTAGTTTTTTGCGATGCTGACATCGCTCTTCATGATTTTGCCATTAGGGGAATCTTTCCATGTCGTCAGTCCCATGTGCGGTTTTTCCGCATTGGCGCGTTCAACAATCAGTTCAGCCGCCGTATGTCCGTGCACCGCAAAATGCATCTTGTTCTGGACAGTGGCAAAGAAGCGCCTCGTGATCAGGCTGTCGCGGTCATAGTCAACCGCTGTGGCATAGATATCTGTTATCTTTTGGTAGAATTTCCTTTCGCTCGCGCGGATTTCGCGGATGCGCTCTAACTGTTCCTCGAAGTACTTATCCGTGAGGACTCCACCATTTTTCAGGCGTTCATCGTCCATCACCCAGCCCTTGATCGTGTATTCCTTGACAATGTGGTTTGCCCACTTGCGGAACTGGACCGCGCGCTCGTTATTGACCTTGAAGCCAACGGCGATGATCATCTGGAGATTGTAGTGATCCAGCGAACGTGTGACTTGGCGGTCCCCTTCCTGCTGAACTATTCGAAATTTTCGAATAGTTGCTTCCGGCAGCAATTCCAGGCTCTCGAATATCTTTTTGATGTGATAATTGATAGTAGTGACTTCCACATCGTACAGCACGGCCAGCAGGCGCTGAGTGAGCCAGATGTTCTCATCCTCATAGCGTAACTCAAGACTATCTGCCTGGTTGCCGACAGATGCCACGAAGGTCAGGTATTCTGCCGTTGAACTGCGGACGATGTCAGCTGCCCGTTTTTTCTTTGCCATAGATGCTATTTCCCCAATTACAGTTTTCCGCCTTTTCTCCCATGGCGTCTTGGCGGTTAATCTTTCCGAATTTTATAGTCTCTATGCCTGCAACGTCATTTTTGGTTTGCCGTCGGTGCCTATCAGGTGCGAGAATCCGGCGGCTGTCATCATGGCGCGGCAATCGGCTGTGGTGATCTCGTTGCTCTGTCGCCACAGCGCGGTGGTGAAGCCAGCCTTCGCTTGTGCGGCCCTCTCTGCCTGAATGACCTGTTCGTCCGGTTCTCCGGCCTCGGGAAAGAAGGCGTTGGCGCCGCTGAACAAGCCGACGAGATTGGAGACGTTGACGGCAATGCTCTTGACATTTTCCTGTCCGATTGTCGCCAAAGCGACGACGGCTGCGACTTGACCCAGACGCGGCAGGCTGACTTGCCCGTAGTGGTACAGGGGCGATCCGGGAACAGGGAACCGCTGCATCACGCCGTGTTGTGTGCATGGCAGGTCTACACCCAGCCATATCTGCTCGGCCAGCTCCTCGGGCGTGTGTTCCGGCCCCAGCGGCTCGCACATATTGTACCAGGCGAGACCGGCTTCAAGGATGCGCTCAATGGTCTTTTTGCGGTCGGCAGGCGTCATGCAGGAGTCAATGCCTTCACGAAGACGGCAGACGTGATATGCGCCGGTCACACCTGCGGTGCGGAGCTCTCGCAGCTGGGCTGTCGTGATATCGCCGACGTTGGCCAGGATTTCCAGTTGCGCAGGGATCAGGCGACGCAATTCCGCACACAGGTCGCGAAACCACTCGAAGCCAAAGTGGTGCATGGTCATCAGAAAGACACCTTGAGCGCCGCCGCGGGCGAACCGTTCGCAGCGAGCGATGATCTCTTCAACCGGTAGAAGCGCAGATTGAATCGACGTGTGTGATTTGGCAAAGAAGCAAAAGGCGCAGTCTCCCTCGCATGGCGCCATGTTCACGCCGATCTGGCCAAGAAGCAAACCGCTGTTGGCGAATCGGTGGCGACTCACGACGTTGGCTGTCGAGCGCAGCAGGGATGCCTCCAGCGAATTTTCCGGCAGGTGAAGCAGCTGAACAGCCTCGGCCTTCGTGATGGGGCGTCCATGAGTTGCGTCTTCGAGGATGCGTTGCACATTGGCGTCTGATTTCATTTCTTTTCCCTTTCGCGGCCAGTATGCCCTTACTCTCCGCGTGAATATAATATATCCTAAGTTACCCGAGTTTGGTCAAAATCCGAACGTCCGTATTGATGTTGCGGCTTTTGCTGAATATCTGCGCTTCCAAGCGTTTTGCCGGATCCAAGCAGGTCAAGGCGACGATAAACATATTTGCTGGCTGGTGCCGTGACTGGTGCCGTCTGGTGCCGTGACTGGTGCCGTGACTGGTGCCGTGACTGGTGCCGCGACTGGTGCCGTGACTGGTGCCGTCTGGCACCGTGATTTCGGGATGAGCGTGTTTGGTTGCCGCCGGCGGTAGGGTCTTGAACTTCACGCGCCCTTCCCGGAATACAAATATCCGCCAACTTTGAGCATATCCCGAAGGACAGATGCAAGGTAATGGGAGTTTTTGTCTTCTTTCGACGCATCCTCATACCTCCTCCTGGAGAGCCTCGATGGAACTTAGCCAAGCATCAAAGTTGGGGCAGGCTTGGCGCATTTTATCTATACCGATTTCTTCGGCAATAACGATGCCGGTTGTTGTTTTCCCATATTGCCCATTTGTCCAAGCATCCAAGCGTTTGGAAGGAGCTGTTTCTGGGCTGTTATTAATCGTTTCCGGATTTCCGTATTCTTGCAGGACAGCATCTATTACCGTTGAAGAAATACAAAGATTCTTTGCCAGAATCGAGGAATCGCTGAATAACAAAGCCTCAAATTCATATACGGCTGTAAAGGGGAAATAACGTTCCGAAGGACGCATTTCTGGATATGCCTCTTGAATTGCATTCTTAGCCGCATTATTCAAGATGTGAGCAATTTCATGGGGACTATGGTTCCCTTGTATTGCTTCAAGGGAAGGCCATTCCATGATTCCATAATAGTCTACAAAACTGGCAACAATTATTTCATCTCGTTGTTTCAGAAAGTTGCTGATTTGCTTTTTTATACGAGAAAAACGAATATCACCGCCTTTGTATATTGTTCCAGAACGCTCATCAATTTGCGTACGGATCACTGGTGCATATACATCAATGCCACGTTTGCCCCAATAGGGAGCAAGGACTGTCTTGACGAATTTACTTTCGGTCGGTCCTTCAACGATAATTTCAACTGTAAGACGATTATTCATAGATAGTCCCTCCATGAATAATATCGTGAGTCCAGAGTTTACCTACAGAGTAATCCTCAAGCCAGACGTTATAGTCCTCTTCTTTGAGCCGCTCAAATATGGTTGCACCGTCTTTGCGTTTGGCAACGATGATATCGTCAATGGCAAAATTATCCAGTAACAGTGGTGATTGAGTAGCGATGATGACCTGTGTCTGTTTTGCCGCCAAGGTTATCAATTCAGCAAGAACGTGTATTGCTTCGGGATGCAGACCAAGTTCCGGTTCGTCAATGACGATGGTGGTAGGTGGATTTGGTTGCATAAGCGCAGTTGCAAGGCAAATGAAACGGATGGAGCCATCAGAAAAATGGTATGGCTGCATGGGATAATCCGTCCTCTTCTGTTTCCACGTTAATTTGACTTTTTCCGCCTCGCCTTGTTTGATGATATCCAAGGAGAAATCATCAAAGAATGGAATGATCAACCGAATCGCATTTCTGATTTTTTTATAATACTGCAAATCATTTTCACGCAAGTGCAGCAAAAAAGGCGCGATATTGCTTCCATCTCCACGAAGTTTTTTATTATCTTCAATAATTTCAGTGCGTCGCATAGGTGCGCTGGAACTGGTATCATGGAAGTGATAGACCATCCATTGGGAAATAGAATCATAGACAAAATATCCTGCCTCATTTCGTTTCCCATCCCGAGCGCATGCATTCTTTTGCTCGGAAAGGCGGCTTTCCAGCGAAGTGCTCCCGTATGATTTCCAATTGCCGTCCTTGTCTTTGCATTCTTCAGATAACAACATATTTTCTGATGCTGTGGAAGTCATGCTGAAGCGATAAAAGCTTGAGCCCAATGAATCGGGGCTATCGGGGCTGAATTCAAATCCGATTTTGATTTCAGGTGTTTCTTTTAGTCCATCAAAGGGGAACGCATCTGCCCCGCCATTTTTCAAAATAAATTCCTGAAATGCGCCTTGGGACATGGCCAGCACCATCTTGAAAATCTGGATAAAATTGCTTTTGCCTGCACCATTGGCACCAACAATGACATTTAGGTCATTGAGTTCAAAATCCTTAAGTTCCCTTATGGATTTATAGCCATTGATTGATATTCGTTTGATGCTTCCCATATTTTACTCCTCCGCGAACTCCTTGTTCTCGAGTTTGAGTTCAATTATGCGGACTTTCCAGGTTTCGCCGTCCTTCTTCAGGTTTTCTACGTTGTTGTCGCCATTGATGTATGGCGCCAATGCATGACAAGGTTTAAATTTAGAACCAGTCGTTGGCTGGAATTGTTAAAAATTCTTCTATAGGTATTCCCTGCGCTCCAACGAGTAATTTTTTAGCGACATTGAATTCCTTGGAAAAAGCATCCATGCCGGGCAGAGTTACTCTTTTGGCTCCGCTTTTTATTTCTATAGCAGTAGCCTGATCGCCTTTCACCAGAACAAAATCAACTTCCATATTGCTTTTTGACCAATAATAAAGAGACAAATCTTGTCCAACAGTCTGGTTCAACAAATAGCTTCCGACGGTCGATTCCACCCAACGTCCCCACAAATCGGGATTTTTGACAAGTTCCTCGAAACCAATATTGGCATGGGCAGTCATCAAGGCGGTATTGAAGACCTGAAATTTAGGGCTGGAGCCTCGCCGTCTGACCTGCTGTCCGGCATATTTTTGCAAGCCTGCGACAAAACCGGCATTGGCAAGCAAGTTCAAATAATGCGCCAAGGTGGTTGTGTTGCCGGCATCCTGCAATTGTCCCATGATTTTCTGGTAGGACAAGACCTGTCCCGAATAGGCGCATCCCAATTCAAACACACGCCGCAGCAAGGCGGGCTTGTCGATGCGCGTCATAAGCAGAATATCTCTTGAAATGCTGGTTTCAATCAGCGATTCCTTGATGTAATTCGTCCAGCGGTCAAGCTCATTGATTAAAGGAACCGCACCCGGATAGCCGCCAAAATATACATATTGCTGGAAATCCCAACCGAATGCGTCCCGCATTTCAGAGTATGACCAGTGGGTGATCGGAATAAGCTCAAAGCGTCCAGCCAGGCTTTCGGTCAGCCCGGATTTTATCAGCAAGGGAGAAGAACCCAGCAGCAGCACTTTGAGTTGCAAGCCATGAAAGCTGTCTTCGTCCCAAAGTCGCTTGACCGTTTCCGACCAGTTCGGCAGCTTGTGGATTTCATCGAGTACTAACAAGGCATCAGCACCACCGCCTTTTGACTTATGACGAGCCACCTCCCATTGCTGCTCCAGCCAACTGCCGCCTTTTAACGCAGGCTCGTCAGCAGACGCATAGTGCGACGGAATACGAACAGCTTTCATTAATTGCTTGGAAAGCAGTGTCTTGCCAACTTGCCGAGGGCCGGACAATACCTGTATGAATCTACGAGGCTCAACAAGACGACGTAAAATCGTGTCGAAAACCTTCCGCGTATACATCAGTTGACCTCATATTTGACTTTACTCAATGTCTTGAGATAATTTACTCAGCATATTGAGTAATTCAAACAACTCAGCCGGAGTCTGTTTTTTGGGGGGAAGAAGCGCTGTCAGTTCCAGGGCCGGTATGTCTCGCCCTTCGCCCTTTTTTATGGCTTGGCCATCTTTGCGCCGAGTTCGAATGCTTTTTTGCAGTCTTGGGGGAAGATAGTCTCATGGCGGCGGCGTTTGGCATCGCTGTCCCACATGCCTAGGTGATATTGGCTGTAGTCCTTCACCTGCATGGTGTCAGTGGAGAGCAAGGTCTCGCAGTTTCCGAAAAAAAGTTTCATCCAGCCTTCATACTGCTTGAAGAGGGCGTGGTAGCCAAGACTGTCGAACATCGCCTCAGGACAATTCATGGTGAACACCCAGGCGATTCGCTTGGCAGGACTCAATGGCTTGCTGGTGTCATTGTAGTTCAGATATTGGAAGAGGAAGCGTTCGACAAAGGAGCGCATCTCGCCGGTGACTTCACTGAAGTAGATGGGACTCGCCAGCACGATAACGTCTGCCTCGTGCGCACGTTCCAGGACAGGCGTCAGTTCGTCTTTCAGGACGCAACGCCCTAACTTTGTGTTCTTCTTTAATTTGCAGGCCATGCAACTGACGCAGCCCCTGAACGTGAGGTCGTAGAGATAGACCATCTCTGTTTCTGCGCCTGACGAGGCCGCGCCCTCAAGGACGTTCTTCAGAAGCATGTCTGTATTCCAGCCCTTGCGCGGGCTGCCATTGATTGCCATCACTTTCATTGCATTCTCCGTATGTAGTTTTGTCGAAGAGTTGCCTTCCGCCATTTTTCATTACAGCTCCAGCAGGTAATACTTCAGTATGCCATAGTCACTGCCGGTATTAACGCAGTAGAAGCCTGGGACGACCTCGCCAATGACGCGCTTGTGGGTATGTCCGCAGATGAGAGCATTGGGGAAGGCGTCGTTAAACGGCAGTTGCGAGACCAGGTCCTTCATTCCCGAGTAGAAGCTGTAGTGGCTGGGTTCGAAGCCGTTCAGCGCGATATGCGGCAAATGGTGTGTGCAGAGGATGTTGGGCATGTTCGGCTTCATCGCTTGGCGGATGCGCTTCACGTAAAAGGCATTGAACTCCTTGTAGCGCTGCTCAATGTCAGGAATTCGCCAGTCCTGCCAGCCGTCCCAGGGGAGCAGGTCGTCATTTTCCCGCCAGCGCATGCTTCCGTCAAAGAAGAGCGCTCCACCCAAGAAGTTGTAGCCGTCAATGACTACGGACGGCTCTGCATCCAGGATATGCACATTGGGGACATCCGCATCCTGGTTGCGGGCATTCTCCAGCGTCTCCTCGAAGGGACGCTCCCAGAATTCGTGGTTGCCAAGAGTCACTATAACAGGAATGTCAGCAGGAAAGAGCGCCCCGAAGAATGCCTTCAGGCTGACGACATACGGCGTCGGCACGTTGTCTCCCGTCACTACAATCACATCGGGCGCGGTGTCCTCGACCACATAGCGGATGTACTGCAGGAATGGCGTGAAGCGCACCTGGCGAATCGCATCGGAGATATCGTCCGGCTGCTGGTGCAGGTCTGACAGGCAAAGTATCTTCATCTTCTAACACCTCGTGTTAGAATTTCATCACAACGGGCTCATTTTTGAAAGACCATATAGTCGCGGTGACGGTTCCAGGCTGGAAATAGAGAACCATGGTATTGTCGTCATCAGCGGAATACATTGACTTTAGGCTCTCGTATTCGTCCAGCATGGAGGCTTTGGCTTCGCGGCGCTTGTCGTCAACCAGGACGCCTGACACGCGAATCCACTCGCTCCCTTTCAAGGCGCAGAGTTCCACCTGGCCGTTAGCAAGTATCTGCTGCGCTACATTCTTCTTTCGTCCCATCTGGATGTAGAGTTTGCCCTCAAAGATATGAATGGTTCCGAATGGACGCACCCTGGGTTGGTCATTGTCAATGGTTGCGAGGAAGTAATATCCCGCGTCCTTGATGAACTGGTAGGTCTTTTGCATTGACATCTTGTCTTCCTCCTTAGGCTTGCAGTTACTAGTGACTGATGATATGCTCAGGCATCCGCCTTTGGCTTTGGGGTTTTTATGCTAATAAATTTAAGCAGAAAAGCCTGGAAATCAAATCGCATGGACATGGGTTCCGGGTGAAAAGCTTCGTCACGTTCATTAGAGTTTGTCCCAAAGGCCAAGTTTTGTTTTGCGAGAGGGAAGGAGAGGGTTGTTGACTACAAGGCTCTTCCTTCCTTCGCGCTCCCCGCCTAAAAACGATAGACTTAATTTTGATTTATCAATGCAGCATCAATTGGAGGATGGAGAATCATACAGATAAATCTAAAGGCAAATCGCTAATATCTTTAATCCTCTTGCCTTTAATCAAGACATTCAGCATTTCAATAGAGTCTTCAGCTTTAGTTTCTTTTACTGCTTCAACCAGTTCATAAAGCGCAAAATGGTACATACAGTCAATATCTCCGGTTCCTAACGCAAGCGACGCCAAGCGTCCTGGCATAGGCTCTCCAGTAACGACGACAATATGCGGTAGATGTCCCTTTCTATTCCGAATCAATCCTAATGCCTCAGTGCGACTATTCTGTGCCCGATCACTTCTCATCGTCCATTTCGCAGAAATCGAAGCGTGAAGAATAGGAAGACCGCCTTTGCTTTTGCGTATGGCAGCCATAAGGCTAACGGAATCATCTACCATAAAAACTGGGGTGTTGATTTCCTCATCACTTACCGGATTGCGATAAATTACGACATCTGGTGTAACTATATAATCATTTCCCATGCTGGCGGCCAATTTCGCATCCGCAGCAGTTAATCGATTGAGGTATTCCAAATGTTCATATTGCGAAAAATTGCTTGTCTTTATCGCATTTTTATTCCCAAACTTTTTAATCTGCCAATCACCAGGACGAAGATTTTGTAATTTGGGGAATGTTTCTAATAAAAACTCCATATTGATTTGTTCAAATTTGGCTCCAGCTGTTTGCCCGTCACTTTTCTTATGAGTTTTTGTCACCATGCGATTTGGCATTAACCTAGAAAAAATGCCCTGGGCGATGGCAATAGAAGTCCCGGAAGCGGAATCTGCATTGCTAGGAATTCCTTTGGCATCGATTGTCAGAACCCCATTTTCCAAAAGTTTCAGGTGATATTTTTTTCTTGCTTCAGAAATAAAAGCTTTCATGTTCCAGGATCTTTCTGATTTCTTCTCCGACTGCCTGGGCGACTGGTGGTGGGAATGCGTTACCAATCATTCGACATGCAATTGTCTTTTTTTTACCAAAATCCCAAGTGTCAGGAAAGCCTTGAATCCTTGCGATCATTCGAGATGTTAATTTTGGCATACCGACAAAGTCTGGTGAGGGTGCTTCATTTGCAATACTAATGCCATCAATCCCCAGTTTAGCCCATGCTTTTCTAGCACGAACTGGACCAAGATCAGGCCCGCCGTGCTTTTTTGAACCACCGACAATTGTGGGGGCTATAGTATTTGCTTTTTTTACCCAATCGCTTGTGCCGGGCCAACCGTTTGCTCCCATTAGGTCAGCCAAAGTTTCTCCAACGTTTTTGGTATTTTCTGGCTTTTTCAGTGGATAGTTGAATGAAGCCCTTATGTCATTTCGTATTCCGACGATAACAATTCGTGGACGCAACTGCGGGACGCCATAATCAGAAGCATTCAATAACTTGATTTGCACTTTATATCCAAGATCGCGGATTTGATTTAAGAGCGTTGTCCTATATTCAGCAAAAATAGGATCAAGAAAGCCACGGACGTTTTCAAGCATTACAGCACGAGGTTTTATCTCTTCAATAAGCCTAATCGCTTCAGGGAATAGGTCTCTCTCATCTTCTTTTCCAAGCTGTTTACCTGCTATCGAAAATGGCGGACATGGGACTCCGCCAGAAAAAAGATCAACTTTCCCGCGAAATTCTATACCGGAAAAATCTTTTACATCAGCGCAGATAACATTCCAGTCAGGGCGGTTTTTCTTCAAAATTTGACAATATTCTTTTTCATATTCTACTAACGCAATATGCTCAAATCCAGCCATAGAAAGGCCTAGGGCTTGTCCTCCAGCACCTGCGCAAATTTCGATGCTTGTCATCATAAATCTTATCCTCGACTTCAAAATCTCAATTGAGATAATTACGCAACAGTATAGAATATCAAAACAATAGCACAACTAAACAAAAAATCAAACGCTTCTACTTTGTCGATTAGATCGGAGGTATTGCGGACATAGTTTTTTTAGGATTTCCTTTTTTCTATCTTAGCGAATTGCCGCTGATGCGGTGCTTGAGAATAATGCGGAATCATAAAATAGCCTTTTTTGGCGTTCTTTCTGTGTTGGAGAAAAAGATAAGGTTTCACTCTTTTCCGTTGCATAGAGGAGCATCAGGAAGCAGTCGGAGGTCTCCGACGTACTACAGTTGAAGCTGGCAATCATCAGCCCTGTGTTATATGTGTTAACCACAACCCGCAACATGGAGGCGCTCCTGACGAGACGACCAGCTTAATGAAAGGCATCTGGATGGAATTTGCGCCTAATGCGGCTCCTGATTGCACAAGCATACAGATATCGTGACTATGAGTACTTGAAACTGAAAATTTATGAATTGCCGTCAATGGTGCTAACCAAGCGAATGCTGAGTTCCTGCTCAAAATGACCATGTTTTTTCGCAAACCCCGGAAGATGCTAAAATACATCCAAAATCAATCCACGAGGGTAAGCTGTCCGATTTCCAGACCAAGTGCCTTGCTTACTTTTTCCAGGGTGCTTTTCTGATTGCTTTCAGCATTTTCGATTTGGCTGTAAGCACCTTGCGTAATTCCTAAAGATGCCGCAACTTCTTTTTGTGTTTTTTTGAGATATACTCTCCATGCTTTAATAAAGGAACAATTATTGTCATATTTATAATCAATGACCTCTTGCGGAAAAGTCAATTTGTCGGCTTGATTTTCCGTCATTTCGGCTTTCTTTAGCAATTGTTCATATTGCGCAAAGGGCATTACTGCAAAGGCCGGCCTCCCATCCTGCATAATAACTTGAACGTTCATAGCCTCTTTCTCCTTGAAATAGAATTTTCAGCTCCCCTGTCACGACTTTAATATGTCCTGCTATCTCGCTTTTTTACTTCCTCAATTGCTATCGTTATTTCGTCAATGCTTATATTGTACCATAAAATATATGTTTTGTCAACAGAAAAGCTAATATTTCTTAAAAAACATTAGTTTTAGGCTTATACAAAGGGGATTTTTCGAAATTTTGCCGCAGGTTGAAGGTGGCGCCCGTCCCGATTGCGATTTTCGCCTGCCCTGTCCGATTACAGGCCAAAACAAGGAAAATGTTTCAAACACCGGCGCCTGACATTGCGGGCAAATAAAAAAGCCTCAACCCGTTAGGATTGAGGCTTTTAAGCTGGTCGGGACGGAGAGATTCGAACTCTCGACCTTTTGACCCCCAGTCAAACGCGCTAAACCAGGCTGCGCTACGTCCCGATGCAAAGAACGTGGTCTCAGGCAGAGAATAATGTACACCATGACCGCAGTTCTGCAAATGATTGACAGCGTTTTTCCCGAGTTTGCGCCTCGAAACCGGCAGTCGCTTAGCTTTTGTTAGCTGGAATAATCTTTGGCTGCCGCGTGAGTGCAACCCCGACCCGGTGGGCTATATTATAAAATGTTCGCTATCACGGCTGCGACGATTCGTCTGTCCTGCCTCTGCCCTGGAGATTTCCTGATGGACTTGAAGAAAATACTTGATGATTTCAAGGCTGACCGGCTCAGTCGCGACCAGGCTGCTGAATTGCTGGCGAAGCTGCCCTGCGAATCACTTGATTTTGCTAAGCTGGACCATCATCGCCGTTACCGCAAGGGTCAGCCCGAAAGCGTGTTCTGCCCTGGAAAAACCCCGGAGCAGCTCGCGGCTATCTTCCTGCGCTTCCAAGAGGCAGGCAGCAATGTCCTTGGCACGCGCGCCTCGCAGGAGCATTACCAGGCCGTCAAAGCTGTCATTCCGTCTGTTGAGTACCACCCGGTGGGGCGTCTGCTCACCTTGAAGCTCACTCCTATTGAACAGCGCGGCTTGGTGGCCGTCTGCACAGGCGGCACGGCAGACATCCCGGTGGCGGAGGAAGCGGCTGGCGCTGCTGAATTTTTAGGCAGTCGCGTGCTCCGTTGCTATGACATCGGGGTAGCTGGCATTCACCGGCTGTTCGCTAATTTGGATGAGCTGCGTCGCGCTAATGCACTGATTGCGATTGCTGGCATGGAGGGGGCCTTGGGCAGCGTTCTGGCTGGGCTGGTGGCCAATCCTGTCATCGCGGTTCCCACCTCAGTCGGCTATGGCGCTTCGTTCCAGGGTCTGGCGCCGCTGCTGACTATGCTTAATTCCTGCGCCGAAGGGATGGCTGTGGTCAACATTGACAATGGCTTCGGCGCTGGTTATATTGCTTCACAAATCAATCTTCTGGCCATTGGCAAGGCCAGTCCTGGCGCTAAAAACCGCTGCTGAGGCCAGCAACCGCCGGGCGCCCTATCACCACGGCTCGGCATCTCGGCGGCTTTCCATTTTTTCTCTTCATTATATCATGGGTTTTGGAGACTATTATGATTTTACCTCACGCCTTGACCATCGCCGGCTCTGACTCCGGCGGTGGCGCCGGCATTCAGGCTGACCTGAAGACTTTTTCCGCACTGGGCGTCTATGGCATGAGCGCCATCACCGCAGTGACAGTCCAGAACACCACATCCGTGCTTGGCGTTCAGGAGATGCCGCCGGACATCGTCGCCGGGCAGATCGACGCCGTGTTCAGCGATATTCGGGTTGACGCCGTCAAGATCGGCATGCAGTTTTCCGCAGCCACCATCGTCGCGGTCGCAGCTTGTCTGCGGCGTTGGCGGCCGTCCTTCGTGGTCCTGGACCCGGTCATGATTTCGAAGAGCGGCTGCGCCCTCATGCAGCCAGAGGCTGGCATCGCCTTGCAGCGGGAGCTGCTGCCCATCGCCTCCCTGGTCACTCCGAATATCCCTGAAGCTGAGGCCATCACTGGCCTGCGCATCAAGTCGCACAGTGATATGGAAAAGGCCGCCGCAGTGATTGTCGCGCTAGGGGCGAAGGCGGTCTTGCTCAAGGGCGGCCATAGCACCGGCAACGCCGACGACCTGTTTTTTGACGGGCGTGACTGCCATTGGCTGCCAGGCGCCCGCCTTGCCGTGCGCAACACGCATGGCACCGGCTGCACCTTGTCCTCGGCCATTGCCGCCTTCAGCGCACGGGGCATGACCTTGCTGAATGCCTGCCGACAGGCCAAGGACTATGTCCGCAGCGCCATGACCGCCGGCCTGGAAGTCGGTCATGGCTGCGGACCCCTGCATCATTTCTTCCAATGGTATGGTGGGACGACCTCGGCCTCGCTAGCCGACTCCGCGAGCGGGGCAGCCGCACGGTCGCGAAGCGCCATTGCACCGATAGAGATAAAGGACAGAGCCAGTAAGCTCGAAAAAATCATTTCGGCGCTGGCGGCGATCCGTTCGGAGCAGCCATTGGTGCATCATCTCACGAACCTAGTCACTGTCAATGACTGCGCCAACGCCGTGTTGGCGATAGGCGGCTCGCCGATCATGGCACCATGCCAGCGCGAGGTGGGCGACATGGCCGGATTGTCGCGTGCGCTGTTGTTGAACATCGGCACGCCAGACGAGGCGGCCGAGGGTGCCATGATCGCGGCCGGTCAAGCCGCCAACGCCCAGGGCATTCCTGTTGTCCTCGACCCGGTAGGCGTTGCCGCCACGCCATTCCGGCGAGCGCTGGTTGAGGCGATTCTGAACAACGTCGACGTCGCGATTGTTCGCGGCAACTTGGCCGAGATCAAGGTGTTGGCCGACCTGCCGGCGCGGGCACGCGGGGTCAAGTCTGCGGAGGACATTTTCAGCGGTGCCAGCGAGGCCGACGCCAGCGCTGGCGAGAAGCTGCGGCAGGCGTGCTGCCTGGTCGCTGATGTCTCCCGGCGCTATGGCTGCGTCATCGCGCTCACCGGTGCCCAGGACGTGCTCAGCGATGGCAAAGTCACTTTTACGATGGCCAATGGTCATCCTATGCTGGCGCGCATCATGGGCACCGGCTGCATGGCCAGTTCGCTGTGCGCCACTTTTGCGGCTGTGCTTCCGAACGGGCCGTTGCTGGCGGCGGCGGGCGGTATTACCTGCTTGTCCATCGCCGGGGAGATTGCTGGCGAGAGCCTGCGGGACGGCGAAGGCACCGGCGCATTCCACACTCGTCTCATCGACGCTCTGTCCCTGCTTTCCCCGGCTGACTTGCAAAAACGTCTGCGTTGCTCCGTACACATTGGGTAACGGCCTCGAGCCAGGCACCTTGCCATATCCGCCTCCAGTCCATGACGCATCATCAAGGAACCCTCAACATGCATGTCATCACGAATTTCGGCGCTGTCGCGGACGGCAAGACGGTCAACACACTCGCCATCCAGGCAGCGGTTGACGCCTGTTCAGCTGCTGGCGGCGGCATGGTCTTAGTTCCGCCTGGGACGTTCGTCACCGGCACGGTCTGGCTGCGCAGCGGCGTTGAATTGCACTTGGAAAAAGGAGCTGTCTTGCTTGGAAGTCCTAATCTGGATGATTACAACGCTGACGACGCCTTTCCGCAGAACATGCGTTCAGAACGCGAGCAATGGAACGGTGCCCACCTCATTTTGGCGGTTGAAGTGCATGATGTCGCCCTCACTGGCAGCGGCTGCATTGACGGCAATGGGCCGGCCTTCTTCGAGCCGGAAGCACCGCCAATAGAGCCGCGCTTCGGCTGGAGCCAAGGCATCCGACATGCCAAGGACAAAGAGCGGCTGCGCCCCGGCCAGATGGTCATGTTCTGCGAATGCACCGGCGTCCGCGTCAGCGGCCTCACCCTGCGCAATGCCTGTTGCTGGACCTGCCTGTTCTATGGCTGTGAAGATGTTATCGCCACAGGATTGCAGATCAACAACCCGCCTGATGCGGCCAACACCGACGGCATTGACATCGACTGCTGCCGCCAAGTCGTGGTGAGCGACTGCCTGGTCTGCACCGGCGACGACGCCATCACCCTACGCGCCAATCCCGTGCGCCTCAAAGATAAGATGCGTGTCTGCGAGGACGTGGTCATCACCAATTGCGTGCTTGACACCTCGATTTGCGCCTTTCGCATCGGCGTCGGCTCCGGCGTCATCCGGCATGCCGCCATCTCGAATATCGTGATTCGGCGGGCGACGACGGTCTTTCTGTTGCAGTCAGCCTATCGCGAGCCGTCGACCGGGGTGGCGATTTCCGATTTGGCCATTGCCAACATCCAGGCTCATCTGGTCGCCTTCCCGTTTCGCATCGTCTCGGGGGCGCCTTCAGCGACGGCGCAGATTGAGAACATCCGCGTGAACGGCTTTTACGGTTCCTGCTATGGCGGCTGCGACTTTGCGGGCAGCGCCCTCACCCGTCCGCGTCATCTTCGTTTCAGCCACGTCGATTTGACGGTCGGGCCGTGTCCCCTGGATCCGGCGCCGGCAGCTTATCCCGATACGTTTTTGCGCTTCCGGCAGGTTGACGACGTCCGCTTTGACCATTTCCAGGTCACTTGGCGAGACCAGCATCCAGCCTGGCGGCAAGCGATGAGCATTGAGGACGCTACGGTTATCTTAGAGGACACCTGCGACGTTCCCGAACCGCCCTCCGTCGCTTCCAAGGCATAATAACAAGCAAGGACATGAAGATGGCACAACCTAAGCGATTTCTGTTTTTCGGTGCGCATCCTGATGATGCTGACTCATTGTTTGGCGGCACGGCGATCAAGCTGGCTCGGGCCGGGCACGTGGTCAAGCTGGTCTCCGTCTGCAATGGCGACTGCGGCCACCACCTCATGCGTCGAGCCGAACTGGCAGCGCGACGTTACCTGGAGACGCAGGCTGCCGCCGCTGTGGCCGGCATCGCGGAATACCAGGTGCTGGACAACCATGACTGCGAGATTGAATGCAACCTGGAAAACCGCAAGGAGATCATCCGGATCATCCGCCGTTTCCAGCCGGATGTCGTGATTTCGCACCGTGCGGTTGACTATCACGCCGACCACCGCAACACGGGCCAGCTGGTCATGGATGCGGCGTACCTGGTCGGCGTCCCACGCTTCTGCGAAGACACCCCGATTCCGCCGCGTGCGCCGGTTTTCGCCTACAGCTATGACCGCTTCACAGACCCGCGCCCCATCCGCGCAGACGCTGCCGTTGAAATCGACTCTGTCATGGACGTCAAGCTGGCCATGCTCAATTGCCATGTGTCGCAATACTATGAATGGCTGCCTTTTGACAAGGGCTTTAAGGATTTCAATCATCTGACGATGACGGCGGAGCAGAAGCGCGACTGGCTGCTGACCCATTGGGGCGTGCGCTTCCAGACTGCGGCCGATCTCGGACGCGACACCCTTGTCAAGACGTATGGAGACAAGGGCAAAACCGTCAAGTACGCCGAAATCTTCGAATTCTCGCCATACGGACGGCCGATGCCAGCAGACGAGTTCCGGGTACTGTTCGAGCCGTAAGTCCTGTCTTTGCCTATTTATGCCAGCGAGTACGACCGACAAGCCCTTTTCCCTGCTGGTCAAGCCGGTGTCGTTTGACTGCAATCTGCGCTGCCGCTATTGCTTCTACCTGGGGAAAGAGGCGCTGTTCGGCTCGCAGCGCCACGGCATGTCGGACGCGGTGCTGGAAGCGATGATTGTGAACTATTTGCAGAGCCGCCAAGAAGTCTATTCCCTGGCCTGGCAGGGCGGCGAGCCTACCCTGGCCGGGGTTGACTTCTTCCGGCGAGCAGTCGGCTTCATGGAGAAACACGGCAGGCGCGGCGTCAACTTCGCTAATGCCTTGCAGACTAATGGAACGCTCTTGGACGATGCCTGGGGCGAATTCCTGGCCGAATATCGTTTTCTGGTGGGAGTCAGCGTTGACGGCTCTGAAGCCAGCCACGACCTTAATCGGCGCACGGCTGACGGCCGCGGCACCCATGCGGCGGTGCTGCGCGGCCTGGATGTCCTGCGGCGCCATAGGGTCGAATTCAACATCCTCACCCTCGTCAACAGCACGACCGTTCGCGAGCCGCTGGCGGTCTACCGCTATCTGCGTGACGAACTCGGCGTCGTCTTCCACCAATACATTGAATGCGTTGAATATGATGATGCTGGCAAGCTCATGCTTCATGCTGTCACCGCCGAGCAATGGGGCGATTTCCTCTGCCAGATTTTTGACGAATGGCATGCACGGGACCAGGAGCGGGTGTCAGTGCGGTTGTTTGACACGATTTTGCACAAGCTGCTGACCGGCCAGGCCAACACCTGCGCCGCTTCCCGTGAATGCGGCCAATACCTCGTCGTCGAGCATGACGGCGGTGTCTACCCATGCGATTTTTTTGTTCAGCCAGACCTCAAGCTCGGCAACGTACTGCGGCAGCCTTTGGCGCGAGTCCTGTCCTCGCCGCGAATGCGAGCCTTTGCTCAACGCAAGGCCAAGACGCTGCGCCAATGCCGTTCCTGTGAATTCAATCCTTACTGCGCCGGCGATTGTCCTAAGAACCGTTTTCAGAACGCCAGCCTCCTGTGCGAGGGCTGGAAGAAATTTTATAGCCATGCCCTGAGTCGCTTGAAGAAAATTGCCGCAGATGTGCAACGCCGCCACGCTGGGTAAGGCGAGGGACGAATGCTGAATGCTGAATGCTGAATGCTGAATGTTGAGGGGCGAGGGGCGAGAATGCACCAGAACTACATTATATATGGCAGCCCCTGTCCATTAATGTCCACGTCCATTGACCACTACCGTCCACTAAAGTCCACAGTCCACCGTCTACTAATGTCCATTAATGTCCACTAAAGTCCATTGTCCACTGTCCACTATACCATACCGCAAGGAGAAATTCACATGACCAACCAACCCTTTTCGCCTGGCGGTCGGCGGGCTGTTCGCATCGCCTTGTTGCAGAATGCCGGGTTTGCCAGCCCGGCTGCGGCCATTGCCGACACTGACCGGCTGGTGACTGAAGCCGCTGGCAATGGCGCTAAGATTATCTGCACCCAGGAACTCTTCCTGCATCCGTATTTTTGCCGAATCCAAGATCCGGAGTTTTTCGCGTTGGCGGAAATGATTCCTGGCCCGACTACGCGCCATTACGGCGAATTGGCGCATCGGCTGGGGGTCGTCATTATCCTCTCCTTGTTTGAACATCGCGCTCCGGGACTGGCTCATAACACCGCCGTGGTCATTGACGCTGACGGCCGCATCGTCGGCAAATACCGCAAGATGCACATCCCGCAGGACCCTGGCTTTGAGGAGAAATTCTATTTCACGCCAGGCGACCTCGGGTTTCAGGCGTGCGACACGGCCTTTGGCCGGATTGGCGTCATCATCTGCTGGGACCAGTGGTTTCCGGAATCAGCCCGCCTGACTGCTCTGCAAGGTGCTGGCGTGATTTTCTGCCCGACCGCGATTGGCGGCCTGGCCTCTGAGGGGCCGGAACTGGCGGCGCTCCAGCGTGAAGCGTGGCTCAATGTCCAGCGCGGCCATGCTGTGGCTAACGGCTGCTTCTATGCGGCGGTCAACCGCGTTGGCAAGGAAGGCGAGACGCATTTCTGGGGATCGTCCTTTGTCTGTGATTTCTACGGTCGCAGTTTGGCTGAGGCTGACGACAAGCCCGCCATCCTTTATGCCGACTGCGACTGGCGGCAACTTGAGGAGCATCGGCGGATGTGGCCGTTCTTCCGCGACCGTCGGCTGGATGCTTACGGCAAAATCACCAGGCGTTTTGACGATTGAGGAGCTTGTCTAATATGTCATCACTCACCCCGCAGGAACAGGGGTTCGTGTTCCCGGCTGAATGGGAGCGCCAGGAATCTGTGCTTTTGTCCTGCCCGCTTAATCCACATACCTGGCCAGACAACCGCGCAGCCATGGAAAAGGCATACGCGGCCTTTGCGGCGGCTATCTCCAGGTACGAAAATGTGCGCCTGCTCTGTATCGCCTCAGCCCAGGCGCGCTGGCTGGATCGGCTGGCTGACGCTGGCGCGGTCATGGAGCGCGTCATCATGCACGACGTTGCAACGGACGACGCCTGGTGCCGTGATCATGGACCGATTGTTTTGAAGCATGGGCAGACGTCGCAACGAGCCGCCGTCTCTTTCCACTACAATGCCTGGGGCGGCAAATTTCCGCCTTGGGAGCAGGATGACCTGGTTGCTGGGCGCATGGCTATCGTGTTAGGGCTGCCGTGCTTCCAGGCGCCGTTAATCGGCGAGGGCGGCGCTTTTGAAACTAATGGCGCGGGCATGCTTCTGACCACCGAATCAGTCATGCTCAATCCCAACCGCAATCCTGGCCGAGACAAGGCAGAGGTGGAACAGATTCTGTGTCAATACCTGGGCGTTGAGCAGATCGGCTGGCTGCCAAGCGGACTATGCGGCGATGATACGGACGGACATATCGACACCCTGACCAGGTTCTTTCGAAAAGACGCTGTGTTGACGTTGGTTGACGAAGACCCGCTGTCGCCCAATTACGCTGTCTTGCAGCGCAATCTCGCCCTGCTCCAGAAGATGCGCGGCGTGGACGGACGCCGCCTGGATGTGGTTCCCCTGCCCTGCCCGCAACCGATCCGCCCAGTGGGCTGGCGAGAGGAAATCCTGCCAGCCAGCTACGCGAATTTCCTGATCATCAATGGCGCGGTGCTGGTGCCGACTTATCGTCAGGACAGCAACGATAACCAGGTTCTCGCTATCCTTGGCCAGGCTTTCCCGGAGCGCGATATCGTTCCCATCGACTGCTTCGACATTGTCCTCGAAGGCGGCGCCCTGCATTGCTTGAGCCAGCAGGTGCCAGAAGAATAGGGGCGAGGGGCGAGAGCCTATTCTTTCAGGCCGTCGACTTACGCCTTTTCGATTTTCCACTCGGATATCTGTCTTGAGGCCGCGTCGAAATTCGCGCCGATGAGGACGATTCTTTTGCCGGCGTGCTGATATTTTTGGTAGTATGCTTTTTCGCGGATTTGCGCCAGCGCAGCCTCGGCGTTTTGATTCATTTTGAATTCAAAGATGTAGATGCAGTCCCCTTCTCGGATCACGGCGTCGATTCGCCCGTCGCACGTCCGCGATTCCGCCTCGACTCGCACACCGAGCAGCAGGAACACCGAATAGAACAGCAGTTGGAAGCGCGCTTCCGTGTCTATCACGATATCGTATTGCACGGCGGCGAAGAAGGTTTTCAGCAAGTCCATGAAGTGCTGGATGT
>MWEG01000019.1 GCA_002070945.1 Lentisphaerae bacterium ADurb.Bin082
ATACCACAAGACCCGCCGCGCCGTTGTCCTGTACGGCTTCCATTCCTTGCGATACAGCTACATATCGCACAACGCCGAGGCCGGGACGCCCGCCGCAGTCATCCAGCGCAACGCGGGCCACAGCAACCCCGCCATGACAGAGCATTACACGCGGATCAGCGACGAGGCCGCCGTCAAGTATGCCGCCGCGCTGGCGCTGCCACAGCCGGAAGCCGCCGAAGGCGAGGGCAAGGGCGGCGACGACGACGACGCCAAGCTGGCACGGCTCCGGGAGCTGGCCGAGACCGCCACCGCCGAGAGGATAGAAGCCGCTATCAAAGCATTGGAGGGCGAGCCATGACAAGAAAAAACAAGTTCACAGTGCTGTGCGTCGACGCGGCAGGAATAATTAAACTGGTTGAAACCGACGTCCCGGAGGGGCCGTTTACAATCGACGACCAAAGGCGGGTCATTTGGAACTTTACGAATATACTTATGGAGCGGTCAGCCTCTTTCCTGAAAAAGTTATCAAATGAACCAGAAATGGACGCTTTCAAAAAGAGTATTGAATACATCCTTGAAGTTTGTGGAGAGATATGCAACGTGGTGAACGATCCGTCCTTGAATCGCAAGGGCGCTGTTATAGACGACGACCTTTTGGAGAAAATCTATGGCCTTGCCTTGTTGTGCCTCCAAATAGGAGGGTGGCGTCAAATACTTGATTTGGCCGGCGTCCTATCCAAAGAACAGCTCCAGAGGAAAATTCTTCAAATGACTATGGGAACCCAGGCCGGGCTTGCCGAGGTTAAGGAGACCGTCGCCGCCGGAGCCGCCGAGGCCGCCGCCGACCGGGGAAAGAAGCATACGGATGTTATGGCCAAGCTGGATGAGCAAGAAAAGCGGAGGGGCAAAAAGAAGGTCACGCAAAAAGAGGCGTTGGCGATTATGCGGAAAGCGCATGATCTCGTTTACCATGATGACTACGCCGCGCCGGAATGGAGCTTGACAACCAGAACCCTGAGAAACTGGAACAACGGCAACTCGACGCCTGAGGGATTCACCCTGAATTGCGGCACTGCTGATTTTGGGAAATGGGCTGTAGAGTATTACAGTGAAATGAGGAATAAGAGGGGATTACGCAACGTGCAACACTACGGGGAAGCTGAAAAAATGGACGCCAAGATTTACAAACAGAAACCCGAGATTTTCAAACAGGAACCCGGCGAGAAATAGCGCCTACAGCGACACCGCCCATAGTCCAACCATGACCAGCCTGCTACACCAGCAGGCTTTTTTTGTGTCTACGCATGAAGCTGATTGGTTGTTTTTTTTCTTAAATTAGTTTGTTTTGGCTCTATTCGAGATGAAGCGGGTAAAAAACAAAAGCGGAAACAAAGCGGAAACAAAGCGGAAAAATCACTTTTTACACAAATATTTTTTAGCCTGAAAACTTAGGGTTATTCGCTGATTGGGCAATCCGACACCGCAAAAAAGCGGAAAATCTGGGGGAAGAAATAGATAGCGCGATTACGAAGCACGACGCACGACAACCGCGCAAAACACACACCCCAGCAAAAGGAGCCACACAATGACCCTCAAAGACAACATCACCCCAAGCGTATTGCAGGCCGCCGTCGGGCTGCTGCAACCGTACGCACCGGACTTGTCGCCCAGAAGCCTTGTCGCCGCGCTGAAGGCATACGGCGACGCACCCGCACCGACCGCGCCTCCACAGGCCGACGGCAAGCCCCAGAAGCCGCTGACCCGTAGGGAGGCCGCCGACCTGCTGAGCTGTTCAGTTGGAACCGTCGTCCGATACATGAACCAGGGCAAGCTGCGCCGGATCGTCCTTAGTCCGAAGTGCGTTCGCATTTGCCCGGACAGCGTGGCTGCGCTGCTCTCTGGCGACACTGGGAAGGGGGACGAGTGAACTATGCCAAAGTACAAGAACACCGGCCGCCGCGTTGTCGCCGCGCAAAAAGACCGCAGGAAACGAACGCGGCAAATGCGCCGGGCCATGCAGCAGCAGGCCGCTACCAGGGCAGCAGCGAAGGATACTCCAACCACCGGCAAGAAGGAGGCGCAACCGTGACAAAACGAATCCAGCTTCAACGTTTCAACGACGCATTACATAACCTACCCACGCCCGGAACCGGCTGCCATGCCGCGCTGCTGGGAGCCGCAAATTACGGCGTCATGGCCGGGCTGAGCGATGCGGACATCCTGGCCGAGCTGCGGGCTGCGATCAAGCCCGGGACGCGCCAAGTCCAGGACAAGGAAATCAGCGAGGCCGTCGCAAAGGCACGCCAGGAATTGCGAGCTGCGCCCGCCTGGACAGGCCAAGTCACACCGCGCGCGGGACAGAAGCCGCCCACAACCGCAACCGCAACCGCGCAGCTGCCAATGGACGCCTCCGCCGTCGCCGCCCGGCAGGCCCGGCTAATCGAGGCCGGAGGAGGCCCGTTTGACCCGCTGGCCGACCCCGCCCGCGCCGCCGCAGGCAGCAACCCGCCCTGGCCGGAGTGGGAGGCGATGTCACCGCGTGGCGATGTGCTGACTTTCCTGCAATCGCTCTATAACGACGATGACCTGCTGTACATTGGCCCGGACGCCGCCCGGCGTGAAGACCAGGCAAATTATATCAAGCCGGCCGCCGAGTGGGTAGAGTTTTTCCGCGCACAGCAGGCCGAAGGAACCGACCCCGCCAAGCTGGGGCGGGCTTTCCCGTTCATCTGCTGCAACCCGCTGACCGGGGAGCCGAACGAGTCGGGGAGCCGGCGAAGTGACAGCAACGTGGTTGCGTTCCGTTTTGCCGTCCTTGAACATGACATCTTGCCGCTGGATCAGCAGATCGCGCTAATCAGGGCGCTGGAACTGCCGATTGCATCGCTGGTGTTTTCCGGGGGGAAGTCCATTCATGCCTTGTTGGACGTGGCCGCGTATTGCGGAGAGGTGATCACCACACATGAGCGCTGGCGCCAGGTCGTCAAAGAGGCGCTGTTTGAAACCTGCCTTAAGCCTTACGAGTTTGACACGAGCACGTCAAACCCGTCGAGGTTTTCGCGCCTGCCTGGAGTTATCCGGGCTGAAGACGGTGCCAGAGGCAGGGGAGTGAGGCCGTCCGTTCCCTTGCCGTCGCTGACACAAAGCAGCCCGGAGCCACCGCCGCCGACAGCTCCGGAAAACCCGCCGCCTGCCGAGCGCTGGCAACGCCTGCTGTACATCAACGGGAGGGCATGGGCATGATTGACGCAAAACTAATTCCACCAGGCATTTTGAAGCATGACCCCGCAACCGCCCACCACATCCTGAACATCACCCCGCCGCGTTCCTTGCTGGACATCAGAAGGGAGGTCGAGGCCGCCGGCCCAGACCCCGGCGAGCTGATTAAAAACCGCTTCATCTGCAAGGGCAGCGTCGGGCTTTTCACCGCTGAAACCGGCATGGGCAAATCATCGCTCATTCTCCAGGCCGCTATGCTTTGGGGATTAGGCCGCCGAGCTTTCGGCATGGAGCCGACAAAGCCGCTGCGAATCCTGATTATCCAGGCCGAGAACGACAAATACGATCTGAACGAGGAGAGCGCCGGCGTGGAGTGGGGGCTTGTCAACAAGAAGCTGCTGACTGCGGCCGAAGTCGATAAAGTCTTGAGTCAAGTGCAGGTCGTCAGCGACCGGTCAAACTACGGCGATGCCTTCATCCAGGTGCTTTCAGCCACCTTGGAGCAGGCAAACCCGAAAATAGACCTTGTTTTTATAGACCCGCTGTTTGCCTTTGCCGGCTGCGACTTGAAGGATCAGGGCGCCATAACGCATTTTCTCCGGGGGCAGATCAACCCGCTGGTCGAACGCCACAACGTCGCCTTGGTATTAGTTCATCACAAGACCAAGAGCAGCAAGAACGCCGCAACGAACGGCGACTATAACCAGAGCTATGACTTCCACGGCTCCGCAGAGCTGGCGAATTTCCCGAGGTTTTCCCTTGTGCTGGACAGATACCAGGACATCGAGGATGAGTTTTTTTTCACCCTACGAGCGCCTAAGCGCGGCAGTCGGCTGGCATGGCAGGACAAGGAAGTTTATCTGAGGTGGTCAAAAGAGGCGATCTTCTGGGAGGAACTTTCAGAAAGACCAGCCACCGCCGCCGGGACATATAGCTCCAATCCCGCGATGCGCCGGCAGCAGAAGGAGACCGAAGACAACGAGCGCCTGGATGAGCAGGTCAAGGCCGCCGTTGGACTGCTGAAGCCGGGACAGGCTGTTAGTGTTACTGAGTTTCGGGGGCTGCTCAACGGCTCCGGTTTAGCGAGGAACAATGACCGCCAGAAAACGATTATTGAAACCTGTGTTTACCGGAAGCTACTTACCAAACGCGCACCCGACAAAAACAGGGGCGAAGGCGGCCGAGGCGTCAGCGTAATGATTGAGCGACCGGCCACAGTGCTGGAAACAGAGGCAGGCGAACTTTTCCCAAAATAGGGCAAAGTTACTGGGTAAAGTTGGGCAAAGAAACAATTCATACTTTACCCAAAAACATTCCCTTTAGGGGATGTTTTGGGTTGGGTAAAGTTTGAAGGAAAAAAAAGGAATCAAGCTATGCCAAAACTGGAAATCAAAGTCATCTGGGATTTATCATGGGAACGAGTCATCATCATGGCCGCCCGCCGCGCCGACGCGCCAACGGAGAGCTGGCACGTTGTCGCGTGGGAAGTGGAAAGAAGCGAGGCAATCGCCGGAGCCTGGAAGATTGAACGAGACCCTGAGGCCCAGCGCGAACTTGGGGCTTGCGCCATCAAAGCAGCAGACAGGCTGTGCGGCATTGTCCCGACGCAACCGCAGATCGTCAAAGCGGAAACCGCCTGGAGAGATTGGATCGCCTGGCTGAACATCGACGTCACAATAATGCGACGCCTGAAGGACATTGAAGAATGGCCGGAGGGGCAGGACAAGCGCCGCACCCGCCACTGGCTGATCCTGAAAAGGGAAACCAGCTCTGCGCTTTGCAAGGCACTGTCGGCAAAATGGGAGGCCATTGACGCCTTAGTGATTGAGGCAGGACGACGCGCCGACGGAACCAAAACAAGCGGGAGCCAGAAAAAAGGGGACGGGGAGCCAAGCGAAGGCTGCGCCCAATGGCTAACATTTATTAGCATATCCACGCCGGCCGCCCTTGCGCAACGCAGAGGCGACCGCTTCCATTCTCCGCCACTTCTCCGTTGTTATATAACAATCATCGCCAATCACAAAAGCCATGCGATAACAGGCCATCGCACGCGCAACGCACGCGCAATGCACAGCCATCATATAAAATGACAGGGCGCGGCGTTCCGTGGCAGGGAAGGCGTCCCACACTGCGGGGAAGGCCGCCCATGCCATAGGTTCTCCGGAGGGGGGGAGGCAGGGGGCTGTGGGCACCGGAAGTAATCGCGCTATAGAACACACTTTCTTTTTGTGCGCAAAGGGGCGAGCCTTTAGCCGAGCGCCGGACAATCGCCGCCCGCGTCGAGTCCCGGGTCGCCGGCATGACGCGCGCCCATGCTTGACACCCGGCGCCTGCCGCGCTATTGTATGCCATCGTTCAGAAGTCCGATCAGGGGGCGTCGGCGTGGGGGACATCACCGCGCCGACGCTTTTTCTTTCAGGCCGTTCACACATGAAAAGCACCCGTTTTTTCAGCATTTGTAACTTACTGAAAATCAGTAACTTGCAAAAGCGTCCTACGGCGTTGATTATACGTAATGGGTATTATGCGACGCTATATTCTGTAACTTGCGTAATTACAGGCAGTTACAGAAAATAATCCGATTTTCCACGTCGCATAATATTTTCGCCTTTGAGTAGGAAACCGCCGACATGGCGCACGATGCACCGGACAATTCCGGACAATTCCGGCATTGCAGGCAACGCTTGCCATTGCATGACGCCGCCGGACAACCGCCTGCCCTGGGAGCTGCGGACATCGGGGACGTGGACATCCTCGCCGACAACCGCCTGCCCTGGGAGCTGCGGACATCGGGGACGTGGACATCGAGGCGCCGGAGCTGTACAACCGCCTGCCACAGCCGCGCCAGAATTGACGGAACGCGACCGCCTGGCAAAAGACACGCCGCCCGCCGCACCGCGCCGCAAATCGCCGGAGAACACGCGCAACGGCAAAGCTGGGACGAGAAGCAGAAGCCATCACCAGGCCGCCCGCGTCCAGGCCGCCGCCGTTTGCATCGAGAGCCGGAGTGTTGGCGCCGGAACGTCCATCCAGGCCGCCGTCATCGCCTGCAACCCGCGAAGGCCAGGGCAATTCCCGATCCTCTTTTTGAGTAGGAAAAGCCGGATAGTGGTATCAACTTTGAGTAGGAAGCCGCCGAATAGTGGTATCAAGTCGCCGACGACGCCCGTTTTCGCGCCGCCGACAGACCCGCTTTTGAGGTCGAGAGGGGAGCCGCCGAAAGCCAAAAAAGTTGATGCCAAATTGATACCACTATTCTTGATTTTCAGGTCAAAACAGCACGTTTCAAGACGATACAAAGGGGATTTTCGGACACAAAAAAAGACCTACGATTTTAGTCGTAAGTCCTTGATTATCAATGGTACCCGAGACGGGATTCGAACCCGTAAGGGGTTTCCCCCGACAGATTTTAAGTCTGTTGTGTCTGCCATTCCACCACTCGGGCATGATGATATAATTTACCGCAATTCCCGGTGTAAACAAGTTGTCCTAAGCCATATTCTGCCCCGGGCGCGGGCTAGGCGCGTAATCGGTCAGTCGCGGTGGCTGACCTCGTTCAGACGCCGCCGAAAATCGTACTTGCCTTCAAGTGCCATGCTTCCCCCTGTCCTTTTTGGATTTCATCATAATATCTTTTATCATCACCGTTCTTCGTTCCTGAACGCCACTGGCGGCAAGCCCTGGCTGCGCCGGAACACCCGGGAAAAATGCAACGGGTCAGAGAATCCGACCGCTGCCGCGACCTCCTTGATGCTCTGGCCGGTCTTGCGCAGCAAGTCGCTGGCGCGCGCCACCCGCACCTTGGTCAGATACTTCATCGGCGTCGTCCCGCACTCCGCCCGGAAGACCCGGCATAGCTGCGACGTTGACAAGGCCGCCGCCCTGGCTATCGCCGTCAAGGTGAGGTCGCTTTCCGCGTAATGGCGGTAGATATAATCCAAGGCTTTACGCCAGGCTCGACCATCGTTGGTGCCGTTCACGCCGATGTTCTCATGCAGTTCAGCCAGGAAGCCCAGAAAGTCGCTCTTCAGGCGGATGGCATGCAGGCCCTCGCGCAGTTGGAACTGCCTAGTCAGCCTCAGGAAGGCGTCTGTCACGCGGGGCGGGTCATTCAAGGGCACATTCACCAGGAGCGGCGCTTCCAGCCAGGAGCGCAGCGGCGCCGGGGCGCTGGTTAGATTGAGCGAAATGCACCAGAAGCTCCAGCTGTCATCCGGGTCGCCGTAATTTCCGAAGGACGCATTAAGAACCGTCAGGCTGCCTGGTCGGCTGCGCACGGATTCGTCAGCAATGCTGATTGTAGCCGGGCCTCCGCCGGAGTGCAGGCCGAATTCCAGGTATGGCAGCCGCGCCGTCCGCACCGGGGTATGGTCTTCAGCCGCATACGCCAGGGGAACTATCGGCAGCATCGACACCCAATCCGCGCATGCGGCGATGATCTCCTGCGCTTCCCTGCTTGCATCCACCTCGTCCGACCTCCGTGCCAGAGCCTCACCGGAGCTGATACATGGCGATCGCCGCCGCCACCGAGGCATTCAGGGAGTTGATCTTCCCGGCCTGCGGAATGGCGGCCACGTGCGTCGCGCTGTTCAAAATATACTGGCTCACCCCGGAATCCTCGCCGCCGACCACCAGGAGGAGCTTTTCCAGGGCCAGGTTGGCGATGTCCTCCAGCAATGCCTTGCCGCCGCCATCCAGGGCCACCACCGCATAGCCTTCCTGCTGGGCAATCTTGACGTACTGGTTGGCTGAGCAATTGACTGCAATACGCAAATGTTCGCAGGCGCCTGCCGAGGCTTTCACTACCGAGGGAATGACCAAAGGCCCGCCCCGCCTCGGCAAAAGCACATCCCCCCAGCCGAACACTTCGGCGCTGCGCATGATCGCCCCGACGTTGTGCGGGTCTTCAATCGAGTCCAGCAACACCAGCCGACGTGCGCCAAGCATCTCTGCATAAAGAAGATAGGGAAATGGCCCTCCCTCCAGGACCACGCCCTGGTGCTCGCGGGTGCCGCACAAATCGTACAATTGCGCCCTGTCCGCCGCCTCGACCCGGATCGAACGCGCTTCCAGGAACTGCCCTAGTTTGCGCAAGCGAGGGTTGTTGCCGCCGTCGCGATACAGCCAGACCCGGTGGATGTCCCGCCGTCCAGCCCGGACCGTTTCAAAAACAGGATTAATGCCGTAAATCGTGTCAGCGCCTTGCTTCATGCCTGCCGCCTTTCCAAAAACAACGCCGACCATGCCTGACAATGCATGGTTCGCCAAGGCTATTAACATATTGCCGACGCCCTGAAACGCAACAACGCGCATACCGCGATTTACCCCTGGACTGCGGCGAAACACATTTTCCGCCTATGCCGGGCATTGCATTCTGAGGTTCAAGGGGGTAAATTTATATTTTTGCCCTAAACTGCGCATTCGCTGACGACTTGTCCATTTTCCAGGGGAGAAAACTCATCATGATGGCTGAAATTTTTTACCTTGTCGCCTGCGCCGCCTCTCCTGAGGGCGGCATTTACCGGTACGCCTATGACAACGGCATAGTCCAGCAGCTTGGCTTCACTCCTATTGAAAACGCCAGCTATGTCACGCTTTCGCCTGACCGGCAATTCCTGTATGCTGTCTGCTCCATTGGCGGCCAGGGGGCGGCAGCCGCGTTCAAGGTCAACCGCGACCAGTCCTTGACCATGCTCAACATCATGCCTACCGAAGGCGCTTCCGCCTGCCATCTGGCGACCTCACCCGATGGCAAATTCCTGTTCTGCGCTAACTACCGTAACGGCACTATCGCCGAATTCGCTCTGCACGATGGCGGCATCCTGAAAAGGACTAAAATCGTCCAACATTCAGGCCGCGGCCCCAATGTTAAACGCCAGGATGGCCCCCACGCCCACTTCACCAGTATGACGCCAGACAACAAGTATCTCTGCGTCATTGACCTCGGTATTGACGCCGTCATCTGCTACCCCGTCACCCCGGACCAGGGCCTCATCCAGGATCAGGCCATCATCCATAAAGTCGAACCTGGCGCTGGGCCGCGCCATCTGGCTTTCGCTCCAGACGGCAAGCACGCCTACGTGTTGACCGAACTGGGCAACACCGTCATCACCCTGGCCTACCGCGACGGCCATTTCACCCATCGGCAAACCATCAGCACGCTGCCCAAAGCCTACAGCGGCGCCTCGTTTGCCGCCGCCATCCGCGTCTCTGCTGACCAGCGCTTTGTCATCGCTTCCAACCGCGGCTTCGACAGCCTCGCAGTCTTCAAGATTCAGCCTGATGCGACCCTCGTCGCCCACGACGTGGTTCTCACCGGCGGAAAATCGCCTCGCGACGTCAATTTCCTCCCTGGCAACCTCCATTTCGCCGCTGCCAACGAAAGCTCAGACAGCGTCTTCTTCTATGATTACGACCCCGCCAGCGGCAAGCTGACGCCGGACGGCAATGTGATCACGACCCTGCCCTGCCCACGCTGCATCTTCTGGTAAACCCAGCCCACCGGCCTCCGCCCTGCCCCGTCTGGAACGTCCTCCTGCCATGCCTGAACTGCCCGAAGTCGAAACCGTCTGCCGCGGCCTTGCCGCCAGTCTCGTCAACGCAACCATCACCTCAGCCGAGACCAGGGCGCACCTCCGCCATCACCCAGAGCCGAGCGAACTCCAGGACTTCTGCCAGGGACGCACCATCCACTCCATTCGCCGGCGCGCCAAATACATCCTCGTGACTTTCGCGGAGAACGACGGCCTCCTCCTGCACCTCGGCATGACCGGCGCATTCAAAATCGACGGCTATGACGGCCCTCCAGAAAAGCACGCCCACGTCATCTGGCGCTTGGCAGACGGCCGCAGCTGGCGTTTTTTAGACCCGCGCCGCTTCGGCGCCATCTTCATCTGCCGGCAGGACCTGGACAAATCCGTTCCCCCGCCACTCGCCAACCTCGGCCCCGAACCGCTCACAGCGGATTTCACCCCCGCCGGACTTTATACCGCCACCCGCAACCGCAACACGCCGATCAAAAATTTCATTATGGCCCAGGAGAACGTCGTCGGCGTTGGCAACATCTATGCCAGCGAAGCGTTGTTCCGAGCCCGCCTATCGCCGCTGAAACCGGCCAGCACACTCAGTCGAACCGCCTGCCGCAACTTGACAGCGGCCATCAAAGCAGTGCTGACCGAAGCCATCGCAGCCGGCGGCACCACGATCAGCGACTTCCATGCCCTCGACGGCAGCGAGGGCAAATTCACCGTCGCCCTGCAAGTCTATGGACGCAATGGACAGCCCTGCCCAGTCTGCGGACAGGCAATCCAACGCCTAGTCATCGCCGGTCGCTCGTCATTCTTCTGCAAAAAATGCCAAAAGCCATGACCGAAGCCGCTAAGCAGGGACGACGCGCACGCCAGCACGCCTGAAAACGACCGCCGCACCGAACTCGCGCCAAGGCAAAAAAGCCGTTGCCAGCCTGACTAACCCGTCAGGCTGGCAACGGCTTTTTTTGTGTCCGTGACAAGACAACGCCGTCCGTAAGGAAACGGTTAAAATGTGCAATTCGCCCCTGCGGCAAGCTGAAGCTGAACTACAGGCGGCACGTGCGGCAAGCTGAAGCTTGAACTACAGGCGGCACGTACGGCAAGCTGAAGTATTCAGCCCCAAATTTCGCTCATTAACAAAAAAATGACGAAAAAGCATCTTTTTTCGAAAAAAAATGCTTTTAAGGCTTGAACGAGGGCATTTCAGAGGTATTTTAGGTGCTATTAGGATGCGGAAAGGCGATTCCAGATGAGTTTAGGGGAATTTAGGGAATTGTTTTTTAAACCTATCCAAGCATGAATCCCTCGGACACCAATCAGGAGAGATCCTTTCTCGGCATGAGCACGTGCGCGATCGACTCGCAGCGTCGCGTCGTCTTGCCTAAGGCTTGGCGTCTCAGTTCCGACACCGAGAACACCAGGTTTTACCTAATTCCCGACAACTCATCGAGCATCCAGATCATCACTGTTGAAGACTACCGCCTCCTTTTGCACCAAATACGCTACACTCCGTCGACTTCCGCCGAGGAAGCCAACCTCCGCTCCAGCATCGCCATCTATTCCCAGGAAATCCAGTTAGACAAGCAGGGTCGCTTCGCCATCAGCCCGGAATTGATGCAGTATGCCGGCCTGACAGACAAGGTCGCCTTCGTCGGCGGCTTCACTCATGGACGCATCTTCGCCCCCGAAAATTGGGAAAAAAGCCAAGCACCGGCCGAGAAAAGCGTCAATTACATGACAGGCCTGCGCTCCAAGATACAGCCCGCCAGTCTAACGCCACCCTCCTGAAAAACAACGCCAACGTCTTCCGCCCTTACTATAGCACACTTTCAACCGACGACCACCACGATGACATTCCTCCACCAACCTGTTTTTCTGGACCAGGCCGCCGAGATTCTCTGTGCGGCGCCGGGGAGACGTTTTGTGGATGCGACCCTTGGCGGCGGCGGTCACGCAGCCGCCATCCTTACCCGCCGGCCTGACGCCGAGCTGCTCGGCATCGACCGAGACCCGAACGCGATTGACGCCGCCAGCCAGCACCTGGCCTCCTTGGCCAGCCGAGCGCACCTCTGCCACGACCGCTTTTCCAACCTTGAAGTTTGCGCCGCCAGCATCGGCTGGCAGACCGTTGACGGCGTCCTGCTCGACCTTGGCGTCTCCTCGCCCCAGCTTGACACCCCGGAACGCGGCTTCTCCTTCCGCTTTGACGGCCCCCTCGACATGCGCATGGACCCATCCGCGCAGACCAACACGGCCGCCGACCTCCTCAACAACCTCTCGGAAACAGAACTGGCAGACCTCTTCTTCAACTATGGTGAAGAGCGCATGTCGCGCCGCATCGCCCGAGCCATCGTCGCCCGACGCCAGGAAAAACCGTGGCAGCGGACGCACGACCTCGCCCAGCTCCTGGAAAAAATCGTTGGCTACAAACACCAGCATGGCCTCCATCCCGCCACCCGCTGCTTCCAAGCCCTCCGCATCGCCGTCAACCATGAACTCGAAGAACTCGAAAACACCCTCCCTGTCGCCGCCAGGCTGCTGAGTCCGCAAGGCCGAATCGCCGTCATCTCCTTCCATTCCCTTGAAGACAGACTCGTCAAAAATTTCTTTCGTCATGAAAGCTCTTCTTGCGTCTGTCCTCCTGGGCTGCCGGTCTGCACCTGCGGCAAAACCGCCAGCCTGACCCTTTTGACGCGCAAAGCCCTGCGCCCCACAGCTGCGGAAACTCAGGCTAACCCACGCGCTTCCTGCGCCAAGCTCCGCGCCGCCAGCAAAAACGAGACCATGAATACCGCCGACCACTTTTAACCTCAAAAGATATAAGGCAAGCCATGACCATTTTCAACCCAGCTTTCGTCTCTGCCGCGACCGCCTGCCGCCCCCCTCTCGGCCGTGTTCACTCCCAGCCCTCGCTCGTGTCTCGACTGTTTTTCATCATTTTCATCGTCACTGGCATCGTCGGCATTGCTTTAAGTTACGTGCGCATCAACGAAAAGCGCGCCAACCTACTCCAGGCGATTGACAGCCTTGAAAACGCCATCGCCATCACCAACAAGGAACTCAACAACCTTCGGGTCACGGCCGAATGCCACAAAGGCCGCTGCATCCTTCTGCAAGCCCAGGCCATGGGCTTGCAGCCGCCGGAGCTCGGCCAGGTCATCCGCCTGCGTCGCTCCGAACCATCTGCCGGCAATCCCCGGGAGCAGGAGACGTCCATAGCCCGCCTTGACCGTCGCGCCCGCCGCACCGGCACCACCCCATAACCCACGTTAGGCGCAGCACCATGTCCTCTGCCAGCGAACAGCCGAAACAACAGCCGCTCTGGCTGCGTCTTCGGGCCGCCGCCCGGCGCGTCCAGGCGCCAGTCGCGGCCCTGCCCGCCCCCGTCGTCCGCATCGGCCGCCTGCTTGGCCAACGGCTGCTGCGGTTCTGGAGGCAGTTCGCCCCTGACGGCAAACAACTCCCCCAGAACCGGGGCGAATCGACAAATTTCGCGCCGCTTGCACGCTATGCCTGCCTGGCGGTCGTGCTTGTGCTGTTGTTCGGCGGCGTGGCTCGCCATATCTACAACCTCCAGGTCACGAGGCACCAGGAACTCTACCTGGAAGCCCAGAAGCTCTACACCCGCATGGCGGTGAAACAAGCCCAACGCGGCAAAATCTATGATTTGGCCGGCAATCTCCTTGCTGGTAACATCGCTATCCAAAACATCTATGCCGAGCCCAAGCGCTTCAACAAAAAACATTACCATGCCATCACCAAACTCTTGGCTGACACCTTGCAGCTCGACTACAACGAGCTGGATCGGCGCTTCCAGGCGATCCAAAGGCACGAGCACATCAAAATCTGCATCAAGGACTTCGTCGACACCCAGGCCGCCCACCACATCGTCAATGCCGCCCTGCCCGGCGTCACCGTCGAATGCTCCCAGAAGGCTTCTGGTCTGTTCAGGGTGATTTTCCGGCCCACCCAGGCCGGCCGCCAACGGCAGGACGTGGTCAACATCCTGGCCCGCATCCTTGACCTGTCCGCCGAGGACATCGACAATCAAATCCTGCGCGCCTTCAACCGACCCTCGGAAATCGTCGTCAAACGCCACGTCGACTATAGCGTCGCCCATAAGATCAAGAAAGTCGCTGAAAAAAATCAGTACTCGGGCATCCGCATTGAGGAAGAGTACCTGCGCAATTACCCGCACGACCGCCAGCTCGCCAACCTGATCGGCTTTCTGGACAACAATGGCAAAGGCGTCAGCGGCATAGAGGCGCTCTTTGACGCGCACATGCAGCCGACGCCCGGCAAAATTCAGTTTGAGCGAGACGGCAGCAACCGGATGATTCCGCAAAGCGTCATCACCATGTCGGAGCCAGAGAACGGCACAGATGTCTATTTGACCATCGCCCTGCCCATTCAGCAGATTGTGGACGAGGAGCTTACGCGCCTCGTGGCGCTCCACGAGCCCAAAAGAGCCTACGTGATCATGATGAATCCGAAAACCGGCGCCATCATGGCTCTGGGGCATTACCCGTCGTTCAACCCCAACGACCGGTCTACTATGACTGACGGGGCGATCATCCAGCCGCATGCCTTCATGATGGGATTCGAACCAGGTTCCATCATGAAAGGCATCAGCATCGCCGCCGTCATGGAACAACGTCCCATCGGCCTTGAGGACACTTTCTACTGCGAAAGAGGCACCTGGTACTATGGCGGCCGGCCCCTGCACGACAGCAGCGGCAGCCGCTTTGAAAACATGACCGTCCTGGAAATCGTCAAGAAGTCAAGCAACATCGGAACCGCTAAAATCGCCCTTGAGATAGAGGAAAAAGACCTTTACCAGCACCTGCTGGACTTTGGCTTCGGCCGCCGCACCGGCGTCGGCTTCATTCCCGCTAACGGCGACCCTGTCTTTTTCCGCAATGAAGCGCACGGGCGCTTGCCTGGGTTAGAACAATGGAGCAAAGTTTCCATCACTCGCATTCCAATCGGGCAAGGCATCCTCTGCACCCCCCTGCAAATGGTGCAGGCATACGGCGCTTTGGCCAATCATGGCATCATGATGCAGCCCTACATCATCGCCAAAACCGTCACTGGAGGCGTCAGCCGTTTTTCCTCCCCGCTAGTCAAGGGCCAGCCCATCCAGCCGGAAACGGCCCGGAAAATGACGCAGGCCCTGAAGGAGGTCACGACTAAGGGCGGCACGGGGACCAGGGCTGCTGTGCCTGGCTTCGAAGTGGCCGGAAAAACCGGCACTGCCCAGAAATGGATCAGCGACCCCAGCCTGAAAGCCAAGGGCTACTATTCACACCGGGAATACGTGGCCTCGTTCATCGGCTACGTTCCTGCTGACAACCCGGAATTCGTACTCCTGGTGGCTGTTGATTCGCCCTCGACCGGAGCGCACTACGGTGGCACCGTCGCCGGCCCCACCTTTTCCAGGGTCTCGGTACGCACCCTATGTTTTCTCCAGATACCGCCAACGACCGACGCTTTGACGCCGCCTGCCATGACCGCCTCGACCGGCACGGCTGCCACCAATCCATAATCACGGGCAACAACGACTTTTTTCCCTCCAGGCGGCGGGAGTCGTCACACCATACTGGCAAGAGTCACTGAGCAGTAGCGTTCAGGAAAACACTGCGGGAACGGCACCAATTTGCCGGAACAACATGATCCCTTTTCAGTGTCTCCTGTCGCGTATGGGTGACGCCCCCCGCCTGGCACCTGTGGTGCCTGGATACACACGACCCCGCCGCCGGAAACGGCTGAAGAGACAGCCAGCCGGCAACCTGCCAGGCGGCGGAGTTCACAGACAACTTCCGCCGCCCTGTTTCCGGGTTCAGCCACGCCACTTCACCGCCATCACGCTCTAACGCCATGACCACCCTCCCCTCTACCCGCCCTCTGGCCGAATATCGCCAGGCTTTGACGTGCTGTCTGCTGGAGTCGGACAGTCGCTATGACACCGTCGCCATCACCGGCGCGACCTCAGATTCCCGCGCTGTCAAGCCCGGCCACCTCTTCTGCGCTATTCGCGGGGCCAAGCTTGACGGCCATGACTTCATTCCCCAGGCCCTGGCCGCCGGCGCCGCCGCCCTGATTCTGGAAAGACCTGTTCCCGGGCTTCCTGTAGGCCAGCCCCAACTCCTGGTGCGGGATGCGTATCATGCCGCCGCCCTGGCCGCCGAAGTGGCGGCTGGGCGCCCGGCCCAAGACTTGCGCCTGGCGGCCATCACCGGCACCAACGGCAAAACCACCTCGGCGTATCTGCTGAGGGCGATTTTCAAGGCGGCCGGCAGCAATCCAGGCATGATCGGCACGGTCGAATATGACCTTGGCGACGGCTGTCCGCTTCCGGCTGACCGCACTACTCCGACGCCGTTTCAGCTCCAGGAGCTGTTTGTGCGCCTGCGCCAGACCGCTGCCGAGCCGGTCATCCTGGAAGCGTCCAGCCATGCCTTGGCGCAAAAACGCCTCGGAACAGCGCGCTGTCAAGGTGCCATCTTCACTAACCTGACCAGGGATCACCTGGACTATCATCACGACTTTGAATCATATTACCAGGCCAAGAAAAGCCTGTTCACAGATGTCTGCCTCCCCCTGGCGCACCGGGTTGTCAACCTTGACGACCCGTATGGACGCCGCTTGGCGACTGAACTGACGGCAGCGGGCCTGCCGGTCACCGGCTTCGCACAGAAGAGCGAATCAGCGGCTCAAGTGACTGTCGACGCTATCGCCGCCAGCGCCGAGGGCAGCGCATTCACTCTCCATTTCATTGATCAGGGAGAAAGCCTGCGCCTGCGCACGCCCCTGCCCGGCCCGTATAACATCGCCAATGCCGCTGGCGTCGCTATTCTGGCTCGCCTCTGGGGTCTGGCCCCGGAAACCATTGCAACCGCCCTGGCGAACTGCCAAGGCGCACCGGGACGCCTGCAAAAAGTCTTGTCGCCCGGGCTGCCCTTCCAGGTGCTGGTTGACTACGCCCATACTGACGACGCCCTGGATAACGTCCTCACTGCCCTCAAGCACCTTGCGCCTTCCCAGCTGATTGCCGTATTCGGCTGTGGCGGCGACCGCGACCGCAGCAAACGGCCCCTGATGGCGCGAGCCGCCGCCAAAAATGCCGACCTGGTCGTCGTCACCAGCGACAACCCGCGCACCGAAAAGCCCGAAGACATCATCGATGAGATTCTCACTGGCTTGCCAGCCAGCGCGGCTCACGTCGCCATCGCCGACCGCCGCCAGGCCATCCGCCACGCGCTGACTGCAGCAAAGCCGGGCGCAATCGTGCTGATCGCCGGCAAAGGCCACGAGGACTACCAGGAAATCAACGGCGTCAAACACCCATTCAACGACGCCGACGTCGCCTCAGAAATCATCCGGGAACTCTTTCCGGCCCAGTGACAGGGCCACATTATAAGGTCAAGACCCAGGGCGGCGCGTCACTACAGGACGCGCCGCCCTGGGTCTTTATTTCACTGCCGATGGGGTTCTTTTGCCGCTCCGCACTTCCACAAAAAGCTGCGCAGGCTACAGATAAAACCACAGCCCCGCTGCTCTTTTCTTGGCGGATAGCACTTGCCTTTTGCGCCAACGATAAAAATACATTAACGCATGTTTGCAATCAAGCAATACTGGCGTAAAGTAAAAACAATACCAGACCATACCAGATTGCTGCCATGAATCCAAATCTGAAGAAAACTCAAGTCTATCTGCACTTGCGCGAGAAAATCCGCCAGGGTCACTTAGCTCCCGGCGAAAAGCTCGCCGGCGAGTCGGTCCTTGCTTCAGAGTTAGGCGTCTCCCGCGTCACCTTGCGTGAAACTTTCGCGCTCTTGGCTGCGGACAACTTGATTGAGCGCGTGCCCCGCAAAGGCACCTTTGTCACCCACAACCTTGACAGTGGCGTTTATCTTTTGCTCTCTTCCAGGTATGAAAATGATTTAGCCCTGCCGGTCAGCTACATCCGGCCAGGAATCGAAAAAGCGATTCATGACGCTGGTCATCACTTGGAGTTTCTTTCTCTCCCCTTTGTCCGCAGCCTGGACAGGGGTTCCGCTACCGCCATTTTCAACAAGAAACACATACGCGGAATTTTTCTTTTGGCGGGCTGGTTCAGGGGAAATGAGAAGGAATTACAGATTCTTAGGGACAGTGGCCTGCCGGTGGTGGCTACTCATTGCCTGCCTGACGACCGTGAATTCTTTGATTATCCCATATTGTACAGCGACATGCCGGGAGCTTTTGCCGAAGGACTTGAACACTTGGCTGACTCGGGCTACAAGCGCGTACTCACTCTAAGCCTGGCCGGTGAGCAAAACAAGCCTTGGAATTGCCGCGGCTATAATTGCCAGGAGTATCTGCAATTGCTTGAGTCCAAAGGACTGGCTTGCGAGCAAGAGTTACTAAGGCAAGCACCATACGATTATGCTTCAATCAAGCGGATTATTGATGAGGTGTTTGCCAGCCAGGCGCCACCTGAGGCCATTATGTGCTTCTCTGACTTCATCGCTATACATGTCTATCAAGCACTGAAAGAGCGAAAGCTCAGAATTCCCGATGATGTCGCAGTCATGGGATTTTGCGGCTATCCGGGCGGCAGATTCTTTGAACCGCCCTTGTCCACCATTGACCTGGAATACGAGCAAATAGGCAAAATGGCCGCCGAAGTGATGCTCAATCAGGAAACATGGCAAAAGGGCTGCGCCAATCCATTAACTATGCGCACTCCGCATCAATTGGTGCAGCGGCAAAGCACAGCCAGAAAGAAAGCGTGAACCGTATCGCCGCTCATCAATCACCAGCCACCGACCAATGACCAATGACAAACGACAAATAGCAATTTTTTCAATACTTAATGCGAGGTGCAAAATGAAAAATGCAAGCAGGCTTTTCGTTGTGATGTTCGTGTTGGCAATGGCCGCTGTCAGCGTTGCTGACCAGGTTCAGCTCGATGTGCGAGGTGGGCAAACTTACGATTTCGAGGCTTTGTCGAAGCAAAGATTCCACGGCATAGCAGATGGGATTAAAGGCGAGAATCTAATCAGCAATGCCAATTTTGCTGACAATAGCCCGGGCGCGGAGAACGATCCCTTGCGGTGGATGGACTCCTATTATTACATCCACAATGCGGAGGCGCACCGCAATCCGGAGGAACGCGAACGCAAGCGCGAACGCATGCGTGAGATAATCCGCTGGGAAATCAATGACGGCGTTGCCAGCATCATTAAACCGGCGCAGCTGCGCGAAGTCTGCGGCCCGTTAACCAAGGATGCCTCGGCTGCCTGGAGCAAAGTAGTTGAACTGCCCAATACTGACGGCGGCACTTACCGGCTCACTTTCAAATATCAGGCCAGGCACGAGACAGGCGGCAATAACTATATGCTGGTCGTGTTCCGCGGCGAACACGAAAACCCCTTGCGCGGCAAAGAGACAGCAGGCGCACGTACGTTCCCTTTCGCTGATGTCTGGGGAGAATGGGGGCTCTTCACCCAGGAAATCGTCGTACCCGCCGATACAAAGTACTTGTACATCATTTTCCGCACCGATGATGTCGGCGAGCTGAAGTTCAAAGACCCGGTTCTGGCGCCAGTGAAGAAAAGCGAAAAGCTGACCATTCATCTTTCGCCGCAGGGCTTCCTGGACAGCGTTTTCGCCCTCTCGCAGAACCAGCCGGCCATCATGACCTTTGTCTGGAAACGCAATGGCACCCCAGCGGAGGCGCAGCTGCAAAACCCCAGGATGCGCCTGCGCCTTCCCAGCCAAGTCAAGCTCAAAGACATCACTTTCGGCAAAATCGCCGGTCGAGAAGAAAAGGCTGGAATACAGGAGTTTGATATCGAAATCAGCCCGACGTTCGCCCGGCGCCCGGCCTGGTCCGATGGTTTCGACACCTACTTGGTCTTGCCAGCCCTGCTTAGCAGCACGGAGGAACCTGGCGAAATTGCGGGCGCGGGCAGCTGTGTTATTGAGGAAAATGGCCAGGCCATATCCAACCTGGAAACCTTTACTTTCAAGGTGATACCTACCATCAGCGTCAAAGCCAAGGCGCAAAAATACCTGCCAGGCTTTTATGTTGGTGGGCGCTACCTGGACTTTGGGCAGGAAGAGTGTGCGCAGCTGGCTGAGTTCTTCGGTCAAGTCGGAGTGCGGTGGATCATCGGCTCAACTGACCAGGATACCTTGGCGGCCTGGCGCAAGCACGGCGTCAAGGTCATTACCCCGGAATTGTACTATATCGCCAATGGCTTCCGGGTGGGCAACCCCAAGGACAGGCCGGAATCAGATAAATTTAAATACATTGGCAATGCGTCACATTCGGACTTGGATATGGCCAGCTGCCCCATCGCCATTTATGAGCGCCGCCCATATTTTCAGGAAAATATACGCAAATACATGGCTGACAACTTAAAGGGGACTGATGGCCTGTGGGCCAACTGGGAACCCTATATGTTTACCGGCAAGGGTTGCTTCTGCGACAATTGCTGCGCCAAATTTGCCGAATATGTCCATGTGCCCCTGGAGCAGATGAAGCAGGAATGGCCGCAGGAATTAACGCGCGGCAAAAAATACTATGAGCAGTCAGTGCGTTTCCGCAGCCTGGAGCATGCCAAGCTGGTGCGCACCATACATGAAGAGGTCTGCAAGCTGACTGGCGGCGAGCAATCCCTGGGCTTCATACCCGGCATTGCCTGGATTGAAATGGCCAGCTGCTGGCGCGACATCCCCAACGGCAAAGAAGTGCACCAGTCCGACTATGCCGCCGACTTGCGCTGGATAGACCCCTGGGGGCCCTATCCCTGCTGGCCGACGCAGAGTCCCTATATCTACAAAAAAGCCCATAACCTGAATAGCTTTGTCGCTGCTCGCGACGTGCGCAACCAAGTAAACCAGGACTATCCACCGGAAAAACGCCCCAAGCTGCTGGCTTTCCCACACGGCATACAAAGCCTCGCCTGGGTGACCCAGCCGGAGGCCATGGAATTAGACCTGAACAGCTTCTTTTTCAATGGGTTTGAAGCAGCAACACTATATATTTTCCCACGTGGCTACGACAACCGCTATTGGGCTGCCTTTGCCAGAGCAGCCGAAAATGCCGCCGATTATGAAGACTTCGTCTTTGACGGCAAACGCATCGACCAACGCATTGTGCTTACGCCTTCAGCGCCATACGCCTCGCCTGCCAGCAAGATTGAATACTTGCCCAATCTCGACCCAGTCTCCATGTTACAGCATCTGGCCTACGAAAAGGATGGCCGGATCATCGTGCCGGTGTTCAATTTCTGGAAAAAGGGCAACGCATTTTTCACCATGCAGGTAGAGGGATTGCCGCAGGGCGACTATCAACTTTCGGCTCAAGGTGTGTTATTTGCGCCAAAGCCTGGCTTTTTCAAAAAGAAAAATTATTTCAGCTCTGCGGAATTGGCGCAAGGTGTGCAGCTTTTTGTTGGTGCTTGCCGCTGTCAAGTTTTCGAGATCAGCCCGGGCACGGCCAAATCCGAACCAACTGGCTATAACGCGAATGATATCAATAAGCTACGGCAGCAATTCCTGCCAGAATTAACGGTCGCCGCCCAGGCCGACCAGGAATACGAAGCCAAATATGGCGTCAAAAAATCTACGTTGACTGAGATCGACCATGTCGGCATTACCTGTCGACCGCAAAAAAACAATGAGTTTTTGCATTTCAGCTCCGGCAACAATCAGGTTTTGCTGAATTGCAAAACCATGAGCGTTGTCGATTGGCAATATAACGGCAAAGCGCAGCTGGCCGGCGAACAAAACACAGCCCTGGGAACCGTAGCCTTCTGGACGCCTTCACTGCAAATCAATACCCCATACTTAGTGACCAGTCAGACCAAGATTGACGGCGGACTCCTGGTAAGCGCCGAACAGAAACTCACTGGTCATACCGCAACCGAAATGGATGGACTCCTGATACGGCAGCACATCGAAATCCTGGACTCCTGCCGCAAGATACGCTTCAAGACGGAGCTGGTCAACGCCAGCAGCGATGAACTGCCGTGCGCTTTCCAAGTAGGGCTGCGCTACCATTGCTTCCCCAAGGCACTGGCGGAAAAAGATGGCGTCTTGCAACTCAACACCCAGGAAGGAACGCTGAACTTCACCAGGAACTTCGGACGTACGATCTTTTCGATTGGAGACGACTTCTACGAGTCCATCATCCGCAAGACGTTTGGGGTAACCGACCCTGCCCGTAAAATCAACGGCGCAACGGCTGTCTTCAAGAGCAGCAGCATCAATAATGTTTACCGGCCTGCACCAGCGGCGGACTTTGTCGGCTATGCCCTCTGGGACGGTGGCAGCCAGCTCACCAGCACCTTTGAACCATGCTTCAAATTAGTGAGTCTGCCCAAAGCCGGCAATAGCGCCCGCTACGAAATGGAAGTAACAGCAGAATAGTGCATGGAATGTGGTTAATAATACACCAAAAACACAACGCCATTTTTATCAACACAAGGGGGATTTTGCCATGATCAGAGCATTGCGTTTTACCTTAATTGAGCTGCTTGTCGTCATCGCTATTATCGCCATCCTGGCCAGTATGCTTTTGCCTGCTTTAAGCAAGGCGCGGGACAAGGCCAGGCAGATCAACTGCATCAGCAACTTTAAGCAATTAGGCCCGGCCTTCATGTTCTACAGCGATGACAATGACGACGTCCTGGTGCCCTATTGGGCTACGGCAAGTGGGCAGTGGTCCAGCGGAGCGCCCTGCTGGTTTAGCGGCAGCCCAAGCAATGGCATTTTGGCGGACTATGTCGGGCATAACATGCTCGCCCCTTTGGGCGGCTGGTATCGCACCTGGGACAGCCGCTTTTACACAAGTCCGTTTGCCTGTCCCTCGCGTAATGGACATGCCTACATACAGGAGACCACACCTACCGGCAATGCGTCGGCCTTTGGGATAGGACTAAGCGCACGGCTCGGCGTCATTTGCCGCAACCGTAAACTCGGCGAAGTCAAGCAACCATCGCGCAGCGCATATATTGGAGAATCAAGGTATGGTTCTGCATACGTGTATTGCGATACCAGCTACCGCGTCGTGTATCCACATGGCTATAATAGCGACTTGGACGAAACTACCTATATGCCGGATGGGCCGGGGCACAGCACGTTCCTCTTCATGGACTTCCACGTCGAAGCTCTGTCCAGAAACAAAGTTCCTAACAACGCTCGCAACTCACGTTCGCCCTACTCCAGCCTCTGGATGGTTGTCCCTATGTCAGCATACGAAGAAAGCAGATATTTTGATGACTGGTGAAAAAAGCGCCGAACCCCAGGTTCCGCTTCGCTGCACCTGGGGTTACTCATGGTGCCGCCTCAAACCTCGCCCCTAACGAATGATGAATGATGAATGATGAATGATGAATTATGAATGACAAATGCGCTTCAGCATTCAACATTCAACATTCAACATTCAGCATTCAGCATTCAGCATTCAGCATTCAGCATTCAGCTCCCCCTCGCCGCTCAAAAAAGCCCTCCGGTCAATCTTGATATGGCGCAGGATTGATCTGATACTGGACGCTGCCGAATTGAATATATTTTTTCGACTTCATGTCCTGGTCCATCTCTCTTAAATGCCGATTGAGATACTCGCGGTAGACGACATTGCTTTCGGGCGTCCAGTCTGGATGCCATGCGGCATTGGAAGCTATGACAAAGAGCGTTTCCTTGCGGAAAGACCCGCGATACCAGTGCCACGTCGTCTCCAGTATGCCGAAAAGCTTTTCCTGCTTAGCCAGGCACCCGAGGCTTTTGATGCCCCGTCTTTCCAGCCAGGGGCAGACCAGCACATCAAAGCCGGTCTGCTTGAAGAAATGCGAGGTACGCCAATCCGGCTCTTTGCCGTCCTTTTCCGGATATCCATACTGCCAATCGCAAATGATGATATCTTTCGGCAATTCCTTATACAATTCGTCAAGCCCACGTGAGGAATGTCCATAAGCAGTATAGCCCTCCCAGCGGGGGTCATCTCGGTTCAGCAGCATGTCATGCCACATCATCACCCGCGCCCCACGCTTCGCAAACAGGGAATAAAAATACATCAGGTGCGCTTTCAGCTTCGCCGGGTAATTTTCCCGGCAAAGCGAGCAACTCCCGGCATTGTAGGCTTCATCGCAGCCGATATGGAAAAAAGGCGGTTTGTCGAAAAGGTCATGCAATTCTGTTACCAGCTCCGTCAAATACTGCCGAGCGCAAGGATTGGCAATGCACCAGGTCCATCCATCCGGTTCAAAAAGCGAGGCGTATTCAGGGTGTCGATCCAACAGCATCTGCTTGCCGGAGCCGCAGCGGGAGGAAGTGGCGTGCCCGAATAAATTCAACTGCGGAATCAGCGTCAGCCCCAGGCTCGCCGCTAATTTGACCAGGCGTGATACTTCCTTCTTGTCGACCGCGAACTCATCCCAGCAGTATTCCGGATGCGATTCCAGGCGAATCATGCCCCAAGACTCTATGACGGCGTAATTGAACTTGTAATAAGCCGCCAAACGGATGTTCTTTTCAATTTCCCAGGTCGGGGTTTCGGGAAACCAGCACAGATGGATGCCGCGAAAAGCCAGGGCCGGTTCATCTTCGACAGCCACAGGCGGCAGCAGCCAGCAGGTGGATTTAAGCACGCCGCGCTCAGACTCTGCGAGCTGACGCATAGTCTTGAACGCATTGCGGATGCCGCTCAACCCTGATGCGGTAATCTCGCAATGCTCTGCCGTCACCCGCAGCCGGTACCCATCTGCCGCGATTCCCTCCCCACCAGCCTGAAAAGAAAAGGACGGTGTTGCCTTCCAATACACATTGCAGGTGTCATGCAAGGTGGCTGACAACTCCGCTTCTGCCAGCGGAGAAATAACGGTGATGGGGCAGCCGTCAGCCAACTTGAACATTCCACCGGATACACATTCAATGTGGCTGGGTGCGGGAATAATGCGTGACACTACAAACTTTTCCTGGTTGCTCATCGTCGTTAACCTCCTTGTGCGACTTGTCAAAGCGCGATTGCTTTTCCTTTTGCGACGCTGTCGTAGCAGGCATTCATGCAGGCGACCGTCTTGCGATGCCACTTCAGGTTAATTTTCGGCTGCTTGCGATTTCTGATGCAATCCACGAATTCGTCAATCAGCCCAATCCATTCATCAAAGTAGGTATACTGCACCGTATAGCGGTCGTTGGGCGCGCCATTGTGATAGACATTGGGTCCGAAGCAATCGCACATCAGCATTCCTTTTTCGCCGGTAATGGTCAGGTTGACTTCCATGCGTTTCGGAAAGATTTCCCAGCCAGGCGCTGGAACCTTCAGGCGTTCTTCCAGGCGAGACCAGGAAGGATCAAAAAGAAAGGCAGTGCCGTCTTGCAGCTTCCCAACGACCATCAGCATGTCTTCAACTTCCAGTTCCTTGCGTAGATTCGGGGCTACTTGCGTGAAAACCGAGGCAAAGTCCGACCCGGTCAGCCAGCGGATGAGGTCGAAGATATGCGGATGGTCACACAAGGCGCCACCACGGAAACGCCCGCTCCCATCGCCAAGCGGAACACGCTTGCCATAGCTTGCCTCTGGATTGCCCTGCCAGGGAAATGCCCAGACCGGCGAAAGCGTAATATTCGTTGCCTGAACAGAAAGCAGCTTGCCAAGCTTGCCGGAAGCAATTTCCTGCTGCAAGCGCTTTACAACTGGATTGTAGTGCATTTCCAACTCAATCTGGCAGACGACGCCGACCTTCTCCACCATCTCAATCATTTGATCATATTCCTCCATGTCAAAGGTGGGAATCTTCATGGATAAAATATGAATGCCACGCTCGGCGCAGAATTTCATCTGCTCAAAATGGCGGTCATTGGCCGAAGCCAGGACAATGGCCTCAATGTCAGGATGCTCCGACAGCATTTTTTCTGGGTCAAGATAGCAGGGGACGCCGGTCTGGTAAATCTCATAGACCTTTTTTGCCTCCTCGTCCTCAGCGCAGGAAGCAACCCAGTCAAGCTTTTGATTTTCCAGCAGTGTCTGGTAGTATTTGCGGGTATGTCCATGGGTCATGCCCATCATCGCGATTTTCACTGGTTTCATGGTTGGCTCCATTCAAAAAATCACAGGTTTATTATCTGCGTCAGATGCAACGATGGCAGTGGCGTATTTTCTTACGGCAGCGGCCGCGTGATTCCACTCTTCAGCAAGCGCTGGCTTCATCAAAACCGCAAAGGCCGCACGGACAACCCAGACCTGCTCATTGGTGAGTCCAAACAATTCCGTATCCACGTCTGTATAGGTGCGGAGGCCGCTATCAGTCCAGGTATAAATCGAGCTTTGCGGCACTTGCGTATCCACGACGCGGTCGGACGCCACGCCGCGACGGGCAATAATCTCGTGGCGGTCCATCGCTTCAGTGCCCGCAGGAAGCCTTGTCCCGCATTCCACGGAAGCGCTCATGCCGTTTTCAAGGCTTGCAAGGATATTGCAGGCCGAATCACCATTTCGGACAGCAAAAATCTGTCTGACCGGGCTATTGGCAAGGAACACTGCCAGGTCAAGTTCCTTTGCCGCCAGCTTGACTGGGTCGCCGCCAGCAGTGAAATGGGCAAAACGAAAGGTGGAAACATCTTCCAGCGTTTTGCCATCCACGATTTTCTTCAATTCAACAAAGCGACGTTCGACACGCCAAGGAAGAAGAACAACTTTTTTGCCGTTGGACAAGGCAAGTTCAAAACCTTCACTTCCGGCGACGATCATTCCTGCCGGGCAGCCATACTTGTCGCGTAAAAAATCCAGCGATGCGTTCAATTTCTCACACATGTTACAGGCTCTCGATTGAAAATTTACATTCCTTGAGGCAAGCAGCGCGATGTCACGCCCCAGGCAGATACCGCAGCATTCGATTTCAAAGTCACTGCTCTACACTTACAATACTGTTGATTGTCTACTTGTCTTTTTTGATTTTGATTATTTTTTTATGAAAAACGATTGAAAAAACGAGAAACAATGATAATTTTTGGGAAAAAACCAAAAGGGCATTATGAAAACTAATGATTTAAACTTCTTGTTTTCCTACGCGGGAAGCGTGACGGAGCCTGAGGACCTTTTTTCGGGCCGGCGGCTTCCTCTTGGTTTTTCATTGCCTGATAACATTCTGGTTTTCTTCCACGATTTTACGGCGTCCGCCCCGAATTCTCACAGTAGGCATACGCTGGTCATTCCCCTGGATGAGATGATCTACTATGTTGAACATCAACAAGTGGAGATGCATCTGGGAGAGCTGCTTTACGTGCCGCCTTTTGCCCTGCGTTTCCTGCATCCCGGGTCTTCCGGCTACAGGCGACTATTCATCACCTTTGAGGTGAACGGATTACAGCATTATCTTCCGCGCAGCGGGCTTTTTGAATTGACATCGGAGGTCTTGCGCAGCTTGCGAAATTTCCTGCGGAAGTTCCTCACCCACAGCGCCGAGGAGCTTGCCTGGGCACTGATGCAGCTTTTGGCGCAGCTAAGCAGCGCACACCTGGCCATCAAAGCCGGCGAAACCTTGCCAGATGTGCTGCTGCAAGTCATTGACCACATAGAGTGTGACCTGGCAACCTTAGGCGACGTCAAGCAGCTGGCTGCGCAAGTCGGGCTTTCACCCAGCCATCTGCGGGCGCTTTTTCGGCAACATTTCGGAGTTCCCATCGGCAAATACATTGCCCAGAAAAGAGCTGATTACGCCAAGTATCAACTGAAGAATTCAAACTTGACTATAGGCGAAATAGCACAAAAAAGCGGCTTCGCAACTATCTATGTCTTCAGTACATTTTTCAAGCGGAATGTAGGTGTAGCGCCCCTGCAATACCGCAAGCAAGTGCATGCGTCCACCAAAAAAGCACCCGGAAGCACCTAATGCTGAATGCTGAATGATGAATGATGAATGATGAATGATGAGGCGCATTTCATAATTCATAATTCATAATTCATAATTCATAATTCTTTAGAGGCGAGGAGCGAGGAACTGTTGTTTTATCCGCAGATTACGCTGATGACGCAGATTTTTTAGGGTGTGTTGTACAGGGAAAACAGTCACGAAGCTGCAATAGGCCTCCCTAAGGGAGCCGTCAGAACACAGCCCAGGGTGAGAAGGTGCTTCTGCGCCAGCTTTTCCTCGCACGCAGCCGCCCCGTTGCTCAGTCCGTGATCTCCTCCACGGTCTGTTGGCGCCGGGAGCGTTCTGCCGCAAACACCATCAGATGGCTTTCCAGCGTTTCGTCGGCGCCGGACAAAATGCAGCTTGCGTCGCCTGTTTCCAGAGCCCGCATGAAGGATTCCATCAATCCGCCGTCACCGCCGCCATGACCGCTGAGGATGCTGTTGTCGTTCAGGATGTTCGTGTCAATGGTAGTTTTCTTCCCGGTCAGGAAGTCATCCAGGACAATCGTATCCCCGCTGATGTCAAGTGCGCCGCGCGTCCCGAAAATCCTCGTTTTGCGACCGCTTTCCTGGAACGCCGTCATCGTCAGCGAGGCGGTGCGGCGACCGGTGAATTCGAAGTTGACCACCTGGTTGTCCACCACGTCATTGTCACAGGCGTAGACGCAGCGGCCGTATGGTCCTTCCCGCAGCGCCTTCATGACGCCGGCCTCGCTGACATCGGCGGTCAGCACATCGACCGGCCAATGCGTCCTCCCCTGCTGGACGCGGTCGCGGATGTAGATTTTCAAGGCGGAATAAGGGCATTGCGATTCCACGGCTGCCGGACATTCAGTGCAGCGGTCCGCAGCGCCGGCAGGCTGGTTTTCGCGCCGGAACAAGTGCAGGGCGCCAAACGACTGCACCCGCAGGCAGCGTTCATTCATCACATACCGAATCCAGTCCACGTCATGGCAGGACTTGGCCAGCAGCATGAACGACGACTCCTTTTCGTTGCGCCAATGGCCGCGCACAAATGAATGAGCCTGGTGCCAATGGCCGACGCCCTCCAGGCGCTGCAAGGACACGATGTCGCCAATAGCCCCTGCCTGAATCAACTCCTTGACCTTGCAGGTGAGCACAGTATAGCGCAAAACATGGCAGACCGCAAAAATCACCCCGCTCTGGTGGGCGGCGGCCACGATGTTCCGGCAAGCGGCCTCGGTCGGCGCCATCGGCTTTTCCAGAAGGACGTGATAGCCTTTTTGCATGAAGGCGACGGCCGGCCCCTCGTGCATGTCATCCTGGGTGCAGACTAAGGCCGCGTCGCCGAGGCCCGGTTGCGCAGCCAGTTCCTCCCAGCAGCGATAGCGCCGCTCCGCAGGCACGCCATAGCGGTCGCCGACCAGGTCGCGATAGTAGTCACGAGGCTCCGCAATCGCTACAATCTGCGCCCGCTCCGGATATTCCTCTGCAAACCGGGCATATCCACGACCCCTGCTGCCACAACCAGCTATCACCAGGCGCTTTGCTTTGCCACTCACTGAAAGCATCCTTTCAACTTTATTCCCACATCACTTATTGTAATTAAATATAATCGCCTGCGAGCATGAACCCGCAAACGACGCCTTATCTATCGCTCTCAGTATCATAGAGGTCCAGGATCATCACGCTTGATTCCATGACTCCAGGCCAGGTCTCATTGTGCAGAACCAGGGCGATGCGCTCGCCGCTGGGATGCCAGCTGCTCATCCCGACGTATGCGTGGTGCCGCACAGACTCAGGCCGGTTGCGCTGGTTGAAAAACGTCAACCGCCGCTTCTGCCCGCCATCCTTGTTCATGATCCAAAGCTCGGAAATCATCTCGCGCTGCCAGTTGACTCCGCCGACGCCTAAAGATGAAATCGTGAATCCCTCGCTGGAACTCCAGACGATTTTCTCGCCGCGTGGCGAAAAACTGGCGTAGCGGTCCCAGACCAGCGGCGTGTCAGTCAGCTTGACCGTCTGCTCCGAGGCAATGTCATAAAGGCAAATGTCCATGCCAAACCACGGCTGATTATCCGACATGTTGGCAGCAAACAGCACTTGGCTGCCATCATTCGAAAAGCCGTAACTCTCATAGAAGTCATCCTGCTCGCCTGGTGTGAATTCCTTCTTTTTGGAAATCTGGGGTTCGCCATTTTTAAAGCTGAAGTTAGCTAGACACAATGCCCGCGTCCCCCACAGCGAATCCATCCGCCCGCGCGCCCGCCCCTGGCCAAGACGGCCATCGGAAACCGTCCAAACTAACTGCCGCCCATCCGGAGAAAAATGCGGCATGCTCACGCCCCAGGGATTGAAATACGACGACAAAAGATTGGTGATACGCCAAAAACGGCCGCTGTCATCCGCCACCCAAAGATTGCTGAACAGACCATATCCCGGCGCGGAACGCCGCAATTCCGTGCTCCCGACATTCTGGCCGGAAAAAACAATATGACGCCCCTTAGGATGCCAGCTGGCATTGCCGTTGTGAAGCTTAGTGACAATATCGCTGCCACGACGTTGAAAAGCGGGACGTATGCTGTCACGGCCTTCAGCGTCAAACTCAACGAGATAAATATTGTAATACGGATTGCCAACCGCACTGTCGACCAGCAACGTCTTGCCGTCCGGACTCCAAGCTATGCTTTCGACGTTGCTCACAGACTTCAAAGTCGTAAAATTCTTGACCCTGATGCGATAGTTGAAAATCGACTCCAAGCTGGGCTTGACCGGCGCCGGGGCAGCCGGAGCCGGGGCTGGCGTTGCCTCTGCCGGGGCGGCTGGGGCTGGCGTTGCCTCAGCCGGGGCGGCTGGGGCTGGCGTTGCCCGGTTCAAGGCATCAACATTCAAATCTTGCAGGAGCTGTTCAGCGGTGACTGGAGCTTGTTGAGGCGCATTGGCGTTATCCTGTTGCGCCGGCGCCTGGATGGCCCAAGTCATCAGCGCGACCATTGCCAGCATCAACCAACAGCGACCAGGGGACTGGTGTTGTTGCATAACCATTTTGACCTCCTTGCCTGTCCTGATAAACATGTCTCCATCAAATTGTGAATGTGCCCCGCCGCCTGGCTATCCCCGCCTTCGCTTGAGGCAATGGCGAGACGACTGCGGTTATGCTCCCCGCAACGGATTGACTTTTCCGACCGCTGTCACCGTCCAGACCGACTGAATAAGTTCGTCAGCGCCCAAGTCCTGGACTGTTCGACCCTTGCGCCACCGAAAAGGTTCACTGTGCCAGCATAAGCGTACAACATCCATGCTGGCCTGTCTGCCGAAAAAACAAAATGAGCGCTTTCCCCTGGGCAAACGGCACCGCCCCAAGAGCCAAATCCGCTGGCGTCGCGCTGGCCGGCATCCAACACGCGGCCTGCGCCTACCAGGCCCGTCCCAGCTGCGATAAGCCGCTGGGACAGGCGCAGCGACAACGCCTCAGTCTACCAGCTTCCGCAGATTCCGGAAATTGGCGTCCGCGATCATCTGCCCAAGCGCCGGAGTTGAGCGGACGCTGACCACCGGAGTGGCTTCATAGCCGCCCCGCAGAAAAGCCTCATAAGTCGGAATATAGCCTACTGCATCATTGCACAGTTCGGCGATGAAGGTGTAGGCAAACGGCGACCATTTCTTGATTTCCAGGCCCCATTCCACGAAATACTCACCCGGTGCGCCGCAAAAGACAGCGTCGCCAATGCGCAGAGTCTGCACTTCGCGCGGCGTAGTGCCTTCCGGATCATAGCTTTCCACCAGTTCAATCAGGCGTTTCTCCGCAGCGGATGGATTCTCTTTAGCCTTGGCCGCAGCCACGCGCTGCTCCAGCACCATGTCACGGGGGTACATCGGCACATCCAAAATCTCGCGGGCAGTGCCGACCTTGTTCGTCTTGCTTGGCAACGCCTTCTCCGCAATGGTCAACGCCTTGCCAGCAAAGGCGCGACCTAGTTGCTCCGACTTCCAGACGCCCTTGCCAGGATAGGGATTGTTCTGCAAGTACGCACAATGGTTGATGTTCCCGCAAGCTCCCTGGACGTACATGACGATCAGCTCCGGCCCGTACACAGCCCGCAGCGTGTCAGTCATCACGGCCGGATAGTCAGCCGAAATCTTGGTGCCGCCAGTGACGTCAATGTGCACGGAATAGTTGCAGACAATGGCAAACGGCTTGCTGGTCAATTCCTCCTTGAAAATCAAGGCGCCGAACTCCGGGTCAATCGGACCAGCCACGCCTTCGCATTTCAAAGGCCCGCTCGGGCCAAACTGCTCGCTGGCATCCTCCATGCGGAAACGGCGATTGAACGACAAGCCCTCCTCATGCTCCCGACCGATGCACAGAACAGCCTCGCGCTGACGCCCAGCCGCCGCAATGGCAGCAGCCGCAATCCGCTCCGGAAGGCCGGCCAAATACTCATGGTTGACGCTGATGATGCTGTTGGGGCGTATCCTGATATCCGGCCCAGTGTGCGTATGCGTCGAGCAAATCATGATCCGCTCCCCGGCAATCCCGGTCGCCGCCGTGATCAGGGAGCGCGTCGCCTCGCATACAGCCGCTGTCATCGTGATCAGATCACAGCAGATCAGAACACAGCGCTCATCCCCGGCGCCGACAACCAACGCCTTCGCCATCAACGGCGAAATCACCCCGTCAGACACTCGCGGAGCAAAGTATCCCGCCAATTGCGTTCCCAGCGGCGGCGTAATGTCATTCTCAGCAACGCCTACCAGCATGTTCGCGTGTGCAGCAGCCTCGGTCATCTTCCATACTCCTTGTTTTGTCGCCTTGAAGTTCAATCATGCCAGCCGGAACTAAAGCGCCATCACGCCTTTTTCAGCGATTCTGGCCAAACGCCAGACCGCCGCCGGCCTGTCACCTGTCAAAGTGTACTACCTGAACCGGCAAATTCAAGGCACTTCCGACAAGACACGCCTGGAAATCTGCGGATTAAGCAGCAGCTTTATTCACTCAAACAGGGCCTGGACGTAGCTCTCAGGGTCAAACGGCTGCAAGTCATCCATCTGCTCTCCCAGTCCGACGAACTGCACCGGGTATCCCAGCTCGCGCCGAATAGCCACTACGACCCCGCCCTTGCCAGTGCCGTCCAACTTCGTCAGAATCAACCCAGTCAATGGAAAGAGCTTGCCGAATTCACGCGCTTGAATCAAGGCATTGGTGCCAATCGAGGCGTCGACGGTCAGCCAAATCTCGTGCGGTGCCTCCGGCATTTCCTTGCTGATCACCCGCTTGACCTTGGCTAGTTCGTTCATCAGGTCCGCCCGCGTATGCTGGCGGCCGGCGGTGTCAATGATCACCACGTCCATGCCGCGCTGGCGTCCGGCGCTGACTGCGTCATACGCCACTGCGGCGGCGTCACCTCCCTGCTTGCCGCCCACCACTGGGCAGCCCAGCCGCTGCCCCCAAATCTGCAGCTGCTCAATGCCGGCTGCCCGAAACGTATCGCCCGCACCCAGCAGCACCTTCTTGCCTTGCTGCATAAAATAATGAGCCAGCTTGGCCGCGCTAGTCGTCTTGCCGCTGCCGTTCACGCCCACCAGCATGATCACCGTCGGCCCAGTCTCTGCATAATGCACGCTGGCAGGCTCGCCGACGTGCAGCAAATCCAAAATCACTTCCCGGCCAATGGCCATGATGTCGCTGCTCGTCTCAATCAAGCCGCGCTCATACCGGTCGCGGATTTCCGACACCAGGCGGTCCGTGATCTCATACCCGAGGTCCGTGCCAATCAAAGCCGCCTCCAGCTGCTCATACGTCGCCGCCGTCCATTTCTCCCCGCCTTTCCCGAACAAACCCTGGAAACCGCGAAACAGCGTCGTCTTAGTCTTCTGCAAACCACGCTGGAAAAATTGCAATATCGACGCCATATCCTGACTTGCTCCTCAAATATCTCATGTTTCGCGGCGACTCACGCGGCGCCCTGACTTCGCTGGCCAGCCCGTTGTCACTCCGGCTTCGCGGCGGCACCGGGCTTCCCACTTGCAGACTGGCGCTGCCGCCCGCTGGACGTGGGCACCCGGCCTAAATTCTTCCGGATGCGATCCAAAACACCGTTGACAAAACTCTGCGAATCAACTTCCCCATATCGCTTCGCCAATTCGATGGCATCGTTGATCGCCGTGACGACCGGGACTTTTTCCACGAAGGCCATTTCAAACGTCGCCGTCCGCAAAATGGCCTTGTCGACCAGGCTCATGCGTTCCAGGGTCCAATTCGTCGCTGCTTGCCGGATCAGGCTATCGACCTCTTCGCGGCGCTCGGCCAGGCCACGCATAAGGCGCAAAGCATGCTCCCAGGCGGCGGTGAGCTCCTTGTCCGCCGCTGGCTTGATCTGCTCATCCTCGTCACCACCCAGCAATTCAAAGCGCAGGTGCAAACGAAAATCCGCCAATTGCTGGTCAGAGGCTTCCCAGTCATCCTGGACGTCCATCTGAAACGCATACTGCATAGCACAAGTCCGCGCCAGAAAACGCCGGCGGCGAAATGCCTCGGCAGCGCTGCTGTTCCTGGCGGTCTTCGGCGAATCTTTTGTCTTCAGGTTCATTTGGCCACCGGCAATTTGCGCATCAAGTCCGCCATTTCGATGGCCGATGCGGCAGCGGCGGCGCCGCGGTTCCCGGCTTTGCTGCCGGAACGCTCAATCGCCTGTTCGATGTTCTCGGTGGTCACCACGCCGTAAATCACCGGTATGCCGCTGGCCAGCGACACCTGGGCCAGGCCCTTGGAGACCTCGGCGTTGACATAGCTGGCATGCGCGGTCGAACCCTGGATGACAACGCCTAACGCAATGATGGCGTCATAACGGCCGCTCGCCGCCATCCGCTGCGCCACCAGGGGAATTTCATACGAACCCGGAACCCAGGCCGACTCAATGTCCTCCGCCGACGCACCATGCCTAAGCAGGCAGTCAACCGCGCCGCCCAACAGCTTGGAAACGAAAAACTCGTTGAAGCGGGCGCAGACCAACCCAAAACGCAAACCCTTGGCAATAAGAGTGCCTTCGTAAGCCTTTATCTCACTTGTCATGATTTTTCTCCTGTCACTTGCACAAAACGCATCGGCAAAAAAGAACCCATGCCGCAGCCGGCCCTCAAAGCAAATGCCCCATTAAATTCTTCTTGGTGGCCAGATAGCCTTCATTGGCCGGCACCGACGGAATCACCAGGGGTTCGCGGCCATTGATCTTCAGGCCATAGCCATCCAGGCCGACCAGCTTCTTAGGATTATTAGTCAGCAGGCGGACGCCTTTGACCCCAAGGCTGAGAAGGATTTCCGCGCCGATGCCGTATTCGCGCAGGTCAGCCGGAAAGCCGAGGCGCAGGTTGGCGTCAACCGTGTCCAGCCCTTGCTCCTGCAAACGGTACGCATGCAGCTTGTTGACCAGGCCAATGCCGCGGCCTTCTTGGCGCATGTAGACGACCACCCCGGCGCCGTTTTCCACAATCCGGCGCATGGCTGCGTCAAGCTGCTGCCCGCAATCGCAGCGCTGTGAATGAAACACATCGCCGGTAAGACATTCACTGTGGACGCGGGTCAGGACATCCTCCTGGCCCGCGACATCGCCGTACACCAGCGCCAAGTGCTCGCGGCCGTCATACAGCGCCTTGAAGCAATGCAACTTGAATTCGCCGTAAGGCGTCGGCAGCTTGACGGCTTCCAGCAGCTTGACCGCCCGCTCATGCTGCCGCCGGTAAGCGACCAGGTCAGCGACGCAGCCCATCTTCAAGCCGTGCCGGCGCCGGAACCCGTCCAGCTCCGGCAAACGCGCCATAGTGCCGTCCTCATTCATGATCTCGCAGATCACCCCGCAGGGCGCCATGCGAGCCAGCTGCAACAAGTCCACGGTCGCTTCCGTATGACCGGTGCGGACCAGCACCCCGCCCTCGCGGGCTATCAGCGGGAACAAATGCCCAGGGACGCGAAACGCATCGCGCAGGCAGCGCGCGTCCGCCAGCTTCCTGGCTGTGCAGGCCCGGTCAGCCGCGGAAATGCCGGTCGTCGTCCCCTCCTTGGCGTCAACGCTCATGGTGAAGCACGTCCCTAGCGGGTCCTCATTGTGAGCCATCTCATGCAAACCGAGTTCAAAGGCCCGCTCCTTAGTCAGCGGCGCGCAAACCAACCCTCTTGCGTGGGTGACCATGAAGTTGATCGCCTCGGGCGTCACCTTCTCCGCGGCCATCACCAGGTCGCCTTCATTTTCACGGTTCTCGTCATCCGTCAACACAATCATTTCGCCGGCGGCCAAGGCCGCCACCAAATCCATGACGGAATCAAACTTCACCCCGGTTGAACTCATCACGTCACCTTTATCTTCCTGAACCCCGACTGCAAACCTGCGCCGCGCCGTTCTGCGGAACTAAAACTGTCCATATACTATAATCTGCCTTGCCCGACTTGTGAAACCTCACCCCCGCATTTACAGGTTTTTTCCGCCAAGCCCCCCCGGCAACGCCGCTCGTGGCAGCGACGCCGTCGAATCCGACAGAAAACGCGCCGCCGAATCCAGGGAATGCAAGCGCCAATCTTGCCATTAAGGTTTTACTAACTATATTTAACCGGTCAACCTTGTCCTATCCGCAGTTCACTTTCCACCCAGCTTGCAAAAGATAACAGCACGTCCATGAAACTCTCCCAACTCGTCGGCCAACGACTCAAAGAAGCTCCCCGGGACGCCCAGACCTCCAGCCACATCTTCCTGCTCCGCGGCGGCTATGCCCGACCGGTCGCCACCGGCCTCTATACGCTCTTGCCCTTAGGCCAACGCATCACCCGCAATATTGAAAGAATCCTCCGCGAGGAAATGGATCGCATCGACGGCCAGGAAGTCAAGATGCCAGTGGTGCTTCCGGCTGAACTATGGCAGGAAAGCGGCCGCTATGGCAACGTCGGCCCAGAGCTGCTCCGCTTCCAGGACCGCAACGGCAAGGACATGCTCCTGGGCATGACCCACGAAGAAGCCGTCGTCCAATTCGCCCGCACTGAGCTAAACTCCTATAAGCAGCTGCCGGTCATGGTCTACCAAATCCAGACCAAATACCGGGACGAGGCCCGGCCCCGCGCTGGGCTTATCCGCGTCCGCGAATTCTTCATGAAGGACGCCTACAGTTTCCATACCTCCCAGGCCTGCCTGGAAAAATACTATGAGCGCTGCCATGAAGCATATACCCGCTTCTTCCGCCGCATCGGCCTCCGCGAATGCCTCTCCATCCTTTCCGACTCTGGCATGATGGGCGGCGCTGTCTCGCATGAGTTCATGGCCATCGCCGACTGCGGCGAAGACACTATCTTCGTCTCGCCAGACGGCTCCTACCGCGCCAATCGCGAAGTCGCCGTCTCCCGCCTGGCATACGTTCAGGCCGAGCCGCTGCCATTGGACAAAGTCGCGACCCCGGGCTGCAAGTCCATCGAAGACGTCGCCGCCTTCCTGCACGTGCCCACCAGCCAAACCGGCAAAGCCGTCTTCTACAAGGACGGCGACGGCAAGCTTGTCCTCGCCTGCATTCGCGGAGACCTCGAAGTCAACGAGGCCAAGCTGCGCAAGGCTGTCCAGAGTGCGGAGCTGGCCTTCGCCCCGGATGACCTCATCGCGGCAGCCGGCGCCGTGCCCGGATTCGCCTCGGTCCTTGAGCTGAACCGGAAATGCGTCCGCATCGTCGTTGACCCGTCTTTCGTCGAATCCAGCAACCTGGTCGTCGGCGCCAACGAGGTCGACTGGCATTACCGCAACTTCAATTTCCGGCGCGACGTGCCGAGCCAGGACGGCATCTTAGTGACTGACATCGCGACCGTCCGCGAAGGCGACCCCTGCCCAGTCACTGGCCAGCCCCTCCGCCAGCTCAAGGGCATCGAGGTCGGCAACATCTTCCAGCTCGGCGTCAAATACTCTGCGCCGATGAACTGCACCTATCTCGACTATGATGGCAAGGCCAAGCCGATGATCATGGGCTGCTACGGCATCGGCGTCGGCCGCGCCATGGCAGCGGTCATCGAGCAATCCCATGACGACTACGGCCCGATCTGGCCAATGTCCATCGCCCCCTTCCAGGTACACCTGGTCGGCCTTAACCACAATCAGCCGGAAGTCAGCCAAGCCTGCCAAAAACTGTACGACGACCTCCAGGCAAGACATATCGACGTGCTCTATGACGACCGAGGCGAAAAAGCAGGCTTCGCCTTTGCCGACGCCGACCTGATCGGCTGCCCTCTGCGCGTCATCATCTCACCAAAAACACTCGCCGCAGGAAACGTCGAATTCAAACGCCGGGAATGGGGAAAACGCTCGGAAATGATCCCGGCTGACGACATCCTGACACTCCTGGAACAGCACATCCGCGACGACCTCGCCAAACTGAACTGAACACGGCCGCCGGGAGCGGCGACTTGGCGACTCCCGACAGGACGCACCAGAACCGGCCTGGCCGCCGAGCCGGACAACCCAGGCCCGAGCAAAGCTATCCTGATTATGCCAACCTGCACAATCTTCAATACTGTCGGCGACCGCCTAGTCACCTTCTCGACGGAAGATTTCGGCGCCAAGATCATCATCGGCCGGGCCTCGGCCTGCGATGTCAGCCTGAAACGATTCGCAGCCAACAACATCAGCCGCGAACATATCCGCCTGGAAAAAAAGGGCGACGCCTGGAACATCGTCAATCTCGGCAACTCCGGAATGCGCTGTAACGGCCAAAAGGTCAAAACCGCCGAACTCCGCGAAGGCGACATCTACCGATTCTCCAAGCTGTTCCTCGGCTTCGGAGAAAGCGCCCAGCCCTCCGCGTTCGAGGTCACCTGGGACGTCCCCACCGAAGACCAAGCCACCCGCGCCGCCATCTGGCCAGGCGTCAACATCATCGGCGCATCCCACGACAATGAAATCACCGTGAGAACCGAGGATGTCTCCCGGAAGCACGGACGCATCGTCTGCCATGACGACCGCCTGGCGTATGAAAACCTCAACGAATTCAACAAGTCATATATCAATGGCGAACCCATCAGAACCAGGTCCGTGCCCCTGGGGCAGGATGACATCTTGACCCTCGCCGAAACCCCGGTCAAAATCGAACTCCGCTTCAAAACCCAGGCGCGCAACCTGCCCCTGCAACAGGCAAGCAAAGTCGCCAACCCTAGGCAACTCCGACTGATCCGGCTGCTGGCCGCCATGATCATCATCGGGGCATTTTGCATCCTCATCGGCCTTGTTTATCTGATGTGGGTTTATATTTTCCTCTGATTCCCCGGCCAGACGTCCACCGGCGACAACGCCATCCACTAGTTCACCACAACGTTCTTCAGGAAGGTGCCACCATGACTGCCATTCCCACCCCAGCTCCCGTCCAAGGCGACATCAACTGGTTCGTGCATGACCGCTTCGGCATGTTCATCCATTGGGGCCTGTACGCCCTCCCGGCCCGACATGAATGGGTGAAGAACCGCGAAGCCATCCTCGACGAAAAGTATGACAAGTACCTGCGCTACTTTGACCCAGACCTGTATGACCCCAGGGAATGGGCGCGCCTCGCTCGCCAAGCCGGCATGAAGTACGTCGTCGTCACCACCAAGCACCACGAGGGTTTCTGCCTGTGGGACTCCCAGTTCACTGACTACAAGGCCACCAACACACCGGCTGGCCGCGACCTGATCCAACCCCTGGTCGAAGCCTTCCGAGCCGAAGGACTCAAAGTCGGCTTCTACCATTCCGTGATCGACTGGCATCACCCGCACTTCCCCCTTGACAGACTCCATCCGCTCTACAAGCATTTGACTACCGCCGAAGTACTCGAAGCCAATAAAAAACGCCATATCGAAGTCTACCGCGAATACCTCCACAGCCAAGTCCGCGAACTGCTCACCAACTACGGAGAAATCGCCTATCTGTTCTTTGACTTCTCCTACCCGCAGCCTGACGCCGCCGGCCTCCCCGGCAAAACCCGAGAAGACTGGGGCAGCGAAGACCTAGTACGCATGGTGCGCTCACTCCAACCTAAAATCCTCATCAACGACCGCCTCAACCTGCCTTTAGACCAGCCCGACATCCATACCCCCGAACAAACCCAGCCGCGCGCCTGGGTGGAAAAAGAGGGCAAGCCGGTGTTCTGGGAAACCTGCCAGACCTTCAGCGGCGCCTGGGGATACCACCGCGATGAAACGACCTGGAAAAGCCCGGAGCAGCTGATCCGCATGCTCGTCAACACCGTCTCCTGCGGCGGCAACCTGCTGATGAACGTCGGCCCAACAGCACGCGGAGCCTTTGACAAACGCGCCCAACAGGCCCTCAACGTCTATGCCGAATGGATGGCAGTCAACAGCCGCTCCATCTACGGCTGCACCATGAGCCCATTCCAAGCACCCGCCGACTGCCGATTCACCCAAAATGGCAAACGACTCTATCTCCATGTCTTTGCCTGGCCCTTCCGACACCTGCATCTCGACGACATGGCCGACAAGGTCGACTACGCCCAGCTCCTGCATGACGGCTCGGAAATCGCCTTCACCGCCAACAGCGAAACCAACTGCCTAACCCTCCAAACCCCAATCATCAAGCCCGACGTCACGGTCCCGGTCTTCGAACTGTTCCTGAAATAATAACCTCTACGCAGCGGAGTTCCACGCCGCCCCCAAGCCATGTCTGACCTAACTTCGTCATCTTCCGGCAGCCAAAAGCAACGGGCCGAAGCCATGCGCGCCAAGGCACGGGATGCATATATCCGCTTTGGCACGACGGTCAGCCGTGAACTCGATCCCTCCTACATGCAGACCGTGGGCAGCTTCCCGCGCCTGACCCCGGAAGAGGAAGTGACCTACGCCAAGCAATTCCAAGAGGGCAGACAGGAACTGCAAGACATCCTCCGAAAATGGCCGGCACTCTTCCTCTTCCAACTGCGCGCCATCGCCGCTGACAGCGAGCTGAGGCCAGGAGCATTCCTGGAAGCGCAAGGCGGCCAGGACGAGCCGGATGACGACGAGGTGAGCGTGAGCGTCAGCCGCCTTCTCAACGACGCGCTGGCGAAACTGGAGTCATACCCGCCGCCAGCCACCGACAACCCGTCCCCCCTCCAGGCCTCGAAAGACCTCAAAGCCGACTTCTGGACCGCCCTGGCCCCGCTCCGCTTCCGAGATGCCTTCTATGACGCCTGCCTCAAAATCATCTCCGATGACGCCCAACGCAAGCTGTTCATCGACGACGAGGAATGGTCGACCGTCGAACCAGCCATCACCAGAATTTGCAATGCCATCCTGGAAGCCAAGAAAATCCTGGTCGAGCGCAATCTCCGGCTGGTCATCAGCATCGCCAGCAATTTCCTGGGCGGCGGCATGCCCCTGGCCGACCTGGTCCAGGAAGGCAACCTCGGCCTGATCCGGGCAGTGGAGAAATTCGACTATCAGCGCGGGCACCGTTTCGGCACCTACGCGAGCTATTGGATTCGGCAGGCGGTGACCCGGCACATCACCAATCATGGACGCATCATCCGCATGCCGGCCAACACCATCCAGCAAATCAACCAAATCAATCGAACCGAGCAGGAACTGCTGCAGAAAACCGGCGCCATCCCCACCTCCGAAGAGATCGCCGCCGTCCTCAACCTCTCGCCAGCCAGAGTCCGAGCCCTCCAGAAAATGTCCCTCCAACCACTGTCGCTGCACATCATTATGAATAATGAGGACAGCACCCTGGAAGACATGATCGCTGACACGGTCACCCCAACCCCGCACGAGGCCGCCAAGCAAAAAGGACTCCAGGACAGCATCAAAATGGCTCTTGACAACCTCGATGAACGCGAACGCACCATCATCACCCTGCGCTTCGGACTCTATGGCGCAGAATGCCATACACTCGCACAACTGAGCCAAATACTACAGCTGACCAGCGAAAGAATCCGCCAAATCGAAGCCGCAGCCATCCAAAAACTCCGCCAGCCGGATAATCTTAAATTCTTCGACGGATATAACTGACGCGAACCGCGTCCACCTGACAGCCCCGACCCAGAAAATCTGGCCGGGAAACACGAAAGCAGACTATCATGACCAACACTTTCTGGCAAGAGGAACTCGAAACCCTGGACCGCGCCCGACTCGAAGCGCTGCAAGCAAAAAAACTGCGCGAATCCATCGCCCGCGCTGTCCAATCCCCCTTCTACGGCAAACGCTACCGCGAACTCGGCCTGTCCCCTGACTCCATCCGCACCATCGCCGACATCGTCAAACTGCCGTTCACGGTCAAGGACGACCTGCGCGACGCCTATCCCTTCGGACTGCTGACTTGCCCGAAAACCGACGTGGTGCGGATGCACTGCACCAGCGGCACGACCGGCAACCCGGCCGCTATCCTTCACAATCAACATGACCTCGATTCCTGGGCCAATTTAGTGGCGAGGTCCATGTACGCTGCTGGTGCCCGCCCCGATGACGTGTTCCAAAACATGAGCGGCTACGGCCTCTTCACCGGCGGACTGGGCTTCCAGGACGGCGCCGAAAAACTCGGCTGCCTGACTATCCCGGCAGCAGCAGGCAACAGCAAGCGCCAAATCAAGCTGATGATGGACTTTGGAACTACGGTCGTCCACTCCGTGCCCAGCTACCTGGGCCGACTGCATGCAGTGTTCGCCGAAAATGGCCTTGACCCCAGACGAGACACCCGCCTGAAACGACTCTTCATCGGCGCTGAACCGCATTCCGAAGAAACCCGCCTGCGCATCCAGGAATTGTTCGGCGCAAAAGCCTATAACTCCTTTGGCATGACCGAAATGAATGGACCGGGAGTCGGTTTCGAATGCGCCTGCCAAAACGGCATGCACATCTGGGAAGACTGCTATGTCCTGGAAATCATCGACCCGGAAACGCTCCAGCCAGTGCCAGACGGAGAAGTCGGCGAAATGGTACTCACTACCCTCGACCGCCAAGCCATGCCGGTCATCCGCTACCGCACCCGAGACCTGACCAGGGTGATCCCAGAAACCTGCCCATGCGGACGCACAGCCCGCCGCATCGACCGCATCACGGGACGTACCGACGACATGTTCATCATCAAGGGCTGCAATGTGTTCCCCATCCAAATCGAACGCGTGCTCATGCGCATCCCGGAACTGGGCAGCGACTACTTGATCGTCATCGAAGGCAAGCCAGAGGGCGACGTCATCACCATTCAGGCAGAACTCACCCCAGCCTTCTGCACGGATAACTTCAAGGAACTGGAAAATCTGCGCCGCCGGATCATCGCCGACGTGCGCGACGAAATCCTCGTCTCGCCGGTCGTCCAGTTGCTCAGCCCCGGCGAAATCCCGCGCCGCGAAGGCAAGGCCGTCCGCGTCAACGACCTGCGCAAAGCCTGATTCCCACCAGCCACTGGTGCCGCCGCGCCGCCGTTTTAGCGGCGGGCAGTCTGCTTGCCGCCTTAGCAGCTGGCAGCCTACCTGTGCAGCCGCTTTAGCGGCGGAAACCAATCTCTTCCAACCTGCTCCTTCTATGGACTTTATCAAAATCACTGGTGCCCGCCAGCACAACCTGAAAAATATCGACTTAGCCATTCCTCGCGACGCCCTGGTCGTCATCACCGGCCTGAGCGGCTCAGGAAAATCCTCGTTAGCCTTTGACACCCTCTACGCCGAAGGCCAGCGCCGCTATGTCGAAAGCCTCTCTGCGTATGCCCGCCAATTCCTCGACCGCTTGCAGAAGCCGCAGGTAGAGCACATTGACGGCCTGTCTCCGGCCATCGCCATTGAGCAACGCCGCGCTGGCGCGTCTCCGCGCTCCATTGTCGCCACCACGACTGAAATCCACGACTACCTCCGCCTTCTCTACGCTCACATCGGCGTGCCTCACTGCCCAAAATGCGGCCGTGAAATCCACGAGCAAAGCGCCCAGTCCATCTGCGACCAGATCACCGCCCAGGCCGAAGGCCAGCGCCTCATGATTCTCGCGCCGTATGTCAGCGGACGCAAAGGCGAACACCGCGATGTCCTCGACACCATCCGCCGCGACGGCTTCACCCGCGCCCGCATCGACGGCAAAATCGTCGACCTGGACCAGGACATCACCCTGGCCAAGACTATCCGCCATACTATTGAGGCCGTCGTCGACCGCGTTGTCACCGGCAAAACTACTGCCAGCCGGTTGACCGACTCCATCGAACTGGCTCTCAAAAAAGGCAACGGCGTCCTCACCCTCCTGACCGAAGACAGCCAGGCGCAGGACGGCTGGCGCGAAGAACAAATGAGCGAGCACTTGGCCTGCATTGACTGTGAATTGAGCTTCGGAAAACTATTGCCTCGAAACTTCTCCTTCAACAACCCGTATGGCGCTTGCCCTGAATGTGACGGTCTCGGCGCTCGCCTCATCTTCACGCCGGAATCCGTCATCCCAGACCCGTCCCTGTCCATCAAAGACGGTGCCATCCCGATGTGGCGGCGCGGCATGCGACGCACCATCTTGATCTACAACCACTACTTGCGCTGCCTGGCCAAACACTATAACTTCAGCCTCAGCACCCCATGGCGCGAACTGCCCGAAAAGACCCGCAATATCCTGCTCTACGGCAGTGGCGCCGAGGTTGTCGTTTTCGATGTCTGGATGAAAGGCAAACTGCGCCCATGGCGCAAGCCGTTCGAAGGCATCATCCCCAACCTCCTGCGTCGCCATCGCGAATCGGAAAGCGAGGAAGTCCGGGAACGCCTGCAAGAACGCATGACCTTTGAAACCTGCCCGACCTGCCAAGGTGCCCGCCTTAAACCGGAATTCCTCGCCGTCACTGTCCGCGGACTGAACATCCACCAATTCTGCTCGCTCAGCATTGACGACGCCGTCGGCTTCATCAACGACCTCAATCTGACTGGCCCGGAACTGGCCATCGGCGCTGAACTGGTCAAGGAAATCTCCAGTCGACTTGGATTCCTCCAGGACGTGGGACTCAACTACCTCTCTCTCAATCGCGAAAGCGGCAGCCTCTCCGGCGGCGAATCGCAGCGCATCCGCCTGGCCAGCCAAATCGGAAGCGGCTTAGTCGGAGTCCTCTACATCCTTGACGAACCGAGCATCGGCCTGCACCAGCGCGACAACCAGCGCCTCGTCCATACCCTCACCAAACTGCGCGATTTAGGCAACACCGTCATCGTCGTCGAACACGACTTAGACACCATCCGTTCCGCCGACTTCGTCGTCGACCTCGGCCCAGGCGCTGGTCGCCAAGGCGGACAAGTCATCGCTGCCGGCACTCCAGCCGAAATCGCTGCCTGCCCACAGTCGGCGACTGGACAATTCCTGGCCGGAACCAGGGCCATCACCGTCCCCGAACAGCGCCAAGTCGGCAATGGCAACCACCTCATCATCCGCGGCGCCGCCGAACACAACCTGAAAAACATCGACGCCGACATCCCCCTGGGCACATTCTGCTGCGTGACCGGCGTCTCCGGCTCGGGCAAGTCGACCTTAGTCAACCAAATTCTCACCCGCGCCGTCAACCAGCAGCTCGGGCTGAAAACCGACCCGCCCGGAAAACACCGCGCCATCGAAGGCATCGAATACGTCGACAAAATGATCGTCATCGACCAAAGCCCTATTGGCCGCACCCCGCGTTCCAACCCGGCGACCTATACCGGATTATTCGACCTGGTCCGACAAATCTTCGCAGCCACCACCGACGCCAAAGTGAGAGGCTATGGCCCAGGCCGGTTCAGCTTCAACGTCAAAGGCGGACGTTGCGAAGAATGTCGCGGCGACGGCATCAAGAAAATCGAAATGCAATTCCTGCCTGACGTCTATGTCAACTGTGAATTCTGCCACGGCCAGCGCTACAACGCTGAAACCCTCAACGTCCGCTTCAAGGGCCGTAATATCGCTGACGTGCTTGATATGTCTGTCAATGAAGCCTGCGAAGTTTTCGACGCTATTCCGCGTCTGAAACGCAAGTTAGAGACTTTGCGCGATGTCGGCCTCGGCTACATCAAATTAGGCCAATCCGCCACCACTCTGTCGGGGGGCGAAGCTCAGCGCGTCAAGCTGGCCACTGAATTGTCGCGACGCCCCCAGGGCCACACCCTGTACATTCTCGACGAACCAACCACCGGCCTCCATCTTGCTGACATCGAACACCTGCTCCAGGTTCTCATGACTCTGCGCGACCAAGGCAACACCATCCTCGTCATCGAGCACAACCTCGATGTCATCAAAGTCGCTGACCACATCATTGACCTCGGCCCAGAAGGCGGCGCCAACGGCGGCAGCATCATCGCCAGCGGCACCCCCGAACAAGTCGCCAGGCAACCTAAATCCTACACCGGACAATTCCTCCGCAGCGTCCTGCCTGCAAAACCAGAAGCAGAAGCGAAGCCAACGGTAAAGCCGGAGCCAAAACCAAAAGCCAAAACAAAACCCAAAGCAGAGCCAAAGACAAAAGCGAAGCCGAAATCCAAGCCGAAGTCGGCATCATAGCTGACTCCCGCGCCAACGTCACCGTGACCATAGACAAAATTTCGTGTCCTTTCGTGCCTTTCGTGGTTAAAAAATAGCAATCTCTCCCATGACCAATCTTCCTTCTGAAATTCAACGCCGCCGCACTTTTGCCATCATCTCTCACCCTGATGCTGGCAAAACCACCCTCACTGAAAAACTCCTTTTATACGGCGGCGCTCTCCAGCTGGCTGGCTCTGTCCGCGCCAAGAAAAATCAGCGCAACACCACTTCTGACTGGATGGAGATTGAGCGCGAGCGCGGCATCTCCATCTCTTCCACCGTTCTCCAATTCGACTACAACGGCTACTGCATCAACCTCCTCGACACTCCTGGCCACCGCGACTTCTCCGAAGACACCTACCGCGTCCTCACCGCTGTTGACAGTGTCATCATGGTCATCGACGCCAGCAAAGGTATTGAGGAACGCACCCGCAAGCTGTTCGAAATCTGCCGTTTGCGCGGCATTCCCATCTTCACCTTCATGAACAAAATGGACCGCCCTGCCCTCAATCCGATTGATTTGCTTGACGAACTTGAGCGCATCCTCGGCATCGGCGCTTTCCCTGTCACCTGGCCGCTCGGCGACGGCCCTGACTTCAAGGGCGTCTACGACCGTCTCGCCAAGCAACTCCACCTCTATGCCAACCAGGGCAAAGGCGCCAGCAAGGCTGTCGAACACGTAACTGGCGCTGAGGACGAACGCATTGGCCAGCTCCTGCACCCCGACTACCACCGCGAATGGCTCGAACAAATCGAATTGCTCTCCCTTGCTGGCGAGGAATTCGACGACGAAAAAATCCGCAGCGGCGCTCTGACCCCTGTCTTTTTCGGCAGCGCCATCAACAATTTCGGCGTCCAGCTCCTTCTTGATTACTTTATCCAGCACGGCATGCCGCCTGCGCCTCGCAAATCAAACCTCGGCGTCATCGACCCCGCCAGCCAGGACTTCTCCGCCTTTGTCTTCAAAATCCAGGCCAACATGGACCCCAACCACCGCGACAGCCTGTCTTTCATCCGCGTCTGCTCCGGCGTCTTTGAAAAGGACATGACCGTACCCAATCCGCGCGGCGGCAACAAGCCCTTGCGCCTCTCCTACCCACAGCGACTGTTCGGACAAGAACGCGAAACCGTTGAAGCCGCCTACCCTGGCGACATCGTCGGCCTAGTCAGTCATGGCAACTTCCGCATTGGCGACACCCTCAGCAACATCCCCGGCCTCATCTACCACGAAATCCCGCGTTTTCCACCCGAAGTATTCGCCTATTTGCACAACAACGCCCCCTCCAAATTCAAGCAATTCCGCGACGGCCTCGAACAACTCATGCACGAAGGCGTCATCCAGGTCTTCTATCTCCACAACGCCCTCCAGAAAACAGCTTTGCTCGGCGCGGTTGGACAGCTCCAATTCGACGTCGTCAAACACCGTCTCGAAACCGAATACGCCGCTGACGTGCGCCTCGAACCAACCCCCTTCACTGAGGCGCGCTGGCTCCCGCCCGACACCGACCCCGACCAGTTCAAAGGCGCTTACATGGGCAGCAACGTCCGCGTCGCCCTTGACGCTCAGAACAATCCTGTTCTCCTCTTCCCCGACCAGTGGAGTGTTGACTACTTCCAGGAAAAAAATCCTGACATCACCCTCACCCGTTGCTTTGACCTGACTACCGAGTCAATATGACCAACGAAGCCCCCAATCAAAATAAGCAAGTTGCGCAGGCTGGACAGGCGGGACAGTCCACCGCCCGCGACGACTTCCATCCCTCCCACTACCCGCTCATCTCCTTCCCCGATGAGGCCTGGCAGTGGTTCATCGATGCCTGCGCCGACCTCGAAATCCCTGTCGACGACTCACGCCGCGCCATTGTTGAGGCCATTTACAGTCATTTAGTCGGCGTCAATGCTTGGCTCAACCTAACTCGCATCACTGCACCTGCCGACTACCTGAAATTCCATGTCTTCGACTCCCTCACCGTACTCAACTTAGTCACCGCCTTTACGCAGCCCGGCGACACCATCGTCGACCTCGGCTCTGGCGGCGGCTATCCTGGCCTGCCCCTGATGACTTGGCTTCCGGAGCGCCATTGGGTTCTAGTTGACTCCCGCGCCAAAAAAGCCGCCTTTCTCAAAGAAGCCGTCAAGCTGACTCCCTGTGTTACCGCCGAGGCTTTTGCTTTCCGCGGACGCGAGGCTGCCAGTGCTTGCCCTGCCCTCCACCATCGTTGCCAGATTGTCGTCGCCCGAGCCGTCGGCCAGGCCGATGACCTCCTCATCGACGCCGAAGCCCTCCTGAACCTCAATGGTGTCCTCATTCTGCTCAAAGGCCAGTCATACGCTGGCGACGAACAGCACCGCTTCCATCATGCTCTAGGCCGACATGGCTTCAGCCTAATGGAGGAGCAAACCATCGCCCTTGACGAAACCGACCCTGACCGCTGGGTCGTCACCGCCATCAAATCCGAACAATCCCCCCATTCCACCACCAAAAAATCATCCACCCATAAGACCGCCGCAAAAACCCAAAACAAACCCAAACGCCAAACAGAGAACAAACCCAAGCGCCAAGCAGAAAAAGCCTCGAAGAGGCGACACCATGAGTAACCCCAGGTGCAGCGAAGCGGAACCTGGGGATAGGCATCCTCCCGAAGGCAACCTCGGAGAGGTGGCACCATGAGTAACCCCAGGTGAAGCGAAGCGGAACCTGGGGCTAGGCATCCCCCGAGACAACCTCGGAGAGGTGGCACCATGAGTAACCCCAGGTGAAGCGAAGCGGAACCTGGGGCTAGGCATCCCACCGAAACAACCTCGGAGAGGTGGCACCATGAGTAACCCCAGGTGAAGCGAAGCGGAACCTGGGGCAAGGCATCCACCCGAGACAACCTCGGAGAGGTGGCACCATGAGTAACCCCAGGTGAAGCGAAGCGGAACCTGGGGCAAAGCCTCGGAGAGGCGACACCATGAGTAACCCCAGGTGAAGCGAAGCGGAACCTGGGGCTAGGCATCCACCCGAGACAACCTCGGAGAGGTGGCACCATGAGTAACCCCAGGTGAAGCGAAGCGGAACCTGGGGATAGCGCCCCGTGGGGGCACTACCAAATGTCCCACAAATGCAACCGCTGCGTCTAATCTCACATATCACCAGAAAACCGCCCCACCACCCACCATCCCACCCAAAGGAAAGCAACATGAGCAGCGAACCACGTCGAAGCATCGTCCTTGACAAAATGCGCACCGGCCAGAAGGTCCTTTCCTTCAAAAACAACTTCGCCGACAACCGCGTCACTGAAATCCCGGCCATGGCCGGTTTCGACTGCATCTGGATTTGCCAAGAGCACATCCCCACCGACTACACCGTCATGGAGCGACAGATTCTTGCTGCCAAGGCTCACAACGCTGACTGCATCGTCCGCGTCCAGAAAGGTTGTTACAGCGACTTCATCCTGCCGCTCGAAGCCGACGCCTCCGGCATCATGGTTCCGCACGTCATGTCTGCCGCTGAAGCCCGCGACATCGTCCATTGGACTCGTTTTCACCCCATTGGCCGTCGTCCGGTCGACGGCGGCAATGCCGACGGCCGTTACTGCCGTTTTCCTCCCAAGGACTACATGCGTTTTGCCAACGAGAACCGCATGGTCATCATCCAGCTTGAGGACCCGGAGCCATTTGATGAAATTGACGCCATCTGCCAAGTTCCTGGCATTGACATGATTTTCTTTGGCCCTGGCGACTTCAGTCACGCTCTTGGCCTTGCTGGCGAGCTTGACCACCCCGAAGTCTGCCAGGCTCGTCGCATTTTAGTTGAGACTGCGCACAAGTATGGCAAGTTTGCCGGCACTGTCACCGGCCCGGCCACTATGGCCGAATACTTTGCCATGGGCTACGACTTCCTCAACTGCGGCTCCGACGTCGGCGCCATGAACGCCTACTGCGACAAAATCCTCCAGACCTTCGCAGAGATCAAATAGGATAGACTGTTTGCTGCATATAATAAAACCAGTTTTCTGGCGTTAAGTGATTTGTTCCTACGGAAGCGTCTTTTTGGCGCAAACCAACTGTAGTCTTATCATGACAGACAAAACCCCGGAGGCTGGAATGAGCGCATCAGTAATTGAAAAGAATGCCGCATCCATCGCATTATTAGTTGCCATCATCGCGCTGGTAGTGGCCTTGATTCCGCAATTCAAGGAGTACAAGGCAGGTCGCCAGACTGCCATAGCGCAAGAAAACGCGGCAGCGCCTGGCGGCGCAGGCCCCGGCATGGCTGGACGCGACGGCCCTGGCATGGGTGCCCCCGGCATGGGCGGCCCCGGTGGTAGTTTTGGCGGGCCGTCGGAAGAATACGTCGCCAAATATCACGAGCGAGTAGCGTTGCTGAATGATGCTGTCGCGAAAGAACCCGGCAATATTGATCTCATTCTGGAACGCGACAAGGCTCTGTTCATGGTCATGCGCCTGGATGCCGGCGGCCGCCGCATAGCGCCCGGCGCCAGCGAGTCTTACCTCACGCAACTTGCCGCCAAGGCCAAAGGCGTGTCCGCACTGGATCTGAACCAAGCCGAACTCACATTCCTCCAGGCCAAAGCTCGCGTACGCAACCACGAGGCTTTTGATGCCGCCTGCGAGGCGCTCAAGAACTACCCCAAAACACCCGCCACCACCGAACAACTACAAGCACTCCTTGACGCCGAACGCGGCGGATGAGCGCAAGAATTGGCAGTGTGCGAAATCTTGTGACGAACGCTTGCAAGCCTTCACCCCACCGTACGTAATCCAAGCAGCAGGGTCACAGCATAAAAGCCCAGGGTAAACATCCCGCAGGGCCGAGTACCGTCCTTGGCGGACACGGCGTCACGCAACGCCCCTGAGCAAAACGTCAACCATATTTTCGTATTCCTTGACCTACAAGGCCCCAGTCGGCTTCGCTGACTGGGGCCAATCTCGTAATGGAACCCAATTTTCCGTATTTATCTTTAAGTTTTTTCAAGAAAAACCGTGAAAAATCTGCCAAAAACACAAGACACAATCAAAAACTAGCCCAACTTCCCCAGAATTAAGAAAAAATAGGCACGAAGCCCCTTGACTTTATTGCTACAGCGCCCATTTGGGCACCTTGGTAAACAGGTGCAACAGCTTCAGGCGGTCAAGGAGCGCATAA
>MWEG01000020.1 GCA_002070945.1 Lentisphaerae bacterium ADurb.Bin082
AATTCATAATTCATAATTCATAATTCATAATTCATAATTCATAATTCATAATTCATAATTCATAATTCATAATTCATAATTCATAATTCATAATTCATAATTCAGCATTCACAATTCCCGCAGGTCTTGGTCAGAGGCCAGGCGCCAGGTTTGGCCGCCGTCTGCGGACATCATCAGGGCGCGGCGCGATTTGGCCTGGTCGCTGCGATAGAACCAGTACGTCGTGTAGTAGTCGTAGGACAGGAAGATGCGGTTGCCGCGGTCAATGGTCAGACGATGGTAGTAAACGCTGTAGTCAGTGAAGGCCGAGAGGACGAGCTGGCGCGGCTCTGACCAGGCATCAGCCATCGCCGGTTTGCTCATCAGGCTCAGCGACGGGGACACGCCGTCTGGGAATACCTTTTCCGGTGGTCGGGACAGCCGGAACACGACGTGGAGGATGTCGTTTAGGTCGCAGACTAGTCCGACGTAGGTCTGGGGGAGCCTTTCTCCCAGGGGCGCGGCTTCTGTCCAACCTTGGGCGGCCGTGTTTGGTTGGAGAGAGCGGGCGTAGAGGAAAGTGTTCCCGTGGGTTCCGACGAGGGCGTGCAGGTAACCTTTGCTGTCCATGGTGATGCACGGGGTGTTGTGTATGTCGTTGGCAGGCGGGCCGTAGCCGATGAGAGCCGGCTGGCTGAGTGCGCCTGTGCTGCGGTCGTAAGTAGCCGTGTAGGTCGGCACGCCGCGGATCGTCTTGTCCGCTGGGTCAGTGGCCTCAGCCCAGATCAGATGGACGTTGTCTCCGCGTGACACTATGGAGGACGGCATCCCGGAATGGCCGGAGTAGCCGATGCCAGAGCGGGTGAGCATGATCGGCTCTGGCAGGACGATTTTGTCGCCGTCCTTTTTAGGCAGGAGGAGCTTGACGTCGTTGACGCGGCGCCAGATGCGCTGCGGGTCGCGTTCGGTGACCGTGTGGCACATCATCGGCGGCGGGCTGCTAGGCAGGTTGTGTCCGGAGAACTGCTCAATGTCAAAAGTGCCGTCGATGGGCAGGGAAACCGCTGCAAAAGTTTGGCCGCAGTCGGAGGAATACAACAGAACTGCCTTGCCGTTCAGGTCTGATGCAATGGTGTAGTACCAATTGTCACGGTCGAACGCGATTTTGGTGATTCGAGCGCGTACGATGGTGTTGTCCTTCTGGTTGTCGGCCAGGTTGATGACGGCTTGCCTCCAGGCGCCCTCTCGCCAAGTGTGGATGCGGTTGTCGGCATAGATGACCGGGCGGTTTTCCATGTCGAAGTAGGGCTGTCCACCGAGTGGGTAGTCAACGACGTAGGCGAATTGTTCGTTTTCGTGGTTATAGGGCGTCAGCACGAGCGGCGTGGTAAAGTCATAGAGCTGATCGCGGCGCCCGTGCTTGATAACGAGGCTGGAGAAGGTGGTAAAGCCGTCAGTGGTGGCACGCAAACGGCAGTTCCAGGTTTCGCCGGCAGGAGGTGCGGCGCACTCCAAGGTGACTGGCCGGCTTTCTTCGGCTGGTATTTCCAGCGTTGTTTCCCGCAGCGTTGTGAATGGCTTGGCACCAGGCGGGAATTCCAGGGCGAGGCGTACCTGTTTTGGGCTTTTGCCCCGGTTGTTGACGGTGAAAGTGACTGCCGCTGTTTCGCCTGTCTTCAAGTACTGCGCATGGCGGTAGGGGACGAGTAGCTTGCGGTTGGAGAAAAAGTCGAACCAAGCGTTGCGCTGGTAGGTCCAGAGCGAGTGGTCGCGGTATTCCGACAGTCTGCCCCAGCGGGTCAGGTGGTCGAGATTGACGACTGCTCCGCCAGCCGGTATGGTCATTTGCCAGGGCGGTTGGCGGTCGGGATCAGCAGGAAGCCTGGCCTCAACGGTCTGTTCGGCATTGGGCGCCTGGGTCAGAACTACGGCGCCGGTGTGGTCGCGCAAGGTGATGCCAGGGCTGCTCGGAGGCAATTTGCTGACTTCCAGGGCGAAGGTCGCTGCGGTTGGATAGAAGAAGACCTGGAGTTCCTGGTTGGGGTTGGCGACGATGAGCGGTTCTTCATGGCGGGTGTCGCGGTGTCCGCGTGAGGTCTCCAGCAGGAAGCGCGGACAGTTGGTTTCGAGCATCCATTGAAAGCGATTTCCGTAGCGGTCATCAGGAGCAGTCAGACTCAGGGCAAAGACGCCGGCAGCGGTGACATCGTATTCAATGGTGACGCTTTGCACGGCAGCCCCAGAGTCAGCCAGGCCGGGAAGCCAGACGTCCGCCACCGCCTGCCGGTCTGGCGTGGCCAGGACGGCTCGCACCGGCTGCGCCCGGGGCGACGTCTCTCGTTTGGTTAAGGTGATGCGCAACACCCCGGGTTCGGCCAGAAAGTAGGCGCCGCCGCAGCCCTTGATAGCAACCGGCTGAGCAACGTCAGGCGCCAGCAGGGCGATGTCACTTACCTTGGCTGAGGCTAGCGTTGGCGCGGCCGTCGCAGCGCCGGCCAGAAGCATGGCGCAGAAGCAAAACAAAGAGGAAAGATGGTGTTGCATAGTCATTCCTTGGGTTAGGATGAAGCGTTGGCGCACTTTAAGTCTGGTCACGGTTTGGTCAAGACGAATTGGCGGATGCGGACTTGGTCGTCAGAAGCGAGGAAGTCGGCTGTGATGTAGATGCCGATTTTGACGGTCTTCGGTGACATCTTGCATTCCAGGCTGAACGTCTGCCAGGTCGCGGCCTGGTCAAACTGCCGCAGCCGGATGGTGTTGTAGCTGACGCTTTTGTCATCGGCGCCGATTTGGCGCACCTCGACTTTGACAGCGCCGGTGAGCTTGGGAATCAGGGCTTGGAAGCTCATGTTCCAAGTTTGCCCGGTGAGTTGTTCGGCGGGAAGCTCCTTGACCAGGCCGAGCAGGCGCTGGTAGCCCTTTTCCTGCTCCTGGTCGCCAGTGATGACCAGTTCTGGCCCGCGTTCGCCTGCGGCGACCGCGAATAGTTTGGAGTTGGTCCACCAGCCCGGCAGGCCCTCGCTGAAGGTGATAGGATGCCGCAGCGTTTCAGCGGTTATAGACAGACCGGCGGCCAGGAAACAAAACAGAAGATAACGGCGCATGGGAAAATCCTCTCGGTTAGCGTGCGTTGACAGGCTGGACGGATTATTGGTGGACTAGGCTGACCGGTTTCCAGATGCCGCCTTGGCCGCCTTGGTCGTGGACGCGGACGATGACGGTCTGGGTGGGCTTAGTCCAGTCCAGAGCAGTTGTGATCGGAATGGCGAACGGCGTTTTCCAGTCGTCGCTATGCTGGTAGATGCGTTCACCGGCAGTTTTGCCGTTGACCCAGACCCAGCATGATTCATCGACAGCGCCGAAGAGCAGGGCGATGTCCTTTCCTTGCCAGTCGGCAGGCACGGCGATGTCGAGGCCGTAGTAGCCATAGCCATCGTACTCTTTCAGCTGCTCCTTGAGTTTCGGGTGCATGCCTGGTATCTCCTGCTTTTCCCAGCCTTTGGTGACCTCAATCGGCTCCCAGACAGAGGCGATTTTGGCGCCCGGGGTCAGTTCCCATTGCTCTTGGACGCCGACGTTCTTATCGTCAATCTTGAAGAACCAGCGGGTCGGCAGGGTCTTGAATGCGGCGTAGTCGCGGAATTGCCAGGCGGCATGGATGCCGGTGATGTCGCCGAAGTCGCGTTCAACGCGGTGCAGTTGCGTGCGCCAGTCAATGTTCAGCCGGTCGAGGTTTTCCACCCGGAAGGCGATCAGGGCGCGCGCCTTGTCAAAACGCTCCTCAGGCTTGGCAATGATGGCGTTGTAAGTCAGGCGGACATGGCGGTTGGCCAGCTGGAGGTCGGCAACGCGAGCGGCGGCCTGGGGTGACAGGCCAGGACGGGCAGCGGCTGCGGCCAGGATGGCGTCAGTCTGGTCAAAGTCTGCCGACTGGTAGTACTTGTGCAGGTCCCAGACCAGCCCGCGCCGGAAATTGCCGTGCAGGCCGCGCTCCGCGATGGCTTGGCGGTTCGGGTAGATGCGCTTTTCCCAGATTCGCTCCCGCCAATAGCGGTAGTAGGCCTTGATGTCGCCTTTGGCAACGCCGAATGCTGAGACGTATTCGTCTTCCAGTTGTTCGAAGGTGGCATCCGGGTGGCAGTGACTGCGAGCCAGGATGTAGTCAGCGATGCCGGTGGCCGGCCAGAAATTGTGCAGGGAGTCGTAGTCAGTGCCGATAATGTGGTTTTGCACGCCGAGCTGGAAAGCGGCGAACATCTGCTTTTCAAAGCCCATGGGAAAGCCGGTGTTGACGTGGTGGTCATTGGGCCGCAGGAAGAGCTTCTTAGCGCCAGCGTCGCGCCAGCCTTTGTACATGGCGGCTGTTGCCTCCGGTTGCATCATGCTGGGCACGAAGCCGATGACTAAGTTCGGCTCGACCTTTTCGCGGCGGGGAGGGAAACGATAGCAGGAGTAAGCGTACATGCTGACGATGACGTCTGGGTCATGCTGGACCGCCATGCGGCTGATGGTGTTGGAGAAGTACAAGTAGCGGTCGGTCAGGTCGTCGTCCCATTTCTTTCCTGGCAGCGGCGGCATGTCGAGCTTGCGGCAGGCGTCGCATTCGCAGTAGTCGCCCCAGTCGTTTTCGCAGGTGTTGATGCATTTGGGGCGCGGGTTTTGGGCGAGCCAGTTGTCGATGATTTGCTTATGCAGGCCAGGGCTGCTGGGGCACATTTTGATGGTCTCAGGCATGGTCGGCCGAGCCGGGGCGCGTTTGCCTTTGAAGAGCGCGAAGTATTCCGGATGTTCGTCGCCGTATTTTTTCCACCATTGGGTAAAGGCATGGCCGTAATGCAGTTCCAGGCTGGTGCCCATGCGCATGCGCTTCAGCCAGAGGTTGACCTCGTCATGCTTCTGCCGGAATTGCTCTTCGGTGAGCTGGAAGGGTTCGGGCAGGTCCTTGTTGTAGTCGGTTAAGCGGTAGGGCAGCCCAGAACGCAGGCCGCGCTTGATCAGCTGATTGGGCTTCCAGCCGCCTTCGCCGATGGTCAGCGTGAGGACGCCCGGCGTGACTGGATGGCTGATGCCGCGGTCGCCGGGTTCAATCCACAAAACCCCGAATTGCTTTTCCAGGAAGTCATAGACAGCGTTCAGTATGCCAGTGCGGCGCTGCCGGGTGGCGAAGCTGACCGAGACCTCCTGCCCAGCCGGAAGGGGCACCCTCTCGCTGTCCTCGCCGCATAGCCAAACGCAGGACTCGCTGACCCACCAGCGGCCTTCCTCTGGTGCGAGGGAAAAGTTGAGACCCAGCGGCCAGGCGTTGATGTAAAAAGGCTGCCTGGCGTCGTCAAGCTTGGCGCGAATGGGAATTTCTACGCCGCAGAGCAGATGGAGGTGCTTTTGCAGCTCCTTGGCTGCGAATGCGTGTATAGCCGAAGCGTTGTCCGATAGGATGATGACCGCATTCTCGGGCTTGACTTGCCGCGTGGCACCAAATAAGGCGCTGGTCAGCATCGCGAAAATAGTGACTAGGCGGACGAGGTGGCTGTGCATAGTAACGTCGCTCCCGGAAAAAAGATGAATGTTGGAGAAAAGGCAAGACTTAAGAATAACGTATGCGGAAACGCACGAAAATCAACCTGGAAGAAGGGAGGTAAGGTGGTTTCCGTCCTAGTGCGAGCCGCTTTAGCAGCTGCCACTGAGGTGGTTTTTTGTTTTCGCGGCGCTATTTTATGGAATGTGGTGTACGCCGGACAGCAATGATTTTTCCGCAGAGGGGACATGAACCAGGTGAATGGCAATTTAGTCGATGTCCATGCCCATTTGGCGGATGTGCGTCTGCGTGAACGCCTTGAACTCATTTTGGCGGTAAGCGAGCATCAAGGCGTTGGCGGCATTCTCGCCAATGCGGCGCGTCGCACGGAATGGTCGATAGTCTGTGATTTGTCCCGGCAGCCGGGCGTATTCGGCGCTTTGGGCATTCATCCATTTTTCCCCGAAGACTGGCGCGAAGAAACCCTGGCAGAGTTGCGGCAGGCGTTGACCGCGCCGGAAAACCGCGGCCGGGTACTTGCAGTCGGCGAAATCGGCTTGGATTTCCAGTATGGTCGGGACAATGCGGAGCAGCAACTGGCGATGTTTCGAGCCCAATTGCAGCTGGCCCAGGAACTCAACTTGCCCGTGTGCTTGCACAATCGGAAATCGTGGCCAGACTTTTTCGGCGTTCTGAAGGAATTGGGCTTGAGCCAGGTTCGCGGCTATTGTCATCATTTCACTGGCAGCGTGGACATTGCTCGCGAGGCACTCGATCGCGGCTTGTATCTGTCCTTCTGCGGGCCGGTGACATATCCGGGGGCGCATCGTCTGCATCAAGCCGCCCGCTATGTGCCAGCCGACCGGATGCTGACCGAGACGGATTGCCCTGACCTCCCGGTTCAGAGATATCGTAGGCTGGAAAGCCGGCCTTGGCATGTCCAATTCGTGGTGCAGTGCCTGGCTGAACTGCGAAACGAAACGCCGGAACGGGTGGCGTCGCAAGTGTGGGCCAATTGGCAGCGCTTGTTTTTCCCAGACAACCCGTGACTGGAAAACGCTTGCCGCGCTGGCGTCAGACGGCTGGCTTAGCCGTGGCAATGCCGCGGAGAGTGAACAAGTCCGGAGCCGGGGTGAGTTCCGGGAGGTGGCGGGTGAAGAAAGGCGCGTCGCCGCCAGTGACCAGCACTGGGCAGTCGGCAGACTCAAGTTCGCGGCGGGTGGCTGCTACGATTTCCCGCACGGCGCCGACGATGCCGCGGTCAATGCCAGCGGCGATCGCCTCGGTCGTGCGGCATCCAAGCGCGGCCGGGGCGTCTTGGCCGAGTGGAATCAGGGGCAGCTGCGCCGTGTAGGCGGCCAGAGTTTTGCGTTGCAGCATCCGGCCAGGCAGGATGGCGCCGCCGCGAAAACGGCCCTGGCTGTCCAGAGCCTCGGTGGTGATGGCAGTGCCGCAGTCCAGGACGATGACCGCCGAATTGGTCAAACTGCGGGCTGCTGCGGCATTGGCGATGCGGTCCATGCCCAGCGTGCTGGTGTCAACCGGCGAAAAGTCGAGCTGCGGAAAATCTTTCGGCGTCAGGAAGCGGATGCGCCGGCCATAGCGCTGTTCCAGGGACAAGCGGACCGGCGGAACCACCGAGACTGCCCAGGCATCCCATGGCGTAGTCATCGACTCCAGCGCTGGCAGCATTTCCAGCGGCCGGATGTCTGGCGTGTCATAGCACACGAGCAGCTCTGGGCCATGCCCCGTGAGAGTCGCGACCTGGATGTGGGTGTTGCCGATGTTGAGGAGAAGACGCTGCATGTTCTGCCTCGGGCTGATAGTGGCGGCGGTTGGCCAGTCAGGCGAGACCAGCCAGGAACCTGGGGAAATCGCTCAGGGAAAGCACGGTGATGCGGTCGTCGGCGTTGGCAGCCGCCAGGTGGCCGGGAGTGCCGTAGCCCCAGTCGGCGTAATAAAGGCGGACGGCCCGCAAATCGTCACGCGCCTCGACCCGGCGGAGGGTCTCCAGGCGGTCTTCAATAAAATACACGTCGTTGTCGCCGTTGGCCAGGAGGCGCGCCAGCTGGTCTTCCTTGCTTTCCTGGCGTTCCAGGCCCCAGATATAGTCGGCGGGGAAGTTTACGCCATGTGCGCTAAGAATGGCGCTGACAAAGCGCTCTTGCTTGGTGGTGAGAATGCGGAGATGTTGGCCGCCAGCAAGGACTTTCTGCAGAGCCTCCAGGACACCGGGGTAGATGTCATGCCAGGAAATCCAGTCGTCCAAGTTTGCTTTGATCCATTGGTCGCGGGTGTCGCCAAAGGCTTGGACCATGGATGTCTTGTCCTGGCCGATTTCAGCGAAGACCGCGTTGATGCGTTCGTCAAGTCCGGTAGCCAGCGCTTGGGGGGGCAGGCCGTCGCGGAGCATTTTTATGAAGGGTATGGCCTGATAGCCGGTTTCCAGGTACGGCCTGGCTGCTCGGAAAGCCTGAATGTATTCTGTTGGCGCCGGACTCGGGAAGCGTCCTGGCCAGAAGCGCTCGGCGGCCTTCCAGGCGCTGGCGCCAGTTTCCGCCGCGCTGTCGCAGATGACGCCGTCGAAATCCAAGGCGAAAAAGGCTTTCCGGGTCGTGGCTGGCGCAACAGCCAGGGGGGCGAGGTGGACGCTGGCGAGATTGCCTGCGCCAGAATCAAGAATCGAAATCATGTCTTTCTGCCGGATTGGGGAGCTAAAAAGTCAAAAACGCCAAGTGTTTCATGGCCATGGATGCCCTGAACCGGCGCAAGATAGGGACGGAAAGGCGCCGCCGCCGAATTGGGCGGCGACGCCGGATGATGCGCCCTTCCCGTTTTCAGGAGAAATCAGGCCTTTGACACGCGGTCGGCGTATTGGCCGGTGCGGGTGTCGATGCGGACAGTGTCGCCGATGTTGACGAACAGCGGCACCTGGATTTCGTAGCCGTTTTCGATTCTGGCCGGCTTGGTCACGTTGGTGGCAGTGTCGCCGCGAGCGCCGGGCTCGGTTTCCGCAATTTTCTTTTCCACGAAGAAGGGCAGGGTGATTTCTATCGGGCGTTCACGGTAGAACAGGACGCTGCACTCCATGTTATCGTCCAGGAAATTCGTTTGATCGCCCAGGATGTCGGCGCTGATGCGCACTTCATCGTGCGTTTTTGGGTCGAAGAAGATGTAGGTTTCGCCCTCGTCGTATGAGAAGATGAGAGTTTTTTCCTCCAGGTCGGGCTTGTCGATTTTGTCTACCGAGCGGAAGGTCTTGTCAAGGGTGCTGCCGGTAATCATGCTTTTCAGCTTGCAGCGGTACAACGCTTGGCCTTTGCCTGGCTTGCAAAAATCAAATTCTGTGACAATGTAAGGTTCGCCGTCCAACTCGATTTTCAGGCCCTTACGCAGATCAGATGCTTCGTACATAAAAAAATCTCCTGGAAAACAATAATCGTGACGCCCTTTGCGGTCGTGGTTATGACGGAATCGACAGAACATATAACATAAGCTGATAATGAAAAAATTCAATATCAAGAAGTCTGAACTGCCATCGATTCTCCAAGGCGTCCAGGAACGTTGCGGCTATTCGTTCCGGAATCTGGCGTTGTTGGAGGAGGCGTTGACGCATCCCTCCTACGCGGTTGAGCAGCCGCAGCCGCAGCCGCCGCACAACCAGCGGCTGGAGTTTCTGGGCGATTCGGTGTTGCAGATCATCCTGTCCGACTATTTGTACGAGCATCTTCCGCACGCGCAGGAGGGCTTGCTGACCAAGGTGCGGTCCATGTTGGCGAATGAATCGGCGACAGCAAGCTACGCACAGCAGCTGGGGCTGGACACGGTGCTGTTGCTTGGCCGCGGCGAACTCCAGAATGGCGGGCGGGAACGGCCCTCTATTTTAGGCGATTTGTTCGAAGCTTTTCTAGGTGCCGTGTACCTGGACGGCGGCTTGCAAGTCGCCCGCAGCCTGTGCCTGACCCTGCTGCCGGACATCAATGCGTGCCTGGAACGGGTGAAGTTTGAAGACAACCCTAAGGGCGCGTTGCAGGAATATTGCCAGACGCATTTTCAGCAGAAGCCGGTTTATGAGCGCCTGAGCGCCACCGGCCCGCAGCATGAGCAAGTGTTTGAAGTCAAGGTCTGCATCGGCCAGCGGGAACTGGCGCACGGCCAGGGGCGCAGCTATCGCCAGGCTGAACGCAATGCCGCCCAGAAGGCTCTGAAGACGCTGATTAGCCCGGCCGATGCGCCGCCCATGCCTCAGTTCTACAAGGAAGTCGAGACCGAGGTGGTCGAGACGACAAGCCATGCCGATTCGTCGCCGTCGGCAGCGAAACGTCGCAGCAAGGCCGCCAAGGGCGATTCCGGGGAGCTGGAGACAGCGGCCTCGCCGACGCCTGCAGGAGAGGGCGGCGTCAGCCCGGCAGCAGGGCAAGAAGGCCACGTCCTGGAAGGCGATAGGGCAGGCAAGCAGAAAAAGAAAGGCAAGTCATCATGATCAGGGCTTTTCGTGACAGCGACCGCGAAGCGATCGTGGACATCGCTAATCGGGCGTGGGCGCCGATCCGTCGGATGTCCAGGCAGGCATTGGGAGACAAAATCGCCGACTTGCTGGTTGGGGCGGCTGGAGACGGCAGAAGCAAGGGCGAGGAAGTCCGGCGGCAGATAGAAAATGCGCCGGAGAATATCCTGGTCTGCGAGGAAGACGGAAAGGTGGTGGGCTTTATCACCTTTATGATTGACGACCAGAAGAAAATCGGGACGATCGGCAACAACGCGGCCGACCCTGACTGCGGCTTGAAAGGCATTGGCCAGCAAATGTACCGAGCCGTCCTGGAGCTTTTCCGCAATCGCGGCCTGCAAGCAGCCCGCGTGTTCACCGGTCTTGACGACGCCCATGCCCGGGCGCGACGCGCCTACGAAAGAGCCGGATTCAACCGCCAATTGACGCACGTGACCTACTATATGGAGCTGTGAGAAGCTTTCTGACCGCAAAAAATCTGCGTCATCAGCATAATCTGCGGATAAAACAGGAGTTTTTTGCCCCTCGCCCCCCAAATCATTTTGGGGTTAACCGGTTGGCAAAACAGCTTGTCGGCAGTACGTTTTCAATGCGTAACAAAAGCCGGGAGCGCTGCTTAGTCTAAAAAGTGAGGCGGGCCGCCTGGCAACAGGTGTGAAAACGATGTAAAGGGCGACAGCATGTATGACATCAGGGCGTATGGCGCCGCCGGCGTGGCAGGCGAATTGTGCACGGCAGCGATTCAGCGGGCGATTGACGAATGCGCGGCCAATGGCGGCGGAACGGTGAATTTCCCAGCCGGGACGTATCTGACCGGAACCGTCTATCTCCGCGACAACGTCACCCTCAACCTGGAAAGCGGCGCCAGGCTGCTCGGCAGCTCCCGCCGCGAAGACTACAATGCGGACGATTTCTGCCCTCAAAACCGCGTCTTCGTCAAGGAGCGAGTCACTGGCGCTCATCTGATTGTCGCGGTCGAGGCCAACAACATTGGCATCACCGGCCAAGGCGTGATCGATGGCAACCGCCAGGCCTTTTCGGACAAGACCTGGGAGGAACGCCCGCAGCTGTTCGAGTACCCGGAATGGCGCCCCGGACAGATGATTTTCTTCTGCGAATGTACGAATGTCACTATCACCGACGTCAAATTGTATAACAGTCCCTATTGGACCTGCTTTCTGCACGGCTGCGAAGATGTGGTGATTGCCGGGGTGCGGATTTGGAACGACCAGCGAACCTGGAACGGCGATGGCATCGACATCGACTGCTGCGCACGGGTGACAGTCACTAACTGCATCATCGACTCTGGCGACGATTGCATCACGCTGCGCGGTCACATTGAGCCGCTCAAGGATCAATCGCGCGTCTGCCAGCATGTCACGGTCAGCAACTGCATACTGCGTACGCGCTGCAACGCCTTCCGGATCGGCGTCGGCAGTGGTGAAGTTCGCGATTGCGTCATCAGCAACTGCGTCATCTGGGACACCCGCACCGCAGTCTGCATCATCTCGAAGTATTCGGAGAAATCCCTGGGCGTGAAGATTGAGAACATTTTGTTTAATAACTTGCACATTGAGGCGATGCGGCCGATTATCGTGTCATCGAACGTACGCGGCTGCCAGCCGGATGAGACAGTGAAGCTCATCCGCAATATCAGTTTCAATCATCTGCGCGGGCGGGCGCGATGGTCGTCGTTCGTCACCGGCAACCCCGACTGCCTGGTCAAGGACATCAGTTTCTCCGATGTCTGGTTTGAATATTCCGGCGGTGCTGACGCAGTGCCGCCCGAGAAGGCAGAGCGGAGCTACGGCGAATTCGGCGTCAAATGTGCGCCAGTAGCGTTCTATCTCCTGAATGCCGACGGGGTTGAATTTGACCGCTGCCGGGTCAGCTGGCGCGACCCGGAGCCGGGCTGGCAGGCTGCCATCATGGCGCAGAATGTCAGCGGGCTGCGCCTGGAGCGTTGCCGGCTGGAAGCGCCTCCCGGCGGCGTGGAGTGTATCCAAAACGGGAAATAAGCCTGAGTTTGCCGCCCTGCGCAAGACTGCGGAGCTGATGCCGGTGAAGTGCGTCGTGGCGGAGTGACGGGAAAATATGTGATCAGCCCGGCCTGGTCGCGTGTGGCGGCGACCGGTCAGGCGTTTGATAGCAGCGATAGATCAGGAGACGATATGAGTGCACCAATCATTATCCCCACGCCAGCGGAAAGCCGCTGGGACGGTGGACAGCTGGTTTTCCAGGAACTTCTGTTCCAGGGCGACTGCCCGTCCCAATATGCCTTGGCGCGGCTAGCACACTGGTGGGGCGACGACGGCCCGGCTGTGCTGCGTTTCCAGCCGTTGCCGGGGGGCGACGCGCAGGCGTATGAACTCGTCATCGACGCGGCCGGGGTCACCATGTCGGCGGCAGACTCGGACGGCTTCATGTATGGCGCCATGACGCTCTTGCAGCTTTTGACCAAGCACGGCGACGGCTGGACTCTGCCGTTGGGACGGATTGCCGACCGACCCCGTTTTGAGATTCGCGGCGTCAACTGGAACCTGATGGCGGAAATCCGCGGCTGGAGCCAGGATGACTGCCAGGGTTCCAGAGACTTCCGCCTTCGTTTCCTTGCCGGTCTTGATCTCATGACCGAGTACAAGCTCAATTTTGCCTTTGTTGACGGCGTGGGGTGGAATGGCAGGCGCTTTCAAAGTTATCCTTCGTTGATGCGTGACATGAATGCCGCGGCTCGTCGCCGCGGCATCCATCTGTGCTACGTCGGCTACAGTTCCGGCTATGGCGAACAGCATGAGGAGTTTGACGGCGAAAGTTTTGAGAATCGCCATGACTATCCCAGGGGGGCGCTGTATCCCTGCATGGGCTTTGCCGCCAAGCCGGTCTCCCAGCTGATGGGCACGTGTCTGAGCAATAAGAAGCTCCTGAAGCGGAAATGCGCCCAGTTGCAGCAATTCGTGCAGACTGTGGAGCCCGGGGCGCTGTATGTGCATGGCCTGGACATTTCGGTCAACGCCGAGGCGCAAGCGTCCTGGAACCTGCGTTGTCCGAACTGCCGGGAACGCTGGCCGAATGACGACCTGGCAGCGCCAGACGGCATGGCCGGCGCCTGCGCAAACCTGTTTCTGCATCTTGCGGAGGCGGTGGGCAGAGTCAGAAATCCGCAAACTGGCTATGACGCCCGCCGAGACTGTATGATCAACATGGTCGGACCCAACTACACCAATGCGTATGAGAATGATGACGAATGGCGCTGCCACCTGGATTATTTCGAGACAGTGTCCCGATTGCTGGCCGGCAAGAATATCTACCTGATGCTGCGTGAGCAGTTTTTCGGCGATATGCCAAAAGCGCCGCGCTACCAGGAGTTGCGGCAGCGGCTCGGTCCCGACGCCAAGATTTCCTGCGTCTATTTTGCAGCTGGGGCGGGCTTCTACGATTCCAGCATCATCTCCGGGGATGCGCCAGCCATCGGCCTGCTGTCTGGCGCCAATGCGGTGATCACAGGCAATGGCAATGCCTTTCAGGAGACGCGCCAGGTCATCAATGCCGAATATCTGTGGAATCCCGATGGCGCTTTCCGGGTCGACCTGCCAACGGTCGCGGTGTCGGCCGAGTTTATGCCGGCGCATCGCCAGCAGGCGTTTGGGATAAGCTCACCGCCGCAGTTGTTTGCACCGGGCGGGCTGCTGGACGTCGCCTGCGCCAAGTTGTACGGCAAAGCCGCCGGCGCCCTGGTGGCGCGGGCGCAGCGCCTGCGGACGAGTCATGGGGACAAGTACAGCCATACGACGCCGTTGTGGAATGCGACGTTCCCAAACTGGCGCTTTTCCAATTTTAAGTTAGTGCGCTGGCAGGCCGGGCTCACCCCCGAAGCCCTGGCCCAGGCCAGTGAGCTGCAAGCCCTCTTGAAGGAACTGGTGAAACTCAACCAGCAAGCCGCGAAGCTGTACTGGCGCGCATACGAGAAGGCAGAGAAGCGACGGTTCCACCTGGCGCGGATGGCCGAGACTTGCGATAACGCCGTCAAGATGCAGCGGCTTATGGTGCGGTGGCTCGATATTTTCCTGGCGGCTGCGGCCGGCCGGCGGCCGCTGAAGCGCCTGGAGGCGCTGCAGAATGAGGTGCGACTGCTGAACAATCGGCTGCGGCGGAGCAGCCGCTTTGCAATGGACCCGAATGGCGGTGACATCGGCTTTGCAGCAGCGCAAATGAAACTCCTGGGCAAGGAACTCCGCGCCATCGCCTGGACCTTGAAGAACCCGGGGAAATTCCGCCCAACGAGTGAACTGATCTACGGTACGCAGCGGCAGTAATACGTGGCTCCGTCCTGTGTTGACCGAAAGCCTGAGAAAGACACATGTCTTCGCGCCTCAGTCCACTAAAGTCCACTTCTGTTCACGTCCACTCTCCACTAAAGTCCACTTCTGTCCACCGTCCATCGTCTACTGACGTCTATTAAAGTCCACTAACGTCCATTGTCCACTGTCCATTCAAGTGCCTTGCCCGGGGCGCCTACCTCCGCCATCTGCCAACGCAAGAAATGTTTTTCACCGGTCATGCCAGTGACAGAAAGAGAATTCATGTCTGAGATTGATGCCATTTTGCAGGCCGAGATCGACGACCGGGTTATTAACGGCGCGGCTGTTCTGGCCGGGACTGTGGACGATGACGTTTTCTCGCTGTGTGTCGGCCACGCCGAGAATACGCGGCAAGTCCCCATGCACCTGGATACTATCATCGACGTTGCCAGCGTCACCAAAGCCGCGGCTGGAGTCACGGCGCTGCTGGTCTGCCACTCTCGCGGTCTGATTGATTTTGATGCGCCGTTCACTGAGTATCTTCCTGATTTTCAGGCGAAGTTGTTTCGGCCGATCACGGTGCGGGAACTCGCCAACCACACGTCGGGTTTCGGCGATGTCCCTGGCCAGAAGCAGCGCCTTTACTTTGACGAATCAGGTGCGCAGATGCTGCGTAGCATGCTGATCACGCCACCACCGCGACCGCCGACCGCACACGCGGACTACGCCTGCTGGAATTACATCCTCCTGGCTATGATCCTGGAGCGCTGCACCGGCAGCAGCTTCCCTGACTTCTGCGAAAAGGAGATTTTTCAGCCGCTGGGCATGGCGGATTCACGCCTGGGGCAGTCGCCGCCGACAGGTGGCCAAGAGCGTTTAGCTCAGACTATGGGCACGGACGCGCCAGGGCAGATTTCTGACTTCGTCGCCGCTCGCATCTACCGCGATGGCGGCAGCACTGCCAATGCCGGCCTGTTCACGACTGCGCTTGACCTGTCAAAGCTACTGCGCTGCTATTTGCGGCATGGCGCTGTCCCGGGACGCCCGCGGTTGTTCTCCGAAGCCTCTTTTGCCGAGGCGGCGCCAGACCGCCAGAGCCAGGTTGACGGTTATCGGCGCCTGGGTTGGGCTATCTGGGATAAGTGGTTGCACGAAGACGCCTTTGGCAGTGTGCTTCTGCATTCCGGCTGGAGCGGTCAGACCATACTCATGCACCTGCCGAGGAAGTTTTTTGCCATAGTCCTGACGACGCGCTGCGGTGATTATGAACGCGCCAAGAGGAGCCGCTTTGCGATTATTGAACGGCTGCTGCGCTAACGTTTTCTAAGCGTGAAATTGGGTTGAAAATGCCGTTTTTTTGTAACCAGCAGGGTAAATGTGAAAAGGAATGTGAAGAGTTATGAGCGAGAACACAATGACCTTGCCGCCCGAGACGGTGCCGGTTAAGATCGAAGCTGATATCTGCGTGGTTGGAGGAAGCTGCACAGGCGTGTTTGCAGCGCTGCGCGCAGCGCGCCTGGGCGCGAAAGTCGTGTTGCTGGAAAAGTCGAACCGCCTGGGCGGAGTGGCCACCCTGGGGCTGGTCGGTATGTGGCACTCGCTGTTTGACATCACCCACCAGCAGCAAATCATCGGCGGACTGACTTTCGAGACCCTCGAACGCTTGGAGAAAACCGGCGCTTGCACCACCTTCCGGGAGCCGACCGACTATTATGGCATTCGATTGAATTCCGAAGAACTCACCCTGGTGCTTGACACCATGGTGACAAGCGAGAAAAACATTACCTTATACTTGCAGACGTCATTCTCGCAGGCTGTCTTGGCCGGCCCCGGCAAGATAGAGGCGATTGTCGCTGAGGACAAGTCAGGCCGTTTCGCCATTCGTGCCAGTGTGTTCATTGATGCGTCCGGCGATGGCGTCTTAGCGCGCAGCGCTGGCATGACCATGCGTCGCGTCGATCACCCGCAGCCGCCGACCAGCTGCGCTCGGTTCAGCGGCTGGTCCTTCCCGGAAGGTTTTAGTTTGCGGAAGTGCATGGACAAGTACCGTGAAGAGCTGCCTGACCTGCCGTGCGGCTATTATTGGGGCATGCCTATTCCCAACAGCCAGCTCTTTATGCTCGCCGGAACGCGAGTCATGCAATGCGATTGCAATGACCCGGATGAAATCACCCGTGCGGAAATCACCTCCCGTCGCCAGATCAAGGCCATTCTTGACATGCTCCGCCGGGAATTCCCAGACCGGAAGTTCGGCCTGGAAACGCTGCCCTCGGCAATCGGCATCCGGGAAGGACTTCACGTCGAGTCCATAGGAACGCTCACCGGCGAGGAATTGTTGGCAGGACGACGCTTTCCCGATGCTATCGGCAACGGCACGTATCCGGTTGACATTCACAACGACACGGACGCGACGATCAGCTTCAAAAACCTGAACGGTACGATGCGCGTCTACAGGGGCGATCAATGCATCAGCACCGAGCGCTGGCTGCCAGAAGGCCAGGTGCTGCCATATTATCAGATTCCGCTGAGCTGCCTGATTCCTCGGGGTGCTGTCAATGTCCTGGTTGCCGGCCGGATGCTGGATGCCGACCGGGATGCGTTCGGCGCTGTCCGCGTCATGGTCAATCTCAACCAATGCGGCGAAGCTGCCGGCGTGGCTGCCTGGCAGGCCATGCGAGACGGCAAAGGAGTAGCGAACGTCGATCGCGCCGAGACGCGCCGCCTGCTGAAAACCGGCGGCGCTATCATCCTTTGAGGGCGAGCGTTACATACGGCAGCCTGAAGGCTGTACTACATACGGCAGCCGCCGTCCACACCGTCCACAGCCGGCGGTTAAGGGCTTTCCGTGTCCTACAACGCCGGTTGCGTCTTGCTATTCTACCAGTGCCGGATGACCAAATCCCGCATCAAGCCGGAATAATAGCGTGCGCCGTCTGGCGGGCCGAATTCCACCTTGGTATGCCCGCCGAAAATTCCTGGCTTGAAATAAAGCGCCAGCAGTCGTTGCGGGGTCGGCGCGGTGCTGATGCGGTCTCCGACCTGGAACCGGAATGACGCCAGATCGTACGAGACTATGACCCGTGACCACTGTCCGCGCTCAATCCGGAGCCCAGAGGGAAATCTGTGCGTTGCAATCTGCTCTCGGTCGCCAAACGCCAGCTTCAATTCATCGTCTTCGACAAAAAGCGTCACGGAGCCGAGAATCCTGGCGAAATGTCGGAACAGTACGTATGTTTCCTGGCCGGGGTCGGGCTTGATTTCAAAGTCCAGAGTGAAGCTGCCGCGGGGAAATGATTCCTTTGGCATGGTCGCATAGCTGCCGCCGTCGAATCGCAAGGCTGGCTTGCCGTCCTCAATGACGTACTCGGGCACTTGTCGGCCTTCTGGCAATGGTATTGAGTCAAAGGCCTCGCCATATACATAGCCGCCGCCTAATTGGGCATTGAAGAAGGGGTCAAAGTCGGTCGTCATGATCGCCCCGCCGGATTCCGGCGGCCGAATCGCATAGCGCAGTTCCGGCAACAGCGCCGCGCACACTGGGACTGATAACACCTTGTCGTGCAGTTCAGAATGAATCGCAATCGTCCGCGTCGCCTCAGGCATCGCGACCGGCAGGATGGGACGGCTGCGGTAAATCCGCCCGGAACGCGTGACTGCCCGGAGTTGATAGATCGGATAGCGACGGGCAGAGGTGAGTTTGACTGCCAACGACGACTGCAAAGCGTCAGGGCAGGGCGGCGTGTCTGGCAGCTCCTGGCATAGCCGCCAGGTCAGGCGACACGTCGAATACTGCCAGGCCCAAGCGCCGACGGCGAGGAAGTCCGCCAGCTTCATCCGACGTTCCTCGTCACCGACCTTGAAGCAAATCTCGGCGGCCGCGTCTGCCCGCGGTATTGACACAATAAAGTCGTTAGGTGCGCCCCAGATCAGCGTCCTGCAGGTGAGCACGCCGTCTTTACGCTTCCAGTTGCCGAATTTGATGTTCGGGCGCCACCACGGACGGAACTGCCAGTCTGTGCTCCCGGGGATGCTTAGTTCAATTTGGTGATTGCCGCTCTTCCTGGTTGTCAAACTGCCAATCAAGAGCCAATTTTTCTCCCGGTCAAACTCCTGGCTGGGGTCGACGGCATAGAAGTCCCGTCCGTAGTCGGTTACTTCGACTGCAGCCAGCGGCTCGGTCGCGGTGATGGTCGCGGTCAGCGCATCGCTGCCATCAGCCTGGCGGACGGCGGTGAACTGCATCTGCTCCGGCCTCAGCAGGTCCCGCAGCGGCTGCCGGGTTGCCTTGTAGTTGTAGCAGAACGTCGGCATAAGGCGTACATACTGCAAGTCGGCATAGACTTCCTGGCGTCCGTCAAAGCGGGTGACCGTCAGTTCGGGCAGGAAAACTACCCCGGGCGTCAGTTCTTCGGTAGCCACGCGATAGGTGACCGCGCGCAGTTGGCTGCGGTCAAAAGTCTCTTGCGGGAACTCCACTACCGCCGTTCCTGTGGCATCAAGCAGCCGCAGACGAGCCGTATAGGTCTGCTGTTCCCGGCTGTCAGGCACGTTCAGCAATTCGAAGTCCAGGACTTCGCCGACTTTCAGGGTCTCGCGGTGGGATAGGATCAGGGGCGGTATCTGCGCGTCATCCCCGGGCTCTGGAGCCGGTTCCCCGCCATTGATGACCAGGCTGTAATATTTGATTAGGCGCTGCAATGCCAGCGAATTGGTCAGTGTTGGCTGGAAGCAGGTGTTTTCATTGAACTCGTTCCATTCAAAGAAGACGATGAAATCAGGATTGACTTTCAGCAGCTGGTCCAGGCTTTTCCGCAGGGAGGCCGTGCCGTATTCCCCATGATTCACTCCGCTCAAATGGTTGATATAGCCGTGTGTCAGGACTGCCCCCAGCAGCTTGCCAGCGAAGCGCTCCTCGGCTGTCAGCTCCAGCGTCATCGGCAGAATGTATTTCTCATAGATGCCGCAATCTATGTACGTGGTATACTCTGTGCCGCGCTGCCGTGTGCCGACCGGCAGCTGTACGCCGTCAAAAAGCGTCAGGACGTCTATCAGCTTCGCACGATATTTGGCCTGGATTTCCTCTGGCCACGAGCCATGTTCGCGGTAGTGTCGGTTATCCGCGTGGTCAACGACCAGGCCGCCGGAGATCAGGAAGATGTCCCCGAATTCGGCTCTGAGCGCACCGAGGAATTCCCGCATCGTGTCCTGGGGGATGTAAGCGGAATTATAGGTAGTGATGAGCAGCTTGCCGTTCATCCGGCCGGCGTATGGCGACTTTTGGGCGATGTTCAGGATTTCGCGCGCCTGCTGCAGCTTCTTGTCGTCCGCCGAAAAGCGCCCCATCTCGCCAAAAGCGAATTGCACGTACTCCTGGTGCCCCGCTGCCCGGGCCGGGTCGGCCTCCAGAAAACCATTGACCTGCTTGTATAAGTTTATAATCCCGAGCGCCAGGCTGCCGGAACCGGTGAAGCCGTATCGCCGCATAATCGCAAGATCGCGGAAATACGACTCGGCCGTGAGATAGGTAAACTGCTCTGGCCGCAGAGAACGGTCGAAAAACAACGGCCGGTCAATGTACATGCCGAGATAATTCTGAAACAATGCGTACTTGTACTGGACTTCCGGATACAGCGCCGCTCGCTCCGCCACTCGTTTCCGGCTTCCCAGCGTCATTGGTGAGACATAGTCGTCGCGCTGGAAGTCAATCGCTGCGCTCCATGACGTCGCCGCCAGGAACAATGCTAGTCCGACATAGGCAAAACGCATGATAATTTTCCTTTCCTTAACTGCCTTGAGGTGAGGATGATGCGCCCGTCAGTTGAAATATCCGGCATACGCAATCATCGCGTCTGCCACGGCTCGTGCATTTGCCATGGGCACCCCGGGATACAGTCCATAGATCATCATCAGCCCGCCTTCGGGACTGCCCAAAGTGGCCACCTCCTCGCGGATCATCGCGTCAATCCCTGCTGGCGTGCCCATGAAACTCGTGCTTTGGCGGTCGATATCCAATTCGATGCATACGCGCCCCTTCAGTTCACGGCGGATCCAGTCCAAGCCGTTGACATTGTCCTGCAAATTGAAAACGTCCACGCCGGAATTGAGGATCATCCCTGCGAGGGCGCGGATGTCGCCGTCGGAATGTTTATGCACCAGCGCCTGACGGTCGTGCACTCGCGTCATCAGCCGGTGATACGACGGCTGGATGTAGCGGGCGAAATGCTCTGGCGACACCATCGGCCCGCGTTGCATGCCAAGGTCTTCCGGGAATCCGAACATCTGCACTCCGGCCTCAAGATATCGCTCTGTCACCGCCAGATTGAAAGCCTCCACCATCTCGCATAGACGCTCTATACGCGGTTCGCCGTCGGCAAAGTCGTACATCAAATTTTCGTAGCCGCGCAGATAAAGGAGCCGCAGAAAAGTGTGCCCGTGCGGCAAAGTGCCCTTGGCCAACCGGTCGGATTGGCGCTGCGATGCCAGGCGCTTTTTGATGTTCTCCCAGTCGATGATGTCCAGCCCGTCCGTCAGCGCCGGATCAGGGGCGCGATAGGTGGAGAACGCCGCCCAGTCCGCTAGGGGATGCTCGACGACCGTGCCAGTGATGCCGTCCTCGGACGTCTCCCAGGTGCAGCCCCAGACGTCGAGGAACGGCTGGCCATGCCGGGCATTGACACCGTGCGCTGGACGATATGGCGCCGCCGGAACTCGAAAGCCGGGAAACAAAAACGGTCGTTCCAGCATGAAGTCGCACAACTCGTGAAAATCGTAATGATGCCAGCATGCCGAGTTGACCACGAAAGTCATCGGGATGTAGTCCGGACGGCTGAACTGAATTGCCCGCAATTCGTTGTCCATGAATGTCCTCCAGGAGCTTCAACCCAGCGTTTGAAGTATGGGGAATGCCTCGTCGTCCGTTGGTCGCCAGCGGCTACTTAAACACGTCGAAATACTTGTTGGGATCGCTCGCGTTCGGCTTTTGCAGCTCCATGACTGGATTCAGGACGGAAGATACGTGGCCGTCAACCCAGCAGATGTTCGCCTGCGAAAACGTCTTATGCCGCGGTGATGGCGCTGCGCTCGGCGCCCGCTGCCGTACTATCCAATGGATCGGGATGTAGTTGCTGTCGCGGTTTTCTGCATCGCCGATCATTAGAATTTCTGAGGGTCGCCGGACTGACGCCATCTTGATGGTTTTCAGGCGACTCATCAAATTATTACTGGCTCCATAGCCGGGGTAGAGATACAGCCAGATGCTCTTTGGATACACCACGCAATTCAGCGTGCTTCCTGGATCGCACCAAGCCTGGTTTGCTACTGCGCGGATAGGGGCCATCGGGCAAAATAAAATCTGGTTGGTCGAGATGTAGCCGTTGATGCGCAGGTCTGATGCCCAGTTGGTGAAGTACTGGTTGTCTGACTGCGTCACCGCCGGAAAGCGCTTCATGTCCATTTCGTACATGTGAATCGCCAAACCGACCTGCTTCAAGTTGTTGACGCAGGCCGTGCTCTGGGCGGCCTCCCGAGCCTTGCCCAAGGCCGGCAGCAGCATTGCCGCTAAAATTGCAATGATCGAAATAACCACCAGCAACTCAATCAAAGTGAACTTCTTCTGCATGCCAGGCCTCCTTTGGACATAATGTTGACGTAATCTTGTTTTGCCACCTCACTGATGATACGTCCTTGACGCCTTATCAAGAAACTAATTGAACTTGCTATTACCGTACGTAATTCAGGCCGTACGTAGTTCAGCTTTAGCTTGCAGTATGTTGTAGCCCAAGCACCCCTCTCCTCTCTCGCCCCCCCGCCCCTAACGAATGATAAATGACGAATGATGAATGATGAATGACAAATGCGCCTCAGCATTCAGCATTCAACATTCAACATTCAGCATTCAGCCCCTCGCCCCTTACTTCTTGCCTGGCGAGCCTTTGCTGTCTGCTTGCAATTCGGCCAAGCGTTGACGCAATTCGCGGTTTTCTTGCGACAGCTCTGAAATCCACTCTTTTTGGCGCAGGGCATGCTCTTCTAAGATGCGCACTCGCTGTTTGCGTTCCTCCTCGCCGTCTTTTTTCTGCTGCTCTTGCAGTTCTGCCAGCAACACTTTTTCCGCCTGCGCCAGCCATTCCCTGATGGCCGTCTGGTGCGGATGGTTCGGCTCCAGCTCCAGGCACTGGCGATAATGCCATACTGCCTGGAGCTGGCGTCCTGGCATGCGCTCACTCAAAAGGCCTAGTTGCACATGCGCGTCAAAGGCGTGGTCATTGTGCAGAATCGCCAGTTCAAAGGCCGGGATCGCCAGCGTGGGCTGATCGTCGTCCAAATGCCGCATTGCTTCGCGAAAATACGACGTGCCGCCGACCTCTCGCCGGCAGCCCACTGCGCAAAAGAGTAAAATCCAGGCAGCCGCAGCAACCCACAGCGATGGAATGGATTTTGCCCTCGCTGTCCGCATTTGCAAACCTCCTTGCCGCAGCCGTGTCAGCGTCATAGATGCGGCTTGGCCTAAGTTATTCACCTCAAGGCATTAACCGCTTGCAGCCACTGGCGTGCGATGAAGGCATGGCCTGCTGCCGACGGATGGACGCCATCCCCTGACCAGACCGTTGACGCCCGGCGGCAACTGGCTGCTGCCAACAATCCGTCCAACGGAACATACACTGCGTCAAACTCCACTGCCAATTCTCGCAAGGCATGGATTTTTGGGTCGAGGTCAACCCGCCAGGCTTTGCGGTCTTCTGGATACGGCAGCACGAACGGCTCTAAGATGATCAGGCGAGCGTCGATTTCCTCCCGGGTACGGCGGAAAATTTCCCGGCAGTTGGCTGCATAGTCCTCGGTCGAGGTTGGGTCTTGCCGGTCGTAGCGTCTCCATGTGTCATTGATGCCGATCAGCACCGAGACCCAATTCGGTTTCAGGTCGATGCAGTCGTTTTGCCAGCGCGCCACCAGGTCCTTGGAGCGGTTGCCGCTGATGCCTCGGTTCAGGAAGCGCACATTTATGTCTGGATATGCTGCGCTGAACTGGGCTGCTACCATGCCGGCATAGCCGCTACCCAGGAGCGCGTCATTGTCCCGCGAACGTCCGCAATCGGTCACACTATCGCCTTGAAACAACACCAGTTCGCCTGTACGCAAACAAGTCATCGCACGTGTCCTTTCATCCTCATAATTTGTTTTTGCTCAACAAGTAATATCTATTGGCAGCCGCCTCAGGCGTCATTGCCGGTCCAGATAGCTTCGCCGATCTTTTCCACTGGGCCGGTTTGTACGACCAGGCCGTTTGCGGAAACGTCTACCACCAGTTTCCCACCGGGCATGTGCACTGCAACCGGCGAATCGCATCGACCTAAGCGGATTGCGACGGCCGCCGCAGCCGAGGCACTGCTGCCGGATGCCAGCGTGTATCCGGCACCGCGTTCCCAGATTTCAATCGCTATGTCGTGGCGACCAAAAATCTGCATGAACTGGACATTTGTCCGCTTCGGGAAAATTGCCGCTGTCTCAAGGAGCGGGCCATATTTTTGGGCGAAATCGGCGTCTGCTTCGCCGGCGTCATCAAGGATCACGCAGTGCGGATTGCCCACTGAAGCTGCGCAAAAGCGGAATCGTCGCCCCTTGATATTTATCTCTTCCTCCAGCACCTCCCGCTCTGGCCCGGAGACCGGAATTGACGCGCTGGAAAATGTCACCGCGCCCATTTCGACTTCAATGCGCTCCTCCGGATCATGCACCGTGATTTCCACTACACCGCCCAAAGTCGCGACCCGGTAGGACGTGCCTTTGTCAATGCCGTGACGCTCATACAGGTGACGGGCGAAAATTCGCAGGCCGTTGCCGCTTTTCTCTGCCTCGGTGCCATCCGGATTGAAAATGCGCAACGCACAGAGAGTCTGGCCAATAGCGCTGGCATAGTCGCCGGCGCATGCGCTTACCGTGCAGAAATCGGCCATCCAAGGCCAGATTGGCCCCAGCAAAATGCCGTCGGAGCCGAGGCCATAATGCCGGTGGCAGACTCGCCGTATAGTTTCTTCTGACAAGGTGTTGTCGCCGAGGCTGGCCGGCTCCAGGACAAGATAGTCGTTGCCTAAGCCATGATACTTCCAAAAATGCATTTTTGCGCGTGTCCTCTCCCATTCAAGCCAGCCCGAGTCGCACTAAGTACTCTCTTGACGAGGCTGCTTTTGCGTCTCGGGCGTTTCTGAAAGCTGTGGCATTGCTATTGCTAAGATGCTGCTGCGCTCGGGGGGGGAAGGCGCTTACTGCAACGCACTCTCCCGGTCGCGCTTGTACTTCGACTCGCGCTCTACAGTGCTCTTCCTGATCGTATCGGCCGCCTCAGAGGATTTCTGCTGAACTGCTTGCTTGGTTTCCTGCAACTTCCGATCAACCTTGCTCTTGTTCCTGGTGTAAAAATGATAGCCTGCATAGATGATTGCCGCCAAGATGAGCAAGTTGATGATAATAGCGATCTTGCGCCGGAAATTGGCCATGCCCTTGCGACGCTGGACGTCATCGACCATCATGCCCGTCCGCATGGCGTTGTCATAGCAGAGCTTTGAACAGAACGTGCTGCCATCATGAACTTGCGCACATTCCCCGCAGATGGGCTTGCTGCAAGTAGCACAACGCGCCACCGCCGCCACGTTTGGATGATTCAGACAGACGCTTCCCTTGATTGGCTTGCTCATCATTGCCTCCTGTGATTTAAGACCGCTCTGGATGTTGCCGTTCGAAAACGAATAGGAACCAAGCTAAATAATACCACAAAAGACACTGAATTGCAACCCCTGAAGAAGCTTTTGCCATGGATAGCGGCGAGGACTGAATGCTGTGTGTGGGACGAGTGCTGAATGCTGTGGGGCGAGGGAAAGTCCACTAAAGTCCACTAAAGTCCACAGTCCATCGTCTACAGACGTCCATTAGCGTCCACTTCTGTCCATTGTCCACTGTCCATTAAACTCTCGCCGCTATTAAAATTTCAGCACTACTTTTCCGTCTTTGCCGCCAGGTGCGGTCACTGTCTCGGTGTGCGCGTCGTATATCCCGCCCTCGCAATGGATGGCCATCCGTTGCTGCGGGTGCGGCAGTCGGATATGGAAGTTCGGCGCTTCTTTCTCGACCTGAAAAACGCACCGAAGCTCATCTTCGCTCGCCTCGGCGATTGCAGTCAAGCCGCCGAAATGCGTCGTCTTCATTCCTTGCAAAGCGATCTTTTGACCTGGTGACAGCCATTGCCGCGGAATCATCCGGAATAAATCCAAGCCGCCGTCCCGGTCGTTTTCCCAATACAGCATCCAGCGCACCTGCATCAGCATCCAGGCCTCTTCGTGCGTTTTGTACTGGCTCGCCCCGTGATAATGTTCCCAAAAGGCGTAGCTTTCGCGGTCTTGCAATGCTGTGAGTTGATTGTAAAAAGCCTTTAAATACAATTTGACCTCGCCACGGCGCAAATGCGCATAGTCGTGACGACAATAGTAGGGCTGGCTCAAACTGGCGTTCTCGCGTGTGCACGGGTGCTGATTTGCCTTCACCAGCATCGTCATCTCGGGGCTGTCCGCCGCGAAAATATCTGTCAACGCCAGGTACAGCGGCCCTGTCGTCACCCCGCGTGCGGCAAAGGAGCCATGTGTGAACCATTTGCCGCCATCGACATAAAGCGTCGATATGCCATTATGCTCGCCCCATGGCGCACACAACGGCCCCCAGCTGCCGTCGCCAAAGGGAACAACCGGCGCTCGCGCCAATGCATCGCGCAGAGCCGCCCGGATGTCCTCCCGATACAGCGCTACTTCTGCGGCCAGGTGCGCAGCGTAGGCGCTGTCCGTCGCCTGCAAAACCTCTGCCATCCCTGACAGGCCAAGGTAGGTTCCGGCATTCAAATAAAATGAATGGAAGAAATCGTCCGGGTCAGCGACCTTTCCTGACACTAGGCCGTAATAGCCCAGTTCCCGGTATTCGTCGACCTTATTGCGCTCTCGCCACGCCAGTAAATAGTCGCAGGCTTTTTTCAGGCCTGGCGTGCTGCGGCGCAGCCATTCGATGTCGTCGCTGTAGCGGTAGTGCTCCGCGCAAGTCCACAAAAAATGCCCGGTTTCACTCTGGTAATTGTTGAAATTCTGGATGAATCCATCCGGTCGTTGGCGCGCCAGGAAAAAGTCGAGGCTGCGGCCAGCCAGATCATGCCGTCCGACGCTGTCGAGAAACTGGATAATCGGTGCGCTTTCCGTGCCGATTGGCGAATACCACCCGATTGTTGCCAGCAGCGGCTCTGAATCTGAGCGTCCGAGGAGGTTCAAGTCCAAATGCAGCAGGCCTGCCTGCACCCGTTCATGGATCGCTGCTTCTGGAATCGCCATGGCTCCGGCCGCTGACAATTTCTCTCGCCAAAATGCCTGACAGCCAGCCAGGTGCGCGGCAAAGTCCAGCTTTGCCAGCCGTTCCGCCCGTTCCGTTGAAATCGGCGAATGCGGCACCAGCATCTCGAACACCGCCTGCTTGCCTGGAGACACCAGCACTGCCATCTCCTCGTCCGGCATCATGTCGCCATTCATCCGATTGATTGCGATGACTCGTCCGCCCGTGGCTGGAAAACGACTGAAGCCACGCTCAAATTCATCCTTGAGTCCGACGCTGAACTTCCCTGCTGATACATCCGTCCCCACATACGCCGCCTTGAACCACGCATACGCTGGCGCTTTCGATACGTTGACCGCTTCGACCCGCAAGACGCAGACGACTTCCTGCTCACGCTCCACTGTCTCCGCCAACATTCGCTCGCGCAGGGCCGCTTGCTCTTCTCCTGAAAGCATGTTGCCGCCGGTGTTAGCATAGCAGACCTCGTAGTCCGTTCCCTTCACCCGCCCTGGCGCCAAGGGGCCGTCCTCCAGCGTGGCAAAGGCCGTGACCCGATACTGGATGCTCTCTTCGTCCTGGATTGAATGTAGAATCGGCAGAACGCCGTCGTCCAGGCGATGCGTGATTTTTGCCTTGCAGCTTTCCCCGGGGCCGATGACAAACTTCAGGCGATAGTGGCTGCCAGGCTCCGTCGGATCCAACAGCACAGGCCGCGAGTGATTGCGGATTTCGATCGCGCCCCAGTACTGGTAGTCGGAAAAGCCGGCCTCGCGGTTTTGCAAAGCTACATGGAACATCCGCATGTCACGCCCCACGCCTAGCCAGACAGGGCAGTATTGGTCGCGATTTTTCCGGCACGCCTTAGCGTAGCTTTCCTCAGCGGCGTTATTCATGCGGTCGTGATCCGATGTCAGACCGCGGCTGGCTATGTCTACAGTGACCTCAGCATAGTTGCGGCTGTCTTCTCCGGGGACAACGGCCGCGCCATACTCGGGAATGTACAATGGATACGCGCTGGAGACATCACGAGCCAAGAATGAAAACGAACAGACGTCGCCCCGGACTGTTACCAAGGTCGGTCGGGAACCCAGGCCTGTCCTGGCCTCCGACAACTCCAGCGTGAACTCCGAAACATCGCTTAGCTGCGACGCGCTGGCCAGACGACCGTGCTTCACGCTGACCTGAACCGAACCCGCCTGCCTTGCGAACAAAACTCGAATTTTCATCGCCTGCTCCTGGTGTACATCCTTCGCCGCTGCGACAGCGACGTTATGAGAAATAAAGACGTTCCTGCCTGGGAATAACTTAGCATAACGGTTTGTCTATCACAATCAAGGCGGTATAGTTATTATTGTTGATGACATGCTCGGATTGCTTATCCGGGCGTTTGCGCCCATGTCGTGAGTTATTGGAGACGGAACGATGACTGCAGATGCCTTATGGGGCCACTACGACGCGGTGCGCGATGCGCTTGCAGAGCAGTATCGTCTGCCGATGAATCCGGCTACTGGTATAGCGCCGGAGGCGTTGCTGGTAAAAGCCCAGCAGTATTTGGTCACGACAGGCGCTGCAAAGCCGCGGATTATCCAGCGCGCGGAGATGCTGCGCATGCTGCTTAGCGACGCGGCTATCCGCGTGGACCCCGATGACTGGTTCGCAGACCATATTGACACCGGTCGCGTCTTGTGGAAAGTCCAGCAGCAATGGATGAACGAAGCCGGCAAGAAACTGGGCTTGAACGGCTGGCGCCTGGACGACTGTGCCTTTGGCCGGCTTGACTTGAGCCACACCTCACCCGGCTGGCACAATGTGCTTAAATACGGCGCAACAGGACTGCGCGACCGCGCCAAAGCCGCGCTGGCAACGGCTGCCGACGAGGAGGCCGCAGACTTTTTTCGCGCGGTAATCATCGTCGGAGAAGCTATGCGTGTCTACATCTTGCGTCTGGCAGCGGAGGCCGAGCGCCTGGGAGCGCAACGGGTGATTGCGACTTTGCAGGCTCTGGCAGAACGGCCGCCTGAGAGCTTTCACGAGGCGCTGCAATGGTCGCTCCTGTTTAACCAGGTGCAGGAGATTGAAGGCGAGTACGTCCGCTCGCAGGGCGTTTTTGACCAGCTGTTCTTTCCCTATTACGACGCTGACCTGCGCAGCGGCCGGTTGGCACGTGAGCAAGCGAAAGAGCTTATCTATTTCTACTTTGATAAATTTGCCGCGCAGCATTTTGGCGCTGGCAACAACATCTGTTTTGGCGGTCGCGACGCCGTCGGCAAGGATCTCTGCAACGACCTGACGCGGCTGTGCCTGGAGGTTTTTGCCGAGCGCAAGATGATTGACCCCAAGCTCTCGCTGCGCATTCATCGCAACACCCCGCCAGATATTTTGGCGCAAGCTGTGGACGCTGTGCGCAATGGCGCTAACGCCATCGTCTTTGCCAACGATGACATCGCGTTTGAGATGTTCATGCGTCATGGCAAACAGCCGGAGGATATCGTCGATTTTGTGCCGATTGGCTGCTATGAGCCGGCGATCATGGGCAAGGAATTGTGTTGCAGCATGAGCGCGCTGTGCAATCTGGTCAAGCCCTTTGAAGAGCTGATGACGACCATGCCAGTGCCGCAGAGCATGGACGAGGTGCTGCGCGGTTACGAGTCCATCCTGGCCAGGCATTTGCGGCAGGCAATGGCCGAGACCCGCGCCTGGGAGCTGGAGTGGCCGCAGGTGAATCCTTCGCCAGTGCTGTCCTCCAGCATGGACTCGTGCTTTGCCAAGGGGCGGGATGTTTCTGCAGCAGGCACTGAATACAGCACTTCTGGCATCATGTGCGCCGGCATTGGCACGGTGGCGGACTCCTTGGCTGCCATTGAGTACCTGGTCTTCACGGAAAAACTCTGCAGCTGGGACGAATTGCGCCAGGCGCTGTTGGACGACTGGCAGGGCCACGACGAGCTGCAACTGATCGCCCGCCGCCGCGCACCGAAATGGGGCAACAACGACGAACGGGCCGACCGCTTTGCCGTGGCAGTCTGTCAATCAACAGCCGAACTGATCAATAACACGCCGAATAGTCGCGGCGGACATTTCCAGATGGGCTGCTGGTCTATCGACCACTCGGTGATGATGGGAGAACGTACCGCAGCCACTCCTGACGGTCGACGCAATGGCGAACCCCTGGCAAAAAATACCGGTGCGACGATTGGCATGGACAAAAAGGGCGTCACCGGATTGCTGAATAGCGTGACCAAGCTTGACGCGACTGATTTTCCCGATGGCACGGTGCTGGACGTCACCTTGCATCCTACGCTGGTGCGAGGCGAGCTTGGCCGCAAGTGCCTGCAAGATATTTTGGCGACCTTCTGCCGCAAGGGTGGCTTCTACATCCATTTCAATGTGTTTGATGCCGAGACGCTGAAAGCGGCGCAAGCCAGCCCCGAGAAATATGCGAATCTGCAAGTGCGGGTCTGCGGCTGGAACGCCCGATTCATTGACCTGTCGCGCAAGATGCAGGACTGCTTCATCCGCGAAGCTGAAGCAAAGGCGCAATAATCATGACGACAGGGCTGGTCTCAGGCATTAAGCATCTCGAAATCCACGACGGGCCTGGCATTCGCACCACGCTGTTCTTGCAGGGCTGCACACTGCGTTGCGCGTGGTGTCACAATCCGGAAAGCATCAGCCGTGAGCCGCTGTTGCTGTACAAGGACATCCGCTGTGAGTCCTGCGGGCGATGCGTGGCTGTGTGTCCCAGCGGCGCCCAGGCGCTGGACACGGCAGGCAAGCACGTCTTTGGCCGCGGCAAATGCCAGCGCTGCGGTCGCTGCGTTGACGCCTGCCTGCTGGACGTGTTGAGCTTCTCGGCGCGGGAAGTCAGCGTCGATGATGCCTTGGCGCTGCTGCTGGAAGACCGCGATTTTTATGAGCAATCCGGCGGTGGAGTGACTCTGTCAGGCGGCGAACCCTTGTGCCAGGTGGATTTTTGCGTCGAACTCCTGCGGCGTCTGCAGGTCGAGGGTGTGCATACGGCTGTCGATACGAGTGGGAATGTTCCTTGGGAGGCATTTGCGCGCGTGTTGCCGCATACGTCGCTGTTTCTCTACGACCTCAAGCTGATGGACTCTGAGCAGCATCGAGCCTTGACCGGCTGCGGCAACGAACTCATCCTGGCTAATTTGCGGCGCTTGGCAGGGCAGGGCGTGCCCATTGAGCTGCGCCTGCCGCTGATACCGACGCTGACTTGGTCGCCCGCGGAATGCCGCGCTGCCGGAGAATTCCTGGCCGCATTGCCGCATGCGGTGACAGTGCGACTATTGGCCTATCACGATTATGCACGGGACAAGTACCGCTACGTCGGCCTGGCTGACAGCATGCCGAGAGTGCCTATGCCGTCGGTTGACGATTTGGAAGAGGCCGCTGGAATCCTGCGCGGCTACGGCCTGCGGGTGATCAATTCTTTGGCAGAGTAGGCACGGGAAGCGTCAGAACCACTGGCTCAGCCACTGCATGGCTGAGGTCAGCGCGTCGAGGCGGGCGCGTGGGGTGTCGCCAGGCACCGATACTTCGAAGTTGAAGGGGCCGCAATAGTCAATGCTGCGCAAGGCCGCGATGAAAGCCTGCCAGTCAATGACGCCTTTGCCGGGGAGCCAGTGCTTTTCATCAATGCCGTCGTAGTCGCTCAGGTGCAGAGTGATGAGGTTCTTGTCGAGGCTTTTGACCCATTCGGGCAGCAGGGCGTACTGGTCCATGCCGTGATTGACGTCCAGGCAGACGCCGCAGACATCGCTGCCGAGATGTTTGACAAAGAGTTCGAGTTCAGCCAGGCAATTGCCGAGGCATGTGCGCGGGAGCAGCTCAATGGCCATTTTTACGCCGGCCTGGCGAAACTCTCCGCTGAGTTCAGCGAGAGTCTGCAAACTGCATTCCAGGCGGGCGGGACGGTCTTCAGCGCTGATGGGCTCGGCGCTGGCGTGGATGACGACCATTGGGGCTGCAAAGAAGCGCGCGTCAGCCAAGGCTTGGCGCAGGCTGGCCAAAGCGGCAGTGGCGGTCGCTGGGTTGGAGGGATCCACGCCGCCCCCGAAATCAGCGTGGATCGTCATCGGGCGGATGCCAGCCTCCTGCATAGCCGCAGCCAGGCGTTCGTGCCCGTACTCAACGCCTTTAAGCAAGGGCGTAGTGTAGATTTCAGCAGTGCGGATGCCTGACCCGGGCAGGACTGCCAGCATCTCGTCGGTCATGGGCTTGGCAAGGGAATGAAGGGACACACCGAGAACTGGACTGAACATGATGGCAGAACTCCTTTGGGATGATATTTAATAGTGAAATGACCGCGTAGCTCCCCAGTGCCTCCATCAACGTCCATCGGGGAACTTTGCCGGCGGCAGGGCGTGGCGCGTGTCATACATGGTTTCGGCGACGGCTCGGTTGACGTCCACGAAATCCTGGTATGGCGTATCAGTGACATCAACCAGTCCAAAGCCGAAGTTTTCGCCATCCCAGCGTCCGAGCAGCGTCTGGTCCTTGAAGGCAAAATGATGCAGCCCCACGAGCTGCGGGTGGCGCAGCACGCTGGTGAAGAGTTCTCGCAATGCCGTCTCCCGGTCGCCCGGCATAGCTCCGGCGCAGGTCAGAGTGCCAAATAACCCGCGTTCCTCCGTGCCGACCGTGTTTTCCGTGATCATCACTGGGATGTCCCTCGGCAAGCCCCGCGGCCGGAAGAGGTCAAAATGCAGAATGTACAAATTGTAGGACACTATGTCGCAGTATTGCGCTGACAGCTCATTGATGTATTCGCGAAAATAATCCGGGCTCATCAGCCGCGAACCCAGATAGAGGTGATTCGGCGCCCCTCGCTTCACCGCATCCCGCGACAAGCGCAGGAAGCGTTCCGCGAAAGCCCGGCTAAACTGCGCCAGGTCTGCTCGCGCAGTCGGCGCCGTTGGCGGCGGCTGTTCGGCGGCCAGCCACTCATCCCAGCTGCTAAAGTTGGTCGCCCACGCCGCATTGCAGGCCGAAATATCAGCGTATTTGGCTTGCAGCTGCCGCTGCAATTCGCGTTTGGCCGGTTGTTTCGCTTTGGCTGCCAACGCCTGCTCGCCGATGTGTGTCGTCGACCCGAATTTGAGTTCGTTGCCAACAAAAAAGCCGATGCAATATGGGTCTTCGCGCGTATAGGCGAACTCGTCGCCAAAAAGATCGGCCATCCCTGCTGCGAATTCATCCGCATAGACATCAATGATATCGCCTACTTTTGGGCATTTCGGCAGCGGCAGATTGAGCGTATAGGGCATTTTCTGCGCTTTATACAAGGCCGGCTCACTCCAGTTGGCGACCGTGTTGAAGCCCCAGCTCTGCAGCCGGCGCAGCTGGAACTCATTCCAAGCCGTTGCGGAACCGTACTTGGCCAACACGTTGTCACTGTAGAAATTGAAGACCTTGCCGCTCGCCGGGCGTGGACGCCGGAACAGCTTGGCGCGCTCGCCGTCATTAAGCCAATACGCACGCATGCCCAAGGCGTTAACCCCGCGCGAGAAAAAGATTCGACCCTCCGGATCAACCAAATACCACTTGCCTGCATATTTTTCTGTCCGGAAGAAGCCCGTTGCCCGCAGTTGCGGGCCGGCTGCCCAGCCGCCCCAGCGATTCCATGCCGGGACGCTTTCGCGCAAGGCTGCGACTTCGGCCTGATGACGCTGCTGCAACTCGTCCTGCGAGCGCATTTTGGTCGGCCAGTCGCTATGCACATACTGGCCAAATTCGTCCACCAGCGGGAAGAATGCCTCGGCGTTCTTCACTGCTGGATTGACTTCCCGCTCGCCATGCACCCGCAAATTGCGTAGACGGACTTTGAGATACACCGGAAAGGGTACGATGAACTGGAGGGATTTTATCGCGGCGGTGTTGCCATTATTTCCGCCAGGAAAGCCGTCCGGCATACGTCGACCCTTGAACAGCGGATCAAAGCCGGGATCACCGCCGTGGCGCAGTCGGAACGTGAAGGCTTTGGTCGCCCCTGGCGGCACACTGGCCCTGCCGAGAGTGCAGGCGCTGCTTTCCAGGCAAACCTGGAGCATCGCACTGCTGTCCGGACATAAATTGTCCAACTCAAATGACAAATATCGGTAGGCAGAAAAATCCCAAGTCGAGCCCGTTGCTGGCAGGAGTCGTATGTTTGGCCAAGGCGCTATGGTATCAAGAGTAATCACCGCATCATTGACGCCCTCGGCAACCACCGTAGTTGCAGTCGGATGCGTCATCTGCACCTCCGTGGCCTTCCAAAGCACGGGGTCGCCCAAACACAATTGCCCTACGATTGCCAGTACTGACAGCAGTTGCGCCAATCTGTCTCTCATGGCTGCTCCTTTTGCTCTTTATCTTTGTTTTACAGATACTGTCCATAAACGTCCACTTCCGTCCATGTCCACTTGCCACTAATGTCCACTTCCGTCCACAGTCCATCGTCTACTAACGTCCATTAGCGTCCACTTCTGTCCATTGTCCACTAAAGCTCCTTGGCCTGGGTGCCTGGCGCTATAGGTTGCCGGAACTTCCAGGTATCTAGCAGGTGGCCCATTACGGAATAGTTTAGTATAACGGCATTTTCCCGATTTTATGAAAAATAGTAGGCTCTATGTGCAGGAACTGAGCAGTTTCTTCTTTAACACCATTGCAGGCAATTCATAAATTTTCATTTTTAAGTACTCATAGTCCCGAAAGCCATAGGCTTGCGCGAACAGGTGGCGTATTTTGTTGTTGAATCCCTCCATGGCGGCGTTGCTGATCCGACCGCAGGTCCAGTAGGCGCAGATACCGTCCAAGTGACGCTGCACACCGTCAGACTACCTGACGATAAGGACAATCAATGTGATTGTTTACCTTCATGTTGTTCAAGAAAGAAACGTTTTTGTGTTTCAATCTCAGCGCGGAGCTGTTCCTCTGTCGGCAAATAAAGAATATATTTCGAGGCAAAAAGCTGTTCATTTCCATGCATGACAGAAAATCTGGCAATGTCAGAATCAGTATCTGCGCATAGAATGATGCCGAGGGTAGGATTGTCGCCATCCGTGCGTTTCAGGGAATCATACATGCGAATATACATATCCATCTGCCCCACATCCTGATGGGTAATCTTGGAAGTCTTCAAATCGACCAGTACGAAGCACTTTAGAATGTAATTGTAAAATACTAGGTCAATGAAGTAATCTTCTTTTTCGGTCTGGATATGCTGTTGCCTGGCAGCAAAGGCATAGCCTTTGCCGAGTTCCATCAGAAATTTCTGAATATTATCCAATATCGCAGTTTCCAGTTTGCTTTCTGTAAAATCATTATTCTGGCTTATGCCAAGAAATTCCGCGACAATGGGATTCTTGATGAATTCCAGGCGATCCTGAAGCGGACTAGTCATTTGCTGCATTTCTGTTTTTACATCGTCTTTTTGTTGAGAAAGAAGCAGACGCTGATAATACTGCGATGAGACATTTCTCTGAAGGGTTCGAGAACTCCAAGTCTGTGAAGCTGCCTCGTCCAAATACCATTGGCGTATTGTGGAATCATTGACCTGCAAAAGGATGCGGTAGTGTGTCCAACTCAATATGTTGCCAGATTTTGGACGCAGTGAGTCTAAAATTGGGAATGCCTTATAGAATGCGCAAAACTTGTACAGGTTTGATGCGTCAAGGCTCTTTCCGTAGAGTTCAGTTAATTGTCTGGCCAAGGTGGCAATGACCTGCTCGCCGTATTGTGCTCGTCCATCACTATTCAACTCCTCCTCTGCAATACGCTTTCCCAATAGCCAGTTACGCTGCACCAGTGCAACATTGACTGCAGCGTATGCATAGTTTCTGGCGTTCTCAATGATCGCCCTTGAATCTGCCAGCAAATCAGATGTTCGGATGTATGCTATTTTCTTGTCCAGCATAAATCTGATATTCGTTGTTAGTGATAGTGGAATATGTCTGTTTGTTTAAGTTAATTGAAAATAAGTGTTTCGCCACTTGTAAACCCTAATTTATCTTGATTTCCGCCCCTCTGGTGTCATGCTTCAGTGAAGCTGGGGCGATAGTATTCAAGACCATTTTCCTTGCCTTGATGTCCTGCACCGTAGAGCCGTTGCAGGCTAGCGGTCAGTCTTCTGTAGCCCCTTTACAAGGCGTCACTTTCGGGGTGCGCCTATCCCCAGGCTTCAGCCTAGGGTAAGCATGGTTAAGTGCCTGCGGCGTATGTTGATATGACTGTAAGCATGATGCATCTTCATCGTCTGAAAGCCTACACAAGATACGTGCCTTGCTCCACTTGTCCATTACTGTCCACTTCTGTCCATTGTCCATTGCCCACTAAAGCTCCTTGGCCTGGGTGCCTGGCGCTATAGGTTGCCGGAACTTCCAGGTAATCTAGCAGGTGACTGATTACGGAATAGTTTTAGTATAACGGCTTGCCTATCACAATCAAGATGGTATATTAAATATGAGTTAATGACATGCTTTTGACTTAGGGGGCGAAACGGTTTCGACTGTCTAGGTGGAACGCAGGTCGCATGCGGAGGATGATCGTTGGCCTCCTTAATCATCGGTCGAAAAAATAACTGCGAATAATTCACTCGCTCTCGCTGCTTAAGTTCAGCGACGTCTCTACCTGGACGCCTGATAAGGGATAGAGGCGAACACATCAGGCTGGCTGGAAGGTCGTGCCAGCGGGCTGACCAGCAAGATTAAACAGATGGCTGCTTTCACCGGCCGGCGCGGACGCCGCCTAACCGGAGAAATAAGACTAAATAGCGGCCTAAGCATGTAGAAGCCTTCGGAAAATCTCTTCAGGACCCGGGTTCAAATCCCGGCGCCTCCACCATTTTAGCATTTAAGTCGCTGAAGGACAGGATTTTAACAATCCTGTCCTTTGTGCTGTAAAGCCCTTGCGCCGGGGCGTTTGCGAACGGGAAAGCACTTCCCTTCGCGCCGGACGGAGAATGCCTCTCCGGCACGGATTCCGGCAAAATCTCCCGTTTCTTTCTCCGTTTTCTCCGTTTCATTCAGACCGAGTCCTGCGGTGGTCGGGAAAAATACCGTTCCGCTATGGATAAAATCATACGAGCATCGTCACCGACTTGAGGACTTGCGAAA
>MWEG01000021.1 GCA_002070945.1 Lentisphaerae bacterium ADurb.Bin082
TGGTTGGGCAGGTGTGCTGCTAGACGCGGGTTTCCTGCAAATTGTCCCAGCGGAGCGCCGGGATGTGTACTGACCGATTACCACCGCTGGTCAAATACCTCGGCATGAATTTGAAAAATTACTTGATGGCGGTTAGAGTATTTTTATGGGCTTACGTTTACCTCCCTTGGGTTTGGGTAGACGCATTTTAGATAACGTGGATTCACTTACTTCATCAGAAAGGTCGACGACGGCGCGATTTCGGGCATCCATTAGACAATAACGTAAAATAGGGAGCAAGAGAGCCATGTCACGACAAAAAAGACCCTTTACGCTGATTGAGTTACTGGTTGTAATAGCCATCATCGCCATTTTGGCCGCTATGCTGCTGCCCGCTTTGAGCAAAGCGCGCGAAAAGGCGCGGAGCATCTCCTGTGTGAACAACTTGAAGCAATTCGGGCTGGCAGACGTGATGTACCAAGCGGATTTTGAAGACATGATCATACCATCGGCCAATGGCAACTATCCGCTCACAGACAAATGGATACCGCCCTACTGGCCGCCGATACTATGCGAATACATCGGTGACTGGAAGACCTATCTGTGCCCGTCAGACACCACGCCGTACTCGGGCCCCACGACGACCCTGGGCAACAAGATGAGTTACATCGCCAGTTATAATATCCATCGTCAGGGCAACACCCCGATTCCGGTAATCAAGATACACGCATGCAAGGAACCGACGACCAGCGTGTCTTTTGGGCCGAACCAGCGCGGCACTGGAGGCAATATCGGTACATATCAGACAAGCATCATCGCCAGCCTGACAGCTGACACACGGGTGAACATATCCCGGCATGGCGGCAATTCCGCCAACTACGTCATGCTTGATGGTCACGTGGAGAGCATGGGCGCAGCGAAAATGTACGTTGAGAAGGCAATCTACTGGAAAGACTGGCACTAATCGCCAGGACATAACGCAAAAGGCACGACTGGCATCGTGCCTTTTTTTGTATAGATTACAGTATGAAACGGTGTTGGACGCAACAAAGCGCATATCATGGAGAATGCAATGTTGAGCAAAACGCGGATTATCCTGGTGTTGGCGGCTCTGGGCGTGGCCTTGAGCGTCTTTGGGCAAGATCGCGGCATGCGCGATAAGTTGAAGGGCCTGGTTTTTGAGGTTGAGGACTGGAGCGAACCCAAGGACGCCTGGGTGGTCGACGTGTTTCCGCCCAACAAATGGGCTTTGTGGACCAAAGAGGAAAACGTATGGGCCAAGCGCTCCATGGGGCAATCCCTGCGCACGCCGCACATCACTGCAGACCGCGCCACTCCCGAGGAAGGCGCACCAGTGCTGCATACGAAAATCACCGGCATTCCCGCAGGCGTGTACGAAGTCTACATGAATCCCACGATTCGGCCGCTGGCGTTGTCGATGGACGGCGGCCAGACTTGGTTCGCCAGTGAACGCCACAGCGAGAATTTCCTCGGTCTATACGATATTCGCGACGGCGTTTTCGAGATGTGGGTCGATGACCGCTATGTCAATCCCGATGGGCACGGCGTTGCCTACTACGACTACATCCGCATGGTTCCGGGCACAGTGCCCAGCTTGTCGGATTTCCGCTCCTTCACGCTACCTAATGGCGACACCCAAATCAGCTGGATCAGCAGCAGCCCGACCTTGGCGGCAAACGTGCATTTCGGCCGCGATGGCCAGCTTGACCAGCAAGTCACGGAAGAAAATGACCGCATGCGCAATCACGCCGTAGTCCTCAGAAGACTGAAACGGGGTGCGCACTACACGGTGAAAGTCGTCTGCAAGATGAACCCCAGGGAGGCTATTGAATCAGAACCCTTCAGTTTCACTGCCGGCGAAACGCCGAAGCCGCCGCCGACCGTGGCAGCGACTATCCCGCTGCGAATCAGTGAGCCGACTGCATTTGCTCGCCGCGGCTGGCCAGTGACGTCTGGCGTGCCCTTTGCCCAAGGTCAGCTCGCCTCGGCTGACGACGTGCGCCTGTGCAATCCGCAGGGCCAGATCATCCCAGCGCAATTCGCGGTGCTTTGCCGCTGGCGCGATGGCAGCGTCAAATGGCTGCTCTGCGACTTTTTAGCTGACACTGACACTACGCAGGCGCAAGTCTACACCCTGGTCACCGGTGCCGATCAGCCGCCGACGCCAATAGTAGAGATGGGCGATGAGTCGCCGGTAACTATGGCGCGATTGCTGAAAAGAGAAAGCCGCTCGGAGATCGTCCTGGCCGATGGCACACGCTTGCAGATGGGGCCGGAAGACGAGTTTCGCACGGTCGACGACGGGCTTATCCGCCATTGCATCGTCGCCGCTGGTAACTATGTAGACCAGGAGAGCAACCCGTGCTTCCGGTGGCGGGCGCAAATCAACACTTATGGCACGGCACAGCCACTGGCGTCTATACGCTGGAGCATCAGCAACAATGACCGTCGGCAAACGCATGCGCTGGTCAAAAGCGCCACTTGGTCGCTTAACGAAGTCCTTCCCCAGAACCCCATGACCCTGAGCGATGGCAGCAAGACTCCCGCTGACTTCCGCGTGCTTCAAGACCAGGAGAAGCATGTCACCATCACACCGCTGGCTGGCGATGGCCCGGTCGTCACTCGCGAACGCATGGATGGCTTGTTTGTTCCCAGCCTACCCGATGGGTTCCATGGCATGTTCTGGATGCGCGATTTCTGGCAGACCTGGCCCAAGGGCTTCAGCTTCAACAAGGGCAAAATGCTGGTTGAGTTCCTGCCGGAATTGCCTGCTGAGGGCTATCCGCCAGCCACTGACAACCCTCAGGAAGACCTCCTTATCCACTATTACTGGTACAAGGACGGCTGCTATCAATTCAAGGTCGGCATGGAAGTGGCTAACGACATCTGGAGCGTCGGGACTAGCACAGAGCCGTTGGACCCTGCCCAATGGGCGGCCTGGTTGGAAAACCCACTGTTCGCTGTGGCTGACAGCGCCTACTACTGCGCCAGCGGCGCCTTTGGCGCGATTAACCCGGTTCGCGAGGGCGAATTCCCCGAGTATGAAGAGAGCTTTGCCAAGTCCTTCCAGCAGCTTGAGGAAGGCCGCGTCAAGCGCGGCGAATACGGCTGGATGAATTTTGGCGACTGGTTTGGCGAACGGCGCTGGAACTGGGGCAACAATGAGTATGACCTGCCCTACGTGATGGCTGTGCATTTCGCCCGTTCCGGCAACCTGGACTACTTGCGGCGCGGGCTGGAGATGGCACGGCACTACACCACGGTGGACACTGTGCATCATCCCACGCCGAGACAGCGCGAGCTGGTGTATGCGCACAGCACGGGCCACATCGGCGGCTTCATTCCTGAAGACAATCCAGTGCGCCAGGGACTTGGCAAAGTCCTGGCGAATTTTCACGGCAGCCAGGACGGCTCTGGCGGCCACGCCCATCACCCGGGCAATTTCCTGATGGCCTGCCTCTCCGGCGACCGGCGCTTTTTCGAAGTCGCTGAAATGGCCTGCTGGAACCAGGCCACGCGCTACACGCCGAACTTCAATTTCGGCATTGAGCGTTCGGCTGGATGGGCCTTGATGAATGCAGTGTACGCCTACAACTTCACCGGCAATCCCTATTACCTCAATGCCGCCAAGCTCTACTTCGAGGTGATCAAGGCCAAGCAGAATCCGGAGACGGGTTGCTTTGACTTGCCGCAGGACCAGAGCGAATGCGAATGTCCGGACAAGAAAGAACACCGCGGCGGCAAGGCTTTTGCGACTGGCGTGCTGTTGCATAGCCTGGCGCGACTCTATGAAATCGATCAAGACCCTGCAGTCAAAGACGTGATTGTGAAATGCGCGGACTGGCTGCTGGACCATTCCTGGAACGAAAAGGCGCGCGGCTTCCGCTACAAGACCGGCTGTGCCAAATACGTCAACACCGGCTGGTACTCCACCATTGTCACTGAAGGCATCGCATACGCTGCTGAGTTAACTGGCAATTCGCGCTATATCGACTTCCTGGCTCGCACCGTCGGGCCGCACTTGCGCAGGACTACTGGCAGCGGCTACAGCTCCGGCAAAGTTTTTACGCAGTATTACCGCCACCTGCCGCATCTGCTCTATTACCTGCGCAAGCATGGCATCACCGAGACCTCGCCGACCTTTGCCGGCAAGTCGCTCTTTGAGCGCAGCATGCTCTTGCTCAATGCGCAGGGCGAGGCGCTGCTGACCCTGCCCATAGACAATGGCATGGGCAAGGAACTCGCCTGCGAAATCGTCATTGAAGAACTCAGCGCTGGCCAGGCGGCAACAATGCGCACCAGCTGGACAGCGCCAGCCGGCTTGTCGTACAGCCCCGGCATTGCCCTGAAGGGCCTGAAGCCAGGCGCGACTATCCGCGGCCGCGTACGGCTGGGCGACAGCGGCTTCCCCTTCGCGCTGCAAGCCGTGGCTCTGCCGGCGGCTCCAGCCATCGGCAAGAAGGTCGGCTTCTTAGGCGGCGACAAGCACTTCACGCTGGCAGCGCTGCGCGAGGCAGGCTTGCAGCCAGTGCTTCTGGAAGACCTGGCCAAGGACTCGCTGGATGGCTTTGGCGCGGTGATCGTTGGCGGCGACGCCCTGGGCGTAAGCGCGCCAATGCTCACTGCGACCACTGCTGCCGCACTGCTGGCCTTTGTTGAAGCCGGCGGCAAGCTGGTCTTCTTCCAGCTCAACGACACGTATTGGGATGGCGGCTGGCTGGATGCGAGCATCGAAGTGATAGAGCCAGACGGCGTTGCCGCAGAAATCATAGCGCCATCGCACCCGCTTTTCGCAGGCGTGACGAATATCGCCGGAGCCAAATGCTATGACAGCATTCTTGCCGTAGACCCCAGCTGGACAGTGCTGGCGCGCGACCACAGCAAACGGCCTTGCATCTGCGAATTGCGGCGAGGCAAAGGCGCGGTGCTAGTCATCAATCCGTCCTTTGACCGCGTGCTGCACCCGCAGGACGCCAAGGCGATTGGCGTGCCGGAAAAGGTCAGCTGGCAATTGCTGCGGAATCTCGCCGCATGGGTGCAGTGATGTTCTCGCCATGAGACGCCGCAAAACAAGTTGGTGCGGCTGCTCACGGCACTGACTCGGGTTCCAGTACGGCTGTTTTGCCGGAGAAAGGTGTTCTTAGTCGATAATCCACATTCAGCTAACCTGTTCTTAACATTCGCGGTTTAATTTAAATGGCATAGCGGTGATAAAGCATTCGGCGATCACCGGCGAAAACTTCGTACAAGGAGAACCGCAAATGCAAGAAAAACTAAGGTTGGGAAACGGCAAACCACTTCTGGCGCCAAGACTAGCGGGAATGGGGAAACGAGCCGTCGTACTGGGACTGGGACTCGTGCTGAGCGCCGGTGCCCTGATGGCTGCGGATGAAGACCTGCTCCGCAAGATCGAAGCCCTGCAACAGCAGATTCAAACCCAACAGACCATGCTCAACCAACTCCGGCAACAAATGCTGGAACAGCAGCAGAAAACGGCGACAGTCGTAAAAGAAGAAGTCAAAACACAGGTGGACGAACGGCTGTCCAAGCAGTCAGACCAGCCGCTGCTCAACCTGGGCAAAGGCATAGATGGCCTGTCGCTGACCGGAGACCTGCGTGTGCGCTATGAATATGCCGACACCGACTTCAGCGATGATCCCGACGTCAACTACAAATCGCGCTTCCGCCACCGGGTTCGCCTGGGCGGCGTGTGGAAGAACAAGTCCGAAGAGTGGGAAGTCGGCTTGGGTCTTGAAGCAGGCAGCTCGGACGGCACCAGCGCCAACCAGAGCTGGAACACGAGCAAAGTCTGGGAATCTGGCAGCGTCTACCTTGACTATGCCTACGCGAAGCATAGCTTTGGCAACAGCGGCCTCAGCCTGACGATCGGTCAGCATAAGAATCCCTGGAAGCACAGCTTCCTGACCTTTGACGGCGACCTGCGCCCCACGGGTGCGACCATGGCATTCAGCCAAGACTTGTTGTTCGCCACCATCGGCGCCTACAACATCCGCAGCGACAGCAAGTTGAGCGGCAATGACAGCCAATCCCTGGCTAACATGTACGGCGGCCAGGCTGGCCTGAAGTTCGACAACGACTCGCTCAAGGGGTTGCTGGCGGCAGGATTCTACTACTATGACGTCAGGACTTCGGAGTTCCAGCTCCACCGCGACGCCGATGACTACAACTACCAGATCGGCACCCTGTATGGCGAACTGGGCGGCGATGTCGGCGAAGTGCAACTGAAGGGTCTGGCCGAGGTGGCTTTCAACTTCGGCGCTGACAATGACTTCAGCCAAGGCTTCGCATACGGCCGCGCCCCAGATAACTACCGCCCCGAAAGCAACGACCTGGCCTGGCTGCTCGGCTTCGAAGCCAAATTCAGCAAATTCAAAGCCAAATACACCTACGCCCACATCGAGGGTGACTCGGTGCCCTGGTTCACTTCCGACAGTGACTTCGGCTCCGCCGCCTTGCGCGCCAGCCGCTCCACCAACGTCCGCGGACATTCGATTGGGCTGGAATACAGCTTCAGCAAATACTTCAGCATCGGTGCTACCGCCATGTTCACCGAACTGATCAAAGCAGCGTCTGACGGCGAACGGGACGGCTCCCTCTATCAGATCGACCTGGTCTACAAGTTCTAATCTTTCCCACCCGTTCCTAAGCCTATTGCGGCGGCAACACCCAGTTGCCGCCGCTTTTTTTGCTTGGGGAAGGCGAGAGGCGAGGCGAGGGGCGAATTCCGGCACTAAAGTGCCGGCACTGGACGGAGGCGAAGGGCGAGCGAGCTACATACGGCAAGCTGAAGCTGGAACTACGCACGGCACATACTGCAAGCTAAAGCTTGAACTACGTGCTCCTGCAAGCGAGGCACATACGGCAAGCTGAAGCTTGGACTACGTACGGGCTAGGTACGGCTTCCTGTTAGTCCAGGTCTGGGCCGCGGCGACCGTAATCCCAGACTTTTCCGGGCGTGAATGGCGGGGGTTCCGGGGCGGCTTCGGGGGTGAAGGAACGACTCATGGCAATCAAGTTGTCAGCGATAATGTCGCCCGCCTCTGGAATCAAGTTGCTGTAGGCGGTCATGACGGTCTCGTAGCCGCCGCCTGTTTTCGGGTCAAACGCGGCCTTGTCCGGCACATAGCCGATGCAGTCGTTGGCCAGTTCGACCACCAAAGTGTTCGGGAACGGGCTTTCCGCCTTGATGCGCAAGGACAGCGAGGTGAAGTACTCGGCGGGATTCGACAGCAGCACCGCGTCGCCGATCTGCACGGCGGTCAGGATGACGGGCTTCTGCGGCTGGAGACGAGCCAGCTCGGCAGCATACAGGCGTTCGCGTCCAAACACGGCATCGGGATGACCGGGATCGGCTCGGTGGGCTTCTACGTCTTCCCATGCCTTGGGCAGGGAATCAGGGCGCGGTACGCGGCGGGCAATAGGCACGACCTTGGTCAAGCCGGCCAGCTTGGTGAAAGCGTGTCTTGGCGAGCCACACAGCACCTTCACGGCTTCGGCGCCGACGCGCCTGCCCAGGCGACGGCAGACTGCGGCGCCAAAATCGACGCTGGTACTCTGGTTGTCGACTTGAGTGACGTCGCCGCAAGGGCCATTGAGAACAACTACGCCGGTTTCAGAGCCAAATATGCGCTGGATGGTCTCTTCGACAAAATGGTACCAGTCAGCATGGGTGCCGGCGCTGCCGTACGTGGTTCCGTGGCAGCTGAAATTGACCAGGCAGCCGAGCAGGGTGCCATCCTCGCGCCAGGCGCCGATGACGCCGACCGACGGGTCAGTCGGCCCGGCCGGCCCCACGATATCGGGATTCATCTTGCCTGGATGCGAATAGGCCCGGCCATCCTTGAGGAACAAACGACGATTGAAGGTAAAGCCGCTTTCTTCGCCGATGCCGGTGCTGATCCGGGCCGGTTCTATCCGGCGCGACGCCATGATCAGGGCGGTTGCCAGCTGCCGCGCCACCCAGTCCACATACCACTCGCTCGGCACGGCGGTGTCCTTAGTCAAAGCCGCTATCTTAGGGTCCATCTTGGCGACCAGGTCCAGGTCAACAAACGACGATGCGGCAGCGCCAGTATGCGTATGCGACGCCGAAATAATCGTTTCGTTGAATTGAATTTTCTCCAGTTCGAGGACGTGGTCAAGCGCTTTTTTGATCAAGCTGCGGTCAATTGAGCAGCAATCCACGCCTGCGATTCCGACCCGGTAGCCATCTTGTTCGAAGACAGCCGCCCTCACCTTCATCGCGCCAGTCACGCCCATGATGAAAATCCGGCTGTAGTTGCCAGCCCGCACCGCCCCGATCGGCGGGGTGATGTCCGTAGAAAAAAATCCTGCCTGCATGAACTGCTCCTTGGTTTGTTTGACTTGCTGCGTTCAAATCGACTTTTTCGATAGCACATAAAGCATAATCCGCCTGGGCCTCAAATCAACCCAAGGCGATAAAAAGTTCTTAGGAATCAGAATCTCTCATAATCGTAGAATAGGCATGATTCCTGGAGCAGGTGCAGGCATTTTTCCAGGAGTACGCCATTGCGGTTGGGGTAATCATAACAGCGGCTGGCCTGGATGCAATGGATAATGAACTGCACGGAGCGTTCAATAGCGATGGGGAGGCTTTCGCCTTGCAGCAGTGCGCCGACCATAACGCTGGCAAACAAATCGCCGGTGCCGGGATAGAAGCACGGCAGGTGGCGCGCCGGCACCTTCCAGAAGTTTTGGCTCTCACGCTCGTATGCCACAGTGGTGACCAAGCCCTCGGTCGACACTTCCGGCACGCTGGTGATGATGACGGTGCGGGGTCCCAAAGCAGCCAATTCCAGCAGCCAGTCCTTGCTCTCGGCCAGCGACATTGTCTCCTGCGGCTTCTTGTTCAGGAGCAGAGCCGCTTCGGTGATATTCGGCGTGATGATGTCCGCCTTCGCGGTCAGACGCCGCATTTGCTCCACCATTTCTGGCTTCACGGAGATATAGAGTTCGCCGTTGTCGCCCATGACCGGGTCGATCACGACCAGGGTTTCGGGTCTGCGGAAGTCGTCGATGATTCGTGATACAATCGCGGCCTGGTCAGGCGATCCAAGGAAGCCGGAATAGATGCAGTCGAACGTCAGCCCAAGGCGTTTCCAGTGAGCCGCGAAGTCCAGCATAATTGGGGTCAAGTCGTGAAAAACATAGTCGTCAAACCCGCCGGAATGGGTGGAGAGAATAGCCGTGGGAATGGAGCAGACCTGGATTCCCATGACCGACAAGGCAGGGATGATGGAGGCCAACGAGCCGCGCCCGAACCCGGACAAGTCATGGAGCGCAGCGACTTTCTTGACATTAGGTTGCATAGTGGTCTTCTCCCGCCTTATTTAGCCCGATAACTCAAAATGCCTTTATATTCAACCACGTTCACCCGAGGGTCGGCGGCCAGGCGCTGCCAGAATGCGTCCTGCTCCTGCACCTGGCGCGACGCCAAAAAGCCTTTCAGTTCAAACTGATTCATCGGATGCCGCCGGATAATGCCGATGACCGCTTCCACCTCATCCGGCTCGTTGCTGTGGAAATGCCCGGCGACCAGCGACTCAATGGAGATGCCGTTGAGCCTCTCCACGGCCTGCGCAATGCGCTCGTGGCTGGCTGGCCGGACATGGCTTTCGGCAGGGGGGCGCACCGGCGTATTGATATAGACGCGGTCATGTTTGACCTGGGCAATCCGGGCGGCCAGCTTGTCCAGACTCTTAGGGTCGTCATTGACTCCGTCGAGCAGCATCACCTCCAGCCAGATTTGGCCGGGGTAAGTGCGGGAAAATTCCACTAGGCCATTGAACGATTCTTCGTAATCCAGTCGCCCATGCGGCCGGTTGATGGCCTTGTAGGACGCCTGGTCGTATGCGTCAAGCGAAGGCAGGGTCAAGTCGGCGTGCTGCAATTCCGCCCGTACCTGGGGATCGGCCAGCAAGGCGCCGTTCGTGATCACTGCCAGCGGCTTCGTCGTCCTTTGCTTCAATCCACGCAGGAGTTCGCCCAGGCCGAGGTACAAAGTCGGCTCGCCTTCGCCTACTATGCTGACGACGTCATAGTCGAGCTGGCGTTCCTGGAAAAGGTCGAATTCAGCCAGGATGTCTGCTGGCGGAAAGAACATCCGCCGATCCCGGATCAGGTGCTTAGTGCGGCCAAGCTGGCAATAGACGCAAGTGTGGTTGCAGGTGCGCTCCGGAATGGGGCTAATCCCCAGCGAACTGCCCAGGCGACGGGAAGGGATCGGACCAAAGACACAGTTGATTTTTTCCATGATAGACTGTCCTACGGGAAAAGCCGCCGGTGGCCTAAACGGCAAAAAAGCCACGGGAAAAACATAATATAAGCCAGGAAGAGCCAACGCAAAGAGGCGTGGTTTTTTTTAGGGCGCGGTGCTGGGTGCTGGATGCTGAATGCCGAATGCTGTGAGGCGAGGCGGTGCCTAGGCTGCATACGGCATGCATTTCCCGCCGCAGATTGCACTTTATATTGATTTATCATTCTACTTGCATTTCCTTAACAAGACACTAACAAAGCGCAGTGATATTAATATGCGTAACGGACAGAAGACGCCGGGGCGCGGCTCCGGGAAACCCGCTGGCAATCCAGCCAGCAAACATCACGACAAGGAGAAAAGAAACCATGCTGAAGAAACTATCCGTACTTGGCCTGACCTTCGCCATTTCGGCGACACTGACCGCCCAGACCGTCATCAACGGCGCTGGCGCGAGCTTCCCTGCCCCTGTCTACCAGAGCTGGACTTACACGTACAGCCAGACAGGCCCGAGCAAAGTGAACTACCAAAGCGTCGGCTCCGGCGCTGGCGTCAACCAGCTCAAGGCCAAAACCGTTGACTTTGCCGGCACTGACAATCCCCTGACCAAAGAAGACCAGGAAAAAGAAGGCATGGAGCAGTTCCCCATGCTGCTTGGCGGCGTCGTTGTCATCGTCAATCTGCCTGGCGTCAAGACGAACGAGCTGAAGCTGGAACGGTCTGTTCTGGCTGACATTTTCCTGGGCAAGATCACCAGCTGGGATGACGCTCGGATCGCAAAGGCCAACAGCGGGCTCAAGCTTCCTAAGACGAAGATCACGGTGGTTCGCCGCGCCGACTCCAGCGGCACCAGCTTCATCTTCACCAACTATCTGAGCAAAATCTCGAAGGAATGGGAAACGAAAGTTGGCGCTGGCGCCTCGGTCAACTGGCCGGTGGGCATTGGCGGTCAGAAGAACCCCGGCATCTGCAACAACGTCGCCAAGATTCGCGGCAGCATTGGCTACACCGAATACACCTACGCTGTTGAAGCCAACCTGGCCTGCGCTGCCATTGAGAACCAGACTGGCAAGTTCATCACCGCTGACGTCGATTCCTTCCGCGCCAGCGCTGCCAACGCCGAGTGGGACAAGGCGCCTGGATTCTACATGGTTCTGACTGACCAGCCTGGCGAGCAGTCCTGGCCCATCACTGGCGTGACCTACATCCTCATCCGCAAGGACGCGGATCCGGCCATGCGCCAGGCCATGATCAACTACTTCAACTGGTGCTTCACCACCGGCGCCACGGCCGCCCAGAAGCTGAACTACGTGCCCATGCCTGAAAACGTGGTCAAGATGGTCGAGGCGCAAGTCTTCAAGAAGTAACCATCGCCTAAACGCCAACCAAACCTCAACCGCATTGAATCATCCCCTGCAAGCGGTCGGCCAGCGCATCACGTGCTGCCCTCCCAGCCATCTGCTCAAGAAGCCTATGACCAGAGACGGGACACAAGGTCCCAGACACGACAGCGATTGACCAACCGCCCAGGGGAGCGTCGACGCCAAGCAGGCGCCGACGCTTCAACATAATCAGCTCCGCCCGGCGCTCTGGAATCCCTCCCTTAGGCAAACCCTATTCGGAGAGGGAACCCCTCCTTAAAGGCCGACCTGAAACATCGCGTTGCAAAAAGTAATATTCTTGAAGTCCACAGCCACATCCTCCTCGGCCTCGTCGTTGAGGAAACCAGCCGGCACATCGCCGTCAGAGGGTGCACCTTCCACTTTCGCCGCCTCGTCAACCGAATCCTCTCCCAAATCCCTTGCGGCCCGGAAGCCATCCGCCCAGGAGAACGAAATCCAGCATGTTCAAAAGCGACTCTTTCTTCAAATGGCTTTGCCTCGCCAGCGCCGCTCTCATCGGAATTCTGATGTTGGGTTTCTTCATTCAACTCACTGTCAGCTCTTCTGAAATCTGGCAAACTTACGGCCTCGGCTTTCTGGCCTCGCGGGACTGGGACCCGGTCAATGACCACTACGGCGCCCTGCCCTCAATCGTCGGAACCCTGGTCACCACCACCATCTCCTTGATCATCGCCCTGCCCCTGGCCTTCTCGGCCGCCCTGTACTTGGTCGACGCCCGGCCCCTGATTGGCGAAGTCCTCGGCCACGCCATTGACTTGCTGGCCGCCATTCCCAGCATTATCTACGGCATGTGGGGCTTGTTCGTGCTTGCTCCCCTGATGCAGGACTATGTCGAGCCGTTCCTGGTTGAAACCCTCAAGCTTAGCAGCCTGCCTGTCGTAGGCAAATATATCGGCAGCGACTACAATGGCTTTGGCCTGCTGACTGCTGGCATCATCCTCAGCATCATGATTCTGCCGTATATCTGCGCCATTCTGCGCGACGTCTTTCTGATGACGCCGCCGATGCTGCGCGAATCAGCCTACGGCATCGGCTGCACCAAGTGGGAAACCGCCAAGGACATCGTCCTCAGGTACGGCATCCGCGGCATCCTCGGCGCCATCTTCATCGGCCTTGGCCGCGCCCTCGGCGAAACCATGGCCGTGCTCTTTGTCATCGGCAACATCATGGACATGCCCGAAAACCTGCTTTCCGGCGCCACCACCATCGCAAGCACGCTGGCCAACAACTTCCCGGAAGCTGACGGGCTCCAGCGCAGCGCCTTGTTCGCCCTTGGGCTAGTCCTGCTGACCATGAGCTTCGGCATCCAAATCCTGGCTCAATACTACCTCCACGCCACCAGTGCCAAGCGAGGTGAAGAACGATGAAAAAGAAAACTATCTTCTTCCGGAAAAGCGCTGACCGGCTCGTCCGCATCGCCTCTGGTCTGGCGGTCGCGGTCGCGGTCGCGGTCATGTTCTGGATTATATTCACCGTGTTCCGCCATGGCAGCGCCGCCCTCAAGCCGAGCTTCTTCATCAATCCTTCCAAGCCCTACGGCATCCCAGACGGCGGCATTGCCAACGCCCTCATCGGGACGGTCTTCATCACTTTCGGCGCTGCCGTCCTGGCAACGCCGCCGGCCCTGCTCGGCGGCATCTGCCTGTCCGAATACAAGGAATTCCGCCGCTTCAACGCGACGCTCAGGTTCGCGGCCAACGTCATGATGGGCATGCCTTCCGTCATCGTCGGCCTGTTCGTCTACACTTCGGTCGTCGTGCCTACCGGCAATTTTTCCGGCCTTGCCGGCTCCATTGCCTTAGCCATCATCATGTTTCCGGTCATCATGCGCACGACCGAGGACATGCTCGGCATGGTGCCGTATGCCTTGCGTGAATCGGCCTTGGCTCTTGGGTTGACGCGCACCCGCACGACGGTCCAGATCGTCTGCCGGTCTGCCCGCAAAGGGCTGTTGACCGGCATTCTCCTGGCCTTGTCCCGGGTCAGCGGCGAAACGGCGCCCTTGCTGTTCACAGCCCTGTTCGCCGACCGCTGGCCCTGGGGCTATTTCAACCAGCCGACGGCCAACCTGCCCGTACTCATCACTGAATACTCGACCAACTCGCCATTTGCCGAGATGCACCGAGCCGGCTGGGGCGCCGCCCTGGTGGTGACCGTCCTTGTCCTCGCCATCAATGTGGCGACCAGAATCATCTTCCGGGAGAAAAAGCATGGCCATTAAGATACAAACCAAGAACCTGAACTTCTTCTATGGAACACACCAGGCTCTGCTTAACAATGACCTGACTGTTGAGGAAAACGCCATCACCGCAGTCATCGGCCCCTCTGGCTGCGGCAAGTCGACCCACCTGCGCGTCTACAACCGCATCTTTGAATTGTACCGCGAACAGCGCGCCGAGGGCGAAGTCCTCCTGGACGGCCAGAACATCCTGGCTGCCGACGTCGACGTCCTCGAGCTGCGCCGCCGCGTCGGCATGATCTTCCAGAAGCCGACGCCCTTCCCCATGAGCGTCTTCGAAAACGTCGCCTATCCGCTGCGGCTGCACTACAAGCTCTCCAGGGGCGAACTCTCAGACCGCGTCCGCGAGGCCCTGATCGGCGCTTCGCTCTGGGACGAAGTCAAGGACAAGCTCAAGGCCAGCGGCCTGGCCCTCTCCGGCGGCCAGCAGCAGCGCCTGTGCATCGCCCGGGCGATCGCCGTCGAACCGGAAGTCCTGCTCATGGATGAGCCGACCAGCGCCATCGACCCAGTCGCCACTTTGAAAATCGAGGAGCTGATGGTCACGCTGAAAAAACAGTTCACCATTGTCATTGTCACCCACAACATGCAGCAAGCCGCCCGCATCAGCGACGTCACGGCCTTCTTCTACAAGGGTGAAATCATTGAAACTGGCGCGACCAAGCAAATTTTCACCAATCCCCGCAACCGTAAAACCGAAGAATACATCACTGGCCGTTTTGGCTGAGGAGGCATCTCCATGAAGTCGCATTTCATCCAAGCTATCCGCAACCTCAAGGACATGCTCGCCAACCTGGCCGCCAGGGTCGAGCATACCGTCCATCTCGCTGTCGAAGCCGTCATCAACCACCAGGTCGACGTCGCCGAACAAATCATCAGCCAGGATCGCGAAATCGACCAGGAGGAAGTCATCATTGAGGAGGAATGCCTGAAAATCCTGGCCTTGTACCAGCCCGTCGCCGGCGACCTGCGCCAAGTCATCACCATCCTCAAGATCAACAATGAAATCGAGCGCATCGCTGACATGGCCGTCAACATTGCCGAGCGCGTGCCTGGCATGGCGCAATTCACTGAAAGCCAAGTCGACAAATTTGATTTCAGCATTATGGTAGTAAAGGCTTGCGACATGTTGAAGAAAGCCCTTGACGCCATGACCTATCATGACGTCATCACTGCCACCGAAGTCATCCGTCTTGACGACGCTGTCGACGACATCCACCAGGACAACTACGGCGTCGCCCGCGAACAGATTCTGCGTCACCCTGCCCAGGCCGGGTACTACCTCGACTGCCTGAGGGTGTCCCACTGCCTGGAGCGCATCGCTGACATCGCCACCAACATCGCCGAGGACGTCATCTATCTCGAAAGTGGGAACATCGTACGCCATTCCCACGAAGGAAACAATCATGCCCGCTGACCGCATTCTCATCATTGAGGACGAAGAACCGATCCGCGAACTGCTGAAAATGACTTTGGCCTCTGCCGGCTACACCAACGTGGCTGTTGCCGTCAACGGCGAGGATGGCCTTGCCGCCGCCCGCTTCCGGACGCCGAACCTGATCCTCTTGGACCTGATGCTGCCAGGCCTTGACGGCCTTGACGTGTGCCGCCAGCTCAAGGCTGACAGCGCCACCCGGAACATTCCGATCATCATGCTGACTGCCAAGAGCGAGGAGTCGGACGTGGTCGTCGGCCTGGAAATTGGCGCTGCCGACTACATCACCAAGCCTTTCAGCCGCAAAATCCTGATTGCCCGCATCCGCGCCCAGCTGCGCCAGCGGTCTGAGCAGGAAAGCGCTGACGAGGTCCGGCTGGGCGAGCTGCTTATCCAGGAGGATCTCCATTCCGCCAAGCTCGACGGCCGGGAGTTGGAGCTGACCCCGACTGAATTCGCCATCCTCCGGCTGCTGGCCGCGCATCCCGGCCGGGTCTTCACCCGCAACCAGATCATCGGCCAGGTCAAAGGCCAGGGCTACCCGGTCACTGAGCGCGCCATTGACGTCCAGATCGTCAACCTTCGCCGCAAGCTCGGCGACTGGGGCGCCAACATCGACACTGTGCGCGGCGTCGGCTACCGCATGAAGCCAGGAGACCAGGTATGAGCCAACGCGACAAGGTCCTTTTCCTGCTGCCGGCCACGGCCATCGCCCTGGTCGTCCTGTTCACTGTCCTGCTCTTCACTGGCCTGGCCATGTTCAAACAGGCTTTTCACCGTGACGTGAACCGCGACATCGCCGAGAAAACGGCCTTGGTCGCCCGCATTCTCAACCCTCTGCTCGACCAGGGGAACCTTGAAGAAGCAAAGAATTTCTGCGACAATTTTGACCGCGACGCCCTCCGCCTCAGCTTGATTCGCATGGACGGCAAGGTCGAAGCCGACTCCGCCGAGAAAGCGGCCCTGCTGGGCAACCACCTAGATCGCGAGGAAGTCCAGGCCGCCATTGCCGGTGCCCCAATCTGCGTGACCCGCTTCAGCGAAAGCCTCAACCAGTGGATGACCTATCACGCTATCCAGCTGGAGGGCGGCAACCGGGAATACATCCTGCGTTCTGCTGTCAATACTGACCGCACCACCAGGATTCTGCAAAAGGCCACTATGACGTCGGTGTTTGCCTTGCTGCTCGGCGGCGCCTTGGCCCTTGTCTTGGCCCTGTACATCTATGGTCGGGTACGCACCCCGTTGCACGCCTTGAACCAGGCCTTGACGGAAATCATCAAAGGCAATCTGGACGAGCCGATTCCCATCCCGGCAGCCGGCATTGTCCGCGACTTTGCCACCCTCATCGCCGAGATGACCACCATGCTTCGCTCCAACCTGGCTGACGTCACAGCCACCCGCAACGAGCAGGAGGCCATCCTCAACTCCATGGAGGAGGCTGTCGTCCTGGTCAACCAGAGCGGTGACGCTGTCCGCGTCAATCGCGCGGCCGCCTCCCTGTTCCAACTTACTGGGCAGCCGGTCTTCAATCTGTCGCGCTCCGGCATGCCCGACCTGCTGCCGCAGGTTCGGGAGGCCTTGAAAACCGGCCAGCCTTTTGAAAAGGAATATGAACTGTCCTCGCCGATAGCCGGCAAAGTTTGCCTGCTGATCAAGGCTGCCATCATTAAGAAGAGCGACGACGACTGCCTGCTGCTGACTGTCACTGACTTGACCCGGCTGCGGCGCCTGGAGTCATTCCGCAGCGACTTCATCGCCAATGTCTCGCACGAATTGAAAACGCCGCTGACCTGCATTATTGGTGCGGCAGAGGCGATTTTCGAAGAAAAGGACCTCCCGCCGGAGCAGATGCAGAAGCTGGTGATGATGCTCTATGAGCAGTCCAGCCGCCTCAACCTGCTTGTCCAGGACATCCTCAGTCTCTCGGCCATTGAACACCGTCAGAGCGCGCAGAACTGGAAAGCTCCGGCCGTGGCCCTTGACGCCGTTCTCGGCAACGCCATCGCTCAAAACCGAGAGCTGGCTCGTGAGAATGGCGTTGAGATCAAGTTGACCGGATCGGTTCCGATTGAGATTCCTGGTGACAGCCAATTATTGGAGCAGGCCATGGGCAATCTGCTCAGCAATGCGGTGAAGTACAGCGGCAGCCCCACCATCGAAGTGTCTCTGAGCCGCCAGAACAACGCGGCTGTCGTGGAAGTCAAGGACTTTGGCATTGGCATCGCCAATGCACACAAGCCGAGAATCTTCGAACGCTTCTACCGCGTACACAAGGAGCGCAGCCGGGAGCAAGGCGGCACTGGCCTGGGGCTGGCCATCGTCAAGCACGTGGCCTCGATCCATCATGGCGCCGCGACCTTGACCGACACGCCGGGCGGCGGCTGCACGTTCCGCATCACCCTGCCCATCCCAGGTGCGCCAGCTCCAAAGGCATGACCAGCGCCGAGCCATAATGCGCTCGCAGCAGCGGTCGGCCAGCCGGACTTTCAGCCGACGCTGGCGCCGGACGGCAGCGGCCCGTCTAATGTCACCAAGCGCAGCGTCTTACCGGCTTTCGCCGCCAGCAGCATGCCCTCGGACTCCACGCCGCGCAGAACCGCTGGCTTGAGATTGGCGACCACCACAATGGTTCGGCCGACCAGTTCCTCAGGTGCGTAATGCTCCGCAATCCCGGCGACTATCTGGCGCTTCTCTTCGCCGAGCCGCACTGACAGCTTCAGCAATTTGACGGCTTCCGGGATGCGTTCGGCGCTCACGATCTCGGCTGTCTTCAACACGACTTTGCCGACGTCGTCAATCGTGATGATCCCGACCGGCTCTGCGGCCTTGGCCTTTTTGCCGCTGTCCTTCTTCTCGGCTTGCGGCGGCTTTGCTGCGCAGCTGGGCGCGTCTTCCTTCGCCGTTTCGACGCGGGGGAACAGCGCCTTCAAATCGCCGACGCGGCTGCCCTCCACAAGGCGATTCCACGCATTCAAAGCCGAAATCTCCGGTTCCAGGGACTCTTCTGGCATGCCCAGGGCCCGGCGCAACGTCATCATCTTGTTGGGCATGACCGGATACAACAGCCCCGAGGCAATCCGCAGGCATTCCATGGTGTTGCGCAACACGCGGCCAAGCTCTTCCTGGCGGCCTTCCTTGGCCAAGGTCCAGGGCCTCATCCGGTCAAAATAGCGATTCCCCTCTCGGACTGCGGCCAACACGGTCGCCAACCCGCTGTCCAGCTGCATGTTGGCGACGCAGTCCGCCATTGCCGACGCTGCCCCGAGACAGCTGTCCACCAGGGCGCGTTCATCGTCGCCAAGGTCTGACGCTGGCGGCACAATGCCGTCGTAATTGCGCTTGAGCATCGAAATAACCCGGCTGGTCAGATTGCCCAAATCATTCGCCAAATCCGCATTGTAGCGTTCCACAAAAATCTTTTCGGAGAAGTTGGCGTCTTGGCCCAGGCTCATGCCAGCCATCAGGAAATACCGGAATGCGTCAACGCCATGGCGTTCGATCATGTCCATCGGGTTGACCACATTGCCCAGGGACTTGCCCATCTTCGTGTCGCCGACCAGCCACCAGCCATGCGCGAACACTGTCTTCGGCAGTTCGACGCCCATGGCCATCAGCATCGTCGGCCAGTACACCGTATGCGTCGTCAAAATGTCTTTGCCGATCAAGTGGTACGTGGCCGGCCACCAGGTGCGGAATTTCTCTTCGTCCGCCAGGTATCCGACGCCGCTGATGTAGTTGACGAGGGCGTCAAACCACACGTAGGTGACGTAATCGCGGTCAAACGGCAATTCGATGCCCCAGCTCAGGCGCGACTTCGGGCGGCTGATGCACAAGTCAGCCAGGGGCTGCTTCTTCAGGAAGCTGAGCGTCTCCTGACGCCGGTGCGCCGGCTGAATGAATTCAGGGTGCGATTCGATATGCTCGATCAGGCGGTCCTGGTACTCGCTCATCCGGAAGAAATAGCTACGCTCTTCGAGTTCTTCGACTGGTCGATGGCATTCCGGGCAGCAGCCGTCCACCAAGTCTTTTTCGGTGAAAAAGCGCTCATCCGGCACGCAGTACCACCCTTTATAGCTATCCGCGTAAATCTGTCCGCGCTCCATCAAATCGCTCAAGATGGCGCTGACGACTTTTTTGTGGCGTTCCTCAGTCGTCCTGATGAAGTCATCGTAGGTGATGCCTAGGCGTTCCCACAATTCGAGGAAGCGCTTCACGGTCTTATTGCAATGCTCCTGCGGCGTGATGTTATGCTTTTTGGCGGCCTGCTGGACCTTCTGGCCGTGTTCGTCCGCACCGGTCAGGAAAAAAGTCGGCCGCCCCAGGAGGCGGTTATAGCGGGCCAGGACATCGGCCAGGATCGTCGTGTAGGCATGGCCAATATGCGGCTTGTCATTGACATAGTAGATCGGCGTAGTGACATAAAAGGTGTTTTCACCCATACGGCAGGGTCTCCTGTTAGGCGTCCTCAATGCTCAATATCTAAAATAGAGATGCTGGCGTCATATCGCTTGGCCGCGTTGAAGCCAAAACAAACGGGCAGGGCCTTCCCGGCCCATGCCCGTTCACGGTCTTGCGGCCCGGCCGGATGGCCATCCGGTCGGTTCATGCCCACGGTCAGACGATGATCTGCTTGCCGACCTCTCGGTTCCAGAACAAGGCGATAGCTAAGAGCATGAAGAAGACATTCATAATCACGACATAGACGCCGCCGTAAACGACGTAGCTGGCCGGGATGGTCTTCTTGGCGGCCAAAGCGTCCGCCATCCAGAACAACTGCCAGTTGGGCACAAAAGCATACAAGATGCTGGCCAAAAAACTGCCCCCGTTAGGATAGGGCGAGACGTAGGTGCCGCCAGTCGGCACCCGCGGCGGATTGTTGGAGCGACGGAAGACATACGACACGTACGCCGCATCCAGTCCTTTGGCAGACTTGGGAACCGTTGCGGCTTCATTCAGGATCTGGCGCTTGTCCCAGGCCTGTGTTTCTGGGTCGTAAATCGCCAAGTGGCGGGCTGGACCGTCCAAGTCGACGACATTGTCCTTCCATCCAGCCCGGTCATTCCAGAGTTTTTCCGGCTGAGTGCCCATCACGGACAGCTCGGCTGGGGTCTCCTGGTCGCTCCAGACGACGAAGGCCTCGCCAGCGTCAATCTTTTCGGGGCGTTCCCATTTGCCCACGGCGCCCATCTCGGTCGGCGCAAACCGATATTGGCTGATCCAAAGCGTCGCCTTGCCGCCAGGAACCGTGTCGCTCCAGGGTTCGCGGGTGTGGCGGCCCAGCAAATAGTCCGACATCAGGCCGACCATGAACAAAACCGAGCAAATCAGCAGGTTGCTGACCAGGTTGAAGCGCGTTGACAAGGCCGTCGCCAGGCTGGCCATGGCCCAGACCGAATACAGGATCAGCACCAGGGCGGGGATGATGTGCAAGGCCAGGCCAGGATGCTCCTCCCCGTACGACTCATACTTCAGGAAATGCGCCGCGACGGCGACGATCGGGATCAGGACCACCATCACCAGCACCGTAGTCATTGGGAACGACGACCTAGTCACGTAGTTGTGCACCGCCGCCAAGGCGAAGCTGAGGCCGATCGCCCCGAAATACAGCCCCATGACCGTCATGTCAATCCGGAACTGGTCAGCGGCAATCCGCAGACTGATCAAGGTGGCCACCGCGCACAGGAACCAGAACACCGTGGCAGCGCTGAGGATGCCCAGGATTTTGGCGATGATGAACACTGGCCGCCGCACCGGCTTTGACAGCAGCAGCAAGGCCGTGCCATTGTCGATTTCCCGGGAGATGGCATAGCTGGCAATCAGCACTGCGATCACCCAGCCGAAAATCATGGTCGTGGCCATGGCGCTGTCCACGACCAGCTTTTCCTGGGCCCGGAAGACAAACATGCTGAACACGGGGAACAGGCCAATCATGCACAGCGCACTCAGCAGCACCAGCAGAAAAATCGGCTCGCGCAGGCTTTCCCGGAACGTGTTCTTGGCGATCTGGTATAAGGCAGTAAACATGGACACTCCGTGTCAGTCGCTCGGCATCGGCCGCCGACCGGTCAATCTTGGGGGCGAACGCCGCTCTCGGCCAGTCGACCGCGGTATTCTTCGTACTGCTTCACCAACTGCGGGTGCTTCAGCCAGTCGGCCAGCATCGACGCATTCTTGAGCCAGTCCGTGCTGTCCAAGATCATCACCGAGTAACGGCTGCGCGCCATGTCGACATACGACAGCGGCACAAAGTCATCCCCGCCGATGAACACGATCCGCTTAGGGTTGATGAATTCGATGAATTCAAGGTACTTCTCGCTGCCCATCGACGCCGCCTTGCCGCCTGCTTGCAGGTAGAACAGCTGCTGGCTGCCGTCAACATCTGGCGAGAACAGCAGGATGGGCTGCTTGGTCCGGTACTGCGCCAATTCAACGAGGAGTCGTGACTCCAGGTAGTTGCCGGTCACCATCAAGGTATGCGCTTGCGTTCGACCCGCCCGCTTAAAGGGGTTCAAGCTCAGGGCCCAAACGCTTCCAGCCATCGACAACAGGACTACAACGGCAGCCAAGGCAGCGAAATTGCTCTTTTTCATCTTCATTAGCTCCAATTCTTGCGGTGAACTACTTGAGATAACTCAATTTCAGGGTAAAGTGTACAACAGTCCAAACGCCTGCCGCCAGGGCGGTGGGCGGCCGGAACTGCGACTCTCTTTTCGTGAAATAGTATACTATCGTTGAAAACCGCAAACTTTCAAGCTCGATAATCCCGCCTTCTTAAAAAAATGGCGTCCTGCCGTGTTTTTCATGCCCTATCATCCACACTGCGCTGCTCTGTGCAAGGCTTTTCGCCCCTCTTAGACTTTCTTTATGCCCACTCCCATGTCTGAACAACCCTCGCCTCTTCTCACGCTTCGTCCTGGCCATGACCGGCCCGCGATGGCCATTTTTCTGAGCGGCGGCGGCAGCAATGCCGAGGTGCTGCTGAAAACCATCCAGGCCCTGCCCCAGCCGCCGCTGGTCGTCAAAGCCCTGGTCACGGATGCGCCATTGACTAGCCGTGCCTACGAACTTGGAGAACGCTACAACCTGCCGGTCATAGCCTCTGACATCCGCGAATTCTACCAGCGCCACGGCGAAAAAAAAGTCTCCATCGCGACTCCCAAAGGCCAGGAAATCAGGAATGCCTGGACTGACGACTTGCGCGTCCGCCTTGCTCCGCTTGCGCTTGACTTCGCCGTTTTCGCAGGCTTTGTCCCTCTTACCAACCTGACTCGCGACTTTCCCTGCCTGAACGTCCATCCCGGCGACCTGACTTTCCGGAAGGATGGCAGGCGTCTTCTAGTCGGCCTGCATACGGTGCCGATTGAGCAGGCCATCCTCGCTGGCCTGGACTATTTGCGCAGCAGCGTCATCATCGCCCAGACGTATTCCGGCCAAGGCGGCGACATGGACAGCGGCCCCATCCTCGGTCTCTCCCCCAAGGTTCCGATTGACTTTCATGGCTGCGACCTTTCCGAACTGCAAGCGGCCTGGCGCGAACGACCACCGCAAAGACCTAAGGGCGGCTATGCTGACAAGTTGGAGCAGATCGCCGCCGCCAACCAGGAAAACCTGAAGTGCGCTGGCGACTGGGTCGTCCTGCCGCAAACCGTCTGCGACTACGCCGAACAGCGTTTTGCCTTGGACAGCGCGGGTCGCCTGCTTTTCCGGTCTAACGACACCTGGGCCAGGGTCGCCACCGTGGTCTACCACCCGGATCAGCGTCGCGAGCTGATTCCCCCTACCCTTTGAACTCCTCTCCCCGCCATCAACATGCGCCTGTTCACCTGCCTTGTCCTCCTGTTCATCGGCTTGCCCGCCATTGAGATTCTCTGCCTTGTAACCATCGGCTTGCTGCCAACCCTTGTCCTCATCTTGGGCGCTGGCCTGCTCGGCGCATATCTGATCCGCCTGGAAGGGCTGCGAGCCTTGCGGCAAGTGCAGGAGGCCTTGGCCACCGGCCGCAATCCCTCCCGCCAAGTGCTGGAGGGACTGGCCATCCTGGTCGCCGGCATCGCGCTGGTCTTCCCCGGATTCTTCTCTGACCTGGTTGCACTTTTCCTGCTGTTTGGCCCGACCCGGCGAGCCGCCATCGCCATCCTGCTGTACATCTTCCCCAATCTCCGGCCCTTTGCCGGCGAGCAATCTCACTCCGGCTCTGACTTCCCGCCCGCACCCAAAGCCAGCGAATGCATCATCGACGTGACGCCGCAGGAAGTCCGGGATTCAACGCAACAACCATAAAAACGCCTTCTCCGTCGGCTGCCATCATCGTGCCCCCTAAACTCCCCTCGCATCTCCATCCCGGCTCTGGCCAACGCCTGTTCGCATGGAACGGCGTCGCCTTCCTGATCCCGAAAAGATGGGAGCTGGCCCATGCCGAACTCTACAAGGGCGTCTCCAGGATCGTGCTTGAAGACGACGCCAACCCGCGCCTGGAACTGGACTGGTTTTCAACTACCAGCGACGTCTCCCGCGACAAGGTGCAAAAACGCTGCCAGAAACAATCGCGCGCCCTGACCGCCGCCGCCGAAAAAGTCCTTGAAATCGACGGGCTGGGCAACGAATGGACAGCCCACGAATACCGCCTGCCAGAAGCCGCCGTCCTTGTCATCGGCTATTGCCTGCCCAGCCCGGAGGGGCGGCCGTTCGCCTTTTTCCGGCTGCACTTCCCGGTCGGCCACGCCGAATCGCCTGGCGTTACCTTCCGAGCCGTCGCCCAGTCCTTCTCCTGGTGGAAGACCGGCATCGCGCCCTGGGCCTTCTACGACGTCGCCTTCTGGCTCAGCCGCGATTGCCACCTGGCATCGACGGCCCTCCAGGCCGGACGCAAAATGCTCGCCTTCGAATGGCGCTGGCGCCGGCTCTTCATCTGGCATTTCTCGCTGGCCGACTATATTCTCCGCACCCAGACAGCTGCCGAATGGTGCCGCGACTTCCTCAATTCCTGCAAATTCCTGCCGGTTCCCAAGTGGCGCGTCGACGGCCAGGGCAAGCTGGCCTACCAACGCCGCCGGCTCTACTGCCTCGGCCACTTCGAGGAAATCGGTCGTTTCTGCTTCCAGTACCAAGCCGTGTGCCGGCATCTGCCGGAGCAAAACCAAATCGTCCTCTGGGTCATCCATTATCGCCGACAAACCGACCTGCAACACCTGGCCGAAGCCTTCCCCGAACCCGACCAACCCCTCCCGCAAAAACCTTAAAGGACATTGACAGCCATGATCCACTTTGACTTTCACGACCGAACCGCCATCGTCACCGGCGGCACCCGCGGCATCGGCGCAGCCGTGACCGCAGCCCTGCTCGCAGCTGGCGCCCGCGTCATCGCCGTCTACGCTGGCAACCACGACGCTGCCAAAGCCTTCCAGGAACAATGCCAAGCAGGAGACGGGCAACTCGAACTGGCCTGCTTCAACGTCGCCAACTACCAGGCCGCAGAAGCCTTCTTCCGCAGGCTTGACGACCAGAACCGCCAGATTGACATTCTCGTCAACAGCGCTGGCATCCGCCGCGACGCCATCGTCGCCATGATGCCGGAACAGGATTGGCGCCAGGTTCTCGACGTCAACCTGACCGGTGCCTTCATCATGGCGAAGCTGGCCGTGATGCGAATGTCCAGAAAACGCTATGGCCGCATCATCAACATCACCTCGCCGTCCGGCCGCATCGGCTTCGAAGGCCAGGCCAACTACGCCGCCTCCAAGGCCGGGCAAGTGGCCTTCACCAAGTCACTGGCCAAGGAAGTGGCAAGGCGCAACATCACGGTCAATTGCATCTCGCCAGGCTTCATTGACACCGATTTCATCAGCGCCCTGCCCGAAGAACAGCTCGCGGCATACCGTGAGATGATTCCGAAAAAACGCTTTGGAAAAGCCGAGGAAGTAGCCCAAGCCATCCTATTCCTGGCCACCGAGGAAGCCGACTACATCACCGGCGCTGTTCTCGAAATCTCCGGAGGCTTGAGCTAAGCAAGGGCAAAGGGTGAGGGGCGAGATTAGGGCCGAGGGGCTGAATGCTGAATGCTGAATGCTGAGGCGCATTTCATAATTCATAATTCATAATTCATAATTCATAATTCGTTTGGGGCGAGGGGCGAGAGTGAGCTTGGACTACGCTGTCCACCATGCCCACTATACTCTTCAAGGACAATAGACATGGAAAGTAATTCAAATGCATGAGGTCCACTAAAGTCCACTACAGTCCACGTCCACTCTCCACTAATGTCCACTTTTGTCCACAGTCCATCGTCTACTAATGTCCACTAAAGTCCACTAACGTCCACTGTCCACTAAAGCGCCTTACCCGGGGCGCCTTGCTCCGCAGCTTATCGAAACTCCGAGTATCAGCGGGTGATCGATTACCGGTCGTACGCGCTATCAATGCAACCCGCCTTTGCTTTTTCGGCGTTTATGGATAAATTTTTTCTTCAGCCTTCCCCTCTCCACCGTCGTCAGGAGTGACTGCCATGCCTAAAACCATATCCCTCGCCTTGCTGGTTCTTTTTGCCGTGACCGCTGGGTTGCCTGCCCAGGATGAGCAAAACGACGTCTGGGACAACAAGCCCCTTGGCCCGACCGTGCCCGTGCCGCCGATCGGCCCGCCGCGGGTCAACCGCGAACTGAAAGACAACCGCGTCAGCCAAAAGCTGCCCGGTGCGCCAGTGCTGCTGGCTGAAAACGGCCGCGCTCGCGCCGCCATCGTCATCCCGGCGGAAAGCGACGACCGCCAATATATCGCAGCTAAACGCGCTGCCGAACTTCTGCAAGCTAAGGTGCTTGCCTCCAGCCAGGCGACGCTGCCCATCGTCAATAATGGCGACCCGCAACCCTTCCGCATCGAAAACGGCAAGCTGCGCGTCACCGCCAACAATGACGTCTTTGACTACGCCGTCCTCATCGGCGACAACCGCTTTGCCGCCGAAAACGGAATAGCCGCGAAAGACCTGCCGGAAGAAGGATTCCTGCTCAAGGTCGTCGACAACGCCATCTGCATCGTCGGCGACTATGACAGCGCCATCTACGCTGTCATCGACCTGCTTGAGCAGCATGGCTTCCGCTGCCTCTGGCCCGGCGAGCTGGGCACAATCACTCCCAAGCTGCCGATCTTCGCGGTCCAACCCATCCAGGTCAGCGACGCGCCAGCCCTGCATCAGCGCCACATGCGTTCCCCCGACACCTACAAGCCGCGCCCCTGGAACCTGCCGCCCGAGCGCCAAGACTGGTTCACCCCCGCCGAGCTGGGGCCGTATGACGACTACGGCGACCGGCCCTTGGCCGGTCTCTACAACCTGAAGTTCGCGCCTCGGCACATGCAGCATTGGGCGCCGGCCAAGGCCGACTGGTCGCTCTGGCACCGCCTCGGCGGCTCGCGCAGAGTCGGCGCCGGACATTCGTATGGCTATGCCTGGGAAAAATACGGCAAGGACCACCTCGACTATTTCGCCCTGCTCAAGAATGGCAGCCGGCACCCGCTCCCGGTTAACAAGCCGCACCGTTTCCAGCTCTGCTACAGTAACCCGGAAGTCATTGAAGCCATCGCTAATGACCGCATTGAGGCTCTCAAGGCCGGCGCCGCCACCGCCTCCCTGTCGCCGAATGACGGCGGCGGCGGCAACGCCCCCTGTATGTGCGTCCGCTGCCGCAAGCTCGACATCGCCAACGCGGCGCCGATCACCCTGCCCAGTGGCGACCCCTACGTCGCCATCTCCGACCGCCATTTCCACTGCTTCAACCAGATGACGGAAAAAATCATCGCCGCCGTTCCTGACGCCCGGGTGGCTGTGATCGCGTATTCGCAGTACCAAAACGCACCTCTGGCAACGGAAATCCATCCCAAGCTGATCGTGGGCTTCGTCGGTCTGAGCTATCATGACGCTGACTACAACCAGAACTGCCGCGAACACTGGAACCGCTGGGCCAACAAGGCGATGCAGCTCTACTGGCGGCCAAATCTCTTCTACGGCACCAAGGGCATCCTGGCGGTCTACGCCACCGAACTGGCACAGGACATCAAGCATCTGTTTCGAACCGGCATGATCGGTACGGACATCGATACCTTTGGCCAGGACTGGGCGACCCTCGGGCTGAACTACTATATGGTGCCCAAACTCCTCTGGAATCCGGCCGCCGACCCCGAAGCAATCATCCAGGACTACTGCCAAGCCGGCTTCGGCCCCGCCGCAGCCGCTATCCGAGAATACTTTGCCGAGGTGGAGAAAATCAGCCAGCGGGCTGCCCGCGAAGTGTCTGCCCGCGCCAAGGCCCAGGCAATGGCTGATGCTGACAATGACGATCCAGCCAAGGGCCGCCTACACTGGGCAGCCTTCTCCGCAGCCTATTCTAAGGAAGACTATGACCGCCTCTACGCTATCCTTGACCGAGCCCAGCAGGCCGCAGGGGCGGACGAGGCTGTCGTCCAACGCATTGACTTCCTCCGCGCCGGAGTCAAATTCACCGCCATCCGCGCCCGTGCCTTTGACGTATGCTTCCAGAATCCAGGCAGCCAAGAGGAAAAAATCGCCGCCGTCAATGCCCAGTACGACTTCTTCAAAACCCTGTATCTCAAGTACCCCTTTGCCGTCAACGTGGCCTTTCTGGGCTGGTGGGACGGCAACACCTGGACCAGGCAAGGCCTGAAGATCACCCCAGAGAACGCCCTGCTCGACCGTTGACAGAATGTCGGCCAGCCGGGAACCCCGCTGGGCTGGCGCTCCTCTATCCGTTCAATTCATCACCTCATGTTTTTCCACTCCGCCAAAAAGTTTCTCCGTCTTTATGCTCGCCTCGACTGGCTGGCACTGCTCTTGCAGCTCACCCTGCTGGGCATCGGCGTCTTTTTCATCTATGGCATCGGCCAGAAGGCCGGTGGCGCCATGACCCTCAAATGGTCACGACAAATTATATGGTGCGCGGTCGGCGGCCTCATCTATATCGCCGCCACCGTCGTCGACTACCGAACCTTAGGCAAATTCTCTTGGGCCTTTTACCTGATGGCTCTGATCGCCTTGGCAATCGTCATTCCGCTGGGAATGGTTTTGAACGCCTCTCGCAGCTGGCTGAACATCCCTGGCCTCGGCATGTTGCAGCCGTCAGAGCCATGCAAGGCCACCACCCTCCTGTTCGCAGCCTGGTGCCTGTCTCACCCCTTTCTCAAACATTCGAAACTTCCCCTTCCCTTCCTTGCTGCTGTCATCCTGGCGCCACCGCTTTTGCTGATCATGGTTCAGCCCGACTTTGGCACGGCCCTAGTCTATCTCCCCTTCTGCCTCGCGCTGCTCTTTGTCAACGGGCTGAGCTGGCGCTGGATCGGCTGCACCTTTGCCGCCGCCGTCATCCTCATGCCTTTGGGCTATACCTTCCTGAAACCCCACCAGCAGGGGCGCATCAACGTCTTCCTGAAAACACCGGCTAATTTCCTGTTCTTGGCCGTCTCCCCTCTGCTCAGCGAAAATCAACGCGAGACCTGGCAGGCTCGCCAGGAGGACTTTTTCCGGGACACGGAAACCAAAGGCGGCGGCGACTGGAACGCCAAGCAATCGCTGCTGGCCGTCGGCAGCGGCGGCTTCTATGGCAAAGGCCACATGCAAGGAACGCAGCACATCCTCGGCTACCTGCCACGAACCGTCGCCCCGACTGACTTCATCTTCTCTGTCATCGCCGAAGAATACGGCTTTGTCGGCGCTGCCGGCGTCATCGCCCTCCTCGCCATGATCATCATCTTAGCCTGCCGGACGGCCATTTTGGCTGGCAACGCCTTTGGTGCCAGCGTCGCGGTGGGCGGTGCTGCCATCCTCGCCACCCATACCTTCATCAATGTCGGCATGAACTTCCAAGCTGCTCCGATCATCGGCATCCCTTTGCCATTTGTGAGCTACGGCGGCTCGTTCATGATCACCATCATGGCCATCGCTGGCCTAATCCAAAACATCCACATGCGCCGCGGCATCACCGACCGACATCACCACCATGCCCACCTCACCACCTGACTCAGTTCCAGCCGCTGCTTCCTCCCGTTGGCGGCGCTTCCTGCTGCCTGCCTTCAACCGGCCCTTCCTCATCCGCCTGTTGGTCACCGCCGTCATCGCCTGGCTCTTCTTCGGCTACATCTGCATTCCCGCCTTGATTAATGGCGACAGCATGTACCCGACCTACAAAAACCGCGCCTTTCTCTTCTGCTGGCGACCGCGCTATTGGTTTGCCCAGCCGAATCGCGGCGACGTGGTCATGCTTCGAATCGCCGGCCGCAAAGTCATGCTGCTGAAACGCATCATCGCCCTGCCCGGCGACACCGTCGCTTTCCAACAAGGCATCTTCCTCCTCAACGGCGAGGAGCCGAATGTACCGTGGGCCAGAACCTCAGCGTGCGACTGGGAACTGGCGCCCCGCACCGTCCAGCCAGGGCACGTCTACGTCGTCGGCGATAACCGCGCCATGCCTATAGACCAGCATGAATTCGGCGAAATCGCCATCTCCAGAATTGCCGGCGCCCCGGTCTGGTAGCCGCCATCATCATCACCCTGAAAAGGCCTGCCATGAAATTGAAGAACTGGCTCATCTCGCTCGCTATTATCGTCGCCGTCGCCGGTGCCTGGTTCTGGTTTCGACCCACTGAACAGCAGCGCATCCGCAAGCAATTCTTCAGCCTGGCTGAAGCGGTCAGCAAAAATCCGCAAGAGGGCAACGCCGCCCACGCCATGAAAATGCTCGCCTTAGGCAACCTGCTCGCTGACAACGTGTCCATCGAACTGCGGGACTTCCCCTATAATGGCGACATTTCCGCCGAAAGCGTCGTCAGCCTCGCCACCCGGGGCCGAGCCTTGTTCGACGTCATCAGCATCGAAATCCTCGAAGTCGAAACTAATCTCGTAACCGTTCACGGGGGGGGGGCGAAGCAAATCGATGTTTCCGTGTGCCTCAATGAGAACGGGCGTCTTCCTTAATCTCGATCAAGT